>CAJPFN010000103.1 GCA_905339215.1 Rhizobiaceae bacterium
CCCCTATGTGTAGTTGCAAACTATGTGTAGCTTGTTGATCTTTATTGCCTGAGAGATAGACCGCGATTGGGTTTGAGCCGAGATGCTTTATCAGTAGCTTGACATAGTTTTATCTGTTTCCTGAAGTGGAATCTCACCCACCTCAGGAGATTCTGATGTACGTTGACCACCACACCGCTAGTTGGCTACTTGATAGCCCACTGGCACCCCACGTTGATGCATTCATGCTGCATCTGTTTGATTGCCGCTATGCATCTAACACCATTGATAACTACCTTGCCGGGCTGACGCATTTTGCTCACTGGCTCACCGAGAGCCAGATTGATGTCAAAACCATCGACGAAGGGCTAATCCAGTATTTTCTGGCTGAGCATCTGCCGAGCTGTTGCTGTGAGCAACCGGCATTCACTGATGCCAAGGATTTACATGCGGCGCTGGGACATTTGCTGAGGATCCTGCGAGCCAATGCCATCATCGCCGATCCATCGATAGGCCAAACGCCCGTGGACGAGGAGCTTCGACGATTCGATGACCACATGAGCCATGTGCGTGGACTCGCTGCCAGAACACGTAAACACTATCTTGCTGTCGTTCGCTGTCTGCTATTGGCGCAGTTTGCTGATCGAGAAGTGGTGATTGCCGCGATCAAACCCAGCCAGATTCGCCAGTTCATAGCCAGCCAAAGCACGCGATGCCGTGTGGCGGCCAGTATCGGCGCCTCGGTTGCGGCATTACGCGGTTATTTTCGCTATCGTGCTACCCTGGGCGATGCAGTCCATCATCTGATCGGCGTCACCAGTTTTCCGGCCAACTGGCAACAAGCCTCACTCCCGAAGACATTGACCAAAAACGAAGTCGAACGCTTGCTAGGTGCGCTTGCGCATGATGGACCGGCGGTGCTCCGAACGGCTGCCATCGTGCATTGCGCATTGGATCTGGGCCTACGCAGCAGCGAGATCGCTTACCTTGGCCTGGATGACATCGATTGGTCGGCGGCGACGATCACACTCCGTGGCACCAAGGGACGGCGTGAAGATGTCATGCCCTTACCAGCAGCTACCGGTCAAGCGATTGCCGATTACCTGAAGTATGAACGGCCGCCCACCAGCAATCGTGCGGTGTTCGTACGTAACGTGGCGCCACGCGATCAACCCGTCGGGCCCGATCTGATCCGGAAATCAATCCGCCAGGCTTATGCGCGAGCGGGTTTGCCTTACACGCGCTCGCATCTTCTTCGGCATACCATGGCCAGCAGACTCCTGGAAGGCGGCAGTTCCCTCAAAGAAGTGGCTGATGTCTTGCGGCATCGCTCGCTCAATACCACACTGGTTTACGCCAAACTCGACAGCCATAACCTGGCGGCGATCGCCTTGCCTTGGCCTGGAAGTGTGTCATGAATGCCGTTATGACAATGGCAACCCGTGCCGAAAATTACTTGAGCGAACGGCGGCGACTGGGCTTTGGCTTGCGTTCGCCCGGCTACTCGATCATCAGTTTTGCTCATTATATTGATACTTTGAACACCAAAGAACCGCTAACCGTCGAGATGATGGCAGACTGGGCGCGGCAAGATCAGGGTCATACCGGTGATCCTGCCACATGGGCCAGGCGACTGAAGAATCTGCGTTCCTTTTGCCGCTACCTACAACAATTTGAACCGCGCACCGAGGTACCTGATGACAGCATCTTTGGCCGAGTCGGCCAGCGCTTGGCTCCGCATATTTATACTGAACAGGAGATCATCGATTTGCTGGCCGCCGCGCATAACCTGGATTCCTTTATTCCAGGCTTGCGAGGCACCACTTACGAAACATTGTTCGGGTTACTCGCGTCCACAGGCCTGCGAATTTCCGAAGCCTTGCATTTACTGGATTCTGATGTCGACCTAAAGGCTGGCATACTCGCCATACGGCAAACCAAGTTTGCCAAATCACGCTACGTGTCGCTTCATCCCAGTACTGTAGAGGCGCTTAAACAGTATCGGTCGCAACGCAACATCCATATCCCTGTCACGGACGATACGCCATTTTTTATCAGTACGCGGGGACGACTCCTCGGGCATAAACTGGATTCTCGGCAGGTTCATCGGGTGTTTATCCAATTACGCAACCAATTGGGCTGGATCAATCGGGGCGCCCACCATGGCCCGCGCATTCACGACTTGCGCCATACGTTTGTCGTTCGCCGGATACTGCTATGGCAAGCCCAAGGCATGGATGTCGACCGACAGATGCTGGCTTTATCCACTTATGTCGGGCATGCCATGGTCACCAATACGTACTGGTATCTGACGGGCATTCCTGAGCTCATGGCTGTGGCGGCCAATCGGTTTGAAGCCTTTACGCAGCTACCGGAGGCGGGCCATGACTGAAACAACAGCACCCCATCCAATATCCTTCTCGGCTTTGGTCCAGCAGTTTTTTACCGAATATCTGGTCAATCAACGCGCCATGAGTCCGCGCACGATTGCCTCGTATCGGGATGCCATGCTGCTATTCCTGGATTTCACCCGGCATCGCCTGGGGAAAATGCCAACGGCAGTGAAACTGGCTGATATTACGCCGGATTTGATCCTGGCTTTCCTGGATCATTTGGAACAACAACGCCACAACGCAGTGCGTAGCCGGAACTTGAGGTTGACAGCCTTACGCGCATTTTTAAAATTCGCCGCCCGACGCGATGTATCGTCATTTTTCGTCATTGAACAGGCGTTGGGCATTCCCATGAAACGATTCGAACGTCCTATGCTGGGCTTCTTGAGTCGTGAAGAAATGTTGGCGATCTTGGGTCAGGCCGGCGAAACCTGGACGTCCCAGCGGGACCATCTATTACTGACCCTGCTTTATAACACCGGTGCGCGCGTTTCTGAAATCATCGGCGTCAAAGTCGGCGATGTCGTCATGGGCGAAGCGGCTTGTGTCCACTTACGCGGCAAGGGCCGCAAGCAGCGTTCGACACCTTTATGGAAAAGCACGATCCAGGAAATCAGAGCTTGGCTAAAGCATAATCCAACATTAAGCGTTGATTCCCCTCTGTTACCAAATCGAGATGGTCAGGGAATGTCGCGATTTAACGTCACGCAGCGACTTAACCTCGCAGTCGAACATGCAGCCCAAACGATGAGCAGTCTTTCCAAACGAAAGATATCACCACACACCATTCGTCACACCACGGCCATGCATCTACTGCAGTCGGGTGTGGCGTTTAACGTGATTGCATTATGGCTGGGGCATGAGAGCACGACCACTACCCATCGGTATGTAGAGGCCGACTTGGCGATGAAGAATAAAGCACTGGCAAGGCTCCAATCACCGGAAACAATAAGTTGCCGTTACCATCCTGATGATGATGCATTGATGCAGTTTCTTCAGGCGCTATAACTATGTGTAGTTGAGGTTCGTCCCAAGTGACAGCTCTTTTGGGCGGACCTCAACGGTAAAACTGCATATACACATAGTTTGCAACTACACATAGGGGTCG
>CAJPFN010000104.1 GCA_905339215.1 Rhizobiaceae bacterium
CTAGTGGACTGTAACGATTGAATCGGGAGTAATTCGGCGCGATGGATCGAAGTACTTCCATTTCACGGGTTTGGCCTGCTTGTTGTATTGGCGGATGTAACGCATGAGCTTCCTCTTCAGATCTGGCACCGAGGTGAATACGCCACGGGAGATCACGTCACGTTCGATCTTGGCGAACCACAGTTCGACTTGGTTCAGCCACGAGGAGTACGTCGGAGTGAAGTGCAGATGAACGTTCGAGTGCGCCGCCAGGAACGCGTCGACCTGCTTGGTCTTGTGCGCCGAGAGGTTATCGGCGATGACGTGGATCTCCTTGCCGCGCGGTTGATTGACCACAAGGTCATTGAGAAACGCGACGAACTCGGCGGAGGTGTGGCGCTCGGCCGTCTTGCCCAGCACTTCGCCGGTCTTGGTGTTAAAGGCGGCATACAGGGACAGCGTGCCGTGGCGGTAGTACTCGAAGCCGTGTCGTTCGGCGCGTCCCGGCGACAGCGGCAACACCGGATCTTTGCGATCGAGCGCTTGGATCGCTGTCTTCTCGTCCACGCAGAATACCGCCGCATGCTGCGGCGGGTTCAGATACAGACCGATCACGTCAGCGGCCTTGGTCTCGAAGTCCGGATCGGTCGAGGCGATGTAGCCCTCGAGCCGGTGCGGCTTCAACGCGTGCTTGGCCCAGATGCGCGTCACCGTCATATGCGAGATATCACCACCCAGCTCAGCCGCCAGCTTGCGCGAGGACCAGTGGGTCGATCCATCGGCCGGCTTGCGCTTGGTTGTCCACGCCAACACGCGTGCCTCCAGCCGATCAGTGACCTTGTAGCGCTCGCGCCCCGCATGCCGAGCAAACAGCCCGGCCAGTCGTTCGGCCTCAAAGCGCTGGCTCCAGCGACTGATATAGCTGTCGGCACAATCAAGCTTGGTCCGGATTTCCGCCCAAGTGCAGCCTTCGGCCAGCAGCAGTACCAGCCGCGCACGGCGCGCCGAATCCGCTCGACCGTTCCTGGCACTGGCTTGTCGCTGCAATTCAGTCTGCTCGCTCTTCGTGAGTTTCATCACGCCCTCCGCAGGCATGATGATACTACCGAATTAAGTGTTACAGTCCACTAG
>CAJPFN010000105.1 GCA_905339215.1 Rhizobiaceae bacterium
CTAAGTACAGGACAAAAATTTAACTGATTGATTGCCATGGGGTAAGCTAACCGCTTTTTCTGGCCCCGATGACAGCCTCCCCGAACGACCCGGTCCACGAACTCAAGGCCGTCCTGGCCGAACACCTGCCCTGGCACGGCGCGAGGATAAGCTTCCTCGCCCAGTTCCTGCTGGCGCTGCTCAAGGTGCGCAGCGTCAGCCTGGCCGAGCTGGCCACCGGCTTCGCCGGCCAAGCCAAGGTGGACTCGCACTACAAGCGCCTGCAACGCTTCTTCCGGTCGTTCGAGGTCGGCTACGACGACCTGGCCCGCCTGCTGGTGCGCATCGGCCCGGTCGGCGATGGCCCCTGGCGGCTGACGATGGACCGCACGAACTGGCAGTTCGGCAAGACGGACATCAACTTCCTCGTGCTCGGGATCGCCTGCCACGGCATCGCCCTGCCTGTGTTTTGGAGCGTCCTGGACAAGCCCGGCAACTCCGGCACCGCCGAGCGCATCGCCCTGATGGAGCGCTTCCTCGCCGTCTTCGGCGCGGCCCGGATCGACGCCCTGCTGGCCGACCGCGAGTTCGTCGGCGAAGACTGGTTCCGCTGGCTGCAAAGACAGGGCGTCCCGTTCCACCAGCGCCTCAAGCGCAACACCCTCGTCCCCAACGGCTGGAACCGGATGATGCGCCTGGACGTGCTGTTCGGCTCGTTGAGGCCCGGCGACTGCCGCCGACTGCCGGGCCGCCGCCCGGTCTGGGGCTGCTTCGTCCACCTCTCCGCGCTGCGCCTGGACGACGGCGACTTCCTGTTCATCGCCTCATCCTCCGCGCCGCAGGCCGAGGCCATCGACGCCTACGCCGACCGCTGGCAGGTGGAGACCCTGTTCGGCTGCCTGAAGAGCCGGGGCTTCAACTTCGAGGACACCCACCTCACCGACCCCGAGCGCCTGTCCAAGCTGATGGGCCTGCTCGCCCTGGCCTTCGCCTGGACCTACAAGACCGGCCAGTTGCTCCACGAGCAAAACCCCATCCTTTTTAAAAGACCTTACAGCGCCCCCTCAAGTCCCTGTTCCGCCACGGACTCGACTTCCTCCGCAGCATCGCACTGAACCTCACCGAGAAATTCCAGGACTTCCTATGGGCGCTGGAGGTTTTGTCCTGTACTTAG
>CAJPFN010000106.1 GCA_905339215.1 Rhizobiaceae bacterium
TCCGGCATCGCCGTTCCCGTTCTCGGCCAGGGCACGTGGAAGATGGGTGAGCGGCGCGAGCGCTTCGCCGGGGAGGTGGCGGCGCTGAGGCTCGGCATGGAACTCGGCATGACGCTGATCGACACCGCCGAGATGTACGCCGCGGGCGGGGCCGAGGCGGTGGTCGGCGAGGCGATCGCCGGGCGGCGCGACGACGTCTTCCTCGTTTCCAAGGTGCTACCCTCCAACGCACGGCGCGCGGCGACGATCCGCGCCTGCGAGGCGAGTCTCAAGCGCCTCGGCACCGAGCGCATCGACCTCTATCTGCTGCACTGGCGCGGTGGCGTGCCGCTCGCCGAGACGGTCGATGCCTTCGAGACGCTGAAGGCCTCGGGCAAGATCGGAGACTGGGGAGTCAGCAATTTCGATGTCGGCGACCTCGAGGAGCTGACGGCGCTTGAGAAGGGCGAGGCCGTCGCCGCCAACCAGGTCCTCTACCATCCGGGCAGCCGCGGCATCGACTTCGACCTGCTGCCCTGGCAGCGCCGCCACGGTATCCCGGTGATGGCCTATTCGCCGCTCGGCGAAGGCGAGCTGGCGGACGATCCTCGCCTGCGCGCGGTGGCCGAGCGGCACGGCGCGACCGCGGCGCAGGTGGCGCTCGCCTGGACGCTGCGCAGCAGCGGCGTCATCTCCATACCCAAAGCGTCGCGGGAAGATCACGTGCGCGCCAACCGCGCTGCGGCCGACATCCGGCTGACGGAACAGGACCTCGCCGCTATCGACGCGGCCTTCCCGCCGCCGCGGCGCAAACAGCCACTGGCGATGGTCTGACCGGCTCGGCAGGGCTACCGTCTCAGCGGCGGCCCCAGACCTCGACATAGGTCGGGCCGTTGCCGTTCGGGAATTTGCCGTAGGTGAAGCTGACGCTCTTGATGAAGCGCTCGCCGCCGACCAGGTCGATCGTGCGTGTGTGTCCGCCCTGCGGAATGAATGCGCGCACGCCGACGTCCTGCTTGGCGCCGTTGCCGAAGCGGATGTCGAGATCGTAGATCCACAGATTGTTGCCGCGAACGTGGAGGCGGATCTTGTCGAACCAGCCCCATGAGGCGCCGATCGAAATTCGGTCGCGATCGATCAGTCCGTTGACCTTGCGCGTACCGAGCTTCACCCAGGTCGCGGCCTCGGCGGCCTGCGGAAGCATCATGGCCGCACCCGCGGCCGAAAGCGAAAGCATGAAACTGCGGCGGTCCATTGCAATTCCTCCATTGCTATGCCGGTTTTCGATCATTCCCTTACGGCAGGTAGAATGAACCGCACCTGAAGGGCGCCGCCAAGTCCCGTTCACCACAATATCTTCGTGCGTCACGCGCGGCCTGCCAGGTCGAGGCTGGTCGGTCTCATGAGCCTTTCCGCGGAATGAGTGCGGCGCGGATGCGTGCCACCCAGGCGGCCGCGTCAAGCCTCTGCCAGACCCGGGCAGGATCGGCGAGCGGTGCGAAGCGCCCCACCCAGACGGGCAGGCGCGATGGATCGCGCAGTTCTGCGAGATCCGCGACGATGACCACCGGCAGGCCCCTGAAGAACGGATCGAGCGGCGAAGTCTTCGTCACCACGATCGAGCCGAGATAGAGCCCTCCCAGGTGCGGTAGCAGTCGAGCCCGTTGCCGGCGAGGTTGAGCACGAAGGGAGAGGATGCATAGCGCTTCCAGACGGCGTGCTGGGAAACGCGCCGGCGCTGCAACTCGACATGGCCGCAGTCTGCGAGCAACTGCACAGCCTCCATCCGGTCCGGCGAGTTCAGGTTTAGGTCGATGTCGGTGAACACCTTCAGCGGCTGCGTCGAGAGAGGCGGCCGGCTCCGCGTGCCGAGGCGCATCCAGACGAGGCCGCCGGCGTAGGCATGATGCGCGCGGAACTCGGCGGCGTCGGCGAGGCTCTCGGTCGGCGCCAGCCAGTAGTCTTCGGTGCCGCGCACGTCACAATAGTGGGCGATTCCCTTCGACCATAGGCAGGGCATCGGATCGGCAAAGCCGAGCGGGTCGAACGTCGCCGCTCCCAGCCGCCGGCGCGCCGAACGGACGCTAGGCCAGAGACGTATCGCCCGACGCCCCCGTGACGCGCGGTTTTTTCCCGGCGTCGGCCGGCGATCTTGCAAGCCGGCCGCCGCTTGAGTAGCACTTCCGCTGGAGGCGGCCCGGGCGTCCGGGAGAGGACGGCCCCGACGGCGCGCCGCACCGGGAGGCGACGATGTTCCGCTGGGGTATCCTTTCCACTGCCAAGATCGCGCGCGAGCATCTCATTCCCGCGATCCAGGACGCTTCGAACGGTACGCTGGCGGCGATCGCCAGCCGCGATCTCGACAAGGCGCGCGCACTCGCCGAGCGTAGCGGCGCGCCGCTCGCCTTCGGCTCCTACGAGGAGATGCTCGCCTCCGACGTGATCGATGGCGTCTACATCCCCCTTCCGACCTCGCAGCACGTCGAATGGGCGGTGCGTGCCGCCGATGCCGGCAAGCACGTTCTGGTGGAGAAGCCGCTGGCGCTGAAGGCGGACGACATCGCCGAAGTCATCGCCGCCCGCGACCGCAACCGCGTGCTGGTCAGCGAGGCCTTCATGGTCGTCTACCATCCGCAGTGGATCAAGGTGCGCGAACTCGTGCAGGGTGGCGCCATCGGCCGGCTGCGCCATGTGCACGGCGCCTTCAGCTACTACAA
Source organism: Rhizobiaceae bacterium (assembly GCA_905339215.1). Classification (GTDB taxonomy): domain Bacteria; phylum Pseudomonadota; class Alphaproteobacteria; order Rhizobiales; family Rhizobiaceae; genus DUSC01. Next base: position 2,697 of record CAJPFN010000106.1, read on the forward strand.
TGTCGATCCCGACAACATGCGCAACCGGCCGGACCTCGGCGGTGGCGCGCTACCCGACATCGGCGTGTATCCGACGGTGACGACGCGCTTCGTCACCGGCGAGGAACCTCGGCGCGTGCAGGCCAGCATCGAGCGCGACCCGGCGTTCGGCACCGACATCTACTCGACGGTGAAGGCCGATTTCGGCGGCTTCGACCTGACCTTCTACCTGTCGACGCAGATGGCGGCGCGCCAGTCGATGGTGTTCCACGGCGACGAGGGCTTCATCGAGGTGGCGTCGCCGTTCAACGCCGGGCTCTACGACGACCATCGCATCGCCATCCACGACCGCGGCCATGCGCAGGCGACCGTGATCCGCTTCCCGGCCACGCAGCAGTACCGGCTGCAGGTTGAGGCATTCGCCCGCGCAGCCGCAGGGGCGTCAGAGCGCGTCTTCACGCTGGAGGAATCGGTGTTGAACCAGAAGATGATCGACGCCGTCTTCCGCGCTGCCGAGCATGACGGATGGGAAACCGTCTGAGCCGCGAGACGTCGGACGGCACGACGGCTCAGGCACGGCGTAGCGCGTCGGCCGGCATCAATCGCACGGCGCGCCACGCCGGATAGGCCGCACCCGCCGCGCATAGTGGAAGGGCGAAGGCGAGCGGCAGCGCCATGTCGGCCGCGCGCGGCGTGAAGGAGATGAAGCCGCCGATCGCCGGCAGGGAATCGAACAGGCCCGAGGCAAGCACGCCGATGACGACGCCGAGCGTGCAGCCGGCGAGGCCGATGAGCACACCCTCTATGACGATGAGGGCGACGATGCGCCCGTCGCTCCAGCCGATCGCGGCCATCATGCCTATCTCGCGGGTGCGCTCCTGCACCGAGATCAGCAAGGTGGCGAGCAGGCTGACGGCGCCGCTGACCAGCGCCACCAGCGACACGGCCGAGGAGATCGCCTCGAGAATCTCGTAGTTCATGTCGTGGTCGAGCACCTCTTGGGTGTCCGAGACGACGACAGGGAGATCGCGGGCGATTTCGGCGCGCAGCCGGGCGCGGGCCGCGTCATCGAGTTCGGCCTTCAGGCGAACGGTGAAGAAGCTGACCTGGCCCTCGCGCAGGGCGGCTTCCTGCATGGCGGCGAGCGGCATGATGGCCATGCTGCGGTTCATCGCCGTGGCATAGCCTGTTATGCCGACGATCTCGAACGTTTCGTCGAATAGGTCGATCTCCTTGCCCGGCGCGAGGCCGAGCCCTTCCGCAAGGATGTCGCCGACAAGGATCTCGTGGCGGTCGACATCGGGCAGGCGTCCCGCGAGAAGAGGGGTCCGGCTCCAGCCGGCAGGGTCCCGCGACCAGCCGCCGACGAGGATGCTCTGGTCTTCGCTGACGGTGAAGGCGTAGAGCTCCCCCGAAACGGCCTCGACGCCGTCCATTGCAGCGATCCTGGCGCCAATGGCCTCGGGCAGGCGCGCGCTGAGCACCCCCGTGGCGTTCTTTGGTGCGACGACGAATTCGGCGCCGATCTCGTCGAGCCCGTGGCCGATGCTTTCGGCGACGCCGCGCGCCAGCGCCAGCAGGGCGACCGCCGTGCCCACCGCCAGCGCGATGCCAAGCACGGTGAGCAGGGTGCGCGCTGCCCGGCGTGCGAGGTTGGAGAAGGCGAGGCCAGCCATTGTCACGTGACGTTCTCCCCCATGCGCCTGTCCTCGACGACATGGCCGTCCGAGAGTCTGACGATGCGATGGCAGCGCTCGGCAAGCTCGGTGTCGTGCGTGACGAGGACGAGGCTGACGCCGCGCTCGCGCTGCAGGTCGAGAAGCAACGCGGCGACCTTTTCGGCATTGACGCTGTCGAGGTTTCCGGTCGGCTCGTCGGCGAACAGGATCAGCGGATCGCGGACCAGCGCGCGGGCGATGGCGACGCGCTGGCGCTCCCCGCCCGACATCTCGGAAGGCAGATTGTCCCGGCGGCCGGCGAGGCCGACGCGATCCAGCGCCGCCGCCGCGGCCCGACGTTGCTCGGCCTGATCGGCTCTGCCGCCCATGAGCGCCAGTTCGACGTTCTGCTGCGCGGTCAGCGTCGGCAGCAGGTGGAACTCCTGGAAGACGATGCCGATCGATTGGCGTCGCAGCGCCGCCCACTCGCGGCGCGACGAGATCTTCCGCCCCCGCCAGTACACGGCGCCGGCGTCGGGCTTGTCGAGGCCCGTGGCGATGGCGACGAGGCAGGACTTGCCGCTGCCGCTACGGCCGACGAGCGCGACGCTCTCGCCGCTGCCGATCGCGAGGTCGACGCCGTCGAGCGCGACGATGCGGCCGCCGTCGAAAGCCCGGCGGACGCCGGCAAGCGATAGAAGCGATTCGTCGCTCATTTGCGCCGCGACCTTGCGAGATCGGCAATCGCGGCGGCGACGTTGCCGTCATGAACGGCGAGCGCGGCATCGAGGTCTGCGCGCAGCATCGCGACAACGCCGCGGCCGTCGACGGAAAGGTCGCGCGCGGTGAAGCCGAGCGCCCCCCCCGGGCGCAACGTCCAGACAAACACCGTTCCGGTATCGCCATCCTTCGGGAACTGGACGGTGAGCTTGATGCCGCCCTCGATCTCGCGCACGCGGCGGATGACGCCCGGTCCGGTCGTCGGGCGGTCGGCGACGTCGACGCATTCGCTGGCGAGACGGTGGCGCACGGCGGCCTCGAGCGCCGTCTTCGCCGATGCGGCAAAGGCCTTCCAGCCCGGACCGCCCGTCCCCTCGGCGACGGCGCGGACGTCGAACAGGTCTGCGACCAGCGACCGGCAGGCCGGCTCGCGCCCGCCCGCACCCACGGCGCGGATCTGATCGAAGCGGGCCTGGACGCGCTCGACGAACGTTTCGGGAGAGACCGCTGCGAAGGCGGCGGTCGCCAGAAACGCGATGAGAAATGCCAGATTGCCTGAGCGCATCAATATGTGAGCATCCCGTAGCCGAAGGATATTCCGGCGCCGGCGACGAGGAAACAGATCCTGTCGCCGCGTTTCACGCGGCCCGTCCGAATGGCGAAGTCGAGCGCGACCGGCATCGACATCGCGACCGTGTTGCCGAATTCCCCATGCGGGCAGAGCCATTTCTCCTCCGGGATGTGCAACAGTTTGCGCAGCACCTCGGCTGCCTTTTGGCTTGCGGCATGCGGAATGAACAGCGCCACCGACGTCATGTCTAGCGTCGCCAGCCACGGACGAGTGGCTTCGACCATCAGCTGAATGGCGTTGCTGAAGAGGGGTTCTGAGTATGACAGGAACATGCCCGCGACAGGAACCTCCCGTCCATCGTCAGGGAGAAACGCGGCGGCGCTCGACAGCGGCAGCATGCATATGTCGTGAAGCGTACCCTTCGAACGGATTTCGATCTCGACCGGTTGCGTATCGTCGGGTTCCAGAAAGGTTGCCGTCGCGGCGGATCCGACCGTGAATCCCGCGAGGTTCTCCTCGGCGACCCGAGTTCCCTTGACCACCGGCATGATGATGTCCTGGAGCCCGTCCTCGACACCGACCACCAGCGCGTTGCGATAGCGGCCGCTGGCCATCAGGGAGCCGGCGACCTCGACCGCGCGCATCCAGCCGGCGCAGGCCTCGACGACATCGAAACAGGAGGCGTTGGTAGCGCCAAGGGCAGCCTGCACCGCGGCGGCGGTCGAAGGCTCCAGCCAGCCGCGCGAGACGCTGCAGTAGATGATCAGGTCGATGTCCTCGGCGCGCTTGCCTGCGGCGGTGATCGCCTCGGTGCCGGCGCGCTTGATCATGTCGATCGCGCTGCCGCGCCGGAACTCCGCGTTGATGAAACGCTCGCGGCTGCCGGCCCGCTCGAACATTCGGGCGATGCGGCTTCTGAGGTCCTCCTGCTCCGCAGAGCTCATGCCGGCGGCCGCGGCGCGCCGCGCCACCAGATCCAGCATTCCTTCATTGTCGAAGAGCGTGTCCGGCACGACCATAGCCAGTGACGTGATGCGCAAGAATGCCCCCCCAAAGCGTCCGGCGCGGGCATCCTCGAAACGGGACGTCTCCGCGTGGATCCGTGACAGATTTACCTTTCATAAGCCTAAAGCGCTCGCCTGTCGCCTTGATGAGAATCAAGAGACGGTCCGAGCAGGGCAGGCGAGGCGTCCCGGGGTGACGAGCGGGTAGCCTCCGCGCCGCGATGCCGCTATAGGTTCCCGAAATCAGACAGCCCAGGACATGGATATGCCCGCCTATCGTTCCAGAACCACGACCCACGGCCGCAACATGGCCGGCGCCCGCGGCCTTTGGCGCGCCACCGGCATGAAGGAAAGCGATTTCGGCAAGCCGATCATTGCCGTGGTCAACTCGTTCACTCAATTCGTGCCCGGCCATGTGCACCTGAAAGACCTCGGCCAACTGGTGGCGCGCGAGATTGAGGCCGCTGGCGGCGTCGCCAAGGAATTCAACACGATCGCCGTCGACGACGGCATCGCCATGGGACACGACGGCATGCTCTATTCGCTGCCGTCCCGCGAACTGATCGCCGACTCGGTCGAGTACATGGTCAACGCGCACTGCGCCGACGCGATGGTCTGCATTTCCAACTGTGACAAGATCACGCCCGGCATGCTGATGGCGGCGCTACGCCTCAACATCCCGGCGGTGTTCGTCTCGGGCGGCCCGATGGAGGCCGGCAAGGTCGTCATGCACGGTAAGAAGGTGGCCCTCGATCTGGTCGACGCCATGGTCGCGGCCGCCGACGACAAGATTTCCGACGACGACGTCCAGACGATCGAGCGCTCGGCCTGTCCGACCTGTGGTTCGTGCTCGGGCATGTTCACCGCCAACTCGATGAACTGCCTGACCGAAGCGCTCGGCCTGTCGCTCCCCGGCAACGGCTCGACGCTCGCCACCCATGGCGACCGCAAGCGCCTGTTCGTCGAGGCCGGCCATCTGATCGTGGATCTCGCCCAGCGCTGGTACGAGCAGGACGACGCCTCGGCGCTGCCGCGCAACATTGCCTCGAAGAAGGCCTTCGAGAACGCCATGGCGCTCGACATCGCCATGGGAGGATCGACGAACACGGTGCTGCACATCCTCGCCGCGGCGATCGAAGCCGAGATCGACTTCACCATGGACGACATCGACCGGCTTTCGCGCAAGGTGCCGTGCTTGTCCAAGGTGGCGCCGGCGAAGAGTGACGTGCATATGGAAGACGTCCACCGCGCTGGCGGTATCATGCGCATCCTCGGCGAACTCGACCGCGGCGGCTTGATCAACCGCGACTGCCCGACCGTGCACTCCTCGACGTTGGGCGACGCCATCGACCGCTGGGACATCACCCGCACCAATTCCGAGAGCGTGCGCGAATTCTTCAGCGCCGCGCCGGGCGGCGTGCCGACCCAGGTCGCGTTCTCGCAGAACGCGCGCTGGGAGGACCTCGACACCGACGGCGAGAAGGGCGTCATACGCTCGGTCGACCACCCGTTCTCCAGGGACGGAGGCCTTGCCGTGCTCAAGGGCAACATCGCCCTCGACGGCTGCATCGTGAAAACGGCCGGCGTCGACGAATCGATCCTGAAGTTCTCCGGTCCGGCGAAGGTTTACGAGAGCCAGGACGCGGCGGTGAAGGCGATCCTCGGCAACGAGGTCAAGGCCGGCGACGTCGTCGTCATCCGCTACGAGGGTCCGCGCGGCGGGCCGGGCATGCAGGAGATGCTCTACCCGACGAGCTACCTGAAATCGAAGGGCCTGGGCAAGGCCTGCGCGCTGGTCACCGACGGGCGGTTCTCAGGCGGAACGTCGGGGCTCTCGATCGGCCACGTCTCGCCGGAAGCGGCCGAAGGCGGCGCGATCGGCCTGGTGCGCGACGGCGACATGATCGAGATCGACATTCCTGGCCGCAGCATCAACCTCCTCGTCTCTGAAGCGGAAATGGCCTCCCGCCGCGCCGCCCAGGATCGGGCCGGCTGGAAGCCGGAGCATCCGCGCAAGCGCAAGATCACGCCGGCTCTGAAGGCCTATGCGGCCTTTGCCACCAGCGCGGCACTCGGCGCCGTGCGCAAGCTGCCGGACTGAGCGAGTTGTTCCCGGCTCGGGCGGGCGCGGCTATAGTCTTGCCATGTCCGGATCGCGCCTCGCCTTCGGTCCCTTCGTCCTCGACGCCGGCCGCCTGACGCGGAACGGTGAGGCGGTCGCCGTTGGCCAGCGCGGCCTGGCCCTACTCCAGGCGCTTGCCGATGCCCGCGGCGCCACCGTGACCAAGGCGGATCTCCTGGAGCGCGCCTGGCCGGACGTCTTCGTCGAGGAAGGCAACCTTGCCGTCCAGGTGGCGGCCCTGCGCAAGCTGCTCGGCCCAGCGCCCGATGGCGGGCAGTGGATCGCGACCGTCGCCCGGCGGGGTTATCGCCTCGCCCTCCTGGATAGCCCGGCATTGGCGGCCGCGGAGAATACGCCGGAGCGCCCGGCAGTTGCCGTCCTGCCCTTCGCCAATATCGGCGGAGACGTCGAACAGGCCTACTTCGCCGATGGCGTTGCCGCCGACATCATCACAGCGCTCAGCCGCTTCCACAGTTTCGTGGTCGTCGCTCGCGGTTCGTCTTTCGCCTTCAAGGGCGGCGATGGCGGCGCCTTGCAGGCGACGCGCGATCTCGACGTCCGCTACGTTCTCGAAGGCAGCGTAAGACGAGCTGGTGACAGGCTGCGAATCTCGGCGCAACTCGTGGAGAGCGGCAACGGCGCCCGCTTGTGGGCCGCCACCTATGACGGCGCCGCCGGTGAGCTGTTCGATTTCCAGGATCGCATCACCGAGGGTGTGGCGACTGCCATCGGTCCGCACATCCAGCGCGCCGAGATCGAGCGGTCCCGCCGCGAGCGGCCGGACAGCATCGCCGCCTACGACGTTTATCTGCGCGCACTGCCGAAGATCTTGGCTGAAACCGAAGCGGAAAACGCCGAAGCTCACCGGATCCTGCTGGAAGGCCTCGCCGTGGATGCGAACGACGGCCTGCTCAACGCCCACGCCGCCTGGGTCCTCGAACACCGGATCACGATGGGCTGGCCGCCCTTTGCCGCCGATGATCGTGAACGCTGTTTTACTTACGCCCGGCGCGCGCTCGAACGGGCGGGGCGCGATCCCGCGGTTGCGGTGCACTGCGCGATGGCTCTGATACAGGTCGCGCGCGAATACGAGTGGGGCATGGCCGTACTCGACGGCGCCCTTGAGGCCAATCCCAACAATCTGACCGTTGTCACCGCTTGCGGCATCGGACATCTCCATTGCGGCAGCGTCGAGAGCGCCCTCGCGCTTTTCCATCGCGCCCAGCGCCTGTCGCCGCGCGACGCGCTCGCGCACATTGCCTTCAGCGGAGCCGCGCATGTTCACATGCTGCTCGGCGACTTCGACGCGGCGCTCGACAGCGCTGCGCGGGCGCTGGCCGCCAATCCGAACTTCGATCCTGCCTATTGGATACTTGCCGCGGCCAACGCCCGTCTCGGGCGCATGGAGGCGGCGGCGCACGCCGTGGCGGCGTTGCACAGGATCGCGCCGGGGACCACCATCGCCCGAATACGCGCCGGCCAGCCGGCGCGATACCCCGAACGCTTGGGGACAGTCCTTGATGGCCTGCGCATAGCCGGCCTAGACTTGGGCGGACCCTAAGCTGATTTAAGGGTTTTTAATCGGTTCCCTAAGGACCGGGATGCCGCTTCCGTCCGAGATTGCACCGCAGCCAGGACGGAACAAGACCATGCTGACCACACTCAACATCCTGTCACTCGACCAGGGCAAGGGATTCGCCTTCCGCGATCTCGGGGACCGCGGTCTCGGTTCGACAGAGGAAGGCCCGACGGCGGGAACTGCACGACGGGAAGGCATGGCGCAGGCAGACCGCCGGCATGCCCTGGCCGTATTCGCGGTCTCCGTCCTCTTACTGCCGCTCACCACCATACGCCGCCGCGCGTCATCCTGATGCGCGGCCGGCCGGCGGGCGGGTTGAGCGGGCGGCTGCAGGCAGGTTCGTCGGCCGCGGCATCGTCGTGGAGCGAATGGATGCCGAAAGGTGCGCCGACGAGCCGGACATGCGGAACGAGCGAGGGGCGACGTCGCGGCGCCGGGCGCGCTTCGGCGTCGGGAAAGGCCGCGCCGGCCGACTTCAGCGCCATCAGTCGGGCGACGCGCTCCTCCGTGCGCGGGTGCGTCCTCAGGATCGACGGGTCGGGGATGCGGTTACCGGGCAGCATCATGCCTTCCCACATGCGGCCTTGCGCGTTCTCCAGCTTGGCCAGCGCCGTGGCGAGGCCATCGGGATCGCCGGTCAGCGCGGCGGCGTTGAGATCCGCGTCGAACTCGCGCGTCCGCGACAGCGCCATCTGCAGGAGTCCGCCGACCGTCGGCGCGGCGAGCAGCACGATGACGCCCTCCCACGGGACCTGGGCGCCGTAGCCGCCGGCGAAGCCGACGATGTTGACGATCAGCGAGAACAGGCCGACCGTCGACATCAGCGAGGTGAAGCGCGACACCATGTCGGCGAAGGCCATCACCTTCACGTCCTCGGAAGCGACGTGGCTGATCTCGTGGGCAAGTACGCCAGCCAGCTCGCGCGTCGTCAGGTTGCGCGCCAGCGCGTCGGTGATGGCGATCGCCGACTCCTCGCGGCGGCCCACCGCGAAGGCGTTCATCATCTTCGAAGGCACGACATAGAGGCGCGGGGCTGCCGGCAGCTCGGCGCGACGCGCCAGCTCGTTGACGATCCGGTAGCCCGCCGGGAACTCGGCGGGATCGACCTCGACCGCCTTGTACATCGACAGCACCAGTTGCGGGCTGACCTGGCGGACGACCCACATCGAGACGGCGCCGAAGACGAGCGCATAGACGATGCCCGCGCCACCGGCGAACACCCAGGCGGTAACGCCCAGCAGCAGCAGGCTGCCCGCGGCGAGCAGCCAGGTGTGTACGAGGTTGAGCAGCCGGCCGCGGCGTTGGGCGAAGAGATCGAGCGTCTGGTCCATGTCTTCTATATGGCCGTTGCCACGGCGTTTGCCGAGTCCCGCCCCGTTGTCCCGGCGGGCATGAGGCCGGCAAGGCAGGGGAAAGCATGGTGCGATATCAATCCCTGCGTCGGCGGACGCTTGCGCGCCAGAAACGCCCTCCTTATATACGCCCCAGCCCCGCGCCGGGCGGCGAAATCTAGCCGGCAGGCACGGAAATTCGAGTGAAAAGGGGCTTTCGCCGGAACGCCTTTTGGGTCCTGGAAGCCTGCTAAGCGGAGAGAAGAGAAATGGCCAAAGTCATCGGCATCGACCTCGGAACGACCAATTCCTGCGTCGCCGTCATGGACGGCAAGGACGCCAAGGTGATCGAGAACGCGGAAGGCGCGCGCACCACGCCGTCGATCGTCGCGTTCACCGCCGACGGAGAGCGCCTCGTCGGCCAGCCGGCCAAGCGCCAGGCAGTCACCAATCCCGAAAACACCGTCTTTGCGGTGAAGCGCCTGATCGGCCGTCGCTACGACGATCCGGTGACTGAGAAGGACAAGAAGCTGGTCCCCTACAAGATCGTCAAGGGCGACAATGGCGACGCCTGGGTCGAGGCCGGCGCCAGGAAGCAGTCGCCTTCGCAGATCTCGGCGATGATCCTGCAGAAGATGAAGGAGACGGCGGAAGCCTATCTCGGCGAGAAGGTCGAGAAGGCGGTCATCACCGTCCCGGCCTACTTCAACGACGCCCAGCGCCAGGCCACCAAGGACGCCGGCAAGATCGCCGGCCTGGAAGTGCTGCGCATCATCAACGAGCCGACCGCGGCCGCGCTCGCCTACGGCCTCGACAAGAAGGAAGGCAAGACGATCGCGGTCTATGACCTCGGCGGCGGCACGTTCGACATCTCCGTGCTCGAGATCGGCGACGGCGTCTTCGAGGTGAAGTCGACCAACGGCGACACCTTCCTCGGCGGCGAGGACTTCGACATGCGCCTCGTCGAGTACCTGGCAAACGAGTTCAAGAAGGACCAGGGCATCGACCTGAAGAACGACAAGCTCGCCCTCCAGCGCCTGAAGGAAGCGGCCGAAAAGGCCAAGATCGAGCTGTCGTCCGCCTCGCAGACCGAGATCAACCTGCCCTTCATCACCGCGGACCAGACCGGCCCGAAGCACCTGACGATGAAGCTGACCCGGGCCAAGTTCGAGCAGCTCGTCGACGATCTGGTGCAGCGCACGATCGATCCCTGCAAGGCCGCGCTGAAGGATGCCGGCCTGAAGCCCGCCGAGATCGACGAGGTGGTGCTGGTCGGCGGCATGACCCGCATGCCGAAGATCCAGGAGATCGTGAAGCAGTTCTTCGGCAAGGAGCCGCACAAGGGCGTCAACCCCGACGAGGTGGTGGCGATCGGCGCGGCGATCCAGGCCGGCGTCTTGCAGGGCGACGTGAAGGACGTGCTGCTGCTCGACGTGACCCCGCTGTCGCTCGGCATCGAGACGCTTGGCGGCGTGTTCACCCGCCTGATCGATCGCAACACGACGATTCCGACCAAGAAGAGCCAGGTGTTCTCCACCGCCGAGGATTCGCAGTCGGCGGTGACGATCCGGGTCTTCCAGGGCGAGCGCGAGATGGCGGCCGACAACAAGCTGCTCGGCCAGTTCGACCTGGTCGGCATCCCGCCCGCACCGCGCGGCGTGCCGCAGATCGAGGTCACCTTCGACATCGACGCCAACGGCATCGTCAACGTCTCGGCCAAGGACAAGGGCACCGGCAAGGAGCACCAGATCCGCATTCAGGCTTCCGGCGGCCTTAGCGACGCCGACATCGAGAAGATGGTGAAGGACGCCGAGGCGAACGCCGAGAGCGACAAGAAGCGGCGTGCGCTGGTCGAGGCCCGCAACCAGGCCGAGTCGCTGGTCCACTCCTCGGAGAAGTCGCTGAAGGAGTACGGCGACAAGGTCACGGAGGCCGACCGCACGGCGATCGCCGATGCCATCGCCGCACTGAAGAGCGCAGCAGAGGGCGACGACGTCGAGGCGATCAACGCCCGGAGCCAGGAACTCGCCGAAGCCTCGATGAAGCTCGGCCAGGCCATGTACGAGGCCAGCCAGGCGGAAGCCGCGAAGGCCGACGCCAAGGCCGACATGGGCAAGGACTCCGACGTGGTCGACGCCGACTTCGAGGAGATCGACGACGACGACAAGAAGAAGTCGGCCTGATTGTCTCCGGTATTCCAGAATGGCCCGGCTTTCGAGCCGGGCCTTTTTCGAAGCCGGCGCCGGAAAATGGCCGAACGAGGCTCATCCCTATGGCAAGCGTCGCGGCGGTTCACTAAATCGGAATCCGCACGACCGGTGGAGCGGCAATGCGCAAGACCATTGAATATCCGGACAGCGGGACGCGATGAAAGCCGATTTCTACGAGACGCTGGGCGTCCAGAAGGGCGCGGATGACAAGGAGCTCAAGGCGGCCTTCCGCAAGCTCGCCATGCAGTACCATCCCGACCGCAATCCTGGCGACGACGCCTGCGAGCACAAGTTCAAGGAAATCAACGAGGCCTACGAGACGCTGAAGGACCCGCAGAAGCGTGCGGCCTACGACCGCTTCGGCCACGCGGCCTTCGAGAACGGCGGGATGAACGGCGCCGGGCACGGTTTCGCCGCCGGCGGCTTTGCCGACATCTTCGAAGACATCTTTGGCGACATGATGGGTGGCCGGCGGCAGCGCTCGTCGGGCGGCCGCGAGCGTGGCGCCGACCTGCGCTACAACATGGAGATCACGCTTGAGGAGGCGTTCACCGGCAAGACCGCGCAAATCCGCGTCCCGGCGTCCGTCACCTGCACGGAATGCTCGGGGTCGGGCGCCAAGCCCGGCACGCAGCCGACGACTTGCAACACCTGTTCCGGCTCGGGGCGCGTCCGCGCCACGCAGGGCTTCTTCTCCATCGAGCGCACCTGCCCGACCTGCCAGGGCCGCGGCCAGATCATCAAGGATCCCTGTCAGAAGTGCTCCGGCCACGGCCGCGTCATCGAGGAACGTTCGCTTTCGGTCAACATCCCGGCCGGCATCGACGACGGCACGCGCATCCGTCTCGCCGGCGAGGGCGAGGCCGGCATGCGCGGCGGTCCAGCGGGCGACCTCTACATCTTCCTGTCGGTGAAGCCGCACGAGCTGTTCCAGCGCGACGGCGCCGACCTCTACTGCAAGGTGCCGATCTCGATGACAACGGCGGCGCTGGGCGGCTCCTTCGAGGTGACCACGCTCGACGGCAGCCAGACCCGGGTCAAGGTGCCGGAAGGCAGCCAGAACGGCCGCCAGTTCCGCCTGAAGGGCAAGGGCATGCCGGTCTTGCGCCAGCCGTCCGTCGGCGACCTCTACATCCAGGTCTCCGTCGAGACGCCGCAGAACCTGACGCGGCGCCAGCGCGAGCTGCTCGAGGAATTCGAGAAGCTGTCCTCGCAGGAGAATTCGCCGCAATCGAGCGGCTTCTTCTCGCGCATGAAGGACTTCTTCGAGTCGTTCGGCGAGCGCTAGGCCATTTTCGTCCCACCGAGGCGATGCGGCCTTCGAAAGCTGCAGGCCGGTCTCGTTTCGGACCGACCAAACACCGCCCTTGCGTGAGACCCGCGGGGTGCTAGATATCAAGGGTCTGCGGAGGAACGGTCGATGGCGCGCGGTGCGGAATTGCGGAAGGTGCTGGCCGAAAAGTTCGACGACGAACTGCGTTTCTTCAAAGGCTGGATCGACAAGCCGAAGGCGGTCGGATCGATCGTGCCGACCAGTTCGATCACCGCTCGGCAGATGGCCTCCGTCATCGACACGGACTCGGGCCTGCCCGTTCTCGAACTCGGACCCGGCACCGGCGTCATCACCCGCGCCATACTGAAGCGCGGGATTGCGCCGGAAAACCTCTATTGCGTCGAATATTCGGAAGATTTCGTCCGCCACCTGCGCCGCAATCATCCGCGCGTCAACGTCATCCGCGGCGATGCCTTCGATCTCGACAACACGCTCGGCGAGGCACGGGGATTGACGTTCGATTCGGTCGTCTCCGGCGTGCCGCTGCTCAACTTCCCCGTCCCGCTGAGGATCCGCTACATCGAGGACCTGCTCGGACGCATCCCTGCCGGGCGGCCTGTGGTGCAGCTGACCTATGGCCCTGTCTCGCCCGTTCCGCCCGGCAAGGGCAACTATACGGTCGAGCGCTTCCACTTCGTCCTGCGCAACATCCCGCCGACCCAGTTGTGGATCTATCGCCGCCCGTGGAGCACCGGCAACGCGCATTGATTTCCACGCTGCCGCCCTGTACCCCTCCGACGCGAAGCGCAACTCGAGCGGCAGGCTGACCGTGATGGTGCCAAACATCCTCGTCTTCGCGGGCTCGATCCGCACCGGCGCCTATAGCGGCAAGACCGCCGACGTCGCTGTGGGCGAACTGGCGGCACAAGGCGCCGGCGTCACGCGTATCTCGCTCGCCGACTATCCGCTGCCGATCATGGACGAGGACCTCGAGAACGAGAAGGGTATCCCGGAAAACGCCGTGAAGCTTGCCCGGCTGATCGCCTCCCATGACGCCGTCCTCATCTGCACCGCCGAATACAACGGCTCGATCCCGCCGCTCTTGAAGAACGCCATCGACTGGGTAAGCCGCGTCCACCGCGACAACGGCCGCCCGCTGCAGCCCTATCCCGGCAAGATCGCCGCCATCTGCTCGTCGTCGGACGGACATTTCGCCGGCATCCGAAGCGCCGCCCATCTGCGTGCCGTGCTCGCTCATGTCGGTATGGAGGTGATCGCGCCGCAGGTCTCCGTGCCCAACGGCGCCGAGGCCTTCGCCGAGGACGGTTCGTTTCGCGAGGAGCGCCTGCGCAAGGGCATGACGCGGCTCTGCCGCACGCTCATCGAGCACGCCAAGGTCTTCTCCTCGAGGTACGAACCATGACGGCTTCTGTCGCGCTCCGCGACCGGCTGATCGTCGGCCTCGATGTCCCGACGGTGGCGGAGGCGGAGAAGGTCGTGCGCGACCTCGAGGGTACGGCCGGCTTCTTCAAGATTGGCTATCAGCTGGTCTTCGCCGGCGGCCTGGAACTGGCCCGCGACCTCGCCCGCGGCGGCGCAAAAGTCTTTCTCGACATGAAGCTTCTCGACATCGACAACACGGTGGCGAAGGGGGTCGAGAACATCGTCAGGATGGGCGTCTCCATGCTGACCCTGCACGCCTATCCGAAGGCAATGCGCGCGGCGGTGGCGGCGGCGAAGGGCAGCGATCTCTGTCTTCTCGGCGTCACGGTGCTTACCTCCATGGACGAGGCCGACCTGATCGAGGCCGGTTACGAGTACGACCCCCATACGCTGGTGCTGCGCCGCGCCGAGCAGGCGCTGGCGGCCGGCATGGGCGGCATCGTCTGCTCGGCCGGCGAGGCTGCGGCGGTGCGCTCGATCGTCGGTCCGCAACTCGCCGTCGTCACGCCGGGCATCCGCCCGGCCGGCGCCGACCACGGCGACCAGAAGCGGGTCATGACGCCGGCCGACGCGCTCCGTGCCGGGGCCAGCCATCTCGTCGTAGCCCGCCCGATCGTCGGTGCGGTTGACAGGAAATCGGCCGCCCAGGCTATTCTGGCGGAAATGGAAACGGTCGGAATCTGACGGGAGGAATAGGATGGCCAAGGCATATTGGATCGCGCATGTCGATGTCCGCGACCCCGAGGGATACAAGGGATACGTCGCGACGGCGAAGCCGGCCTTCGAGCGTTACGGTGCCAGGTTCCTCGCCCGCGGTGGCGCCTACGAAGCCATGGAAGGCCGCGCCCGCGGCCGCAACGTGGTGATCGAGTTCCCTTCCCTGGAGGCGGCGAAGGACTGCTACAATTCGCCTGAATACCAGGCGGCGAAGGCGATCCGGCAGAAGTACGCCGAGGCCGAAATGGTCATTGTCGAGGGTTACGAAGGCTGAAAGGGCTCGGCCTGCCCGACGGCTATAGGATCCGGCCGCGGAGGCCACAGGACGATTTCGCTCTCGTGGCCTTGGAGAAGCGCGCGGCCGAGCGTTTTCGTGCTCACGGTCATCCCGGAATCGCCGATGCGCCGGCCGCCTCCCCCGAGATCTTTATGGCCTTGTGGACCGGCCACGACGTCCTCGTCGCGGTGGGGCCTGACGGCGAACCGGTCGGCTTTGCGGCAGCGGTGCCGGTCGACCGTTTTCTCCATCTTGCAGAACTTTCGGTCGATCCGAATCACGGCCGAATCGGCGTCGGCCGGGCTCTCGTTGGAGCCATCGTCGCCTTGGCACGCGAGCGCGGACTCGCCGGCGTCACGCTGACCACCTTCCGCGCGGTGCCCTTCAACGCTCCCTTCTATGTCCGGCTGGGTTTCGCGGAGATGCCGATGGCGGACGCTCCGGAAGTTCTGCGCGAGCAATTCCTCGCGGAACTTCCGCCGCTCGTTGCCGTTGACGCGCGGGTCCTGATGATCCGCCGCCTCTGAAGCGTATCATTCGGGCGCAAACGCTTCGTCAATCTTCTTGACCCAAGGTTACATGACGGTTCGGTGACGGAGCTATTGCATCGCAGCAAAAGGGTGTTACTTTTGCTGCATAACAATATCGCCCGGACCGGCGCGACGCCGCCGCTGTCGGCCTTGGCGTCGCAGGGGCGCCGGATGTTTTATCAGCTTTACGAGCTCAATCACGCCGCGGTGCAGCCCTTCCGGGCCTACGCCGATGCGGTGAAGCTGTTCTACTCCAACCCCCTCAATCCTTTCTCGCACACATCCTGGGGCCGTTCGGTTGCCGCCGCGGCCGAGCTGTTCGAACGAACGACGCGCCGATACGGGAAGCCGGCATTCGGTCTGGAATCCACCGTCGTCGACTGGAAGACCGTCGACGTCGACGAGAAGGTCGTCTGGTCGCGGCCGTTCTGCAACCTGATCCACTTCGAGCGTTCGCTGCCGTCGGAGCGCCGCGCCGATCCCAAGCTGCTGATCGTGGCGCCGATGTCGGGCCACTACGCGACGCTGCTGCGCGGCACGGTCGAGGCGATGCTGCCGCATGCCGAGGTCTACATCACCGACTGGGCCGACGCGCGCATGGTGCCGCTCGCGGAAGGCCGCTTCGACCTCGACGACTACATCGACTATGTCATCGACATGCTGCACACGCTGGGGCCCGGCACCCATGTCATGGGCGTCTGCCAGCCGTCCGTGCCGGTTCTCGCGGCGGTATCGGTCATGGAAGGGCACGGCGACCGATTCGCCCCGGCTACGATGACGCTGATGGGCGGGCCGATCGACACGCGGCGCAACCCGACCGCGGTCAACCTGCTCGCAGAGGAAAAGGGGATCGACTGGTTCCGCGACAACGTGATCATGCAGGTGCCGTGGCCCGATCCGGGCTTCGGCCGTTCGGTCTATCCCGGTTTCCTGCAGCTATCGGGCTTCATGAGCATGAATCTCGACCGCCACATCATCGCGCACAAGGACTTCTTCCTGCACCTGGTGAAGAACGACGGCGACAACGCGGTGAAGCACCGCGACTTCTACGACGAATACCTCGCGGTGATGGACCTCACCGCCGAGTTCTACCTGCAGACGGTGGAGACCGTGTTCGTCCGCCACGCTTTGCCGAAGGGCGAGATGAAGCATCGCGGCGAACCGGTCGATCCGGGCGCGATCCGCAACGTCGCGCTGTTCACGGTCGAGGGCGAGAATGACGACATCTCCGGCCTCGGCCAGACCCAGGCGGCGCATGACCTCTGCCTGAACATCCCCGCAGACATGCGCGCCCACTACATGCAGCCCAAGGTCGGCCACTACGGCGTCTTCAACGGCTCGCGCTTCCGCTCGGAGATCGTGCCGCGGATCGTCGACTTCATGATCAGCTACGACCACGCCAACCGCCGCGCTGCGAAGCCGCGGCTCGTACGCGCGACGAAGGGCTCTGCCGCCTGAGCGGCGGCTCCCTCCCTGCGCATCGTCCGTTTTCTGCCGCTTCCTCCGGCTGTTGCAATTCCGCCGCGGTTTCCTCGCAACGGTAACCATCGCGGCGATCCGTACGCCCCTGCGATTGACAGGCCGGCCGCGTCGCCCTTAACGTTTTGTTAACGGACGAAACACGGGGCTAACGGGGCCTGGGGCATGTCTTCCTTCCTCGCAAAGGGGCTGTCGACGCTGAGCGCCGCGCTTGCGGCGGGGCTGGCGCTGGCGATCACCGTCCCCGCCAGCGCGGCGGAGCCGATGGCGACCGGCGGCCTGACCTCGCAGCCGATCGGCCACTACGAGTTCTGCAAGGCCAATCCGGCCGAGTGCTCCATCCGCATGGCGGATGCCGGGCCGCTGCACATCACCGGCGGCGTCTGGGCGCAGATCACCAGGATCAACCGGACCGTCAACAAGTCCGTGAAGCCGATGAACGACTACGACATCTACGGTAAGGACGAGGTCTGGGCCTACCCGAACGGCGTCGGTGACTGCGAGGACTACGTTCTCGAGAAGCGGCGGCAGCTGGCCGCCCAGGGTATCTCGCTCTCCGACCTGCTGATCACCGTCGTGCGCAAGCCCGACGGCGAAGGCCACGCCGTTCTGACCGTGCGCACCAACAAGGGCGACTTCGTTCTCGACAATCTCACCGACAAGGTGAAGCTGTGGGGCGACACCGGCTATCGCTTCCTCAAGCGCCAGTCGAGCGAGCACACCGGCCGCTGGGTCTCGATCCGCGAAGGCCAGACGACGCTGGTCGGCTCGGTGCAATAGCCGCGTCGGCGGCAAGCCGCCCGCCGCCCAATCCCGAAACGACCGGTGGATTCAGCCGCGCATCACAGCGGCCATCGCCTCGGCGACGGTGGTGACGTTGTGCTCATTGACGCCGGCGACGCACATGCGGCCTGAACGCACCATGTAGACGGCAAACTCCTCGCGGAGGCGGTCGACCTGCCCCGGGGTGAGGCCGGTGTAGCTGAACATGCCGCGCTGGCTGAGCAGGTAGCCGAAGTCGCGGTCCTGCACGCGCGCGGTCAGCACGTCGTGGAGGCGCTGGCGCATTGCTTTGATGCGCACCCGCATCGCGGCGACCTCGGCTTCCCATTCCTCGCGCAACGCAGGGTCGCTCATCACCAACGCGGCGACCTGTCCGCCATAGGTCGGCGGGCTCGAATAGTTGGTGCGGACGGTGAATTTGAGCTGGCCAAGCACGCGGTCGGCTTCCGCTGCGCTGGCGCAGACGACCGAAAGGCCGCCGCAGCGCTCGCCGTACCAGGACAGGTTCTTGGAAAAGGAATTGGAGACGAAGAAGGAGACGCCGGCGTCGGCCATGGCGCGCACCGCATGGGCGTCCTCCTCGATGCCGTCGCCGAAGCCCTGGTAGGCCATGTCCATGAACGGAATCAGCCGGCGCGCCGCAATGACCGGGATGACCTCCGCCCACTGCTCGCGCGTCAGGTCGACGCCGGTCGGATTGTGGCAGCACGGATGCAGAAGCACGACGCTCTTCTCCGGCATCGCCTTCAGCGCGGCGAGCATCTCGTCGAAGCGCACGCCGCCCGTCGCCGGATCGTAGTATGGATAGTCGTGGATGCGGAAGCCGGCGAACTGGAACAGCGAGCGGTGGTTGTCCCAGGTGGGATCGCTGACGAACACCTCGCTGTCGGGGAAGTAGCGCTTGAGGAAGTCTCCGCCGACCTTCAGCGCGCCGGAGCCGCCGATGGTTTGGATCGTCGCGATACGCCTTGAGCGCACCGCCTCGTGGCCGGCGCCGAAGACCAGTTCCTGCACCGCCTGCCGGTAGTTGGCCGCGCCCTCGATCGGTTGGTAGCTGCGCGGCTCGGTGTTCTGCGCGCGACGCGCCTCGGCCTTGCGCACCGACGGCAGCACGGGGATGCGCCCTTCGCCGTCGTAGTAGAGGCCGATGCTGACATTGACCTTGCCCGGCCGCGTATCCTTGTTGAAGGCGTCGACGATCGCGAAGATGGGGTCGCCGGGATAGGCTTCGACGTGCTCGAACATTTGAGGGGTCCTCGGAAGATGCGCGGCAGCCATACCAACTGCCGTGCCGGGCGACAACTCCCGCGCTCGCGCGTTTTCATCCGTCCGTAGGACGATCGTGGGGCGCGGGAATGCCGAGCCCCTCCTTTCGGTGGGGCGCATCGCCGCGAGGTTTGCGCCGGCGACGTGCCAGCGCCTACACCGCCTTGAAGGCGAGCACGGCGTTGGTGCCGCCGAAGGCGAAGCTGTTGCTGATCGCCGCGCGCACCTTGCGCTTCTTCGCCACGTTGGGCGTCACGTCGAGGTCGCAGGCCGGATCCTTCTCGCGGTAGCCGGCCGTCGGCGGGACGATGCCTTCGCGGATGGCGTTGATGCAGGCGATCATCTCGACCGCGCCCGACGCGCCCATGCAGTGGCCGTGCATGGACTTGGTCGAGGACACCGACAGCGCGTCGGCAGCCCTGCCGAAGGCGCGGCGAATCGCCTGGGTCTCGATCTCGTCGTTGGCCTTGGTGCCGGTGCCGTGGGCGTTGATGTAGTCGACGTCCTCCGGCGCCAGGCCGGCGTCGGCGAGCGCGGCGGCCATGGCCGCAGCCGGCCCTTCCACGGTCGGCGCGACGATGTCGGTGGCATCGCCCGACAGGCCGGCGCCGGCGAGTTCGACGAGGATCGGCGCCCCGCGTGCAACGGCGTGTTCGTAGGTTTCGAGCACTGCCATGCCGGCGCCCTCGCCGATTATCAGCCCGTCGCGGTCGGCCGAGAAGGGACGGCAGGCGTCGCGCGCCAGCGCCCGCAGCATGTCCCATGCCTTGAGGATGGCGAAGGTGAGCGCGGCGTCGGTGCCGCCGGCGACCATCACGTCGGCGCGGCCGAGGCGGATCTGGTCGGCCGCGGCCGAGATGGCATGATTGGCCGATGCGCAGGCCGACGTCACGCCGAAGACCGGGCCACGCAAGCCGTGCTGCATGCTGACCTGGCCGGCGGGCGCGCCGGGCATGATCTTCGGCACCGAAAACACGTTCGGGCGCTTGTTTTCGAGCAGGAGGCTACGGAAATTTTCCTCGACTGTCTCGGAGCCGAAGATGCCCGTTCCGACGACGGCGCCGATGCGCGAGCGGTCCATGTCGGCAAGGGCGAGGCCCGACTGCGCGAGTGCCTCGGTCGCCGCGATGACCGCGAGCAGGCTGAAGCGGTCCATCGTGATCAGCCGGCGTCGTTCAAGTCCGTGATCGGGCAGCGCCTGGATCTGGGCACCGAGCCGGCCCTTCATCTCGTGGAGCTGGTCGTTGCTGATCGACCCGATCCCGACCTGTCCGTCGCGCATCGCCGCCCAGATGTCGGACGCGTTCGAGCCGAGGGAGCACAGGCCGCCGATGCCTGTGATGACGATCCTCGTGCGGGCCATCTCAGCCCTTTGCTTCGATTAGGGCGCGAACGGCTTTGACGATGTCGCCGACGTTCTTCAGGTTGTTCCAGGCTTCGACCGTGTTCATCTCGATCTCGATGCCGTAGGCCTCTTCGAGATCGAACACGATTTCGGTCAGTTCCAGTGAGTGGATGCCGAGGGCTGTAAGCTCGGTTTCCGGCGTGATCTCGCTGCCGCCGGCTTCGGAGTGGGTCTTGATCTTCTCGATGATTTCCGCCGCAAGCTTGTCGGCCATGACTCCGTCCCCACTTCTTCCGCCGCCGGGCGTACACCCCACCACATGGTCGTTGTTGCGTACGCAACAGCGTCGCCCGGTCCGGCGACCGGAAGACGATCCGTCCCTATAGAAACCAAAATGCGCCAAGGCAACAAGCCATAACTCGACAATGGGGAGGTTTCACCCTTAGTTGGAGGGCAGATGGACCCTGCCGTGCCACCGAAACCGATCAATCCGGCCGAGATGCAGCGTGTAGCCGCCGTCGGACACCTCGCCGTCCGCCGAGCCGCTGGCCGCACGCGTCTGGCGCGGCTCTACCAGGAGGGCGCTGCCAAGATCCGCATGCCCGCGGTGGCGGCCGATCCTTTCGAGGCCGTGCTCATCAATACGGCCGGCGGCCTGACCGGCGGCGATCGCCTGGCGTGGAGGGTGGAGGTCGATGACGGCGCCGCGGCAACGATCACCACCCAGGCCTGCGAGAAGATTTACCGCTCGGCCCATGGCCGAGCCGATGTTGTGTGCACCATGCGGGTCGGTTGCGATGCCGGCCTCGCCTGGCTGCCGCAGGAAACGATCGTCTACCGCGAAGCGGCACTGGCGCGGCGCTTCGAGGTGGACCTTGCGCCAGGCGCGCGGCTGCTCATGGCCGAGGCGACCGTCTTTGGTCGCCTGGCTATGGGCGAGACCGTCGAAGGCGGCGATTTCCGCGACCGCTGGCGGGTCCGCCGCGACGGCCGCCTGGTCCACGCCGAGGATTTCGCCGTCGGTCCCGACATCGCCGCCACGCTGTCGCGCTCGGCCGCCGCCGGCGGGGCCAGCGCCATGGCGACTGTGTTGCTCATCGACGACGAGCCCGCCCGCCACCTGGAGGCGGCGCGCTCGATCCTTGGCGACCGCGGCGGCGCCAGCGCCTGGACCGTCGGCGGAAGTGGCAAGCTTCTTGCTCGCCTGGTCGAACGGGACAGTTACTGCCTGCGCAGGCGGCTGGTCCCGCTACTGGGCCTGCTCAATGGAAAGGCAGGCCTGCCCAAAACGTGGTCGCTATAGGCTGGACGAGGACGCATGAACCTGACGCCGCGGGAAAAGGACAAGCTGTTGGTCGCCATGGCGGCCATCGTCGCGCGTCGCCGGCTCGAGCGCGGCGTCAAGCTGAACCATCCGGAGGCCATCGCGCTGATCACCGATTTCGTCGTCGAGGGCGCCCGCGACGGGCGTTCCGTGGCCGATCTGATGGAAGCCGGCGCCCATGTCATCACCCGCGATCAGGTCATGGAGGGCATCGCAGAGATGATCCACGACGTCCAGGTCGAGGCAACGTTCCCGGACGGCACCAAGCTCGTCACCGTCCATGAGCCGATCCGCTAGGGGCCTCCAATGCTTGAGCTCAGACCCAACTGCGAATGCTGCGGCTGCGACCTGCCGCCGCAAAGCGCCGAAGCGCGGATCTGCAGCTTCGAGTGCACCTTCTGCCGCGAATGCGCCGAGGGCGTGCTCGCCGGCGCGTGCCCAAACTGCGGCGGCGAACTGGTCAGGCGGCCGGTGCGGCCGGCAGCGAAGCTCGCCCGGTTCCCTGCCTCGACTCGCCGCGTGCTGAAAGCCGAGGGCTGTCCGCCACGGGACGCCGCATGAGGACCGGACCAACAAGGATGGAAGTGATGCTGAAGAGACTGTCGTTCACCGCTCTGGCGCTGTTCGCGGCGAGCGCCCCCGCCTTCGCCCATCTCGATCCGGTCGAGCATGGCTCGTTCGCCGCCGGGTTTTCGCATCCCTTCTTCGGCCTCGACCACATCCTGGCGATGGTCACCGTCGGCCTGTGGGCGGCGCTGCTCGGCGGTCGGTCGATCCTGCTGGTACCGACGGCGTTCGTCGGCACGATGGTGCTCGGCTTTGCCGTGGCCCTTGCCGGTCTGGGTCTTCCTTTCGTCGAGCCCGTCATCGCGGCCTCGGTCGTCGTCATCGGTCTCCTGGCGCTGGTCGCCCTGCAGGTGCCCACCACGGTCGGCATGGCAATGGTCGGCTTCTTCGCTTTCTTCCACGGCTACGCCCACGGCGGCGAGCTGGGCGATGCGGGGGCGCTGTCCTTCTGCGCCGGCTTCGCCGCCGCCACGGCCATCCTGCACGCCGCTGGCGTCGGTGTCGGTATGACCATGGGCCGGCTCGCCGGCGGTCCGGTAGGTCGTGGGCTCACCCGGGCGGCGGGTGCGCTGGCGGCGCTCGGCGGACTGTGGATCGCGGTCGGAGGCTGACCGATGAGCGGAGGTCTCATTCCAGGCGAAGTCATTGCCGCGGCCGGCGACATCGAGCTCAATGCCGGTCGGCCGACCGTCACCTTGAAGGTGGCCAATACCGGAGACCGGCCGATCCAGGTCGGTTCGCACTACCATTTCTACGAGACCAATCCCGGCCTCAGCTTCGACCGTGAGAAGGCGCGGGGCTGTCGCCTCGACATCGCCGCAGGCACGGCCGTGCGCTTTGAGCCGGGTCAGGAGCGTGACGTCACGCTGGTTCCGCTCGGCGGCTCGCGCACGGTCTACGGATTCCGCCAGAAGGTGATGGGGAAACTGTGAACCGGCCAGAGGTTTTTCAGATCACCGGAAGGCAACTCGACGGACTTTTCCAGGGTCTGCGCTGCGATCGATGCGGTCGCCGCGCCGCGGACGCGCCGGAAGATATCTGGGTGAAGGCCGGCTGCGCCTACTTCTGCGGCGAATGCGTTGCCGCGGGCCGCCACCTCACGCATCCGGCCGTGTGCCGGCCGTCCTGAAGGACATTCAAATGCCCGCTCGCCTCTCCCGCGCCTCCTACGCCCAGATGTTTGGCCCGACCGTGGGCGACCGCACGGTCTGCGGATTCCGGCAGAAGGCAATGGGGAAACTCTAAGCCATGGTGCGACGGCGTTCAGCGGGATCGTGCACGCGCCTCGGCTCAGCTTCCCGGCGGTTTGGCGGCCGCATAGATCACCACGCCGGCGTCTTCGAACTCAACTGCCAGAACGTCGCGCACCAGCACCTGCCGCGAATCGATGGCATGATAGAGCATGGCATTGCCTTCGAGTTCCTGTCTGAGTTCGGCGATCTCGTTCTTGCGTTCCTCGACCTTTGCCGCGATTTCCGGCGGCGGCCCGCCTTCGGCGGCGGACGCGTCGGGCAGGAAGACGATGTCCACCTTGTCCAGATTGGTGGTCTTGCGCACCGTCGCGATGTTCTCGGGCGTCTTTTCGATCGCTGCGATCACCCGTTCCGGCTCGGCGGCGGCCACGACCTCTTCCTCGTTGACCTCGGAGCCGATGATCGTCTCGCGCGCGGCCTCGTCGACCGCCTGTGCGTGCGCGGAGGAAGCGGAAAAAGCGCCGGCGAGGGCGAGAGCAACCGCTGCGGCGGGAGCAACGCCGATTCGCTTTGTTCTCATCATAGCCTCCGGACGTCGAGGAATCCGCGCCGCGCGCCGATCCTCTTCAAGGAACCATCCGGTTGGCTCAAGGTTCCCGCCGAAACGGGAAATCTTCCGCCTGCGGCGCTACTTCGCGTCTGGAAGTGGCGGCAGCGTCCGCAGGTAGGCGACGACGGCGCTGAGGTCGTCTGGCGTCATCTTCGCCAGGAATCCGTACGGCATGGGCGGGAACATTCTCGAGCCGTCCGGACGCACGCCCTGCGTGATCATCGTCTTGATCTCGTCGTCGCTGTGGTTCTTCAGCCCGTCTTCGTGGCTCGTCAGGTTGGCCGCAACGGACGTACCCCAGGGGCCGTGGAAGGCAAAACCGCCCTGGCCGAGCGCACTGTCGAGCATCGGACCTTGCGGGCCCATGGGCGTGTGGCACTCCATGCAGTGCGCAACCGGGCCGGCGAGGTAAGCGCCGTATTCGGCGGTCGGCCCGCGCTCCGGCGCAGTCACCGTCTCGACCGGTGGCCCGTAGGCGGGCGGCAGCGGGATCCGGTACACCGAGGCCGGCGTCTTGTTGTCGACGGCGGGCACCGTGCGCAGAAAGGCGACGATCGCGTCGAGGTCGGAATCTGCCAGGCCGCGATACATGGTAATAGGCATCGGCGGTCCGATCAGGCTGCCGTCGGGGCGCAGGCCCTCGCGGATCGCCTTTTTCAGCTCCGCGTCGGCCCACTGGGCGACGCGGCCACCGGGCGTGATGTTGGGCGCATAGGCGGTAAAGGCCTCGCCGTCCTCCACCAGCCGGCCGCCGAGTTCCTGGTCGGCGACAAAGCCGTCTGGTCCCATCGGGGTATGGCAGTTGCCGCATCCGGCCGGACCGCGCACGAGATATTCGCCCCGCTCGACCGGGGTTTCGGCATGGGCGAGAGCCGCCGAGCCGGCCACGACCAGGCCTGCCAGAATCGTCCTGGATTTCATTGCTACCCTCCGCTGGCTGGGCGCGCCGCGAAAGCCGGGGGGCGGCGCGACCTTGCTACACCGCCGCGGACGGTAGGCCGCCCGTTCCCCTGCGTCAATCTGTCCACCTCCACCCGTTCCGCCACGCTCGACATCACGAAGGGATAGCCCATGCCCGCTCGCATCTCCCGCGCTGCCTACGCGCAGATGTTCGGCCCGACCGTGGGCGACAAGATCCGGCTCGCCGACACAGAACTTTTCATAGAGGTGGAGAGCGACCTCACCGTCTACGGCGAGGAGGTCAAGTTCGGCGGCGGCAAGGTGATCCGCGACGGTATGGGCCAGAGCCAGGCGACGCGCGCCGAGGGCGCTGTGGACACGGTCATCACCAACGCGCTGATCGTCGACCACACCGGCATCTACAAGGCCGACGTCGGCCTGAAGGACGGCCGCATCGCCGCCATCGGCAAGGCCGGCAACCCTGACACGCAGGCCGGCGTCACCATCGTCATCGGACCATCCACCGAGGCGATCGCCGGAGAAGGAAAGATCCTCACCGCTGGCGGCTTCGACGCCCACATCCACTTCATCTGCCCGCAGCAGGTCGAGGAAGCGCTGATGTCGGGCCTCACCACCATGCTCGGCGGCGGCACCGGCCCGGCGCACGGCACGCTCGCGACGACCTGCACCGGCGCC
Source organism: Rhizobiaceae bacterium (assembly GCA_905339215.1). Lineage (GTDB taxonomy): Bacteria > Pseudomonadota > Alphaproteobacteria > Rhizobiales > Rhizobiaceae > DUSC01. The sequence continues at coordinate 28,274 of CAJPFN010000106.1, forward strand.
TGGCACATCCAGCGCATGATCGAAAGCTTCGACGGCTTCCCGATGAATCTGGCGCTCGCCGGCAAGGGCAACGCCTCGCTCCCCCGCCCGCTGGAGGAGATGGTGCTTGCCGGGGCCGCGGCGCTGAAGCTCCACGAGGACTGGGGCACGACGCCGGCGGCGATCGACAATTGCCTGTCGGTGGCCGACGCCTTCGACGAGCAGGTGATGATCCACACCGACACGCTGAACGAGAGCGGCTTCGTCGAGGACACGGTCGCCGCCTTCAAGGGCCGTACCATCCACGCCTTCCACACCGAGGGCGCCGGCGGCGGCCACGCGCCCGACATCATCAAGGTGTGCGGCCTGCCCAACGTCATCCCCTCATCGACCAACCCGACGCGGCCCTACACGGTGAACACGCTGGCGGAACACCTCGACATGCTGATGGTCTGCCACCATCTGTCGCCGTCGATCCCCGAGGACATCGCCTTCGCCGAGAGCCGCATTCGCAAAGAGACGATCGCGGCCGAAGACATCCTCCACGACATGGGCGCGCTGTCGATCATCTCCTCGGACAGCCAGGCCATGGGCCGCGTCGGCGAGGTGGCGATCCGTACCTGGCAGACCGCCGACAAGATGAAGCGCCAGCGCGGCCGCCTGCCCGAGGAGACGGGCGACAACGACAATTTCCGCGTCCGCCGCTACGTCGCCAAGTACACGATCAACCCGGCCATCGCCCACGGCCTCTCCCACGAGATCGGCTCGATCGAGGTGGGCAAACGCGCCGACCTGGTCCTGTGGAACCCTGCCTTCTTCGGCGTGAAGCCGGAACTGGTCCTGCTCGGCGGCTCGATCGCCGCGGCCCCGATGGGCGATCCGAATGCCTCCATCCCAACGCCGCAGCCGATGCACTACCGCCCGATGTTCGCGGCTTTCGGCAAGCTGCGCACCAGTTCCTCCGTCACCTTCGTCAGCCAGGCCTCGCTCGATGCCGGTCTCGCGGCGAGGCTCGGCGTGGCGAAGCAGCTTGTCGCGGTCAGGAACACCCGCGGCGGCATCGGCAAGGCGTCGATGAAGCTCAACACCGCGACCCCGCATGTCGAGGTCGATCCCGAGACCTACGAGGTGCGCGCCGACGGCGAGCTGCTCACCTGCCAGCCGGCGACCGTGCTGCCGATGGCGCAGCGGTATTTCCTGTTTTGACGCGCAGTCGGGCCGGCGGTGGCGATCCTGTCAAAGGCGGGGAGAGGGCAACCGGGTTCCATCGACCGCAGGCCGATCGGAGCTCGGAACGACGGCGGGCGCCGCTTGGAGGAACTCCGGGCGCTCCGTTTCGGTGAGCAGCTTTTCCGGGTGGGACAACAGGTCCTCCACCTCGCGTGCCACGAGACCCGCGAGATGGCCGTCGAGGATGCGATGGTCGAACGTGGCGCAGATGCGAAGGACGGGGCGGGGCTCGACACGGTCTCCCACGACCCACGGCCGCCGGCGAAGCTGCATGATTGCAAAACACATGGAGCATCGCGCGACGGGCGTGAGAGCGGCATAGCCGGTTTCCAGGCCGAACATGCCGACCGACGTGACCATCGCTCCGCCGAACGCGTCGCGTGCAAAGCCCGACGACGACAGATCGATCCCAAGCTCGTTGGCGGCGAAGCTGGTCAGCGCGATGAACGGGCGCAGGACGAACAAGGGCAGCGCCAGCATGATCCTGCGGCTTCTCACGAAACCCTTGTCGGTCATGTCGCGGATGCCTTGTTCCGCCGCGTGCAGCGTTCTTTCGAGTTCGGCGAGGCTGATCCCGTCTGCGGCCCGGACCTTGGTGCCGAACAGGTCTTCCCCGTCTTCCGTCGCTATGTGGAAATAGACGTCGGCGCTGTTGCGCTGCCAGATGCGCCACATCCCGATCTTGGCATTGGCCTTCGGATACCTGGCAAGGACGAGGCCTGCCGCGCGGCCGACCAGGTGCGTTGGCGTGATCTTGACGCCAAAGCGCTCGTTGTAGCGCTCGATGAAGGCGCTTGCCGCGGTGAAGTCGATGTCGGCACCTCCGAACAGCTGCGGATCGTTGGCTCTGCGCCAGGTCGACGCGGCGATCTTGCGGAACGCGCCCGGAGTTTGCATCGGCGAAAAAAGTCGCATCCAAGATCACCTGTCGGCGCGCGCCATCGGAGAAAATACACCGGCTCACTATCGTACATGGCGCCGGCGGGAAGCAATCACGCTGCCTTGCCCCGAGCGCATTCCGGGCTCCCGAAACCCGGCAGTGCGGGCACGCAGGATTTCTCAACGGGTTCCGAATGCGCGATTGGCCCGGGCCGCCGGAAAGGGCATCATGGACTATGAGCAAATTCCGGGTCGCCCTCCGTCCGCACTTCCCATCCCGTCCCGTCGGCTGCGCACGTTCGGGCGCGGAGCAGGGTGCATTGCCGCGCGCAGGTCTGCCGAATGCCGGGTGACCGGTGCCATCCATCCAGCCAAGGCCGCAAGGACCGCCCATGATCTACGTCGTCGCCACGCTCACCATCAAGCCGGGCTCGCTCGACGCCCTGCGCGCGCCGGCGGCGGCGTGCGTCGCCGCGACCCGCGCCGAGAAGGGCTGCATCGCCTACGAGTTGTTCCACAGCCTGGCGGACCCGGAGAAGCTGGTCTTCGTCGAGAAACGGCAGACCCGCGAGGCGCTCACCGCGCATTCGAAACAGCCGCATCTCGCCGCGTGGCGCGAGGCGAGCGCGCCGCATCTGGTGTCTCGGACGATCGAGATTATCCACCCCGGGCGGATCGAGGAGTTCTGATCGTGCGTGGTTCCGGCGCCGGCGGCCGCGCCGCCGATCCTCAGCCGATTGCCGGCTTCTCCGCATGCCGGAGCGCGGCATGATCCCGGCGCGCACCGCCTTCTGGCTCGCCTTCGCCGTCACGCTCGGCGTCTATCTCGTCATGCTCCTGTGGACGCTGCCGGCGATCACTGCGGCCGCCGGCGGACTTTCGCCGTTCGACCTCCGGCCGACCGGCTATTCCTTCGACGAAGCCCGCGCCTTCCTCGCCGCGCTGACGCCCGAGGGAACGGCGCTCTACCGCGGCGTCCAGCAGCGCCTCGACATCGCCTATCCGGCGCTGCTCGCCGCCACGCTCGTTCTGGCGATCCTCCTGCTCGCGCCTTCCGGCCTCGGCCGCTGGCGCTGGCTCCTCGCCGCCGCCGCCCTGCCCGGCATGGCCTTCGACTATCTGGAGAACGCCGCCGTGGCGCGGATGCTCGACGGCGGCGCTGCGGCGCTGACCCCGGAACTCGCACAGGCGGCGAGCCGCTGGACCCTGCTCAAGTCGGCCTTCTCCACCCTTGCCTTCACCGCCCTTCTGGTGCTCCTTGCCCTGTGGCTTTTCCGCCGTGTATTGCAACGCCGGGGGGCGCATCCGGCGCCGCAGGAGAGGAACTGAACCATGTACATGGCCGTCGGATCGCCGGGGTCGCGCCTGACCCGCGTCACTTGGATGCTTGAAGAGCTCGGCGAGCCCTACGGCATCGTCAAGGCCAAGCAGCACAGCGAGCTGATGCGCCGCTACAATCCGACCGGCAAGATGCCTGCCCTGGTCGACGGCGACGTGGTGGTGACCGATTCGGCGGCGATCTGCGCCTATCTCGCGGAGAAGCACGCCGACAAGGGTCTCGGCGCCGATCCCGGCCTCGCCGGAAGGGCGATCTTCGATTCCTGGATGCATTTCGCCCAGTCCGAGTTCGAGGCGCCGATGTGGAACAAGCTGAAGCACCGGCTGCTCCTGCCCGAGGAGTTGCGTTGCGACGTCGGCCCGTGGACGGCCTACGAGTTCGACAAGGAGGTCGCCGCGCTCGAGGCCAAGCTCGGCGGTCGCGCCTATGCGCTCGGCGACCGCTTCTCGGCGGTCGACGTGGTCCTCGGCCATTGCGGCCAGTGGGCGCGCGGCGCCCGCTTCGAGGTGAAGTCCGAAGCCGTGAACGACTATTTCGACCGCGTGCTGGCACGCCCGGCGCTGGCGCGGGCAAGGGAACGGGAGAAGGCCGCATGAAGCTGTCGCTCAACGCCGATTTCACCAGGATGCCGCGCGCCGGCAGCGCTATCCGCGCCGAGGATCTGCCGGCGGACCGGCCGCTTCCATTCGACCTCGTCGTGCTCCCCCAGGACGAACGGCACCTGCGCCGCCGCGTATTGACGCTGCAGCACGGCGACAAGCTGTTCGTCGACCTCGCCGAGCCGACCATGCTCGGTGACCGCGACGTGCTCGTGCTCGACGACGGCCGCCACGTCGAGATCGTCGCCGCCGACGAGGAACTCTACGAGATCCGCGGCCGCGACACCGTGCATCTCGCCGAACTTGCCTGGCACATCGGCAACCGCCATCTCCCGGCGCAGGTCGAGGCCGGCCGCATCCTGATCGCGCGCGACCACGTCATCAAGGCGATGCTCGAGGGGCTCGGCGCCACCGTCGCCGACATCCGCGAGCATTTCAGCCCGCTGCGGGGGGCCTATGCTGGGCACGGCCAGCCCGACGCCTATGGCCGTATGCCCGGCGATCCGCACTACGGCCATGACCACGGGCCGGGCGAACATCATCACGGCCATCACGCGCACGGACATGGGCATGGGCATGGGCACGGCGAGCCGGACCGCTTCGGGCGGTTTCCCGGCGATCCGCACTACGGCCACGACCATGCCTGAACGCGCCGCGGGGCCCGCCGCGCTGCTGCGCCTCATGGCGTGGCTGTCGCCGGCCTTCCCGGTCGGCGGCTATAGCTACAGCCACGGGCTGGAGCGCGCCGCTCATGACGGGCTGCTGCGCGACGCCGCCGGGCTGGAGGATTGGCTCGGCCAGTTGCTCGCCTTCGGCAGCGCCAGGAACGACGCCATACTCTTTGCCGAGGCCTGGCGCCGCGTCCGTGCCGGCGGCGACCTCGCCGACCTCGCCGGCCTCGGCGAGGCGATGGCGGGATCGGAGGAGCGCCACCGCGAGACCATGCTGCAGGGCGCGGCCTTTGCCGGCGCGCTGGCCACGAGCGGCGGCGCCCCGATCGATTTGCCGGCAAACTGTCCCTACTGCGTCGCCGTCGGCGCGGCCGCTGGCGCCGCAGGGGTCCCGCTCGGCCAGGCCGTCGCCGCCTATCTCCAGGCATTCGTCTCCAACCTGTTGCAGGCCGGCATCCGCCTCGGCGTCACCGGCCAGGAAGGCGCCGTGGCCGCGCTGCTGCGCCTTGAGCCCAAGGTCATCGAAGCGGCGCGGCTGGCGGCCGCGTCGACGCTCGACGATCTCGGCTCGGCGGCATTCCTCTCCGACATCGCCGCGATGAAACACGAAACGCAATATTCGAGGCTGTTCCGGTCGTGATCACGACATCCGTCGCGCTGGCACTCATACTTGCGGCCCTCGCCGCGCTGCATGCCTACTGGGGGGCCGGCGGCGTCTGGCCGGGGGTCGACGAAGCGAGTTGCGCGAGAGCGGTCACCGGCTTTCGTGGCAGGCGGCGCATGCCGCCGCCCGCCAGCGCCTTCGCGGTCGCCGGCCTGCTTGCGGCAGCCGCGCTCGTCGCGCTGATGCTCGGCACTGCGGCGCCGCCGCCGCAAGCTGCGTCGATCTTATGGCTCGCCGGCGCCGGCGTGGGCCTCGTGTTCGTCGGCCGGGGCCTCCTCGGTTTCACGCCCGCATGGCGGCGGCTGACGCCGGAGCAGCCGTTCGCACGCCTCGACAGACGCTACTATTCGCCGCTTTGTCTGGCGATTGGCCTCGGCTACGCTTTCCTCGTGCTCAACGGACTTCCGCAATGACCAATTCCAACGGACCCCTGCGCGTCGGCATCGGCGGCCCCGTCGGCTCCGGCAAGACGACGCTGACCGAAAAGCTTTGCAAGGCGATGCGCGACGAGTTCTCCATCGCCGTCGTCACCAACGACATCTACACGAAGGAGGATGCCATGATGCTGGCGCGCCTCCAGGCGCTGCCCGAGGAGCGCATCGTGGGCGTCGAGACCGGCGGCTGCCCGCACACGGCGATCCGCGAGGATGCCTCGATCAACCTCCAGGCGATCGCCGAGATGAACCGGAAGTTCCCCGACCTCGACGTCGTCTTCATCGAATCGGGCGGCGACAACCTCGCCGCCACCTTCTCGCCCGACCTCGCCGACCTGACGCTCTACGTCATTTCCGTGTGCCAGGGCGAGGAGATCCCGAGGAAGGGCGGACCGGGCATTACCCGCTCCGATTTCCTGGTGATCAACAAGAGCGACCTCGCGCCTTACGTTAATGTCAATCTCGATGTCATGGAACGCGACGCTGCGAGGATGCGCGCCGGGCGGCCCTACGGCTTCACCGACCTGTCGCGCGGCAAGGGCCTCGCCGAGGTGATCGACTTCATCGTCGAGACGGGCGGCTTGAGGCTCGGCCGGTCGGCGGCCTGATGAAGCCGGGCTCAGTAGGTCGATATGGACGCGACGAGAATGTCGGCGAGGCTGGAAAGCAGGTAGACGAGCGCCGCGCCCTCCTGGAAGCGCCTGCGGCGGACGAAGGCGGTGGCGGCGCACAACAAGGCCAGGAGCAGCTGAAGCGCCTGGTCGACGGAAATGAGCGGTACGCCCCATAGCCAGCTGTTTGCGACGATCGCCAGCGTATGGAACGTCGCCAGCGCGAGCAGCGCCCAGTGGCCGTCGCGCTCGAATGCGCGGCGCAGGTCGCTGTCGGCGTCCGACGGCGAGATCAGCGCCGCGGCAGTAAACAGCGCCAGGATCATCGCGACCAGCAGGGTGAACGCCGAAAGCGACCAGTGTTCGCGTCCGGAGAGCTCGAGCAGGGCCCACCAGAACTGCAGGGCCGCACCAAGGATGGCGGCGGCGAAAACGAGCGGAAGCCAGTCGAAGCGCAGGCCGGCGCGGCCCTTCACGGCGGCGACATATCCGCCGAGCAGCCGCGCCAACGACAGGCCGAGAATGGTCGAGATCGGGACCACGATCCAGTGAAAGGCTTCCATCGTCTGGCGCATCCCCTGCGGCTCGGCAGTTGGCATCCTCGCTGTCCGCCCATCGCGCTGCAAGGGGAGAGCCGGGCCGTCGCTCGGCGGCCGGCACTCTCTGCGGTCGCTCGCCTCTTGCGCTCGCGCCGCATGGGCCGCAGGATGGGTCCACCCACGGAGGATGCCATGTCCGTCACGTCCCTCGCCGCGGAGCGGCGCCCGAACCTGCCCTACTACGCCGAGCGCGTCGATCTCGCCTGCGCCTTCCGCTGGACGGCCCGCCTCAACATGCATGAGGCGGTGGCCAACCACTTCTCGCTCGCCGTCGACGACGGCGGCATGCGCTTCCTGATGAACCCCAACCAGGTGCACTTCTCGCGCATCCGTGCCAGCGACCTGCTCCTGATCGATGCCGGCGACCCGGAGACGATGAACCGGCCCGACGCGCCCGATCCGACGGCCTGGGGCCTCCACGGCGCGATCCACCGCAACTGTGCCCATGCGCGCTGCGTCATGCACGTCCACTCGATCCACGCCACCGTGCTCGCCTCGCTGGCCGATTCGACGCTGCCGCCGATCGACCAGAACACGGCGATGTTCTTCGGTCGCCACGTCGTCGACGGTCACTATGGCGGGCTGGCCTTCGAGGAGGAGGGCGAACGCTGCTCGAGCCTGCTTGCCGATCCCAGGGTGAAGGTGATGGTGATGGGCAATCACGGCGTGCTGGTGATCGGCGACACCGTCGCCGATACGTTCAACCGGCTCTACTACTTCGAGCGCGCCGCCGAAACCTATGTGAAGGCGCTATGGACCGGCGTGCCGCTGCGCGTGCTATCCGACGAGATCGCCGAGCGCGTGGCGCAGGAAATCGCCGATTACCCCGGCCAGGCCGAGCGACACTTGGCCGAACTCAGGGCGATCCTCGACGATGAGGAGCCGGCCTACCGCAGCTGAATGCGGCTACCCGTCGGCTTTGTTATCTGATGGCAAGGCCGGCGTACGGCGTGGGCGCCCGCCTTCCTCCTTGCGGGGAAGGGCCCCCGAACGGCCACTGCGCTTCGCCTCGTGCCTTCGTCATGCCCGGCCTTGAGCCGGGCATCCATGCCGGAACGCCGCGGCCACGCGGGGCGGCGGGCGAAGGACGCTTGTTCTTCACCGCCGCGCATTTCGCCGCCGTTCCGGCATGAATCCTCGGGTCGCGCTCCGCTTCGCGTCGCTTGCCCGTGGATGACGAATCGGAGGGCGCGCGAGGATAAGATCCGCCGGAAACAGCCGCGGCGGGACAATTTCCCCAGCAGAATCAATCGGCGGACATTTTTCGTCACGGCATTTTATCCACCTCCCCGAAAGCCCGCTTTACCCTGTGAGCGGCCGAAGGAGGGCCCGTCGATGGAAGGCGCGTTGCACGACAGGGGAACGTTCCGGGGCATCGCCCGGACGCTGCTCGCCCTGGCGCTGCTGGCCGAGCGTTCTGCTGCCCGCTCCTTGCCCGTCCGTTTCCTTGTGCTGGCCATCCTCTTCCGCGCCGAAGCCATCGCCCGCCGCTTCGTCGCCCGGGAGGCGGCGACGCTGATCGCCGAGGCGCTCGACGCCGGCTGCCCGGACGTCCCCTTGCCCGACCTCGCCTGCCTCGACGAACCGGCCGGCTTGCACTACGGCGCCGCAGATGCGGTGCTGCTGGCGCTGCGCCTGCGCGTGCTTGCCGCCGTGCTCGACATGTTCTCCGACGCGGAAGACATCGGTGACGACGGTTCCGCCGTCTTCTCCGACGACTGGTCCTGCGGCTGGCCCGCCGTCGCGGCAACCGGCGCCGGCGGAGCACCGCTCCCGCCGCTGCTGCTGCTCATCCTCCGCCGCCCCGCGGCGCGCCGCCCGTCCCGCCCG
>CAJPFN010000107.1 GCA_905339215.1 Rhizobiaceae bacterium
GGTGAAATGGTGCCCAGGGGCGGAATCGAACCACCGACACGCGGATTTTCAATCCGCTGCTCTACCAACTGAGCTACCTGGGCATCCGGCTGTAACGCAGCGTGAACCGCGCCGAGCCTCCGTGGACGGCAGGCGCCGCCCCTCGAATGCGCGCGGTTTATAGCACGAGAATTCGGGCTGTCCAGCGCCATGGAGCGATTTCGGAACGCCGAGCGCGCGTCCGTTCGCGACGACGGAGAGGCCTGCATCAAGGAGTAGCGCGCCCGGCGTTGGCGGCAAGGCGGGGATAAGATCTCCCGCCCGCTTCAACGGAATCAATGCCTTATGCGAATTCGGCTGCGATCCGGCGACGTTTTATCCCCCTCCCGGAAGACCCGGCGTAGAATCGCCGCAGGCAAAGGAGGCCCGGCATGGACGGTGCCACGGACGGCAGATCGCGATACGAACGGATGCTGCTGCGCATAGCGGCGCTGCTCGTTTCGCTTTCGCTGCTTGCCGAGCGCGCCGCCGACCGCTCCTTCCCCGTCCGCGTCCTCGTGCTTGCCATCCTGTGGCGCGCGGATTCGATAGCTCGGGCCTTCGTGGTCCGCGAGACCGGGACGGATTGGCCGGATCTCGAAACCGCGGACGTCCGCGGCCATCCGATGGAAGCCGCGTGCCTCGCGCTGCGCCTGCGCCTGTTGGCCGCCATGCTCTGCGATCTCGTCGAGCTGGGCTGCCGTTCCGCCGGCTGCCATCCTTTCGCCGGCGTCGCGCCGCGCGGCCTCGCACCGGTCATGTTCTTCATCGTGGCCGACCATCGGCGGCGGGGACCTGTGCGCATTCGGCCGTGGGACACGTCGTAGCCCCCTCGCGGGAATCCGCGAAAAAAAAAGAGCCGAAATCCGACTTTGAAGTAGCGAACCCGATCGATCGTGCGCGCCGTCGCGCGTCGTAGTGCCGCGACAACGCGTGAACCGACTTCCCCGATGGATATTCTTCAACGAGATGACGCTTAAGGGCGATGTAGTCGCTGCGATACTTGGGCATGGCTCTCTCCGAAAACCGGCCAACAGGGGCGGTTTCTTCTTCCAAACCTGTCCACCGCAAGGTGGCGCAGTCCAATGGGAGCGGGTAGTGTCCGCACACGGCGCCGCGCCCGCGAGCGCGCATCGCGGCGCCAGCGCGATCTTCCGGGGAAATCGGCCAGGCCCCCGCTTTGTCCTCCGCGCCAGCTCGGCTATGTTCCCCGTCAAGGGAGTCGCCGCGACATGCGCCAGTATCTCGATCTTCTCCAGCACGTACTCGACCACGGCAGCGACCGCGGCGATCGCACCGGCACGGGCACGCGCTCGGTGTTCGGCTACCAGATGCGCTTCGACCTTGCCGACGGCTTTCCGGTGACGACGACGAAGAAGCTGCACCTCAAGTCGATCATCCACGAGTTGCTCTGGTTCCTGAAGGGCGACACCAACATAAAGTACCTGCACGAGCACGGCGTCACCATCTGGGACGAGTGGGCCGACGCGAACGGCGACCTTGGCCCGGTCTACGGGGCGCAGTGGCGGTCGTGGCCGGACGGCAAGGGCGGGACGATCGACCAGATCGCCAATCTGCTGAAACAGATCCGCACGACGCCCAACTCGCGGCGCCTCATCGTCTCGGCGTGGAATCCGGCCGAGGTGGACGACATGGCGCTGCCGCCCTGCCACTGCCTGTTCCAGTTCTACGTCTCGGAAGGCCGGCTGTCGTGCCAGCTCTACCAGCGCTCGGCAGACATCTTCCTCGGCGTGCCGTTCAACATCGCCTCCTATGCGCTGCTGACGATGATGGTGGCGCAGGTGACCGGCCTGAAGCCGGGTGAGTTCATCCACACGCTTGGCGACGCGCATCTCTACGCCAACCATTTCGAGCAGGCGCGCGAGCAGCTTTCGCGCCGGCCGAAGCCGCTGCCGGCGATGTGGATAAACCCGGCCGTCAAGGATCTCTTCCAGTTCCGCTACGAGGACTTCCGCCTGGATAACTACGTCGCCGAGGCGACGATCCGCGCGCCGATCGCGGTCTAGCGAACCCGTACGAATCCTGCCGCAATGGCCGCACTATTCTGGCCACGCGTCTTTCCCCATCGTCCGAGACAGAGAGGATAGTCCATGATCCGCCGCCTGATCCTCGCCCTGGCCGCCGCCGCGCCCCTGCCTGCCCTGGCCAACGATTCCGTCGCCGAGCTCGGCACGGGCGGGCTCGTGCTTTCGCGCAACGACGTGATCGCCATGGACAAGGAAGACCTCTTCATCTCGCCGAACAAGGTCACGGTCGACTACGTGTTCCGCAACATGTCGGACAAGGACGTCGACACGATCGTCGCCTTCCCGATGCCCGACATCGAAGGCAATCCCTACTGGATGCCGGCCATACCGGTGGACTCGTCGGAGAACTTCCTCGGCTTCACCGTCACCGTCGACGGCAAGCCGCGTCAGGCGCAACTGGAACACAAGGCTTTCGCCGTCGATCTCGACGTCACCGAGGAACTGGAGAAGTACGGTGTGCCGCTCTATCCGTTCGGAGACGAAGCCTACGATGCGCTGGCCAAGCTGCAGCCGAAGGTCGCCGCCGACTGGATCGCGCGCGGCATCATCGTCGTCGACGAATACGATGCCGGCCAGGGCTGGCAGCGCGTGCGCTCCCCGTTCTGGAAGCTGAAGACCACCTACTGGTGGCGGATGACCTTTCCTGCCGGCAAGCCGGTGAAGGTCGCGCACCGCTACACGCCGAGCGTCGGTGCCACCGCCGGCCTCACATTCTTCTACGAAGGGGCGTTCCAGGGCGACACCTACGGCGACTACAAGGCCAAGTACTGCATGGACAAGCCGTTCGAGAACGCGATCCTTAAGGCGGCGAAGCAGAATCCCGACGGCTATCCGCCGCTGTTCGAGAATCGCATCTCCTATATCCTGACGACCGGCGGAAACTGGGCGGGCGGCACGATCGGCAAGTTCAAGCTGACCATCGACAAGGGCGACACCAGGAACCTCGTCTCGTTCTGCGGCGAGAACGTCAAGAAGGTCGGGCCGACCACCTTCGAGATGACCGCCGACGACTACTATCCGGCGAAAAACGTCGAGGTGTTGCTGCTCGCCAACTTCGACTGGAACGCGGAGACGGCGGACCGCGCCGCCGATCTCGGCACGCCGCCGGCGCGGCAGAAGCTGCCGTTCCCGAACACGCCCGCGGCCGGGGCGGAGTGATGCATGTCGCCATCTACGTCGCGGTCGCCGAGAACGGCGTGATCGGCCGCAACAACGGGTTGCCGTGGCGGCTCTCCGGCGACCTCAAGCGCTTCAAGGCCGGTACGATGGGGAAGCCGATCGTCATGGGGCGCAAGACCTTCGAGAGCATCGGCAAGCCGCTGCCGGGACGGCTCAACATCGTCGTCACGCGCGATCCGACATACCGCGTCGAGGGTGTCGAGGTGGCAGGGAGCCTTGACGACGCGCTTGCACTGGCGAGCGTCCGCGCACGCTGCATGGCCGGCGCCGACGAAATCTGCGTGGTCGGCGGCGCGGAAATCTACCGCCAGGCGCTGCCGATCGCCGACCGCCTTTACGTCACCCATGTTCTTGCCGATATCGAGGGTGATGCGCGTTTCCCGCCGATCGACCCGGCGACATGGCTGCTTGTCAGCAGCGAGGATGTTCCGGCCGGCGAGCGCGACAGCCATGCGACACGCTACGCGGTTTACGAACGGCGCCAAAGCGTGCATTGAGATTGTATGAATCGCGGCGCCACGCTTACGCGTCGGTGCCGAAAGAAGGGCGTTCGCCGCCGCTTCGCGTTGAAAGCGCGGCAGGGCGTACCTATAGAAGAGCCAAGGGAGCGGGCGAGGGCAGGCAACGCCGTCGCACCAGACAGAAGACCGAAAGGACATCCATGCCCTGGAACAATCAGAGCGGCGGTGGCGGCGGCGGCCCGTGGGGCGGCGGCGGCAACTCCGGCGGACCTTGGGGGCAAGGCCCCCGCAACACCGGCCCGCAAGGCACGCCTCCCGATCTCGAGGACATCATCCGTCGCGGCCAGGACCGCCTGAAGCGGGCGCTGCCCGGTGGCGGCGGCTTCAGTCCTGCGGTCGGCGTTCTGGTGGTCCTCGGTCTCGTCGCCCTGTGGCTGTTCCAGGCGATCTATACGGTCCAGCCGGACGAAGTGGCCGTCGAACTGCGCTTCGGCAAGCCGAAGGAAGAGCTTTCCGAACCGGGCCTGCATTTCCACTTCTGGCCGGTCGAGACGGTGGAGCGGGCGAACATCGCCGAAAAGCTGCTCAACGTCGGCGGCAGCCAGCGGGATCGCGGTTCATCCGGTCTGATGCTGTCCGGCGACCAGAACATCGTCGACGTCAAATTCTCGATCGCTTACCAGGTCTCCGACCCGAAGGCCTATCTTTTCAACGTCGCCGACGGTGACGGCATGCTTCTGCAGATCGGCGAGAGCGCGATGCGCGAGATCGTCGGCCGCCGGCCCGCCCAGGACATCTTCCGCGACGACCGCCAGGGCATCGCCGAAAACGTCCGTGCGATCATCCAGCAGACGCTCGACGAATACGGTGCCGGCCTCAACGTCAACGCCATCTCGATCGAGGACGCGGCACCGCCGCGCGAGGTCGCGGATGCGTTCGACGAGGTGCAGCGCGCCGAACAGGACGAAGACCGCTTCGTCGAGGAGAGCAACCAGTACTCCAACCAGAAGCTCGGCCAGGCCCGCGGCGAGGCGGCGCAGATCCTCGAAGAGGCGGCCGCCTACAAGAACCGCATCGTGCTCGAGGCGGAAGGCGAGGCACAGCGCTTCATCTCGGTCTACGACCAGTACGCCAAGGCGCCGGGCGTCACGCGCGAACGCCTGTTCATCGAGACCATGGAGCAGGTGCTGAAGGGCGCCAACAAGGTAATCGTCGAGCAGGGCGGCGGCCAGGGAGTCATCCCCTACCTGCCGCTACCCGAATTGCAGAAGCGCGCGACCGGAGGCAACCCGTGATGGCGAACCGTCTTCCCTTTATCGGCATCGTCGCCGCCGTCATCCTTTTCCTCGTCTATTCGTCGCTGTTCGTCGTCAACGAACGCCAGCAGGCCATCGTTCTGCGGTTTGGTGAGATCGTCGACGTCAAGACCGAGCCCGGCATCTATTTCAAGGCGCCGTTCGCCTTCTTCGAGGCCGACAACGTCCAGATCATCGAGGACCGCATCCTTCGCTTCGATCTCGACGACATCCGCGTCCAGGTCTCGGGCGGCAAGTTCTACGAGGTCGACGCGTTCGTTGCCTACCGCATCTCCGATCCGCGGCGCTTCCGCTCGGCGGTTTCCGGCCAGGTGCAACTCGCCGAGCAGAGGCTGCGCACCCGTCTCGACGCGGCGCTGCGCCGGGTCTACGGCCTGCGCGGCTTCGAGGCGGCGCTGTCGGAAGAGCGCACTTCGATGATGCGCGAGGTCCGCGACCAGCTGCGGCCCGACGCCACCTCTCTCGGCCTCGAAATCCAGGACGTGCGCATCCGCCGTACCGACCTGACCGCCGAAGTTTCGCAGCAGACCTTCGAACGCATGAAGGCGGAGCGACTGGCCGAAGCCGAGCGGCTGCGCGCCCGCGGTCGCGAAGCGGCGCAGCGCATCCGCGCCCGCGCCGACCGCGAGGTCGTCGAGACGGTGGCGGCGGCGCGCAAGGAATCGGAGATCCTGCGCGGCGAGGGCGAAGGCGAGCGCAACGCGATCTTCGCCGGCGCCTTCCAGCGCGACCCCGAGTTCTTCGAGTTCTACCGCTCGATGAACGCCTATGTGCAGGCGCTCGGCCCCAACGACACGACGATGGTGCTGTCGCCGGACTCGGACTTCCTGCGCTACTTCCGCGCCGCGACGGCCGGCGCTCCCGCGCCGCAGCCGGCGCCGCCCGCCGCAGAAGGTGGCGCACCGGCCAGCGGCGCCAGCCAGTAGGCGACGGGCCGCGTGGCGGACTTCATCGCCGCGATCGGGCTCGTGCTCGTCATCGAGGGGATCGTCTACAGCGGGTTTCCGGGCCTTGCCCGGAAGCTCGCGGCGGAGGTCCTGTCGACGCCTGAAAACGCGCTCAGGATCGGCGGACTGATCGCCGTCGCGGCGGGCGTCGGGGTGGTCTGGCTGGCGAGAGGCTGAGGCGCAGGACGCCCGACCTTGTGCCGGCGGCGGCGGGCAAGGCGCGTCGATCGGCTTGCCGCGGCGTCACGGAGGATTTATTCGCTCGCCATGGCCAAGACCGCAAACGCGCCGTATTTCTTCCCATCATGGCGTAGCGCCGCGAGCCTGATCGAGGCACATCCAATCCGAACTGCCGGGAGGCAATCAATGCAACGTCCGTCCCTCGTGCCTGCATTGCGCAAGGCCATCCTGGCCGCCGGCGCGGCACTCGTCCTCGGGGCCGGCGTGACCGCCTCGTTGGCACCGCCAGCCTTCGCCAAGGGACCCGAATCGGTCGCCGATCTTGCCGAAGGCCTGCTCGATGCGGTGGTGAACATCTCCACGTCCCAGCGCGTCAAGGGTTCGGAAGGACCCGGGGCGGTGCCGATGCCGGAGCTTCCCGAAGGCTCGCCGTTCCAGGACTTCTTCGACGACTTCTTCAAGGATCGCGAGGGCGAAGGCCAGGGCGGCGGCCAGCAGAAGGTCCAGTCGCTCGGTTCCGGCTTCGTCGTCGACGCCGAAAACGGCATCATCGTCACCAACAACCACGTCATCGCAGACGCTGACGAGATCGAGATCAACTTTGCCGACGGCTCCAAACTGAAGGCGGAACTCGTCGGCAAGGACACCAAGACCGACATTGCGGTGCTCAAGGTCGATCCCAGCAAGAAGCAGCTCAAGGCGGTGAAATTCGGCGAATCCGACAAGATCCGGATCGGCGACTGGGTGATGGCGATCGGCAACCCGTTCGGCCTTGGCGGGTCCGTTACGCTCGGCATCGTTTCGGCCCGCAACCGCGACATCAATGCCGGCCCCTACGACGACTTCATCCAGACCGACGCGGCGATCAACCGCGGCAACTCGGGCGGGCCGCTGTTCAACATGGACGGCGAGGTCATCGGCATCAACACCGCGATCATCTCACCGTCGGGCGGGTCGATCGGCATCGGCTTCTCCATCCCGGCGAAGCTCGCGGTCAGCGTCGTCGACCAGCTTCGCCAGTTCGGCGAGACGCGGCGCGGCTGGCTCGGCGTGCGTATCCAGCCTGTCACCCCGGAAATCGCCGAGAGCCTCGGCATGGCGGAGGCAAAAGGCGCGCTGGTGGCCGGCGTGATCAAGGGCGGGCCGGTCGACGACGGCTCGATACTGCCGGGCGACGTCATCATCCGCTTCGACGGCAAGGACATCATGGATATGCGCGACCTGCCGCGCGTCGTCGCCGAAAGCCCCGTCGGCAAGGCGGTCGACGTCGTCATCATCCGCAAGGGTGTCGAGCAGACCGTCAAGGTTACGCTCGGCCGCCTCGAGGACGGCGAAAAGCTGGCCGAGGGCGAGGGCAAGCCCGACGAGGGCGCTCCGGTTTCGACCGCAACCGCGCTCGGCATGACGGTCGCGACCCTCGACGAGGAGGCGCGCGCCAAGTTCGGCATCTCCGCCGACGTCTCCGGCGTGGTCATCACCGAGGTTGCAGAAGGCTCCGCCGCCGCCGAGCGCGGCATCGTCGCCGGCGAGGTGATCACGGAGATCGCGCAGGAATCGGTGTCGTCGCCGCAGCAGGTTCTCGACCGCATCAACGCCCTGAAGGAGCAGGGACGCAAGAACGCCCTGCTGATGCTCGCCTCGAAGACCGGCGAACTGCGCTTCGTGACGATCCGCATGGATTGAGCGGGGGTTCCGCGGAGCTGCGCTCTGCCGATAGAGCGGCAGGGCGCCTCTTGTCAGGCAAAGGGGCTTGCCGGCCCGCCCGGCCCGGCGTCAGCGGACGAAGTCGCGGTGCCGGTATCCCTGCAGGAATAGTAGCGCGGTCAAGTCTCCGTGATCAATCCTGACGCGCGCCGCGGCTGCAACCGCAGGTTTAGCATGGAGCGCGACGCCGGTTCCCGCCAAGGTCAGCATGTCGAGATCGTTGGCGCCGTCACCGACGGCGATCGCATCGGCCGGCGAAATGCCGAGACGACCGGCGATCGACAGTAGCGACTGGGCTTTCGCGGCGCGCCCCAGGATCGGCTCCACCACCAGACCGGCAAGCCTGCCGTCATCCTCGACGAGGCGGTTGGCGTGGTTCTCGTGGAAGCCGAGGCGCGCGGCGATCGGGCGGGTGAAGGCGTCAAAGCCTCCGGAAACGAGCGCCGTCCAGGCGCCGGCGGCGCGCATCGTGGCGACGAGTTCTCGTCCGCCCGATGCCAGCGTGATGCGCTTTTCGATGATTTCGCCGATGACCGAAGTGGCGAGGCCCTTGAGCAGGGCAACGCGCTCACGCAGTGCCGGCTCGAAGGCGATCTCGCCATTCATCGAGCGCGCGGTGATGGCGGCGACATGATCCTTGATGCCGATCTCGTCGGCCAGTTCGTCGATGCATTCCTGGTCGATCATGGTCGAGTCCATGTCGGCGATCAGGAGCTTCTTGCGCCGCCCTGCGGCCTCCTGGACGACGATGTCGACGGGAACGAGCGCGAGGAGATCGCGCAGCCTCGCGTCGGCGTCTTCCGGTAGAATCGAGCCGGGCAGGACGAGGTCGCAGGCGACCGCTTCGCCGAGCCAGTCGATTGCACTTGCGCCGACCGCTTCCGCCGCCTTATGCGCAGTTTCCTCGGAGAGGGCTCGGCGGTCCGGACGGGATATCAGCGTGGCGACGAAGGACATGGAACAATCCGCAGCGGGAAAAGCCGAAGGGCCCGTAAAGAACGCGATCCTGATAGCTGGGCCGACCGCGAGCGGCAAGTCGGCGCTGGCTCTCGACCTTGCGGAGCGCCTTGGCGGCGTCATCGTCAATGCCGATAGCATGCAGGTCTATTCGGTTCTCGAGATGCTGACGGCGCGTCCGCGCGGCGAAGATCTCGCGCGCGCGCCGCACCGGCTCTATGGCCACGTCCACCCGGGCAGCGCTTACTCGACGGGCGCCTGGCTGCGCGACGTCGAGGCACTTGCCGCGGAGTTGGCCGGCAAGCCGGCGATTTTCGCCGGCGGCACCGGGCTCTATCTCCGCTCGCTAGCAGAGGGGTTGTCGGAGATGCCAGCCGTTCCCGCGGGGATCCGCGACCACTGGCGGAGGCGGCTCGCCGAAGAAGGCCCGGAGCGACTCCATGCGCTGCTTGCGCAGAAGGACCCGGAATCGGCGGTCTCGCTGCGGCCAACGGACGGCCAGCGCATCGTCCGCGCGCTGGAGGTCATCGAGGCATCCGGCCGTTCCATCCGCGCCTGGCAGGCACAGAAAGGCCGGCCGCTTGTCGATCGCGCCTCGGCGCGCTTCTTCGTTGTGGAGCCCGACCGTGCCGATCTTGTCGCTCGGATCGAGCGGCGCTTCGACCGGATGGTGGCGGAGGGCGTGCTCGACGAGGTGCGCGCATTCACCGCACTCGGCCTCGATGCGTCACTGCCGGCGACGAAGGCGATCGGTCTGCGCGAACTCGAGGCCGCGCTGGCTGGACGCATCGACCTCGCCGAGGCGACTACACGCGCGAAAGCAGCGACAAGACAATACGCGAAGCGGCAATCGACCTGGTTCCGCAACCAGCTCGGCCCTGAATGGCGGCGAATCGGCTCCGGCGAACATCCCTTGTAGGATGCGACTCCCGTCCGGCGAAATAAAACTTACCTTTACGTCACTTTCGCGCTCAGGTTGTCCCCGATTAACCAACCGTAAGGCGGTTGGTGCCATAACGACGGTGGTGTCACCAGCGGGTCGGAAATGCGCTTCCACAAATCGGAAACGGCGCTGTTCGTCATAATTGCCGTTCTCGTCGCGGCGGGTGCGCTCGTTTATCAGACCTTCGCCCTGCTCGTCCCTGCCGCAGGGGCGCTCACGGAGGCGGAGCGCGTCGCGCAGATACGCGACATCGGCAAGTTGCTCCTGTCGGCGGGACTGCTCCTCGGCATCGCGCTGTTTTTTAGTATCTTCTTCATCTACCCGATGATCCGGCGCCAGGCGCGGGAGGAGGGCAAGCTGCGCGCCATGACCGTTTCGCTCAGCGCCAGATCGCAGACGCTGGAGCAGGCGGCGCTGACCGACGGTCTCACCGGCATGCAGAACCGGCGCTATTTCGACGATGCACTGAAGGAGTATCTCGACGAGTTCCGCCGTATCGACAAACCGGTCGGGTTGATGATCCTCGACCTCGACCATTTCAAGCAGGTCAACGACACGCACGGCCACGACATGGGTGACGAAGTGCTGCGCGCCGTCGCCGAATGCCTGAAGGCGCTCACCCGCTACCACGACGTCGTGGCGAGGCTCGGCGGCGAGGAATTCGCCGTGGTCGCGCCAAACCTCGACAACGATCGCCTGGTGAAGCTCGCCGAGCGAATCCGCAGGGCGATCGCGACAATGCCGGTTATGGCAGGCAATATCCGCCTGAAGGTGACCGCGAGTGTCGGCCTTGCGGTATGGGACGGCGAAGAGACGGCCGAAGACTTCTTCCGCCGCGCCGACCGTATGCTTTACGAGGCAAAACGCCTGGGCCGCAACCGCGTCTGCGCTTGATTTCGGGCGGCGCTGGGAACTGGGATTTACACCCTGCCGGCGCGGGCATGGTATTCACGCGATACGCTTGGCGAGTTGGCGTGCACCGTTGGGTGCGCGATTTTGTCGACGTCGCGGACAATCGAAGACAGCACAGGACGTGAGGATCCGGTCATCCGGCACGGAGAGGTGGACGCCTTTTCCAGAACGTTTTCTGCCAAACCTGGGTCGCTCTGTCTTGTGCCAATTGGCCTCCGGCAGAGCGATTCGGATTTCGCGGGAAATACTCTGGCCGGGCCATTGTCGGCCAGACGATGAAGGACCGGACCCGGCAGTGCCGTCTTTGGCCGATTGCGGGGTCTTTCGGCTGGATCAGTCTCGCTGCAGGCGAATGCCGAACGAGCCTGCCCTTGCCGAGGTCGGCGCGTAGTCCGACGCGTCGTCGAAACGCGGTGACGACGGCCGGCGGAATTCCGGTTCGCCGGCCTGACGGACGGGACTGACGGCATCGCCCAGCGTCGCGGCCGCAGATTGTGGCGCCCTCTGCACGTTGCGCAGACGTTCGACGATCTCGACGAGATCGACATCGTCGCCGCCGCTCTCGTCGGCGGCGCCGCGCTTCGTCTTGGCGCCCGGCAGCAGCGCACTGTCGATTTTCTCGAACTTCATGCGCATGGTCGTGGCGACGCCTTCGCCGAATGCGATGGCCTCGCGCTGGCCCATGGACGACAGGAACGACAGGGTGGAGGCTGACGAATCGGCGATCGCGGAGCGGATGATGGCCTGATCGTGTTCGTTGGCCAGGCGCATGGCGAAAACGGTCGAGCACTGCGACAGGATCGTCGGATCAAGCTCGCCGGGGCGTTGGGTGACGACGCCGAGATAGCAGCCGTATTTGCGGCCTTCCTTGGCGATGCGCGACAGGGCGTGCCGGGTCGGGGCGAAGCCGAGCCGCTGGTCGGCGGGCATGTAGCGATGCGCCTCCTCGCAGAGCACGAGAAGCTTCAGTTTGCCTTCGCTCCACAGGGCAAGGTCGAAGGCGAGCCGGGCAAGCACCGAGCAGACCGAGTTGACCACTTCCGACGGCAGCCCTGCCATCTCGAAGCAGGTGACCGGTCGGCCGTCGAGCGGCAGGCGGAAAATCTTGCCGACGGTCTCGTGGATCGTGTCCTCGATCAACCGCGAATGGAACATGAAACGATAGCGCGGATCGTTGAGCGCCGCCTCCAGGCGGATCCTGAGCGCGCGATAAGTCGGCCGGTCGTTCTTACTTTCGAGCAGGCCCATGCGCTCGTCGATGAGCTTGAGCAGGTCCGCCATGCGATAGGGGATCGGCGTGTCGGCGGTCAGGGCGTCGCCGCCGCGGCGGACGTAGAGGCCGCCGCCGGGATTGCGGTATTGGTGCTTCGCTGCCGGGATGAGGTCGCGCAGGATGTCGATCTCCTCG
This sequence comes from Rhizobiaceae bacterium, assembly GCA_905339215.1. Lineage (GTDB taxonomy): Bacteria > Pseudomonadota > Alphaproteobacteria > Rhizobiales > Rhizobiaceae > DUSC01. The sequence goes on from CAJPFN010000107.1 coordinate 12,074, forward strand.
GCGATCGTCTCGCGGCCGCGGTATACGACCTCGGCGAATTCCTCGAGCCGGAACATCCAAAAGGGAAGTTCGAGCGTGGAGGTGTCGATGCGGATCGAGACGTCCGGTAGCGAGGAGGCGAATTCGTTGTGCGGATCGAGGATGAGCACGCGCAGGTTCGGCCGCGCCTCCAGCGCCTTGCGAACGAGCAGCGACACGGCCGTCGACTTGCCGACGCCGGTCGTGCCGACGACGGCGAAGTGGCGGTTGAGCGTGTCGTCGATGGCGATGCAGGCATCGATCGTGTCGTCCTGCGACAACTGGCCGATCGTGATCGACTTGCGGCCGGCCAGATCGTAGATCGCGCCCAGATCGCGGGCGCGGATGCGGTGCGAGATCGCACCGATATGCGGATAGACGGTGATGCCGCGATCGAAGAAGGGTCCCTCGGGCCCGTCGCGGACTTCACCGATGAGTTCTACGCTGACCTCGATCGGGTTCTGGGCATCGTGGTGCCAGAAACGGTCCGACTTGCCGATCTCGTAGACCAGGCCGACGGTGCGCGTGTGGCCGAGATTGATGGAGATGAGGCGGCCGACGGTCCACAATCCAGTAACTTCGCCGTCGATGCCGTCAGCAAAGGCGGCGATTGTCGCGCGCGCGCCGTCGCAACGAACGACGTGGCCTAGAATGCGCTTGTCATTCTGCGCAGCGTCGCGGCGTTCCTGCGACGTGCTCTCTCCGCTTTTGTCGCCGCGGTCCACAAACATCAGCACCCTATCCCCGGATTCCCCAATGCGCGGCAACCTTAGCGCGGCGGCGTTAAGGCAGGGTGTGCCGCCATGGTTGAGGGGGTGTGAAGGAAATCGCGAAAATCCCCGCCATGTGGCCACTTCCCGAGTCACGCATAGGTTGATATGTTAGATAGATGATCGATATAGAAGAAAGGATCGCGTCTGGCATCGCCGCACGCATCCGCGACGAGAGGGCGAGCCGCCGTTGGACGATCGCCGACCTTGCCGACCGCTCCGGCGTGTCCAAAGCCATGATCAGCGCCATCGAACGGGAGGCGGCCAGCCCGACCGCGGTGCTTCTGGTCAGGCTCGCCACGGCCTTCGGCATGACGCTTTCGGCACTGATCGCGAAAGCCGAAGGCGGCGGCGGGCTGATACGAAGCGCGGAACAGGCCGAATGGCGGGATCCCGAAACGGGCTATGTCCGGCGGCTGCTGTCGCCGCCCTCCGGCAACGGGCTCGAACTGGTGCGGGTCTCGCTGCCCGCCGGCGCGTCAGTGTCTTTCCCGGCGGCGAGCTACGCCTTCCTGCGCCAGCAAATCTGGCTGATCGAGGGAAGGCTGGACTTTGCCGAGGGAGACCGCGTCCACAGGATGGAGCCCGGCGATTGCCTGGCGCTCGGTGCGCCGGCCGACTGTACGTTCCACGCCCCCGGGCCTGGACCGGCGGAGTACCTTGTGGCGCTTGCCCGGGAGCAGCGGACGTGAGCGGCCGCCGCCGGCGCGGCGACAATGGCGGGCCGCCGCTCGACGACTATCGCGGACCCCCATGGGGAAAGGGCGATCCGCATCGCTTCCTGTACTGGCGCAACGCCCACCGCGCCGCGTGGAAGCCGAAGTCGCGGGACGTTGCCCTGTTCAGGCTGGAGAAGGCCGAGAGGCTGGGCCTGACCTACGAAGAATACACGCTCGAACTGCTCGAACGCGGCCGCCATCTCCAGGTCGAGGACGCCGACCGGGTGGCAGCGATCAAGGCGAAGCGCCAGCGGACGACGCATGAGAGGTGACCATCGCGGCATCGCGACACCGCAGAAAGCGGTTGACTTGCCCGCCGGTCCACCATTAACGTCCGCGCCGATGAACAAGAACCTCATTCTCGTAGTAGGAAGGCGCGTGGGCAAGGCGGTGTGACCGCCGGGCGACATCCACCCATGCGCTGAACGCAGGCTCCCTCGGGGGCCTTTTTTATTGCCCAAGACATGACTAAACGAGCAGGAAACGGCGACGTACGCCGATCAGACGGGACAAAGCCAATGAGCAAGGCACAGAGCAGCGGCGGCCGACGCGAGATGACCGGCGCGGAGATGGTGGTCCAGGCGCTTAAGGACAACGGCGTCCAACACATCTTCGGCTATCCCGGCGGCGCCGTGCTGCCGATCTACGACGAGCTCTTCCAGCAGGACGACGTCCAGCACATCCTCGTGCGCCACGAGCAGGGCGCCGGCCACGCGGCCGAAGGATATGCGCGCTCGACCGGCAAGGCAGGCGTCATGCTGGTGACGTCCGGCCCCGGTGCGACCAACGCCGTGACGCCGTTGCAGGACGCGTTGATGGATTCGATTCCGCTGGTGTGCATCACCGGACAGGTGCCGACCACCCTGATCGGCTCCGACGCCTTTCAGGAGTGCGACACGGTCGGCATCACGCGGCCGTGTACCAAGCACAACTGGCTGGTGAAGGACGTCAACGAACTCGCCGGCATCCTGCACGAGGCGTTCCATATTGCGACGACCGGACGTCCCGGCCCGGTGGTCGTCGACATTCCGAAGGACGTCCAGTTCGCCAAGGGCATGTACACGCCGCCGCAGACGGCGCCGCGCACCTCCTACCAGCCGAAGGTCCAGGGCGACCTCGACAAGGTGAAGGCGGCGGTGGCGCTGATGGCGGAAGCCAGGCGGCCGATCATTTATTCGGGCGGCGGCGTCGTGAATTCCGGCCCCGAGGCCAGCCACCTTCTGCGCGAACTCGTCGACCTGACCGGTTTCCCGATCACATCGACGCTGATGGGGCTCGGCGCCTATCCGGCCTCGGGCAAGAACTGGCTCGGCATGCTCGGCATGCACGGCACCTACGAAGCCAACATGGCCATGCACGACTGCGACGTCATGGTCTGCCTCGGCGCGCGCTTCGACGACCGCATCACCGGGCGGCTGAATGCGTTCTCGCCGCATTCGAAGAAGATCCACATCGACATCGATCCGTCGTCGCTGAACAAGAACGTACGCGTCGACATCCCGATTCAGGGCGACGTCGGTCGCGTCCTCGAAGACATGGTGCGGCTGTGGCGGGCGACCGCCAAGACCGACAAGAAGGCGCTTTATCCGTGGTGGGAGCAGATCGCGCGCTGGCGTGCGCGCGATTCGCTCGCCTACCGGAACAACGACGACGTTATCATGCCGCAATATGCGATCCAGCGTCTCTACGAACTGACCAAGAACCGCGACACCTACATCGCCACCGAGGTCGGCCAGCACCAGATGTGGGCGGCCCAGCACTACGGCTTCGAGAAGCCGAACCGCTGGATGACATCGGGCGGCCTGGGCACGATGGGCTACGGCCTGCCTGCCGCGCTCGGTGTGCAGATCGCGCACCCCGACGCGCTGGTCATCGACATCGCCGGCGACGCCTCGGTGCAGATGACCATGCAGGAGATGTCGACGGCGGTGCAGTACGAGGCGCCGATCAAGATCTTCATCTTGAACAACCAGTACATGGGCATGGTGCGCCAGTGGCAGCAGCTCCTGCACGGCAACCGGCTGTCGCACTCCTACACGGAGGCGATGCCGGACTTCGTCAAGCTCGCCGAGGCCTATGGCGGCCACGGTATCCGCTGCGAGAAGCCGGGCGACCTCGACGCCGCCATCCAGGAGATGATCGACGTGAAGAAGCCGGTGCTGTTCGACTGCCGGGTGGCCAACCTCGCCAACTGTTTCCCGATGATACCGTCAGGCAAAGCGCACAACGAGATGCTGCTTCCCGACGAGGCGACCGACGAGGTGGTGGCCAACGCCATCGACGCCAAGGGACGGGAGCTGGTGTGAGTTGAAGTAAGACACGGTAAGGCGTAAGTGTCTTACCCGGAGGCTGCAATGAACGCGAGGGCTAGGATTTCGAGCAAGGGGCAATTGGTGCTGCCGAAGGCCGTAAGGGACGCGCATGGCTGGGGCGCCGGGACCGAACTCGAGTTCATCGACAAGGGCGACGATGTGATCATTCGCCCGGCCAAGAAGTCGGATCCTCGCTTTCCGAGTATAAGTTGGACGGAGTTCGAGAAGCACCGCTTGAAGTATACTGGCCCCTCCGTATCGATAGACGACATGAACAAGGCCGTTCTGGAAGAGGCCAAACGGCGCTGGAATGCGAAGAGCCGTTGACACCAACATCCTCGTCCGGACTTTCGTGGACGAAGGAACGGAAGAATGCCGCCTCGCACTCAAGGCCATGGCATCAGGAAACGTGTTCGTCCCCGCCACCGTGATCCTCGAGGCCGTATGGGTGATGGAGAGTATCTACAACGCGTCCCGTTCGACGATATCGGACCTTCTTGCACGGCTATTGGGAATGGAGAACGTTGAGGTGGACAGGTTCGACGCAGTGGCGGAAGCGTTGGAAGCCTACTCCAGGGGGTTCGATTTCGCCGACGCACTGCATCTTTTTACGTCTCCCGAATGCGACGGCTTCCTGACATTCGACATGCCGTTTCTGCGCCGGGCAAAGCGGCACAACCTTCGCCTGCCGGTCATCCGGCCGTCCTAACGTTCACAGCAGAAACAAACGGGTACACCCATGAACGCCCAGCTCCAGCCCACCGGTTCCGCCTACTTCATCGCCAAGGAGACCGAAAAGCCCGAGAAGCACACGCTTTCCGTGCTGGTCGACAACGAGCCGGGCGTGCTGGCGCGCGTCATCGGCCTGTTCTCCGGGCGCGGCTACAACATCGAGAGCCTGACGGTCTCCGAGACCGAGCACGAGAAGCACCTGTCGCGCATCACCATCGTGACGCGCGGCACGCCGCACGTGCTCGAGCAGATCAAGCACCAGCTCGAGCGCATCGTGCCGGTCCACCGCGTCGTCGACCTCACCGTCGTCGCCGACGGGACCGGCAACGGCGCGCCGATCGAGCGCGAACTGGCTCTGGTCAAGGTCACCGGCAAGGGCGACGACCGGGTCGAGGCGCTGCGGCTGGCCGACGCCTTCCGCGCCAAGGTGATCGACGCCAACACCGAGCACTTCATCTTCGAGATCACCGGCAAGGGCTCCAAGATCGACCAGTTCATCGCCATCATGAAGCCGCTTGGCCTGGTCGAGATCTGCCGTACGGGCGTCGCCGCCATGAACCGCGGCCCGCAGGGGATGTAGAGGTCGCGCGGCGGACGTAGCGCGCTTCTGAGCCAAGCCGCTGTCCGGCCTGCCCCATCGACGGCTCTGTCCATTTAGGTCAGCATATCTGACTTATCCGGAAGGATCGTCATGTCTTTGGAAGCGTTCACCGCGCTGATCGCCTTCGCCTTCGTGACGTCGATCACGCCAGGGCCGAACAATCTCATGCTGCTCGCCTCTGGCGTGAACTTCGGTTTCGCGCGCACGATCCCGCATATGCTCGGCATCGGCTTCGGTTTCCTGTCGCTTCTTCTCGGCGTCGGCTTCGGTCTGGGTGCGGCGCTGACCGCCTTCCCGTCGTTGCACGCGGCACTGAAGATCGCCGGCGGCGCCTATCTTCTCTACCTCGCCTGGCGCATCGCCATGTCGCGCTCGATGGGCAAGGTAGGCGAGGGCGCCGGGGCTCGGCCGATGGCCTTCTTCGAGGCCGCCGCCTTCCAGTGGGTCAATCCGAAAGCCTGGGTCATGGCGGTGACGGCGATGGCCGTCTACACCAATCCCGAGGCGCCATTCTTGTCGATGGCCCTGGTGGCGGTCGCCTTCGCGGCCGTCAACCTGCCGAGCGTATCGACCTGGGCTGGCTTCGGCACAGCGCTGCGCGGCTTCCTGTCAGACCCGGTGCGGCTCAAATGGTTCAACATCGCCATGGGCTTGCTGCTCGCGGCGACGCTCTGGCCCATGCTTGCCTGACGGCCATGTCTTGCGGGCAACGCCGGGGACAACTAGCTTCGACGCCATGAGCAATCACGACCACGATGACGATCATGTTCACGACCACGATCATGATCACGATGACCACCATGGCCACCATCACGACCACGACAACGAGCTCGACCCGATGGCGGCGCGGGTGCGCGCGCTGGAGACGATCCTCACCCAGAAAGGGTTGATCGATCCGGCCGCGATCGACGTCATCGTCGACACCTACGAGACCAAGGTCGGGCCGAGGAACGGCGCCCGGGTCGTCGCCAAGGCGTGGAGCGATCCGGCCTTCGCCGACTGGCTGCGGCGAGACGCGACGGCGGCGATCGTCTCGCTCGGCTATGGCGGCCGCCAGGGCGAGCACATGCAGGCGGTGTTCAACAGTTCCGACACCCACAACATGGTCGTGTGCACGCTCTGCTCCTGCTATCCATGGTCGGTGCTCGGCCTGCCGCCGGTCTGGTACAAGGCGCCGCCCTACCGCAGCCGGGCGGTCATCGACCCGCGCAGCGTACTTGCCGAGTTCGGCGTCGAACTGCCGGCTGACAAGGCGGTCCGGGTCTGGGATTCGACGGCCGAACTGCGCTATCTCGTCATTCCCGAACGGCCGGCCGGCACCGAGGGCTGGGACGAGGAGCGGCTGGCGGCGCTGGTCACCCGCGATTCCATGATCGGTACGGGCCTCGCGAGAGAACCGGAGGCGACATGAACGGCCCGCAGGATCTCGGCGGCCAGATGGGCTTCGGTCCGGTCGCGCCCGAAAAGGACGAGCCCTATTTCCATGCCGAGTGGGAAAAACGCGCGCTTGGCGTGACGTTGTGCGCCGGCGCGATGGGCGCGTGGTCGCTGGACGAGAGCCGGCACGCGCGCGAAAGCCTGCATCCCGCCGACTATTATGCCTCCAGCTACTACGAGATATGGATAAAGGCGCTGGAGACGCTGCTGATGCGCCACGGCTTCGTCGACCGGGCCGAGTTGCACGACGGCGAAATGCACGGCGTGGGGGCGACGCCGAAGCGCGTGCTGAAGGCCGCCGACGTGCCGGCCGTTCTCGCCCGCGGCGGACCGTGCGACCGCCCTTTGGCGACGCAGCCGAAATTCGCCGCTGGCGACCGGGTCAGGGCGCGCAACATGCATCCTGTCGGCCACACGCGGCTGCCGCGCTACGTGCGCGGCCGCGTCGGCGTGGTCGAGGCGGTGCGCGATGGCTTCGTCCTTCCCGATACCAACGCGCACGGCAGGGGCGAGAACCCCGAGCGGGTCTATACGGTGGTGTTCCAGGGCCGCGAACTGTGGGGCGAGGGATCCGACCCGACGCTGTCGGTCAGCGTCGACGCATGGGAGAATTATCTTGAGCCGGCATGACGCCGCCCGCCTTTCCCCCCACCTGCCCGCCGATTCCGACGGGCCGGTGTTCGCCGCGCCGTGGCAAGCGCAAGCCTTCGCCATGGTCGTTGCGCTCCACGAGCGCGGCCTGTTCTCGTGGGATGAGTGGGCGCACACGCTTTCCACCGAGTTGAAGGCGCCGGACGCTGCGGCCGACGGCAGCGACTACTACGATTGCTGGCTGAGGGCGCTGGAACGCATGCTGGCGTCGAAGGGCGTCGTTGGGGCGCCCGAGATCGACGACCTGACCGAGGCCTGGCATCGCGCCGCCCGCGCCACCCCGCACGGCAGGCCGATCCTGCTGGAGAACGACCCGGGGGCCTGAGCCGGCACGCCTGAGCCGCGCCGGATCTGTCAGCCGATCCCCATCCGGGCGAGCAGCCGGTCGCGCATGACGAACTGGTGGTAGAGCGCGGCGGCGACATGCGCGAGGACCAGCGCGACCAGAAGAAGGGCGCCGAGACCGTGCGGAATGCGCGGCGCATAGGCCATGAAGTCAGGCAGCGGACCCGGCGCGTTGCCGAACAGGATGTTGGCGGCGCCGGAGAGGGCGAGCATGCCGACGCCGCTGGCCGCCATGCCGATCAGGACCACGTAGAAGAGCAGATGGACCGCACGCGCGGCGCGTGCCTGCAGGCGGGGCATGCCGGCCGCCTCGGCCGGACGGCGGTCGGCGAAGACCCACCAGGCGATGCGGGCGAGGGTGAGGACGAGGACGGTAGCGCCGACGACGGCATGGACCCGGAGCAGGCTGGCCTTCGCCGTCGGGTCGATCGTGCCGGCGGCGCGGAAGCCGCTGGCGAGCAGGACGAGGACGAGGGCGGCCGACAGCCAGTGGATGGCGACGGCCACCGTGCCGTAGCGGTCGGCGGTGCTCTTCATGGGCATGGCGGCTCTCCTTGCGCCGGTTCGATGTCGGTGTTTATATAGCCTACGATGCAATTGGATAGCAAGCTATGGAAAATGGATTCGAGCGTGAGCGCTCCGCGGGCTACATGACAAACCTGGCGGCTAGGCTGTTTGCCCGGGCGATGGACCGGCGGCTGCGCGGATCCGGCGTCTCGACCGGCTATCTCCCCGTCTTCTTCGCGCTCGGCGGCGGCGCGGCGATGTCGCAGAAGGCGCTCACCGAACTCGCCGCGGTCGAACAGCCGACCATGGCGGCGACACTGTCGCGGATGGAACGCGACGGCCTCGTTATGCGTGAGGTCGACCCGGCGGACCGGCGCAGTTCCCTTTTCGCACTGACGCCCGAGGCCATGGACAAGACCGACTTCATTCGCGCCGCGGTCGCGGAGATCAACGGGGTTGCGATGGCCGCACTGCCTCCGGACCAGATGCCGCACTATCTCGACATGCTGAAGCGCATCGTCGCGGCGCTCGAACCAGAGGCGTGAGGGAATGTCTGCCGTGCCGTGGTGGGTGGTTGGCGAACCGTTCGTTCCCGTTGTGTTCCGGCGCGATGGGTGATACTTGCTAACTTAAACGGCGCTTCGCGGCCTTGCCCTGGCGAGGCGAATCCTGTCTGTCGGAACCATGGAATTCTCACCCCAGCAGGACGAAGCGCTGAAGGCGGTGGCGAAATGGCTGAAGGCCGGCCGCCCTCAGGTGTTCCGCCTGTTCGGCTATGCCGGCACCGGCAAGACCACGCTGGCGCGCCATTTCGCCGAGAACGTCGACGGCCAGGTGCAGTTCGCCGCCTTCACCGGCAAGGCGGCCCAGGTGCTGCGCTCGAAGGGCGCGGTCAACGCGCGCACCATCCATTCGCTGATTTACCGGCCGCGCGGCGAGGAGGCGGTCGCCGACGAGACGACCGGCAAGACGTCGATCAACCCGACATTCTCGCTCAACCGGCAGAGCCCGGTGGCGCGGGCGAAACTCGTCGTCATCGACGAGTGCTCGATGGTCGACGAGGAACTCGGCCGCGATCTGCTCTCCTTCGGGACGCCGATCCTCGTGCTCGGCGATCCGGCGCAATTGCCGCCGATCTCGGGCGGCGGTTTCTTCACCGAGCACGAGCCGGACTATCTGCTCACCGAGATTCACCGCCAGGCGCGCGACAACCCTATCATCCGGCTGGCGCTCGACGTGCGCGAGGGCCGCGAGTTCATGAAGGGCGACTACGGCACCGCCCAGGTGATCGGCCGCGAGGACGTCGACCAGGACCTCGTGCTTGCCGCCGACCAGGTGCTGGTCGGCACCAACCGCACCCGGCGGCGCTACAACATGCGCCTGCGAGAGTTGAAGGGCTTCACCGCCGACTATCCGCAGGCCGGCGACAAGCTGGTGTGTCTCCGCAACGATCCGGCGAAAGGCCTGCTCAACGGCTCGCTGTGGAAGGTGATGACGTCGTCGCGCGAGACGGTGAAGCCCGGCATCAATCTGCTGGTCTCGCCCGAGGAGGACGATCCGGACCGCGGCGTTGCCAAGATCAAGCTGCTCAAGGCCGCCTTCGAGGATCCCGACACGGAAATCCCCTGGCAGCAGAAGAAGCGTTTCGACGATTTCGACTACGGCTACGCGCTGACCGTTCACAAGGCGCAGGGTTCGCAGTGGAACAACGTCGTCCTGTTCGACGAGAGTTTTGCCTTCAAGGAAACCCGCCAGCGCTGGCTCTATACCGCGATCACGCGCGCGGCCGAGCGGCTGACCGTGGTGCGGTGACATGGGGGCTGCGCAACAGGCCCTGCCTCGCCATTCGAACGCATCGGCCACCCGGTCGGGGCAGTAGCAGGCGATCTCGACATCCGCGCCGGGACCGACCGGCGCCCGATCCGTCGCGCTCGGCCTTCATCGTCGTACATCGCGCAGCGCACGATATGGCGCTAGATCGCAGGGCCGAGCAGCGGGCAGGCCGACAGCGCCCGCCCAGCCAGATCGTCGCGGAGCGCCGACAGCCGGGCGATGCGCTCGTCGATCGTGCCGATCTTGGACCGCAGGATCTCGACCACCCGTTCCCGCGCAATCCCGCCCCCGGCGAGCGCCGGAAGCTCGACCTCGATCTCGCCGAGGGTGAAGCCCAGCGCCTGGGCGGTTTTGATCAGGCGCAGCACGAATTCCGCCTCCGGCGGAAAATCGCGGTATCCGTTCGCCCGGCGCTCGGAGCGAAGCAGGCCGCGCTTTTCGTAGAAACGCAGTGCATCCGGGCTCAATCCCGTCCGCCGTGCCAGTTCGCCGATCCGCATGAAGAATCCCCTTGACCCTGGAGTATGCTCCATAGTCTAGGGCGATCGGCATCCGTCGAAAAGGAGTTATCCGGATGCTGACCGAACCGGCCTATCTGAGGATCGTGCGCGCCAGCGCTGCCTACGACCTCGTCGTCACCATCGGCTTCGCCACGCCGTGGAGTTTCCTCGCCATCATCGCGGCGATCGGTGCGGTGCACGATGCGCTGGGCCTGCCGGGCAGCGTACCGCAGCCCGACCTCTGGCACGTGCTGTTCGCCAACCTCCTGGGATCGGTGGTCGTGGTGTGGTCCCTCGTGCGCCTGCGACTGCGACTTGCGGTGCTCGGCCGCTACGACCTCGTTGCGCGCCTGCTCTTTGCATCATGGCAGGTGCACGCGCTGACGATGGGGGCGAGTTGGACGGTCCTCGCCTTCCTGGCGTTCGAGATCGCCTTCGCCGCGCTGCAGGCTCTGCCCTACCGAAACGGGCAGGGGCTTTTGTCGCCGATACTGGAGCATTAGAAAGCTCGCGCCTGTTCGGGGAGCGCGCGCTATAGAGGGCTGCAAGCATTTCCGACCGGAGCGCACCGTGCCCGCCAAACTATCCGTCAATCTCAACGCCATCGCGCTGCTCAGAAACCGCCGCGACCTGCCGTGGCCGAACGTCGAGCATCTCGGGCGCATCGCGCTCGCCGCGGGCGCACACGGCCTGACCGTCCATCCGCGCCCCGACGAGCGGCACACCCGCCATGCCGACCTTCCCGTGCTCAGAGCGTTGATCGACGATGAGTTCCCGAAGGCCGAGTTCAACATCGAGGGCTATCCGGCCGAGGACTTTCTACACCTCGTCGAGGCGAACCAGCCCGATCAGGTGACGCTGGTGCCCGACGATCCGTCGCAGGCGACCTCCGACCACGGCTGGGATTTCCGCGCCCAGGCGGAATTCCTGACGCCGATCGTGAAGCGGCTGAAGAAGGGCGGCTTCCGCGTCTCGCTGTTCTCCGATGCCGACCCGGCCGGCGTGCTGGCTGCCGCCGACACCGGCGCGGACCGTATCGAGCTCTACACTGGTCCTTACGGCGGCTGTCATTCCGATTCCGCGAAAGCGGAGAAGCATATGGAAATGCTTGGGAAAACAGCGGATGCGGCGCGCGCGGCCGGCCTCGGCGTCAATGCCGGGCACGACCTCACCGTCGCCAATCTCCCGGCGCTGGCGAAACGCATCCCCGACCTCGCCGAAGTGTCGATCGGACATGGACTGACCGCCGACGCGCTGGAGTTCGGCATGGCCGGGGCGGTACGCCGGTTCCTCAAAGCCTGCGGCTGGTAGGCGGCCCGCCCTTGCGGACCGCCCGCCGGAACGGTTCTCAGGCGAGGAGCGCGGCTTTGCTCGCGGCAAGGAAGTCGCGCACCGGCAGCGGTTGGCGGCCGGAGAGCGCGGTGACGTCGGCGGTGACGGTGGCGAGATCGCCAGCGCGGGTAGCCGTATCGAACGAGACCAGCATCGGGACGATGGCTTCGGGAACGCCGGCCGCCTTCATGCCGCCGGCAAGCTGCTCGTCGCCGAGGTGAACGACCTGGATCGGCTTGCCGAGGATTTCGCCGGCGAGACCGGCGATCTCGTCCTTGGTCAGAGCCTCACTACCGGTTAGCGTGTAGGTCACCCCGCCGGCCGGCGGGTTGGCCAACGCGCCGGCGATCGCTGCGGCGATGTCGTCGCGGGCGACGAAGGCGGTGCCCCCCTGACTCGAGGAGGTGTACCACTGACCGGTCTTTAGGGCCTGCGGAAGGCTCATGAACAGGTTCTCCTGATACCAACTGTTGCGGAAGATCAGGTAGGCCAGGCCGCTCGCCTTGATCGCCGCTTCGGTGCCGGAATGATCCGGGGCAAAGGAGACCTTCGACGTGTCGGCATTCGCGATCGAGGTATAGGCAATGCGCGCGGCCCCGGCCTTCTTCGCGGCGGCGACGGCCGTCCGGTGCTGCCGCAGACGCGTATCTGCGCCGTCGAGCACGTCGGTCGAGATGATCAGTACCGTTCCGACCCCTGCGAAAGCCGTCTCCAGGCCCTCCGGATTGTCGAAGTCGACATTACGCACGGCAACGCCGAGGGCGGCGAGGTCGGCGAGCTTGTTCGGGTCGCGGCTGCCGGCGACGATGCGGCTGGGCGCGACGCCCTGGCTGTCGAGCAGGTGGCGGATGACGGCGCCGCCGAGCTTGCCGGAAGCGCCGGTGACGAGGATGGTTTCGGTCATGATATGGTCCTTTCGCGGGAGAGAATGCGCTCTCTTTTTGAGACCAGCACTACATTGTATATTGACCGCAATCCGTAAAGAAGGCAGTTTCGCGGCCGATGGTTACGTGTAGGGAACTGCCATGGACGGACGTATCGTCGACCTGAAGACCAAGCTCGAGATCTACAAGGCGATGGCGGGACCAGGGGCTCGCCTCGAGGACTGCCCGGTCCGCGACGTCATCGGCAACATTTCCGGCAAGTGGAATTCGCTGCTGATGTCGGCGCTTGCCGAACGGCCCTACCGCTTCGGCGAACTGAGGCGGCTGGTACCCGACATCTCGCAGCGCATGCTCACCCAGACGCTGCGCGACCTGCAGCGCGACGGCTACGTGCACCGGGAGGTGTTCCCGACCGAGCCACCGAGCGTCGAGTACAGCCTGACCGATCTCGGCCGCTCCATGTTCGGGCCGCTGGGTCATCTGTTGCAATGGGCCGAGCGTAACCACCAGGCCGTCCGCGACGCGCGCGCGAATTTCGACGCCGCCGGATTCTGACCAAAATCCCGCCCAATCCGGCGTCTTTGCTGCGCGTGGGCGTTCTAAAGGCGCGAAGGCGGGCCGGGCATGGGTGGCAGGATAGACATCGCGATCGTTGGCGCCGGGCCGGCGGGGCTTGCGGCGGCACTTCTTCTCCACCGCGCCGGCCACCGCGTCACCATCCTTGAACGCTTCGAGGCGGCGAAGCCGATCGGCTCGGGCCTGATCCTGCAACCGACCGGGTTGACGGTTGTCGGCGCGCTCGGCCTACTCGACGAGATCATGGCGCTCGGCAGCCGCATCGACCGGCTGCACGGCGCCGACGCGCGGACCGGACGCACCGTGCTCGACGTACGCTATGACGCGGTTCGCGGCGGCCGCTTCGGCCTCGCCGTGCACCGCGCCGCCCTGTTCGAGTTGCTCCACCGCGCCGTCGTCGCGGCAGGCATTCCGATCGAGACGGGCATCGAAATCGAGGATCTGGAGAGCGGCGGCAAGGCGACGCCTGTGGCGACGGGCGGGCGGCGGATCGGCGCCTTCGACCTCGTCGTCGACGCCAGCGGCGCCCGCTCGCAGCTAAGGCGTTTCTCGCGCGATCCGTCGGAGCCGCGGCCGCTCGCCTACGGCGCCTTCTGGGCCTCGCTCGCCTGGCGAGGTGAGGGTTTCGATGCGAACGCGCTTCTTCAGCGCTACGACCGGGCGAGCGTCATGATCGGCGTGCTGCCGATCGGCCGGCCGGACGCCGCCGCCGGGCCGATGGCCGCATTCTTCTGGAGCATCAAGCCGGACGATGCGGACATGGTCCGCGCGGCCGGTCTCGGCGCCTGGAAGGCGAGGGTCGCGGGGCTGTGGCCAGAATGCACCGCCTATCTCGACCAGATCGAAAACTTCGAGCAACTGACGCTCGCCCGCTACGGGCACCACACGTCGCGCATGCCGGCGGGCGCGCGACTCGCGGTCATCGGTGATGCCGCCCATTCGACCAGTCCGCAGCTCGGGCAGGGCGCCAACATGGCGCTGCTCGACGCGGCCGCACTCGCCCATGCGCTAGAGCGGGAGGCGGACGTCGCCGCCGCGCTCGCCGCCTATTGCCGGGCGCGACGTTTCCACGTGCGCGTCTTCCAGGCTCTGTCGGTCGCGTTTACGCCCTTCTACCAGTCGGATTCGGCCGTCCTGCCCTTCGTCCGCGACCGTCTGGTGGCGACGGTGGCCAAGATCCCGCCCGCTCCGCAGATCCTCGCGGCCATGGTTTCGGGCACGATCGTCGATCCGTTCGGCAGGGTAGGGCTCAGAGAGCGGGAGTGGCAAAGCCGCGCCGATGGGTGAGCGCCGAGACATGCGAACCCTTAGCCAGGAGAAAGGCTTGTAGTCGGTCAGGATAGTCTGGGGCGGCGGCGGCCTCGACCGACGGCCGGCGGGCAAGAGCCAGGCGCCACGCGGCCACCCGCGGCTTGCCGGCCAGAATGCCGAAATCGCCGATTGCATCGAAGACGTCGAAATAGCGGAAGACCGGACCGAATACCGCGTCGACGAGCGAAAACGAACTGCCGACAAAATAGGGGCCGTTCCCGCCCGTGCTGTCTTCCAACTCGCGCTCCAGCCGGTCGAACATGGCGGAGAGCGCGGCTGCCTCGGTCAGGAAAGCAGCCTCCGCTGGTGCGGAATAGAGGCGGCCGATGCCGGCCAGAATGGCCGAGCCGAACTCGATCCAGGCGCGGTGGCGGGCGCGGGCGTATGGGTCCGCCGGGTGCAGCGGGGCCGGCTGCGTCTCTTCAAGGAATTCGAGAATAACGGCGGATTCGAAAATGACCGTTTCCTCGCCGTCGTGCCGCACGATCAGCAGCGGAACCTTGCCGAGCGGCGAGATGCGCCTGAACCAGTAGGGCTTGTCGGCGAGGTCGACGGTGAGGCGTTCAAAAGGCACGCCCTTTTCGGCGAGAGAAATGGCGGCGCGCTGGACATAGGGGCAGAGGTGATGGCTGACCAGGGTGAGGCTTGCGGACATCTCATTCACCCCAGACATAGTTGAGTGCATCCCCCTCGACCCGCGTCGAAAGGAACATCAGGCGCGAACTGGCCGGGGCCGGTCCGTCCAACCGTTCGCCGTTCGCCATGGCGAACGACGCGCCGTGCCACTGGCAGACGAACTTGCCTTCCTTGCAGTCGAGCGGACCGCCGAAATGCATGCAGGTGTTGGCAACCGCGCGGATACGGCCGCCGGAGCGGAAGACGTGGACTTCACGACCGAAGAAGGGCGCAATCAGACTGCCGGTTTCGGGAATGTCGGCGATCTTGCAGATTTCATGTTTCATGACGTGACTCGGCTTTCGATGCAACTGCATCTATGTAGATGCATCTGCATCGACAGTCAAGCTTGATGCAGTTGCATCTATCGACTATTTTGCCGCCATGACCGATGACGTTGCCCCTTCTGAGATAGCCGTCATGGCGTGGGCCCGCCTCATGCGGGTGTCGCGGCAGCTGTCGGAAAAGGTCGAAGACGCGCTCAAGCGAGGCGATTTGCCGCCACTCGCCTGGTATGACGCCCTGCACGAGATCGCCGCGGCGGGAGAGGCGGGAATCCGTCCCTTCCTGCTCATCGATAGGATGTTGCTCGTGCAGTACAACGTCTCGCGCCTGCTTGCGCGGCTGGAAGGCGAGGGGTTGATCGAGAAACTGGAAGTGCCCGGCGACGGCCGCGGCCAGACAGTCCGCATCACCGAGGCCGGGCGCGACCTGCGCCGGCGCATGTGGGCCGTCTACGGACAGGCGATCGATGGCCTGGTCGGCAGAAAGCTGGGGACGGCAGATCTGGAAACCCTCGCCAGGCTGCTTGGGAAACTGCGCGATCCACCCGTGGATTGATATCGGCCGTTGCCATTCCGAGTTCGGGCAGCGAAGGCGCGAAACAGCACTTGCGTTCCGCTGCGCGATGGCTCATAGAGCCGCGGAACCGTAACGTACGGTACGGTAGGATGATTGCAGCGGAACCCCATAGCGAAGAGCCGACTCAGCGCCAGCAGGATGTGCTCGACGCCGTCCTCGCGCTGCTCGTCGAGGGCGGCGACGCGCTGACCATGACGGCGGTCGCCCGGCGCGCCAACTGTTCCAAGGAAACGCTGTACAAGTGGTTCGGCGACCGCGACGGCCTGTTGACGGCGACCGTGCGCTGGCAGGCGTCGAAGGTAAGGGCGGGCAACTACGACCGGCAGAAGCTCGATGCGGCGTCGCTGCGCGAGAGTCTCGAGGATTTCGCCGCCAACTGGCTCGCCGTCATCTCGTCGAAGACGTCGATCGCGCTGAACCGCGTCGCGGTCTCCCATGCCGGGTCGGGAAAGAGCAACCTCGGCGCCATCGTTCTCGCCAACGGCCGCTTCGCCATCGGCGAGCGGCTGAAGCCGCTGCTGGAGGCCGGCCGCGACGCCGGGCTTCTCGCCTTCGACGACGCTGAAACCGCGTTCCGCACCTTCTTCGGCCTCGTCGGCCGCGACGTTCAGATCCGGCTGCTGCTCGGCGACCGGCTGCAAACGGCCGACGCCGAGGTTGCTCGGGATGCCGCGCGGGCGACGCAGCAGTTTCTCGCGCTCTACGGAACCGGGGGCGCACCGGCGAATGTGCGTCCTTCAAGGACGCACGAATAGAAATCTTCGTTCAACAAGGAAGGAAACCGAAAATGCGTGTCTACTACGATCGCGACGCCGATCTGAACCTGATCAAAGGCAAGAAGGTCGCCATCATCGGCTACGGCTCCCAGGGGCGCGCGCACGCGCTCAACCTGAAGGAATCCGGCGTCAAGGAGATCGCCATCGGCCTGAAGCCCGGCTCGGCGACGGCGAAGAAGGTCGAGGCCGACGGCCTG
>CAJPFN010000108.1 GCA_905339215.1 Rhizobiaceae bacterium
GAGATGGATGCGCTGCTGCCGCGATTGTGGTCGCTCGCCCGCGCCAACCGGGTCGGGCCGCTGCTTTCGCGCGGCACGACGGACTGAACGGCGGACGGCGCACTTCGCGGAACTCTCGAACGACGGGAACGGCAAGATGACAATCAAGGACCTGCCCCAGGGCGACGAGATCGCGCACATCCGCGACAGCGTGCGCAAGCTCTGCGCCGACTTTCCCGGCGAGTACTGGCGGCGGCTCGACCGCGACAACGCCTATCCAAGTGAGTTCGTGAAGGCACTGTCGGACGCCGGCTACCTGTCGGTGCTGATCCCGGAGGAATTTGGCGGCTCCGGCCTGCCGCTTTCTGCTGCCGCGGCGATCCTGGAGGAGGTGCACCGAGCCGGCGCCAATGGCGGCGCCTGCCATGCGCAGATGTACATCATGGGCGCGCTGCTGCGCCACGGCAGCGCAGCGCAGAAGGCGAAGTACCTGCCGGCGATTGCAGCCGGAGAGCTCCGCCTGCAGGCCTTCGGTGTGACCGAGCCGACCAGCGGCACCGACACGACCTCCATCAAGACCTTCGCCCGCCGAGAAGGCGACCGCTACGTCATCAACGGGCAGAAGGTGTGGACCTCGCGCGCCGAGCACTCGGACCTGATGCTGCTGCTGGCCCGCACGACGGCCAAGGAGCAGGCGAAGAAGACCGACGGCATGTCGGTGTTCATGGTCGACATGCGCGAGGCGCGAAAGGGCGGCATGACGATCAAGCCGATCCGCACCATGATGAACCATTCGACGACCGAGGTGTTCTTCGACAACGTCATGGTGCCCGCCGGGAATCTCATCGGCGAGGAGGGCAAGGGCTTCCGCTACATCCTATCTGGCATGAACGCCGAGCGCATCCTGATTGCTGCCGAATGCATCGGCGACGCCAAGTGGTTCATCGAGAAGGCGTCCGCCTATGCCGGACAGCGCAACGTATTCGGCCGGCCGATCGGCCAAAACCAGGGGGTCCAGTTCCCGATCGCCCGCGCCTATGCGCAGATGCGCGCCGCGGAGCTGATGGTGCATCAGGCCGCCGCCCTTTTCGAGGCCGGCCAGGACTGCGGCGAACAGGCCAACATGGCCAAGATGCTCGCTGCCGAAGCCTCCTGGGCGGCGGCCGAGGCCTGCGTGCAGACCCATGGCGGCTTCGCCTTCGCCGAGGAATACGACGTCGAGCGCAAGTTCCGCGAAACGCGGCTCTATCAGGTCGCGCCGATCTCGACGAACCTGGTCCTGAGTTATGTCGCCGAGCACGTGCTCGGCATGCCGCGCTCCTACTGAGGCGACCGCCGATGCTGCCGCTGGAAGGACTGCTGGTCGTCTCGCTGGAGCAGGCCGTCGCGGCGCCGGCCTGCACGCTCAGGCTCGCCGACGCCGGCGCCCGGGTGATCAAGGTCGAGCGCGAGGGCGGCGAGACGGCGCGCCACTACGACCGCGCCGTCCATGGGCTCAGCGCCTATTTCGTCTGGCTGAACCGCGGCAAGGAAAGCGCCGTGCTCGACATCAAGGAGGCCGGCGACCGCGCGCTGCTGGAGCGGATGATCGCCAAAGCCGACGTCTTCGTGCAGAATCTCGTGCCGGGCGCCACCCAGCGGCTCGGCCTCGGCTCGGCCGACCTCGTGGCGCGCTTCCCGCGCCTGATCGCGGTCGACATCGTCGGCTACCGCCAGGACAGCCCGGCGCGCGACATGCGCGCCTATGACATGCTGATCCAGGCCGAGAGCGGCGTCTGCTCGGTGACCGGGACGCCCGACACGCCGGTCAAGGTCGGCATCTCCATCGCCGACGTCATGACCGGCATGAACGCCCATGCGGCGATCCTCGAGGCGCTGATCGAGCGCGGCATAACCGGCCGCGGCAGGGCGATCGAGATTGCCATGTTCGACGCCATGGCCGACATGATGAGCGTGCCGCTGCTGCACCACGACCATGCCGGCAAGGCGACGCCGCGCAGCGGGCTCGCCCATGCCTCGATCTATCCGTACGGCAGCGTCGCCTGCAGCGACGGGCAGATCGTCATCGTCGTGCAGAACGCCGGCGAGTGGCGCCGGCTGTGCACCGAGGTGCTGTGCCGGCCGGACCTGGTCGACGATCCGCGGTTTTCCGACAATCCGAAGCGGGTCGAGAACCGGACGGCGCTCGGCCCGATCATCGACGGCGCGTTCGGCGCCATGACCCGCGCCGAGGCGATCGCCCGGCTGGAGGCCGCGTCGCTCGCCTGGTCGAACGTGTCGACGGTCTCCGACCTGTCGACGCACGGCGCGCTGCGGCGCATGACGGTCGATACGCCGGCTGGCGCCTTCAAGTGCGTCGCCTCGCCGGTCCGGCGCGAGGTGAAGGGCGGCGCGGTTCCGGCGCTCGGAGAGCACACCGAACGCATCCGGCGCGAGTTCGCGGAGGAGAATCCATGACTGAGGTCGACATCGCCCGTCTGCGCCGGTGGATCGGCCGCGAGGAACGCAAGACGGACGTCGTCACCGTCGGGCTCGCCGACCGGTTCCGGGCCACGCTCGGCGGCCGCGCCGTCGCGCCGGGCGAGGCGCTGCCGCTCGCCATCCACTGGTGCCTGGCGCCGGCGGCGGTGCCGCCCGAGGAGATCGGCAGCGACGGCCATCCGGCGCGCGGCGGCTTCCTGCCGCCGGTGCCGCTGCCGCGGCGCATGTGGGCGGGCGGCGCGCTGGAATTCCTTCTCCCGCTCCAGGTCGGCGACACGGTCGAGCGCCTGTCGCGCATCGCCGACGTTTCCGAGAAGGTCGGGCGCACCGGCCGGCTGGTCTTCGTCACGGTGGAGCACGAAATCTCGACGGATGCGGGTCTCGCCGTCTCCGAACGCCAGGACCTCGTCTACCGCGAGGCTCAGGCCGCTTCCGTCTCGCCGGCCGCACCCGGCGCGCCGCGGCCGGCGGACGCCAGTCTCGCGGTCGACGCGACGACGACGCTGTTGTTCCGCTACTCCGCTCTGACCTTCAACGGCCACCGCATCCACTACGACCGCGACTACGCGCGGAGCGTCGAGGGATATCCGGGCCTCGTCGTGCACGGGCCGCTGCAGGCGACCCTTCTCGCCAACCTCGCCGCCCGCTTGGCCGACGGACGGCCGCCGCGCCGCTTCGTCTATCGCGGCGTGTCACCGCTCTTCGACGGCGCGCCGTTTACCGCAAACGCGGTCCGCCGCGACGGCGGTTTCGACCTGTGGTGCGCCGATTCCCGCGGCGCCGCGACGATGACGGCCACGGCCGAGAGCTGACTGCCTCCAATGTCAGCCGCGGCGGCGGCCGGCGAGCAGCAGGCCGTAGAGGGAGGCGGCTATCACCGCCATCGACACGACCTGGTAGGTCTCGACCGGCTCGCCGAGGATCGTCACGGCGATCAGCATGGTCACCGCCGGCGCCGGCACCGTCACGGAACTGCCCACCGACACGTCGATGTGGCGCATGGCGTAGAACCACAGAATCAGCTCGAGATAGTAGGCAACGCCGAGCGCGACGGCGGCGCGCTGGAAGGCGCCGTCGGACAGCGCCGCAACCAGCAGGCCGCTCTCGCCCAGCGCCGCTTGGACGAGCAGCAGGAACACGCCCGAAATGACCAGCCGCGACACCGTTACCTGGTTGGGCGAGACCGGCATGGTCTCGAGAATGCTCTTCAGCATCAGGTGCGCCATGCTCCACAGCAGCGGAATGCCGAGCGCGAAGACCGACCAGTAGGAGAGCCCGGAGAGGCGCATGGTGCCGCCGGTCGTGAGGTAGACGAGCGCCGCGATCATCAGCAAGGTGAAGCCGATCTCGGCCGGCGACTTGCGCTTGCCCTGGAAGACCGCCTCGAGAAGCATGGCGAACAGCGGATAGGCCTGCAGCGCGATGCCCATGCCCACTGCCCCGGCCTTCTCGGCGGCGACGATGTACATGTAGGTCGACAGGCCGAACATCGCGCCGGTCAGGAGCGCGATCGCGGCCATGCGGCGACGGGACACCGGCGCCGCCGCGCCAGTTGCGCGGTGGGGACCCCTGGCGCGTTCGTAAAGGAAGAGCGGCAGCGCCGCGAGAAGCTGCCAGAACGTCATCCAGATGGCGAAGGCGAGTCCGTCCGAACCTGCGGGGCGGGCGTTGGCCAGGATCGGCATGACGCCCAGGATCAGGAGACAGAGCAGGGCCAGGGCGATGCCCGCGCGGACCGATTTTTTCACGACGCACCCAGGCCGAGGAACCGTACGACATGCATTGGTCCATTCGACGGCCGCCGGGGTGATCCAGTCGGAGGATTCCGTCGTGGCAAGCGGCTCTGCGAAGGATGGGCCAGACGTCGTGTTGTCAGGAGTCGATCAGCCGGCCGTCGACCATGCGACAGATCCGGTCGAGACGACCGAGGATCTTGTCGTCATGGGTGACGGCGATGATCGCGGCGTCCTGTTCCAGCGCAAGCCGATGCAGCAGGTCCATCACGATTCCGGCCCGGGCCGAGTCGAGGGCGGCCGTCGGTTCGTCGGCGAGAATGATCCGAGGCCGGTTCGCCAGTGCCCGCGCGATGGCGACGCGTTGGGCCTCGCCGCCTGAGAGCTGGCCGGGCATCGCCTCCCTGCGATGGTCGACCTGAAGATAGGCGAGGAGTTCTCTCGCCCTGACGAGGGCGGCTTCCTTCTTCCATCCCGCCAGGGTGAGGACCAACGCGACATTGTCGGCGCAGTTGAGGAACGGCAGCAGATTATGCGTCTGGAAAATGAAACCGATCTTGTCCAGCCGCAGGCGCCGAAGGTTCCCGCGCAGCCACCGATCGTCGTAGACGACTTCGCCGTCGAGGCGCATCCAGCCCCCGCTCGGTTCGACGATGCATCCGATGGCGTTGAGCAGGGTGCTCTTGCCGGAGCCGCTGGGACCCAGAAGACCGACGACTTCCCGGGCGCGGATCGTCAGCGTGATCTCGCGAAGGGCGTCGACGCGGGTCTGTCCCTCGCCGAAATGCTTCGACAGGCCTTTGATCTCGACCAAGGCGTCGCCCGGTTCGGTTTTCGCCGGTTCAACCATGACGCTAGCCCGCCAGAGCCCGGGACGGATCGATTTTCACGGCGACCCGCACCCCCAGCGCGCTGGCAGCGAGACATACCACGACAACGATCACGAACAGCCCGGCGATGTCCGTCGGCAGCATTTCCACACGCCTCGGGAACACGCCTCGCAAGGCATAGACCAGGGCGGTTCCGGCGAAGAAGCCGATCACACCCATCAGCAAGGCTTGCTGGACGATGAGCCCGATGATTGTGCGATCGGGCGCGCCGATCATCTTGAGGGTGGCGATGTCGCGCGTCTTGTCCAATGTCAGGGTGTAGACGATCAGCGCGATGATGACGGCGGACACCAGTGTCAGCACACTCATGAACAGTCCGATCTGGCGGCTGGCCCGTTCGATCACCGTTCTCGTCAGCAGGAAGTGCTGGTCGCCCTGCGTCAGCGCCGAAAGGTGCTTCCACCGCGCGATCTCGTCCGCGACCGCGGCGGCGGGCACGTTCTTAGACACCCGGGCGACGACGGCATTGACGAGGTCCGTTCCGCTGCGCTGGGCGCCTCGTGCGGCTTCCTTGCGCGCGGCGGGGGGTGCGAGATCGAACTGAAGCTGCTGTGCGTCGCGCAACGTCATGTAGACGACGGAATCGCCGGACAGCGTCACCACACCGGACGTAAGGCCGACAATGGTAAACCTGTCGCGCCCGAACGAAACCGTTTCTCCTAGGGAGAAGCCGGTCTGGCGGTCGGCGATGATCTCGAAGCGGCTGGCGGTGATCTGGCGGCCGGCCATCAGGCGCGAGGGGCCGCCCGGTCGGCCGGGCTCGAAACCGACGATCTGGATGCGCAACCTGTGGCCGTCGTGCGCGAGCTGCACGTTCTGCAACGTCAGCGAGCCGGCGGCCTCGACGCCGTAGATCCGGGCGACCAGCTCGCGCGTGTCGCCGGGGACGCGCGAGGCCTCGGCGAAGGGCCCCTGCGTGCCGGATTCGACGATCCAGATATCGGCCTTCGTCGCCTCCAGGAGCGCCAGAGCGTCCGCCGTCTGGCCGCGGAATATGCCCGCCATCGTCACGACGACGCCCAACAGGAGGCTCAGCCCAAGACAGGTGAGCAAGAAGCGGCCCAGCTTGTGGCGGATATCCCGGTAGGCGAGGTTCATGGGCTTGCCGTGCCGGCGATCCGGACCGAACGGCCGACGGCGAGCGCGCCGGCCGCTTCGACTACAACGGTCGCGCCGCCGGGCAGCCCGTCCACCACTTCGAGCCGGCCGTCGAGAGTCTTCTGCCCGAAGGTGAGCGCGGCCTCGCCGATCCGCCCGTCGGCGACGATCCACACCTTGCCCCTGTTGCCCGCGTATTCGCGAACCGCCGCCATCGGCACCAGCAGGGCGTCCTCCAGGGTCGCGACCGTGATCCTGACTTCGGCCTGCTCCCCCAGGTGGAAGTCGCCGGGGCAGACGTCGCACTTGACGTAGACGCGGCGTTCCTCGTTGACCCGGTCGCTCTCGATGTCGATCCGCGCCACGCGTGCCGAGATATGCCGGGAAGGGTTAGACCGCAGCGTGACCGTTGCCGTCTGTCCCACCTGGATCTGGCCCGATTTTGCTTCATCGACATAGGCGAGAGCCCAGATGCTGGCCGGATCGGCGATGGTGTAGAGCGTTTCGCCGGGGTTGAGCATCGAGCCGAGATCGCGCTGCCGCGCCACGATCACGCCGGAATAGGGCGCGTTGAGCGTGTATTTCGCGAGGCGGGCCTCTTCCACCTGGACCAGTGCTTCGGCTTGCTGAACGTTCTCCCTGGCCACGTCCACGGCGCTCTCGGCGAGCGCCAGGTCGGCCTGGGCGATTTCGAAAGCGGCACGCGCTTCTTCGCTGATCTCGCTGGAGACAGCGCCCCGTCGCGCCAGTTCCTCGCGCCGTTCGCTGATCGCAAGCTTCTGGCGCAATGCGACGTTGGCCCGGTCGACCGTTGCGCCGGCCTGCGTCGCGTTGGCGCGCGCCTGTGCGGCTGCTGCCTTCGCCGATGCGACCCGCGCCATCTGCTCACGGCTCTGCAGTTCCGCGAGGACGTCGCCTTTCGATACCGTATCGCCGGCGTCGCCGTGAAGGACGACCAGGGTCCCTGCGACTTCGAATCCGAGATTAGAGATCGTCCGGGCCTCGACGGTACCGAGGCCGAAGACTGCGATCGGAACACTCTGCTCCCGCCGGGCGACGACCACGTCGATCGGCCTGAGTCGCAAGTAGGCGAAAGCGCCGACCGCAACCGCCAGGACGACGAGGATGGAAAGCGCGGTCCGGTACTTCTTCAGGCTCGCGGACATGATGGCCTCGGTTGCAGACGCGGCGCCGGTCGCTCGATGGCCGGATGTCGCCCAGCCCCGCCCGATCCGTTGAGGAGATACGGGCAATTGAAGCTTATCAGTGTCCGCACGCAGGTGGGTACTACGCCGTTGCGACATTCTGTCCGGCCGCCCGGAAGACGCCGGTGCCGGCCGGCCTGGGCGAGCCCATTTCGGGAACGGGACCGGGGCCGAGATCGTGTTTGCCGGCCGGTGTTGCAACTCTGCAATATCGCCCTTGAATCAGCCGACGCATCCTCATTCAGGAATATATTGACGGGTGGAGCCATCGTGAAGAAAGCAGCATTGTTGGCGGCTTTGGCGCTGGGGATTGTTACTCCGGCTCTTGCCGCTGATCCGACCCTTCCAGAGGAGACAGCCCCGGCGGCGTCGTGGTCCGGCTTCTTCGCCGGTCTACATGGCGGGTATGGCTGGGGGAGCTCCGATCTGACGAACTCCAGCCCTCCCGGGCCGCCATCGCGTACGGTCTCCCTCGATCCGAACGGCCTCTTCGGCGGCGTCCAGGCGGGCTACAACTGGCAAATCGGCAATTTCGTCGTTGGAGCGGTCGGTGACTTCTCAATCGGCGACATGAACGATTCCTTCACCAATGTGCCGCCTCCGGGGCCGCCGTTCACGGCGACCGCGGAAATAGAGTGGATGGCGACGCTTCGTGCGAGAGCCGGCGCACTCGTCGGCGATCAGACGCTCGTTTACGGACACGGTGGTCTGGCCATCGCGAGCATTCGCGGCAGTTGGATCGGCAGCGCCGGTGGGGTCGTTGGTATGCCCTGGAACGGAACCGGCCAGGATACGAGTATTGGTTGGGTGATTGGCGCCGGCGTCGAACACAAGTTTACCGACAGGGTGAGCCTGTTCGCCGAGTATGCTTATGCCGACTTCGGCAACTACACATTCAATGACCCGCCTCCCGGGCCGGCCGTGACGTTCACGCAGGACACGAACGTGCACACCGTCAAGGTCGGATTCAACGTCCACTTCTAGGCAGACTTTCGACATGAGCTCGATACCGCCGGGATCTCCCCGGCGGTATCTGTCGCCGCGGCCCCCGCCGGCGACGTGGATGTCCCTCCGCTCTAGCCAAGAGCCTCCATGGCTACCGGCTCTCGCTGCGGACCGAGCGCCTTGTTCACGTCCGGGATGATCCTCTCGCCCCACAGATCGATCTGCTTCATCATCGTCCGCTGGTCGAAGTCGCCGAGTTGTGTCTGGACGGCGATCTGGTCGGGCTTCAGCACCTCGATCTCCTCCAGCAGCCGGTCGATGACGCGGTTCACGCTGCCGACAGGCAGGTTCTTCTCCATCGTCTCGAACGTCAGATCCGTGTCGCGCGGCGTCTCCTGGAGCATGTACCCGTCCGCGCTCTGCTGGCGACGCTGGTGCAAGGCCTCCGATAGGCGGCGCTGGAATCGTGCGTTGTCGAGATAGCTTTCGATCTCGCGCCTGTCGTCGCTGGCATAGCAGCAGCGCAGAATCGAGATCTTCGCGTCACTTGCCTTGCGGCCTTCCGCCGCCGCTGCCTCCTCGATCGTCCTGCGCAAGTCCGCCATGACGTCGAGGCCTCTGTGCAGCGCGGTGACGAACAGGTTCAGCCCATCGCGATAGGCGCGGCCCATGCTGCGGCTGGAGCCCGCGGCGATCCAAATCGGCGGCGCCGGCTGCTGCACCGCCCGCACCGAGATCGCGGTCGGCGGAATGCGCGCATAGGTGCCCTCGTGCTCGAATATCTTCTGCTTCAGGCCTTTCTGGATGATGTCGAGATACTCGGAGAAGACCTTCGGCGCATCGTCGACGTTGACGCCGAAGCGGTCGAACTCGAACTGCTGGTAGCCCGAGCCGACGCCGAGTTCGAGGCGGCCGTTCGAGACGACGTCGGCAAAGCCGATCTCGGAGAGCAGGCGCTGCGGCTGGTAGAGCGGCAGGACACATACGGCTGTGCCGAGGCGGATCGTGCTGGTCACGCCAGAGAGCGCGGACACCATCATGAGAGGGGAAGGCACGAGACTGTAGTTGTTGAAATGGTGTTCGGCAAACCAGGCAACGTCGAAACCGGCACTCTCCGAGGCCCTGGCCTGCTCGATCGAATTGCGGATCACCTGGTCCGAAGCCTGGTGATAGCCGCGCTGGGCGGCGAGGATGAAGGTGCCGAATTCCATGATGATCGTCCTCGGGATGCCGTCGTGGGAGAGGGTTCAGGGGATGCGCTCGACGTGAGCGCGGATGGAGTTCGTCGCAGCGTCGATCCAGCCCTTCGTCGCGGCGTAGACGACCATCTTGCCGAAGCCACTGCGCCAGGCGTCGGTATCCGGTGCGCCGGGCAGGCGCGTCGCGGCTTCGATGTCGATCAGAACGTTGACGTCATCGACGAAGGCGATGTCGGGAAGAGAGGGCCGCCGTTCGGGTGTGTCGCGCAGCCGCAGCTTGAAGCTCTTGAAGTCGTCCGCTTCGACGAGCGCCAGACCCTTTCCGGGAACATACTCGATGATCATTCGGTCTCGACCGCTTCGCCGTCGGCGGGGCCGCTGGCAAAGCCCGCATTGCCGAAAGAAGTCCAGCCGCCGTCGACATAGAGGATGGATCCGTTGACGTATGACGCGTCCGCTGAGGCAAGGAAGAATGCTGCGTCGGCGATGTCTCCCGGCCGGCCGAGATCACCCAGCGGGATACGCCGGCGCACGGCCTCGAAGTCGACATGGCCGGAGGTCTCCAGCGTCGCTACGCCCGGCGTGCGGATATAGCCTGGCGCAACGGTGGCGAAGCGCAGGCCCTTTGGTCCGAGTTCGGCCGCCATGCAGCGGGTGAGGATATCGATGCCGGCCTTCGAAGCGCCGTAGGCGTGACGCGGCGCGAAGGGCAGGAACGTGTTGATCGACCCGAGGTTGAGCACGACGCCGCCCGACGGCATCGCCTTGAGCGCTTCCCTGGCGCAGACGAAGGCGCCGGTGAGGTTGACGTCGAGCAGGCGCTCGATCTGCTCCGGGGTCTGCTCGAACGCCGGGGTGAACGTATCTGCGATCGCCGCGTTGTTGACGAGGACGTCGACGTGGCCGAAGCGGTGCACGACTTTGCCGAACAGGGCAACGACGCTCGCCTCGTCGGACACGTCGACATCGGCGCCCAGATGCTCGGGGCCGAGGTCGCGGGCATGCGCCCGGGCGCCGTCGCCATCCCGGTCGGCGACCACCACCCTGTCGCCGGCCCTGGCGAAGCGCTCGGCGACCGCCGCTCCGATACCGCCAGCCCCGCCGGTGACGACGACCACGCGCGCAGCCGTCAACGGCTCCGGCCGGGTAAGTTCCTCCGCAGGTACGCCCTCGACGGGCGGATGCGCATCGCCCGGCTGGTTGAAGGACATCCAGCCGCCGTCCACTGCCAGCACGGAGCCAGTGATGTACCCTGCCTGTGACGACGCCAGGAACCGCGCGGCGCGCGCGATCTCGTCCGGCCGGCACATGCGGCCCATCGGGACCCGGCGGCGCACCGCGGGAATGTCGGCCTTGCCGGAGCGCTCCAGTTCCTCGACCATCGGCGTGCGGACATAGCCCGGCGCCACGGCGCAGACGCGAATGCCGCGCGAGGCCCACTCGCAGGCGAGCGATTTGGTGAACGAGATGAGGCCCGCCTTCGACGCCGAATAGGCATTTCGGCGCGGATTGCCGATCACGCCTGCGAGCGAGGCGATGTTGACGATGGCGCCACCCCGCTGCATCCGCCGCGCGGCTTCGCGCGCCATGACGAAGGGTCCGATCAGATTGACCGACAGCGTCCGGCGGAACAGGTCGACGGACGTATCGACGGTCGGTGTCATGGTCGGACCCATCGCCGCATTGTTCACGAGTACGTCGAGCCGACCGAACCGCTTGTCGATCGCGGCGAAAAGAGCCTTCACGTCGTCCTCGCGTGACACATCGCACTCGATGCCGGCGTGGCCGCTCCCGAGATTCTGCGCCAGGTCGACGACGCCGGTGCCGGGCAGGTCGACCGCGACGACGATGTCGCCGTCGCGCGCCAGGATATCGACCAGTGCGCGGCCGATCCCCCCTGCGGCACCGGTCACGATGACGATGCGTCCCGTAGCGGCCATGTCCGACCCTCCCCTATTCCCCTTCACTCGGCCGGATCGAGACGGCGGAAGGCTCTGTCGCGGTACAGGAGGACCTCCTGGTCGAGCGACGTCACACCTACGACACGGCCGAGATAGACGAAGTGTGTGCCAGACCCGAAGCGGCTCTCGACGCGGCAGTCGAAGCTCGCGACCGTTCCTTCCAGGACAGGCGAACCGGTTACGAGTTCACCCCACACGCCGTCGGCGAAGCGCTCCTCGGGCGAGAGCTTCGATGTCGAGAACAGCCGCGCGATCCTATGCTGGCTCTCGGTTAGGAAATTGATCGCAAAGGCATCGCTTTCCTGGATCAGCGTTTCCGCCGACGCGCTCCGGTTGATGCAGACGAGCATCGTGGGCGGAGTCGCCGCCACCGAGCAGACGGCCGTCGCAGTCAGGCCATTACGCAGGTCGCCCGAGCGCGCGGTGACGATCGCTACCGACGAAGCGACCTGGCGCATGGCCGTCTTGAATTCGACCTCGCTGACGGCTTCGCTACGGGCTGGGAAGGCGATCATTTCGGCCATCAGACGGTCGGTTTTCCCTTGTCGTCGAGCAGCGCGTAAATCGGATCATGCGGGAAAGCGCCGCCGATCGGCTGGCGGAGACCGAAACGTTCGGCTTCCCCCTTTTCGGGCGGCGTCTGCTCCTCGACCCAGTCGTAGACAACGGTTCGGTCGGCCACGCGCCACTCGACTCCGCGCTTCTCGAAGCGGTCGCAGTAGCGCCCGCACAAGAGGACTTGGCGAACAACGCCCTCGCGATCGGGTCCGCGCTGGAATGCGGTAAAATAAGATTCGACGGCAGCCTCGGTCGCATTCCTGAACTCGATCAGAATGTTCGAGACCTGGTGAATGTTGCGCGGTCCGGTTTTGAAGACGTCCTGAGCCATCCGGATGAAGCCTTCGGCCGGGCCGACATAGGCGCCGTGGCGATCATGGGCGTCCGGCCAGTAGGAACTGCGCAGCATCGCCACATCGGCGCGGTCGATGCCCCGGCAATATCGGTAGAGGCAATCGCGGATCGCTTCGCGATCGACGAGTTCCTGAAGCTTCTTGTCGTCCATCTCAGTGAGCCTCCGTCTTCGCGCCGCGCGGTACGATCAGTGCGTCCAGAGCCACCACGCCCTTGCCCTCTTCGAGGACCCGCAGCGGATTGAGGTCGATGCTGTCGATCCGCGCCGCGTTCGCGGCCGCGAACCGCGACAACGCCGCCAGTGTCTCGGCCAGGGCGTCGATGTCCGAGGGCGGGGCGCCGCGCACGCCCCGCAGCATCGCATAGCCGCGGATCTCGCGGATCATCCGGCGCGCCTCGTCGACGCCGAACGGGGCGACGCGGAAGGTGACGTCCTTCAACACCTCGACGAAGATGCCGCCGAGCCCGAACATGACGACCGGGCCGAACACCGGATCGCTGACCACGCCCGCGATGGTCTCGACGCCGCCGGAAATCATCGGCGCGACCATCACGCCGTCAATTCGCGCGTCGGCGCATTTTTCTTTTGCCCGCGACAGGATCGTGGTGAAGCCGCGTTCGGCCTCGTCTGCATTCCCGATACCGACAATGACGCCGCCCATCTCCGTCTTGTGGGCAATGTCGGGCGAGACGATCTTCAGTACCTGGGGATAGCCGACTGCATCGGCCGCCGCGCGGATGTCGGCGCCGGGTCGCACCAGCCGGTCGGTCGGGAACGGTATCCCCGCCTCGGCGAGGATTCTCTTGGCCGCGAGTTCGGACAGCGCCGTGGTCCCAAAATCGACGGGAGCCGGCAGTGCTGCCTGATCGGCGACGTGCCCGGCGCGCGCGAAGCTGTCGCGGAAATGCACCATCGCACCCAGCGTCTTCATCAGCGCGGAGCCGTCCTGATTGACGATGAAACCCTTGTCTTCGTAGCCGCGAACGATCTCGTCGGGGGCCGTCATCGTCAACGTCATGATCGTATCGCGCGCCGAGGCAGCCGCGGTTTCCAGGGCCTGACGCAGCCTGCCGGAGAAGGTCGGGCTCGCTGGTCCGCTGCCGAAGATGCCGGCGAAGAAGCCGAAGTCACCCTTCTCCAGCATCGCGGCGATGAAGTTCGTCATCAGCGGCAGGTCGGTGACGGCCTGCGCGGTCGCATCGACCGGATTGCGAGGCGAGGCGTAGGGCAGCATCGCCTTCAGTTCGACCTGCGCCGTCTCTGGCATTGGCTTGACGTCGAGACCGGCAGCCTCCGCATCGTCGGCCATCTGGATACCGAAACCGCCCGACATGGTGAAGATGCCGAGCGAGTTGTTCTTCGGATAGACGCCGCGCGAGCACGCCGCGGCGATGTCGATCTGCTCGGCCGTCGTCGCCGCGCGCCAGACGCCGTACTGGCGGAATACCGCGTCGAATATTGCATCGGAACCGGCCAGCGCCGCGGTATGCGAGCTCACCGCGTGCGCTCCGACCTCCGAGCGGCCGACCTTCATGAACACGATCGCCTTGCGGCGCTGCCGCGCCACTTCGAGCGCCTCGATGAAGGTGTCGCGATCACGCACGCCTTCCGCATAAGCCATGACGACGTTGATATCAGGCTGCTCGACCGTCCAGCGCAGCGCCTCGGCCACGTCGATGTCGCACTCGTTGCCGGTCGTGATCATGTAGCTCATGCCCAGCCCGCGCAGGCGGGTTAGGTACATGAGGTGCGAACCGTAGGCGCCGCTCTGCGAAACGATCCCGATCGGACCTGGTTTGACGAGACCTGTGTCCAGCATTGCCGAGAAGGTGCCGTAGAAACCGGTCGAGGCGTTGAATACCCCGAGGCAGTTCGGGCCGAGCAAGCGCATGCCGGCGGCGCCGGCGTTGGCGACCATCTCGTCCTGCATTGCGCGGCCTGCGGCGTCGGTCTCGGCGAAACCGGCGGAGAAGACGATTGCGGCCTTGACGCCTCGTTCGGCACACTCGCGAACCGCCTGCACCGTACCCGACGCCGGCACTGCGAGGATCGCGACATCTGGAGTCCGCGGCAGGGCGCCCACCGACGCAAAGGCCTTCACGCCCTGCACGGTGTCGCGTTTCGGATTGACCGGATAGATCGGGCCCGCGAAGCCGCTTTCGCGCAGGTAGCGCAGCGGGCGTCCGCCGATGCGGGTCACGTCCTCGGACGCGCCGACGAGCGCCACCGAGTTCGGCGACAAGAGGGCGGAAAGGCCGTCGGTTCGGTTCAGCATTCAGGCGGCTTCCGTTCTGTTGTCCCCGCTCTCCGACCGTCCGAAGCGCGCTTCCGGGATGCCGTGGACGCCGAGACCGGCGATGGCGAAGAGCCGCCCGCCGTCGGGGTGCTTGGAGATCGCCCGGCCGGAGCCGGAATCCTTGATCGAGGTGACGAACAACGTGGCCATGCCGTCGCCGCCGAAAGCGACCGAGGATGGCAGGTCGACGGGCGCGTCGATCATCCGGTCAAGGCTGCCCCCAGGCGTGATCCGGGCAATCTTGCCGACCTGGATCAGGCAGACCCAGAGACAGCCGTCGCTATCGACCGTCGCGCCATCGGGTCCGGAGTTCCATTGTGCGGTGTCGACCAGGGTCGTTGGCTCTCCGACGCCGTCGGCGCCATAGGGATAGGCGCGGATCGTGCGGTCGAGGCTGTCGGCGAAGTACATCGTGGCACCGTCCGGGCTGAAGCAGAGCGCGTTCGAGATGCGGATGCCGCCGGCGAAGCTGTCGCTGCGGCCCTTTGCGTCGATGCGCCAGAGCGTGCCGCGCGGATCGGCGTGGATGCCCATCGAGCCGCACAGGAAGCGGCCCTGCCTGTCTGTCTTGCCATCGTTGAAGCGCACGAGCGGATCGACCGGCTCGGGCCGCATCAGCGGCGTCAGGCCGCCGCTGTCGAGATCAAGCGAATAGATTCCCTCGGCGAGGCCGACAACGACGCTGTTGCCTCGGCCAAGTGCGACCGACCCGACCATCGAAGGCGTCTGCCATTCGCGGAAGGTGCCGCGCGCCGGCTCCCAGCGCCGGACGAGCCGCGAGACGCCGTCGACCCAGTAGAGCCATCCGTTGTCGGCGTCCCAGACCGGGCTCTCGCCCAGGAGGTCCGGACGGTCCGATATGCAGCGTATGTCGAGGGTCATGTCGTTTCGCTCGCGTGGCCGCGATGGACGGGGCGACGGATGTCGCCCCGTCCGGAGGCTTGGGAGGCCTTACTGGGTCTTCAGCAGCGGGCAGGTGCTCTCGCTCGCCGGCCGCCACACGTCCTCGGCGGGGATGGTCGCCGTCACCGTGTAGTAGTCGTAGGGCTGCTTCACCTGGTCGGGCG
Organism: Rhizobiaceae bacterium; assembly: GCA_905339215.1. Classification (GTDB taxonomy): domain Bacteria; phylum Pseudomonadota; class Alphaproteobacteria; order Rhizobiales; family Rhizobiaceae; genus DUSC01. The sequence continues at coordinate 15,768 of CAJPFN010000108.1, forward strand.
CCTTCACCGTCACCGCGTACATCGGGCGCATGACCTGGCCGTCGGCGCGGATCTTGACGTCCTTCATCTGGAAGTCGTTGATCGGCATCTCGCGCATCTTGGCAACGACCGGCTCACCCTCGTCCGTGCCGGTTTCCTTCACCGCCTTAAGGTAGTGGGTGATGGCGCTGTATGTGCCGGACATGGTCTCGTTCGGGATGCGATCGCGGAAACGCTTCTTGAAGCGATCGGCAAAGGCGCGCGTCTCGTCATTCAGGTCCCAGTACCCGGGCGTAACGAGGGACATGCCCTTGACCGCCTCGAGGCCGATGCCGTGGACCTGGTTGATCTGCAGGCCGAGGGCGACGACCTTCTGTCCGCCGGCCTGGATGCCGAACTCCTGGGCTTGCTTCACGGCATTGGCGAAGTCGGCGCCGGAATTGGCGAGCACGATGACCTTGGCGCCGCTCGCCTGCGCCTGGAGCAGGTAGGACGAGAAGTCGTTGTTGTTGAGCGGGTGCAGGACCGAGCCCAGCACCTTGCCGCCGCCGTCCTCGATGAACTTGGTCGCGTCGGCCTGCCACGTCTTGCCGAAGGCATAGTCGACCGTGATGAAGTAGTAGGTCTCGTTGCCCTCGGCCAGCATCGACTTGATGACGCCCTTGGCGAGCGAATAGGTATCGAGGACCCACTGCATGCCCATCGGCGAGCAGGCGTCGTTGGTCAGCGCCGAAGACGCCGTGCCGGCGAGCATGTAGGGCTTCTTCTTCTCGGCCATCATCTTCTGGATGGCGATGGCGATCGAGGATGCCGAGCCGCCGACGATGGCGTCGACCCCTTCCTCGTCCACCCATTTCTGGGCGATCGCAGCGCCGATGTCGGGCTTGTTCTGGTCGTCGGCTATAACCAGCTCGATCTTCTTGCCGTCAACTTCGCCGCCGAAATCCTCGATGGCCATCCGGGCCGCCTCGACCGTGCCCGGGCCGCCATTGTCGGCATAGGGTCCCGACTGGTCGTTCATCACGCCGATCTTGACGACGTCTCCCGAAATGCCTTCGGCGAACACGGCGGACGCCGACAGGATCGTCGAGCCCGCCAGGATCGCGCCGAGCACGACGCTGCGCTTGGAATTCTTCATTTCATATCCTCCGCTCTTTGCTTGCAGGGCTGTTCTCGAAAACCCGCAAAGCTGCTGCACATCCGGCGACCCCCGCCGGCTGATCTCATGAAAATGCGAATGTCATGGCGCCATCGACCAGCATCATGTCGCCGCTGACCCAACTGGATTCATCGCTGGCGAGGAACACCGCGGCCTTGGCGATATCCTCGGGCTCGCCGAGGCGGCCGAGCGGCACTTTCTGGCGCCGGCGCTCCCATCCGGCCTCGTCGACGACGAGGTTCGCTCCATCCGTCCGCGTGGAGCCGGGGGCGATCGCGTTGACGCGGATGTTCATTGGGCCGAACTCGGCTGCGGCCGAGCGTGTCGCAGCCTGAACCGCGGCCTTGACGGCGCTGTACATGATGCCGTGGCGGAGCGCGATGAGTGCCGCCGGGGAGCCGATGTTGACAATCGCGCCGCCACCCGCTTCCTGCATCTGCGGGACGACCGCCTGATAGCCCCAGATCACACCCTTGAGGCCGACGTCGATCATGCGGCCGATCGTCGTCTCGTCCTGCTCGAGGAGGGAGCCGTAGCGGTTCCACATCGCGTTGTTGACCAGGACCGTGACGGGGCCGAACGCCTCTCTCAGCCGTGCGGCCGCTGCGAACAGGTCCTCGCGCCGAGCCACGTTTCCGACAATCGGGATGGCGCGCCCGCCGGCGGAGTTGATCGCATCCGCCGCTTCGGCGGAGATTTCAGGCTTCAGGTCGAGCACTCCCACGGCGGCACCCTCGCGGGCAAACGCCTCGCTGATCGCCCGGCCGATGCCGCGGCCGCCGCCGGTGACGAGAGCCACGCGTCCCTCCAGCCTTCGCATCGCCGTCACCTGTACCACCCCTGTTTTCGCACGCGCGTTCATCCTGCCCTGGCCGCCTTTGCGAACATCTCGCGCGATGCCATGGGTATGGCGCCGCCACGCGTCGGATCGGCGTAGGTCCCGCCGGCCGAAGCGTAGTCCTTGCCTGAGCGCCGCTCGAGCACGACTCCGATCGATTCGACGTTCGGGACGTCGCGCAGAGGGATCTCCGCCAGCCGCGGTTTGCGCGCCAGCGCCTTTTCGATGAAGGGCGCGAGCGCCTCGTGCTTCCGCGCGAGGCGCTCTTCTTCGCCGTCCTTGAGATCCGGCATGATCTCGCGGGCGAACAGCTCGATCGCCTCGCAGATGTGCTCGTGGCGGTTCATCCCCGACTGCTGGATGAAGATCATCTGGTCTATTCCGACGTCGGCAAAGGATTTGAGGTGCTCGCGCACGCTTTTCGGGTCGCCGATCGATCCGGCTCCCGGCGTTTCCTTCATGTCGTCCTTGATGGTCAGGAAGCGCTTCCAGAGATTGGTGATGCCCGGCTTGTGCTCTCCGTAGACCGCGTAGTGCGCAATCGAGTAGCCGAAGAAGCGGAAGCCATCGAGGCCACGCCGGACCGCTTCGTCGTGGTTCTCATGAACCATCATTCCATTGAGCGTGGCGAAGTTGGCGTTGACCGAATGGCCGATGGGTACGCACTCGTCGGATTTTATGAGGGCATAGTACTCGTCCCGCCAGGCCTTGGCCTGCGACGCCTCCATGAAACCGAAGACGAGTGCGCCGACCCCGTGGCGCGCAGCCCGCAGGATGCTCTCGCGGCGCGAGCATGCCATCCAGATCGGCGGATGCGGCTTCTGGATCGGCTTCGGGACGACATTACGGGTTGGCATCGAGAAGAACTGTCCCTCGAAACCCGGGTAGGGGCGCATGGCCATCATGTTGGCGGTCTGCTCGACCCCTTCCCGCCACATCGCCGTCTTTTGTTCCGGCTCGATGCCGAAGCCATGCATCTCGATCAGCGAGCCCGACTCGCCCGTGCCCCACTCGACGCGGCCGTTGGAGACCAGATCCAGCGTGGCGAGGCGTTCGGCGACGCGGGCCGGATGGTTGTAGCGCGGCGAGGACAGGCAGATCCCGTGGCCGATGCGTACGTTCTTCGTGCGTTGCGATACCGCGCCGAGGAACACCTCGGGCGCCGAGGAATGGGAGTACTCCTCCAGGAAGTGATGCTCGACCTCCCAGATATGGTCGAAACCCACACGGTCGGCGAGTTCGATCTGGTCGAGTGCGTCGTTGAAGAGCTTCTGCTCGCTGCCCTCGCTCCAGGGCTGTGGCAGCTGGTGTTCGTAAAAAAGGCCGAGCTTCATCCTTTCCTCCCTCCCCGCCGGCCTTTGCCGGTCCGCGTTCGCCGCTATTCGGGGGCAAGCTCCGGCAAATCCTCCCTGCCGGTCTTGACGAAGGACACCTTGTCATGCGCAGTCAGGTGGGACCAGAAACATTTATACGTGTGGCCCAGTTTCACATCTCTGAAATTCGTAGAGCCACGGAAGGAGCCGCCCATGCAGTCGGCGCAGGTCAAGTCAGCGACGCGTGCGATCGAAATTCTCGAATATTTCATGGAGGTTAGGCAGCCTCGAGCGATGTCGGAGATCGCTCTGGCGCTTGGATACCCGCAATCGAGCACCACGGTGCTGCTGAAGACGCTGGTGACGCTCGGCTACCTCAACTTCGACCGACGGGAGCGGGTCTACTTTCCGACGCCCAAGGTCACCGCCCTTGGCGATTGGGTGCCACGCGCGCTGTTCGGATCCAGCCGCGTCCTCGACGCCATGCGCGACGTGCATGCGGCGACGGGCGAGACGGTCTCGATCAACACCAAGAACGACATTTACATCCAGTATGTGAAGATCATCCAGTCCGTCCACCCGCTGCGCTTCCACGTCGACGAGGGCACGTTGCGGCCGGTGACGCGCTCCGTGGTCGGCTGGACCCTCATGTCGACACTCGCGGACGACAAGATCGACAACCTAGTCCGCCGGGCAAACATTGCCAGCGGAAAGACCGAGCGGGTGACGATCGACCAGATGATGGACAAGATCCGGCAGATCCGAACGCAGGGTTACGGCTACGCAGAGGACGTTCCCTTCCTCGGCGGCGGCACGATCTGCATGCTGCTGCCGATCAAGATCCAGAACCAGCCGGCGGTGTTGGGCATGGGCGGCGCCCGCGACAGGATCCGCGAGAACCGCGATCGCTATCTTGCCGTGCTGCAGCGGGCGGTGAGATCGGTGCGGCAGGTCGATCCTTTCGACCAGCCTATCGATATCGAGTTCTGAAGAATTCTAGCCGCGCGCTTCCGCGGTCTTGGCCCCTGGCGCCGCCGCGGTGCCGTGGCGTGCGGAACGGCGCGCAAGGTATCGCTTGAACGCCGCCAACTCGCCGACGAAGCCGCGGCGGAAGAAGACGATCACCACCAGGAAGATCACGCCCTGGGAAACGAGCGCCCACTCGCCGAATCCCGCGAGGTAGTCGTTGAGCAGGATGATGATCGCCGCGCCGAACACCGGACCCGTGAGGGTACCGAGGCCACCGAGCAGCGTCATCAGGATGACCTCGCCCGAGATCGGCCACGACGCGTCGGTCAGCGTCGCGAACTGGTAGACGGTCGCCTTCATGCCGCCGGCGATGCCCGCCATCGCGGCCGAAATGATGAAGGCCACGAGCTTGATCTTTTCCGGGTCGAGGCCGAGGGATTCGACGCGCGGCTGGTTGTCGCGCACTGCCTTCAACACCTCGCCGTAGGGCGAGTGGACGACGCGGTAGTAGACGAAGACGCATAGCGCCGTGATCGCCAGGACCACGTAGTAGAAGGTCAGGTTCGAAGTGATGTCGACGACGCCGAACAGGGCGTTGCGCGGAATCGCCTGCATTCCGTCCTCGCCGCCGGTGAAGGGCGCCTGGAGGAAGACGAAGTAGATGAACTGGGAGAAGGCCAGCGTGATCATGGCGAACTGGATGCCTTGGCGCTTCATGGTCAGGAAACCGATCAGCGCGCCGAGCACGCCGGCCGCGGCGCCACCCGCGAGGACTGCCAGTTCGGTCGAAAGCGACGTCGTTTTCAGCAGATAGCCGGTGACGTAGGCGGCACCGCCGAAGAACATCGCATGGCCGAAGCAGAGCAGCCCGGTGTAGCCGAGCAGCAGGTTGAACGAGCAGGCGAAGACGACGAAGCACATGATCGTCATCAGCGTCACGGAGTAGAAGTAGAAGGGGGCTGCGAGGGCGGCAGCGGCGATGATCGCCAGGAGTAGAAGGCGCGGCATCACACGGACTCCTTGCTGGCGAAGAGACCCGCCGGGCGCAGGTAAAGCGAGACGATCATGAACAGGAAGATCACGACGCTGGCCGCTTCCGGATAGAAGACCTTGGTCAGCCCCTCGACGACACCCAGCATGTATCCGGTCACGGCCGCACCGACGATCGATCCCATGCCGCCGATGACCACGACCGCAAAGACGACGATCATCAGGCTCGAGCCCATCGACGGTGAGACCTGGTAGATCGGGGCGGCAAGCACGCCGGAAAGCGCCGCCAGGCCGACGCCGAAGCCGTAGGTCAGCGTCATCATCTTCGGGACGTTGATGCCGAAAGCCTCGACGATCTGAGGCTTCTCGTTGGCGGCGCGCAGGTAGGCGCCGAGTTTGGTATGCTCGATGAGCATCCACGTGGCGACGCAGGTGACGATCGAGAAGACGACGACCCAAAGCCGGTAGTAGGGCAGGAACATGAAGCCGAGGTTGATGCCTCCCGGGATCGGATTGTCGTAGGGCAGGCCGGTCGAACCGTACTGGTAGCGGACCAGGCCCTCGACGATCAGGGCGACGGCATAGGTGGCCAGGAGCCCGTAGAGATGGTCGAGATTCTGCAGGGGGCGCAGGAGGAACCGCTCCATCACCATGCCGAAGACGGCGACCACGAGCGGCGCGATGACGAGCGACGGCCAGTAGCCGAGGCCGAGGAAGTTGAGCAGCAGCCAGGCGACGAAGGCGCCGAGCATGTACTGCGCGCCATGCGTGAAGTTCACGACGTTCATCAGGCCGAAGATGATCGCCAGTCCCATCGACAGCATCGCATAGAACGATCCGTTGATGAGGCCGAGCAGCACCTGGCCGAAGAGGAGTTGGGAGGTGATTCCTTCGAACATCGCAGTCACACCCCGAGATAGGTCTTGACGCGGCCCATGTCGGCCGCGAGCTCGTCATTGGTGAGGATGTCGACCACCGCGCCGTTTTCGACGACGACGTGCCGGTCGGCGACCTGGCGGGCGAAACGCAGGTTCTGTTCGACCAGAACGATGGTAAAGCCCTGTGCCTTTAGCCGCTTGATGATTTCGCCGATCTCCTTGACGACCACGGGCGCAAGGCCCTCGCTCGGTTCGTCGAGGAGAAGCAGGCGCGAGCCTGTCCGGAGGATGCGCGCTATGGCCAGCATCTGCTGTTCGCCGCCGGAAAGCTTCGTTCCCTGGCTGCCGCCACGCGCTCTCAGGTTGGGAAAGGTCTCGTAGAGCGCCTCGTCCGAAAGCCCGCCCTCGCGCAGGACCGGCGGCAGGAAGAGGTTCTCGCGCACCGATAGCGAGGAAAAGATCGCGCGTTCCTCCGGGCAGTAGCCGATGCCGAGCCGCGCGATCTCGTAGGTTCGCTTGCCGACGAGTTCGCGGCCGGAGAATACGATCGAGCCGGCACGCTTGCGCACGATGCCCATGATCGAGCGCAGCGTCGTCGTCTTGCCGGCGCCATTGCGGCCGATCAGCGTGAGAAGTTCGCCCTCACGCACGTCGAAGGTCATGCCGTGCAGTACCTTCGATTCGGCATACCAGGAGTTCAGGTCCTGAATGCTGAGCATCGCCGGCGCGGCCGTGGGCGCAGTCTTCGAGATCGCGAGACTACTCATCGACGCCTCCCATGTAGGCGGTCACGACCGCGGGATCGTTCGAGACCTCGGCATAGTTGCCCTCGGCCAGCACCTGGCCGTATTGCAGGACGGTGATCTTGTCGCAGAGCGTCGAGACGACGGAGAGATTGTGCTCGACAAGCAGCACCGTTCGGCCGACGGCGGCGTTCCGGATCAGGTCGGTGATCGGTTCGACGTCCTCGTGGCCCATGCCTGCGGTCGGTTCGTCGAGCAGCATGACACGGGGTTCGAGCGCGAGCGTCGTGGCGATCTCGAGCGCTCGCTTCTTGCCGTAGGAGAGTTCGGCCGCAGGCGTGTCGCGGCTTCCGGCGAGCCCGACCTGCTCCAGGAGTTCGTCGGCTCTGGCGTTCAGCGGCGCCACCGCCCGCAGCGACCGCCAGAAATGGTAGGCGGTCCCGAAGGAAGACTGCAGCGCCACACGCACGTTCTCTCGTGCCGTGAGATTCGGGAACGTCGCCGAGATCTGGAACGACCGCACCAGCCCGCGGCGCGCCACTTCCGATGTGCGCAGCGACGAGATGTCCTCGCCGTCGAAAAGGATGCGGCCTTCGGTGGGGACAAGCGTCTTGGTCAAGAGGTTGAAGCACGTGGTCTTGCCGGCGCCGTTTGGTCCGATCAGCGCATGGATGGAGCCGCGCCGTACCGCCAGGTTCACGCCCTTGACGGCGGCGAATCCGCCGAAGACCTTGGTCAGGCCCCGAGCCTCCAGGACGTTGTCGGCTCCTGCCGCGACGTTGTCCCGCGGCAGGACCGCAGCGGAAGCGTTCATATCTCCTCCCCAGCGCCGGCATCGTCGACCGGCGGCTTTATCAGCCCGGCAGACCGAGCACGGCCTTGGACAGTATGTTCTTCTGAATTTCGTTCGACCCGCCGAAGATCGCCGGCGCGCGCGAATCGAGGAACAGGTTCATCGCGTCGACCTGGTCGTTGCCCGCTTCGATGTCGTCGAAGTAGCGGGCATCCTCGCCTGCCAGCGCAATCGTCTCCTCGGTGATGCGCTGGTACAGCTCCGTCGTGAAGATCTTGAGGATCGACACGTCCGCGCCCAGTTCGCCGCCGTCGCGCAGCACCTTGGCGAAACGTTCGAACGCCGAGCCGAGGTCGTAGAGATCGAGGCGATGCTTCGCATAACGCGACAGGAACGCCGGATCCTCGAAGGCGCCGCGGGCGCGCGCCAGTTTCTCCAGCCGTTCGATCGCGATCTCCGGCCGGGTGGGCGCACCGAGGAAGATGCGTTCGTGGCCGAGCACCGATTTCGCCACGTTCCAGCCCTGGTCGATCTCGCCGACGACGTTCTCGACCGGCACGCGGACATTGTCGAAAAAGACCTCGCAGAAATCCGTCTCGCCGCGAAGATTGGCGATCGGCCTGACCTTCACGCCGGGAGTCGTCATGTCGATCAGCAGGACCGTGATGCCCTTCTGGCGAACCTTCTCGTCACGGCTGGTGCGTACCAGCGCGAAAATCCAGTTGGCGCAGTGCGCCAGCGTGGTCCAGATCTTCTGACCGTTGACGACGAAATGATCGCCGTCGCGCACGGCCGCGGTCCTCAGGCTCGCGAGGTCGGAGCCGGAATTCGGTTCGGAATAGCCCTGGCACCAGACATGTTCGCCCGAGAGGATCTTGGGCAGGTAGGTGGCCTTCTGAACCTCCGTACCGTGTTCGATCAGCAGGGGGCCGATCAGGCCGATGCCGTGGTCGGGAATGCGCGGGCAGCCGAGCCGGCCCCATTCCTCGACGTAGATCATGTGCTTGGCCGGATTGACCCCCATGCCGCCGTACTTCACGGGCCAGACCGGCGACAGCCAGCCTTCCTCCGCCAGGGCATGGTACCACACCGCCACCTCGTCGAAGAGCGGGCGCTGCTTGCGCATGAAACGCAGTTCCGTCGGCAGCCGTCGCTCCACCAGGTCGCGAAAGGCTGCGCGGAAGTCCTCGTCGGACAGTGCGTTCCAGTCCGTCGCCATCACAGCACGTCCTTGAAGACGGCAGGCCGCTTTTCGATGAAGGCGCGCATGGCCTCTTTCGAATCCTCGTGCCGGGTCATTTCGACGGTCAGATTCTGCTCGAAGCGATATCCGTCGCGCAGCGGCATGTGTTCGACGGTATTGATAGCCCTCTTGGCGAGGGAGAGCGCCTTTGGGCTCTTCGAGGCGATGGTCCGGGCCATCGACATCGCTTCCTCCATCAACTGCTCCAGCGGCACGCAGGCCTCGATAAGGCCGCGTCGGTAGAGTTCGGCGGCCGGAACGCGGTAGCCAGTCAGGATCATGCGCCGCGCCAGCGATTTGGGGAAGAAGGACATTGCGTGGCGCGCACCGCCCATCAGCCCGATGTCGATTTCCGGCAGGCCGAACACGGCATTCTCCGACGCAAGCACGATGTCGGCTGCGATGACCGGGCCCAGGCCGGCGCCGAGCGCCGGTCCGTTGACGGCGGTGATGACGGCCTTGTTGCACTCCATGATGCAATTCGACACCTCGCGCGTGCGCCGCAGGTGGCGGTATGTCTCCCCCTTGATGTCGGCAATCGACTGGCGGTTCTTGATGTCCGCGCCAGCCGAAAAGACCTTGCCGCGGCCGGTGACGACGATGCAGCGCACCTCCGGCGTGTCGTTGAGTTCGTCGAAGACCTCGATCAACTCCTCGGCGAAGTCCTTGGAATAGGCGTTGACCGGGGGGTTATCCAGCGTGACGACGGCGATCTTGTCGGCCACTTCGACCTTGATGAGATTGTTTCGCAAGAAATCCTCCCCGGCAGCGTTCAGGCCGCACGTTCCAGTTCGACGAATTCGAGGCGCAGCGCCTCGGGCTGGCCGAGCGTCGCGCTGAGCGCGACCGCCCGCTTGAGATAGAGGCCGATGTCGTGCTCGTCGGTGAAGCCCATCGCGCCGTGCAGGTGGACGGCGCGCCGGCAGATCGAGGTGGCGGCGTCCCCGGCCCGGGCCTTGGCGGCGAGCACCGCCATGCGTGCCGCGCGCCGGTCGTTGCCCGATTGCCGCAATACCGCATTGACCACCGCGGCGCAGGCGAACTCGGCATCGCTCCACATGTCGACGAGACGATGCTGAACGGCCTGGAAGCTCGCGATCGGCTTGCCGAACTGCACGCGGTCCTTGGTATAGGCGATGGTCATTTCCACCGCCTTGCTGGCGATGCCGGCGAGTTCCGCCGCGAGGGCGATCCGTGCGTGGAGGACGGCGTTGTCGACGAGTGCGTCGACGCTCTCGGCCTGCGCGAGGACCCGCTCCCGCGGAACCCGCACCCGGTCGAAGCGGAGCGAACCGATCATGGCGCCGTCGACCCCTGCCCGTTCCTCCAACGCAAGTCCCGGCGACGCCGCGGGAACCGATAGCAATGCTGCACCCCCACGGGTGGGCGCGACGACCAGGAAGTCCGTCGCGGCGGCGGCCGCGTCGACGAATTGCAGTTCGCCGTCCAGAGCGACACCGGCCGGATCTTCCGACCCCGCCAGCGGGCGGCCGGCCGAGTGCCTCGGGGGTTGGCGCCAAGCGGGAGAAACACCGAGCGAGCCGCCGGCAAGTCCCGACGCCAGACGATCACGCTCGGACGAAGGGGGGGCTTCGCGCAGGAGCACGGAGGCGAACACCGCCGAAGCCGCGATCGGCTCGGCGATCAGCGCCCTCCCGAGCGCTTCGCTGAGGACGGCCTGCTCGGCAAGTCCGAGACCGCTGCCGCCGAGGTCTTCGGGAAGCAGGAGGCCGGTCCAGCCAGCTTCGGCCATGGCCGACCAGAGGGCAGGATCGATGTCGCCTCTGCGCGAGCGCTTGGCGCGAAGGGAGGCCGGGCCCGGAAAACGCGCCGAGAGCGCCTCGACGCTGTCGCGCAGCATCGCAAGTGTGCCGTCGGGATCGTCGAAAAAGGCGCGCGGCATCATTCCTCCCAGATTGCGGCCGGTAGCTTTCCGAAAGCCTTAGGCCCAGCGTGCCGTCGTGGCAATCAATCCAGGCTTGTGCAGGTTAGTTTCACGGATGTGAAGTTCGTCACGTCGACAGGACATGGTCGCGGAACTGCTCGCGCAGCTTCGTCTTCTGCAGTTTTCCGGTCGCCGTATGCGGCAGTTCCGAGACGAAGGCGACGTCATCCGGCAACCACCATTTCGCGACCCGCGCCGACAGAAAGTCGAGAATCTCGTCGCGATCCGGCGCCGTCCCGGGCTTCGGCACGATGATGAGGAACGGCCGCTCCTGCCATTTGGGGTGCGGAAGGCCGATCACCGCCGCCTCTTGCACAGCCGGATGAGCGACTGCGGCGTTCTCGAGATCGATCGAGGATATCCACTCGCCGCCGGACTTGATCACGTCCTTGGAGCGGTCGGTCAGCACGACGTATCCGTCGCTGTCGATCTTGGCGACGTCGCCCGTCGGGAACCACCCACCGGCATCCAGCAGATCGCCGCCGACACCCTTGAAGTAACCCGATGTCACCCACGGGCCGCGGACATGGAGGTCGCCCGCGACCGAGCCGTCCTGTGGCAGGGCATTGCGATCCTCGTCCACGATCCTCAGTTCGACGCCGTAGACGACGCGGCCCTGTCGCACCTGTACGTCGATCTGCTCCTTCTCCGGCAGCCCGCGGTGTTTCGGGAGCAGGTTGCCGACCGTCGCCACGGGGCTCGTCTCGCTCATGCCCCAGGCATGGATCACGAAGACGCCGAGATCGCGCCGGAACCGCTCGATGATCGCCCGCGGGGCGGCGGATCCGCCAATGACGACACGCTCCAGCCTGAGGCCGGAAGTGTCGAGGCCCGGCGTGTCGTCGATATGCTGGAAGAAGCCGAGCCACACCGTCGGTACGCCGAGCGAAAACGTGCATTTCTCCGCGACGGCCAGTTCGAACAGGCTCTTGCCGTCGAGCTTCGGACCGGGCAGGACCAGCTTTGCCCCGCACATGGCCGCGGCATAGGGGATGCCCCATGCGTTTACATGGAACAGGGGAACGACCAGCAACACGCTATCGGCACTCGATAGCCTGAAGCCGTCGGCAGTGCAGACCATGAAGGAATGCAGGATGGTCGAGCGGTGTGTGTAGAGTACGCCCTTGGGATTGCCGGTCGTTCCCGATGTGTAGCAGAGCGACGAGGCCGAGCGCTCGTCGAAGACCGGCCAGTCGATCTGCCCGGGTTCGGGCGAAAGCAGGTCCTCGTAGGCCTCGGCGGCGACATCGGCGGGAAGGTGGTCCGCGTCCGTCAGTGCGACGAAGCGCTCCACGGTCGAGAGTCTGCCGCGAAGGCCGGCCACGAGACCGGCGAAGGTGATGTCGAAGAAAAGCACGCGGTTTTCCGCGTGGTTGACGATGTAGTCGATCTGCTCGGGAAAGAGCCGCGGATTGACGGTGTTGAGCACGGCACCGATGCCGGAGACGGCGAAGTAGAGCTCGACGTGGCGATGGGTGTTCCAGGCGAGCGAGGCGACGCGGTCGCCGGGCTTTATACCCATCCGCCTGAGGGCGTTGGCGAGCTTCGCCACGCGCTTCGCCAGGTCGCGCCAGTTGGTGCGCACGACCGGTCCCTCGCAGGTTCGGCTGACGATCTCGACATGCGGATGATAGCGCGCTGCATGTTCGATCAGCGACGAGATCAGCAGCGGACTGTCCTGCATCAGGCCCAGCAAATTCCATCTCCTCCCTGTGAAGCACGCGCCTCCATCGTGCGAGGCGCAAAATCGGCGGCACGATTGCCGGAGTCAACTCAACACGAGGATGCGAAGGGATCTTTCACGAATGTGAAACTGGTTGGCGGGCGCGGGAGCGGTTTGCCTTCCGCGGGATTGTGCGTCGAGATGCGCGGAATCGGGGAGGAGAACCATGAGCGCACTCTTCGGCGAGGGCCGTATCGGCGGCCTGACGCTTGCCAACCGCATCGTCGTCTCGCCGATGTGCCAGTACGCCGCCGTCGATGGCATCGCGCAGACCTGGCATCTCGTCCACCTCGGCTCGATGATGATGTCCGGCGCGGGATTGGTCATCGTCGAGGCGACAGCCGTGGAGGAGATCGGGCGTGGCACGCCGGGCGACCTCGGCTTGTGGAATGACGTCCAGGAAGCGGCACTCACCGGCCTTGTCGGTGAACTGCGCAATCTTTCGTCCGCGAAGATCGGTATCCAGCTCGGCCACGCCGGGCGAAAGGCGTCGACACGGACGATCCCGGAGCGCTGGCGTGGCGAACCGCTGCCGCCGGAGGAAGGTGCCTGGACACCGGTGGCGCCGTCCGCGATCGCCTATGATGAGGGCTGGCCGGTTCCTGACGCGCTGGACGAAAGCGGCATCCGCCGGATCATCGCCGGCTTCGCAGACGGCGCCCGGCGTGCCCTGCGCGCCGGCTTCGACCTCGTCGAGATCCACGGAGCCCACGGCTATCTGATCCACAACTTCCTCTCGCCCATTGCCAACCGGCGCACGGACCGCTGGGGCGGCTCGCCCGAGAACCGCGCCCGCTTCGCGGTCGAGATCGTCCGCGCGGTGCGGGCGGTCTGGCCGCGCGAGTTGGCTCTCGGCTTCCGCTTCAACTCGACCGACTGGACGCCCGAAGGCTCGACCCTGGACGAGGCGGTGGCGCTCGCCCGCCTATTGGAGGCCGGGGGTCTCGACTATGCGGTGATGTCGTCGGGAAACATCCGCCCGGGCATCGCGATACCGCCAGCCGCCCCCGGCCATCAGGTACCGTTCGCGCGGGCCATTAAGGAGGAAACCGGCCTCGCCGCGATGGCCGTTGGCATGATCCTCCATCCGCTTCAGGCCGAGGAGGTGATCGCCTCAGGCGCGGCCGACTTCGTCGCGCTGGCGCGGTCGATGCTCGACAATCCGCGTTGGGGCCTTCACGCGGCCGCGGAACTCGGCGTGGACGTCGCCTACCCGCCGCCATATCTGCGCGCGCGACCGAACAACTGGCTGGGCTACGCGCAGGCGCATCCGCGGGCACGCCCGCCGCATTCGACGTTGCAGCTCGACCGCCCGCGGAGCGTGTCGTCATGGGACAGGCCGCGCGGCGCGCCGGCTGGACCTGAGGCCACGAGGGAGGGCGCCCGATGAGCGAAGCCCCGAACGTCCTCGTCGAGCGACGGGACGGCTATCGCCGGCTCGCCCTCAACCGGCCGGAAAGGCTCAACGCGTTCAACCGCGAGCTCCATGCGGAGCTGATCGCCGCGCTGCGCGAGGCCGAGGCTGATCCGGACTGCCGCGCCGTGCTGCTCACCGGCGCGGGTCGCGCCTTTTGCGCGGGCCAGGACCTGACCGAGCGCGTCTTCGTCGACGGCATCACGCCGGACCTCTCGGAGAATCTCGTCGAGCGCTACAATCCGCTGGTGTCCTTCCTCCGCTCGACGCGGCTGCCGATCGTCGCCGCCGTCAACGGCATCGCTGCCGGGGCTGGTGCGAGTGTGGCCCTTGCCTGCGACATCGTCGTCGCCGCCCGCTCGGCGAAGTTCGTGCTGTCCTTCGCGCGCATCGGGCTGATCCCGGACGCGGGCGGCACATGGACGCTTCCGCGCCTGCTCGGGGACGCAAGGGCTCGGGCCCTGGTCATGCTGGGGCAGTCGGTCGACGCGGGACGCGCCGCGGATTGGGGCATGATCTGGAAGGCCGTCGACGACGATAACCTCGAATCGGAAGCGGTGGCGATCTGCGAAACGCTCGCGGCCACGCCGGGCGAGGCGCTGGCGCTCGCCAAGCGTGCGCTCCTGGCATCCGCAGGCAACTCTCTCGCCGAGCAGCTTGCGCTGGAGGGTGCCCTGCAGCGCCAGGCAGGGGCGCACCCCGACTATCGGGCGGCCGTCGAATCCTTCCGCCGCAAGGGCGCGTCCCGAGCGGCTCCCTGAACCGGCGACGAGGGTCTTCGGCACCGGCGGACCGGCTCCTCAGGCTCCGAATTCGTCTTCGGCGCGCTTCTTGTGGGCAGCGAGCGCCATCAGCCGCCGGTCCCGCCAGATCTGTCGCTCGCCGAGCTTTTGCTCGGGCAACCTCTCGCGTCGCGCCGCTTCGACCGTCTCCAGGACGGGTCCCGCCCAGTCGACGCGACGCTGCATCTGCGCGGACAGGTTTTTGTAGATCCCCTGGTAGCGGTCGACATAGTCGCGCACGCCCCCCGGCGCGTTGAGGTCGATCGTCTCGAAGGGACCCATGAAGGACCAGCGCAGCGCCAGCCCGTCGCGAATGCCGATGTCGACGTCCTCGATACCGGCATAGCCGCCGGCGACGAGCCGGAACGCCTCCTCGAGGAGCGCGCCTTGCAGGCGGTTCATGATGAAGCCGTCGAGTTCGCGCTTCATGACCAGCGGTGCGTGTCCGGCTCCGACCAGAAGTCCGCGCGTGCGTTCGATAGTGTCCAGCGAGGTCCAGGGCGCCGGAACCACTTCGACGGCCGGGATCAGGTAGGGCGGGTTGAGCGGATGCACGACGAGGCAGCGGTGCCTGCCCGCCAGATGCTCGGTGAAGGAAGAGGGAAGAAGGGCAGAGCTGGAACTGGCGATGACGGCGTCGGCGTCGGCCATCCCGTCGACAAGGGCGAAGACCTCGCGCTTGACGGCGAGTTTCTCCGGCGTGTTTTCCTGGACATGGCCGGCGCCCTCGAGGGCTTCGGCAAGCTCCGACGTCGCCGAGATGCGATCCAGGACCGCGGCCGGGGCTTGCCCCTGCAGAAGCCCCCTGCGTTCCAGGTCGCCGAGGACGCGCGAGACGTAGGCGCAGGCCTGGTCGGCGGCAGTGGCGTCGCGGTCCCACAGCGCGACGTCATGCCCCGCGCGGGCGAAGCTGATCGCCCATGCGCGTCCGATGAAACCGCTGCCGACGATCGCGACTTTCATGCCGCCTTCCCCGAGGTTCGCGAGGTGGGGCCTTCAGGCGGGCACGCTCTCCCTGACGCGATCGAACCTGAAGTTCGCGCCACGGTTCTGGGCCGCGGCCGCACAGAGTTCCCGGTACTTCTGGAAGCCGCCGATGAACATGGTCAGGCCCTGCGGCTTGCCCTTGACGTTCGCGCCGACCCACCAGGTGTTCGCCTTGCGGATGAGCGACTTCTCCGCAAGGGTCAGCACCAGCTTCATCCAGCCGTCCTCGGCTTCGGCCTTCGGCTCGACCGCGGTGAAGCCGTTTGCCTCCATGTACGAGATCGTGTCGGCGATCCAGTCGATGTCGTGTTCGGCAATGGTGATGAGGTTGGCAAGCGCCGCCGGGCCATTTGGCCCGCAGGGCGCGAAGAGGTTCGGGAAGCCTTCGACCATGAAGCCGAGATAGGAGCGCGGGCCGCCCTTCCACTTGTCCTTCAGCGTGCGGCCGTTGCGGCCCACCACGTCGAACGCCAGCAGCGCCCCGGTCAGCGCGTCGTAGCCCGTCGCGAAGATCAGAATGTCGAGTTCGGTCTCGCCGCTCTCGGTGCGGATGCCCTTCTCGGTGATCTCGACGATCGGGTCCGATGAGACGTCGACCAGATGCACGTTCGGCCGGTTGTAGGTCTCGTAGTACTCGGTGTCGAGGCAGGGTCTGCGGGCGAAGATCGGATAGCCTCGCGGCTTCAGCGCCTCGGCGGTCTTCCGGTCCTCGACGATCTCGCCGATCTTCTCGCGGACGAAATCGGCGACCTGGTCGTTGGCTTCCTGATTGGACAGGAGGTCGGCGAAAGAGCCGAGGAAGGTATGGCCGCCGTTGATCCATGCCTGCTCCATGACCTGCCGGCGCTGCGAAGGCGGCAGGCTGAAGAAGGGGCGCGACGTGGCCGGCCGCGCACCGCCGGTCGGATTGTTGCGCATAGCCTCGCGCATGGCGGGGTAGTGGCGCTTCATCTCGGCGACGTAGTCGGGCTCGAGCGTATGGTTGCGCATCGGCAGCGTGAAGCTCGGCGTGCGCTGGAAGACGAACAGTTCGCCGGCCTCGCGGCCGAGCGTCTGGACGATCTGGATGCCGGTCGAGCCGGTGCCGATGACGCCGACGCGCTTGCCGGCGAAGTCGACCGGCTCGTGCGGCCATTTCTGCGCGCGCAGCAGCCTGCCCTTGAAGCGCTCGATGCCGGGAATGTCCGGGTCCTTCGGCACGGACAACGGACCCGTCGCCATGATGCAATAGGGTGCTTCCAGCGTATCGCCGCGGTCGGTCGTCGCGCGCCATACTTTCTTCGCCTCGTCCCAGACAGCGCTGGTGACGCGCGTGTTGAAGCTGAAGTGCCGGCGCAGGTCGAGCCTGTCGGCGACGAAGTTGGCGTAGGCGAGAATCTCCGGCTGCGCGGCGAACTGCTCGCTCCAGGTCCATTCCTGCTCGATTTCCCGGGAGAAGCCGTAGCTGTAGTCGACGCTCATGAGGTCACAGCGTGCGCCGGGATAGCGGTTCCAGTACCAGACGCCGCCAACGTCACCGCCCGCTTCGATGGCAACGACGTTCTTGCCCATCTCGCGGAACTTGTAGACCGCGTACATGCCGGCGAAGCCGGCGCCCACAACCAGCACGTCGGCTCGCTTTGCGGGAACGACCGCTGCCGCGGTCTGCTTGGCCTTCATCATGGCGGCTTCCTCCATCTCTCCGCTGGCCGCCGACACTGCCTTGGGGAAGGGGACGCCGGCGGCCAAAAAGACCCGCCGGCAACCCGCACCGCACGACTCCTTCGGGCCGTGCCTGCGCTGCCGGCACGGCTGGACGGGGTGTTCGGTGCGAAACTGGACCTCCCAAGGACTGGCCGTTGCGGCGCCCTTTGAACGGAACATCGAACTGTCGCCCGACCAAGTCAACGACATCGCGAGTGCGAAGGGAAATTTCACGAATGTGAAAACCAGAAGCCTTCACGTCGCGTCTCGCACGAGCCCGTCCGCGGAGATGGACCGCTCCGGGGACACCGAAAGGAACCGCGGACAAGAGTGGTAGCGCCCCTTGGTGAGGCAGTCTGGCGGGACGGCCGGAGCGGATCGGAATTCGTCTCCATACCGCCGCTGTGCCGTCGTTTTCACCGCAGCATAGACATCATCGGGCGTCCTGCCGCCGTCGGCCGGGAGCCGGCGACGCCGATCGCGGCATGCGATCCAGAAGCCGGCGGACTGCGGGAGCGAATCCGGTAACAAATTGAAATAGCTGAGGTATTTGTGGCGCACCCGACAGGATTCGAACCTGTGACCTCTGCCTTCGGAGGGCTAAACACGCACTTTTCTGTGGTATCCGGAGCTATCCGAATGTACGCAAATTCAGATAGTTATGACGCTCTCGACACGCCTCTGTGTCCGAATTTCGCCATAGACCTGCGCTGAATTGGTTGCAATGTGGTTGCAATGAAAGGGCACCCAAGTGCCGAAACTCACAAAGCGGGTGATCGAAGGTCTAGTCTCAACCGGCACACAGACAGGCACCGTCTACTGGGATAGCGAACTCAAAGGGTTTGGCATCAGGGTCTTTCCATCGGGCCTCAAGACCTTCGTGGTGAAGTTTCGCACCCGAAGCGGGCGCCAGCGCTGGCTCAAAATCGGCATCTTCGGGCCGCTGACGCCGGAGAGGGCACGCGAACTGGCGAAGCTTGAACTCGCGAAAGTCGTCGAGGGCCAAGACCCTGCAAGCGAAAGGGAGCAGCTTCGCCAGGCTGTGACGATCGCCCACCTCTGTGATCTCTACATGGAAGCCGCAAAGGCGGGCTTAGTTCTCGGTCGCAAGGGCACGCCGAAGAAAGCCAGCACTCTGGCGACCGACAACTCTCGCATAAACGCGCACATCAAACCGCTGCTTGGTCATTTGAGAGCCAGCGAGGCGACACGCGCCGATATCGAAGGCTTCAAGGCAGGCGTCGTGACCGGCAAGACAGCAAGGGACAAAAAGCTCGGTCCCCGGAGCCGGTCTATCGTCAAAGGCGGCAAAGGCGCCCTCACCCGGACGCTCGGACTGCTCGGCGCGATTTTCGCCTGGGGGGCCGACAGTGGCCGTGTCGATCACAACCCTGTTCGCGGCGTCCGCCGCTTCGCTGATGGTCAGAAGAAGGCGCTGCTGACTGGACAGCAATACCACGCATTGGGGGAAGCGCTGCATGTTCTTGAGAAGAAGCGAGACCGACACGGCAAGCCCATGCACAACCTCACGGGTATCGCCGGGATCCGCTTCATTGCATTGAGCGGCGTACGCCGCGGCGAATGCGAGAAGCTGCTTTGGGATGAGGTCGACGCAGGAGGCACCTGCCTCGCGTTGGGCGAAACCAAGACGGGACCTTCGCTGCGTCCGCTCAGTCGCGCAGCGTATGCAGTAATAGACGAGCTCGATCCGATCTCAGACTTTGTGTTTGCCGCAGGCCCCGAAGAGAAGGGCTATCAAGGGCTGCCACAGTTGTGGCGAACCGTCCAGAAAACCGCCCAACAGGCAGCTATTGAAGCGGCGAAGAAACGAAGGGAAGAGCCACCTGCCAAGGGTCCGCTTGATGGTATCACGCTCCACAGTTTACGGCACAGCTTCGCTGGCGTTGCCGAGGAGTTGGGCGCGTCGATCCCCACCATCGCCGCGCTACTCGGTCACCGCCTAGGCGGGGTGACCGGCGGCTATATCTTGAAGCGCGTGGACGTCATGTTGATCGATGCCGTGAACCGAGTGGGCGATCACGTGGCGATGATGATGCGTGGCGAAGCTCCGCAGACAGAGGTCGTCCAGTTTCGGTCGAGAGCGAAGACTGATCGCACTGGAGGGGCGCAAGGGATCGACGCGATTGCGCGAGTGCGCGAACGGTCGGGCTACCCTCGCCTGGCTTGACTCGGTTCACGGACCTCCTCAGCCACCAAAGGATCGACATCCAGACCATTTTTTCAGCCGCGCAAGTCGTCACGCTCGGCCCCCGTCATGAGTCCAGGAGGGGTTCGATCCCACGGGTTGAGACAATCCGCTCAGGCGTGTTTGAATATCAGTCCCGATAGGTCCAATCCGTGACAGCCGCGACCTGCTTGAAAACGCCCTCGACTCCATTGGCTGTCGGATCGGCCCGTTGGAGCCACTCTTCAGCCTATGCAATCCATTCGCCAACGCTGTTTCCGTCGATATCCGCAGAGGAACCGATGTCCATTGATCGCAACGCCGCCAGGAAATCACGTGCTTTGCCGAGCTCGTGCCAATCGTGAGAAAGTTCTCTGAACTTCCGCCATCGGTTAGAATCTCGCTTGCGTCGTTGCTGCTCCTCATAGCGCCGCTTCTCGGCGAGTTGGCGCTCACGTTCTGCCGCCTCTCGATCCTTGCGTTGTTGAACGAGCAATGGCCCCGCTGCAACAAAGGCCGCAAGGATGTCCGGCAGCATGGCCTCCATTGGTTGCTTTTCGGATTCCAGCCATTGACGTGGGAGGCCGGCCGGCCATTGCCAGGTCTTGATCTCAAGAACCAGGCTTCCCGTCGGCGCCAACTCGTTCTTCCATCCATTGTCACTAGGTGAGCGCCATCGCTTCTCGTCCTCGGTCAGCGGTCTCCGTTTCTGCTTTAGTTTCTCGCGAACCTGAAACTCTACCTTTTCGCCTGAAACTACCGCAAACAGGACGCCCCGCTCCCCCTGCGCGACTTTTCCGCCTTCGCGTTCTATCGCCTTGAAAAGCGCGTCCAGAAGGCGATGCTTTCGGCGATCCATTTCTGTGAATTCGCCCGTACCGTACAGCCTGCGCGACCAAGGATCGCGCTCGTTGCGGCTCCGCCGCTTCTTTTCCTCATGCTCAGCAAGCCAAAAAGCGATGACCGCATGTGGCCTCAGAAGGCGCTCGGGCACAACAAGGGTGGATGCATTCGCGCGCGCTTTGTCCGCCAGTTGCTTCGCCTCCAGTGGCAATTCGTGAATCGGTGGCGGCAGAGGTGTCGGTCGGATGGTTATCGAGCGTGCGCCGTTCGCTGGCGGCAATGATGTCTGTTTCGGCGCTCTACCGACGGCATGCTTCGCCCAATACCCACGTGGCGGATAGGGTATATCTTCGCGATCGCAGATCTTGGCGAGACCATTGCCGCTGATCCCATATTGCTCAGCCAACCGCGACATCGGCGTCGCCCAAACCGCCCTATAGAGCTCCTCTCTTGTCACTGTGGTCGGCTCAGTCGGACGTAGCTTTGGCAGGTTCCGCGCAGGAGCGTCGGGCGCGGCCTCTGGGGTGTTCTGTGTAATCTCGGCCGCAGTCGCGGGATCCGCTGTGACGTGTTTCGGCTTGCGCGCGATCCGCTGCTTCTTCGGATCCAGCACGAGCGGCTCGAGACACCCGGGCGGCGCAGGGGGTAACGGCGGCTGTTCGGTCGGCTTGCCGAATTCCTTCCGCATCCAGTGCCCCGCCGGCGGCGTGGGAACGTCGGCCCGGCGCAGGACCGTGCTTAGGATCGCCGTTGTGATCCCGAGTTCCGTGACCAGATGCGACATGGGCGTTGACCAAACGCGGTCATAGATTTCTTGCCGGGTAAAGCAATGTTCCATGAAAATCAGGCAGGGCAGCTATTGCGTGTATCGAACAAAGGTCATGTCCAAGCGAAGCGTAGCAGCGCCGAACTTCGGAAGGCCGGACGCTGATCTAGCGACCACGCCGGGCAGCCAATTGTCGGATTGTCGGCGATGCGGGCACGCGTTTCAAGGCTAGAGCATCTTCGATGAACGCAGAGTCGGTTTGAGGATTCACGCGGTCAGGGTTGTCTGATTCACTGCTGCTGGTGATTTGCCAGGAGGTGATGATGACGAGGAGCCTGAGCGGCGACCTTCGCGGTCGGGTGATTGCGG
>CAJPFN010000109.1 GCA_905339215.1 Rhizobiaceae bacterium
TAGCCGAACCAGGGAAACAGGACGCGGTAGGTGAAGGGCGCCGCGACGGGTCGGGCGTCGGGACCGTAGAAGGTCAAGGCGAGTTGCTGGAGGATGTAGAGGACACCGATCGTGGCGACGATGGTGGCCTCGGGATTGTAGTCGAGGCGACGCAGAACGAGACGCTCGGCCAACAGCGCAACGGCGCCGACGACCAGCGGACTGATCACCAGCGCCGCGAGAAAGCCGAGCGCGGGATGGCCGGTGACCAGCGAGGCGACCCACCAGGCGACGACCGCGCCGAGCATGTAGAACTCTCCGTGGGCGACGTTGACGACGCGCATGACGCCGAAGACCAGCGACAGGCCGAGCGCCATCAACGCCAGCACGGCGCTGGTGACGAGGCCTTCGAGGGCGGCGAGAAGGAGATGCGGGCCGAACGCCATTCAGAATTGCCGGCGGGGGTACGGTTCTGCCGCCGCGGCCCCATTCCTGCACTTGGCAGGAATGTAGGCCGCGGCCGGCGCGACGGTCGCGGAAAGACCGCGGCTCACAGCGGCATGGAGGTGTAGTCGCCTTCCGGCTCGTAGACGCCGTCCTCGATGCTGGTCTTGTGCACGACGTTGAGGCGGCCGCCTTCGACCTTGGAGATGTTCTGGATGCCGAAGCACTGGTGGATCTTGCCGTTGAAGGTCTTCGGGCCCTGCGGATGCTCCGGTCCCTCGGCGAACTCGGTCAGCGCCTCGGTCGCCTCGACCAGCTTGCCGCGATCCTCGGGTCCCTTGTAGCCGGCATCTTCCATCGCCTTCTTGATGACGTAGAGCGTTTCCCAGCAGCCGAACATGTGGGCGGCGGTGGAGATGTCCTTCGGGTCGCCGACCGCCGCGCCGTTGTCGTCGATGCCGACGGCGGCGCGATAGGCCTTCTGCGCGTCGGAATCGTTGGCCTGGGCATAGCGAGGCGAGCCCTCCCAGAAATGGCTGCCGTCGAGGAACTCGAGGCCCGGGCTGTTGATGTCGACGGCCTCGAGCGAATCGATGAAGCCGAACAGCTGCGGCCGGCTCGAGCCGTAGAACTCGCCGAGTTCCTTGACGAACGTGAGCACGGCCGGCCCGACCATGACGTGGTAGATCACGTCCGTGTCCGCGGGGATCTGCGGGAAGTAGCGGGTGAACGAGCTTTCCGTCGGCGGTATCGCGATCTGGGCAACGACGTCGGCACCCTGCGCCTTCAGCGCCGGCGGCAGGTAGTCGCGATGATCGTAGCCAAAAGCGAAGTCGGGGAAGATCTGCGTGACCTTCTTGCCGGCGTGGGCGGCGATCCACGGCGCCATGGCCTGGATCTGGCTCTTGACGTCGGTGATGCCGGGCTGGAAGACGTAGCGGTTGAGCTTCGTCGAGGCGACGTGATGGCCCTCGCTGACGACGTAGTAGGGGATCTTCAGTTCGCCGGCGGTCGGCGCCGAGCCGATGACGACATGGCTGAACAGCGTCCCGTAGACAATGTCGCACTTGTGCTGGTTGGCGAACTTGGCGACCACCTCGGCGCCGCGATTGGGATCCGTGCCGTCATCCTCGATGACGATCTCGACCGGGCGGCCGTTGATGCCGCCGGCTTCGTTGATGAGCTTGACGGCGGCGTTGGTGGTCCGCTCGTACCAACGCCCGTAGGAGGCGCCGATACCGGTCTTGTGGGCTTGGAAGCCGATCTTGATCGGCGCGGAGCTCTGCGCTTGCGCGTAGCGGACGAAGCCCGGCCCGACGGCGAGGCCGGCGGCAGCGGCGCCTGCGCCCTTGAGGACGGTTCTGCGCGAGACGGAGGTCTTTGAAAGCGTGTCGGAAGCGCGTTCTTCGGTCATTGCAGGTCCCCTTTCCTGAGAGTCTGACGGAATTCCGATCGTCGCCATCCGGTCCAGAAAGGCCGGACGGAAATCGCTTGTGTACAAACTAAAACACCAAAGCATTTGGCTGGCAACTGAAACCGCGCGGGGCCTCGTTTGCGGGGCCGCCGGAGGTCATCATGCGCCGGTTGGCGTCGCCAGCAACCATAGGCCGAATACGGTGTAGGCGACCATCAGGACGGTGAGAGGCAGCTCGCTCAGAAGGGCATGCGCAGGATGCGGGTGGAGCCGCGTGGCGATGCGGTGCGCGGCAAGCACGGCGAGCACGTGGCCGCCGACGATGGCCGCGGCCTGCAGGTTCCAGACGATCCAGGCCGCCTCGGCACCGAGCGTGACGCCGGTGACGACCTGCATGTAAGCCGTACCGAAGAGGTTCCAGCCGGCGGCGAAGGGATCGGACAACGCGACCAGCGCATACTGACCGTTGACCAGGAGCACCGTCAGGTAGTGCGAGAAATGGTAGGCGAGCGCGATTGGCACGATCGACCAGACGAACAGGCCGCCGGCACGCCTTAGCGTGACCACGCTATGTGTCATCGCCTGGCCGGCGGCGACGGCAAGCAGATAGGCGATTGCCAGGACGGCGAAGGTCGCAAGAAGCCCCGAGGTGTTCGTCCACATCATGGCGCTGCGGCCGGGGAATTCGAGCGGATTGACGCCGTTCGCGGCGAGCCAGAAGAAGGTCCGCGACAGGCCGTCGAACGAGACCGAGGCGAGCGTCAGGAGCAGAAACAACGCGCCGCTCGGCGGCAGCGGCCGCTCCGCCTCGATGCCGGCGCCGGGAAGGCGCAGCACGGTGCGGGCCGTGGCGCCTTCGCCCTCGATACCGATGATCGCGTAGCGCGAGAGCAGGGAATAGAAGGCCGACAGGCACTCGCCGCGCCGGCTCCATTCGTCGTGGCCGAAGACGAGTGTGGCGCCGAGATTGGCGGCGTAGTAGGCCGCCGCTACCGTTGCCAGCCGCGCCGGATCGTCGGGCGCGGGATCGATCAGCTCGAACCAGGCAAAGCCGAAGAACAGCGCAAATGCCGGCCAGTAGCCGATCCACGACGGGAGGCGCAGCATCGGCCGGCCGCTGCGGTCGCCCGCCAGGCGGCGCATGAGTCGCCACGGGCCGTACCAGGGGTCGATCCACCGCCAGAGGTTCCCGACGAGTCCCTGGACGAGGGTCAGGCCGACCCACATCAGCGTCCACACCACCAGCGGCAGCGGGTTGGAGAGCGGATCGCGGCTGCCGAGCCAGCCGGCGAGCACGAGGACGGCGAAGACAATGAAGGAAAGCAGGCTCGTTGCCTGACGGCCGCGCGGCTCGCCCCGCATCAATGGCAGCCGTGCATGGGCGATCGCTCCGATCGCGGTTCCCGGCATCAACGCCAGGACGGCGAAGCTCGCCGCGACCGCGACGGCGCCGCCGGCAAGATAGTGGCCGGTCGGCAGGAGAAGTACGAAGCCGCGGTCGGAAACGTGGGCCAGCGCCGGAGATGCCGTGACGGCGAGCGCAGAAGCGGCGGCAAGCGCACGACCGGCCTGCCTTGCAGCGGCGGTAAGTGAAATCTTACGGCCGACCGATCTAGACATAGACGGCTTGCTCGACCCGACCCTCCTCGCCGAACAGCCGGATGTAGCGCTCGATGGCTTCGGGTTCGCCCGTCGCCTTGGCCGGGTTGTCAGAGAGCTTGACGGCGGGGCGGCCGTTTGAGTCGGCGACCTTGCAGACCAGCGAGATGGCGTTGAGCCGGTTGGTCTCGAACGGCGCGCATTCCTCGAAGTCGTTGGTCAGGTTGGTACCCCAGCCGAACGACATGCGTACCTTGCCATGGAAATGGCGATGCGTGTCGATGATCGTGTCGACGTCGAGACCGTCGGAAAAGATCAGCAGCTTCTGCCGCGGATCGTGGCCCTTCTTCTTCCACCAGTCGATGATGCGCTCGCCGCCTTCGATCGGCGGCGCGCTGTCGGGGCGGAAGCCGGTCCAGTCGGCGACCCAGTCCGGCGCGTTGCGCAGGAAGGCCTCGGTGCCGAACGTGTCGGGCAGCACGATCAGCAGATTGCCGCCATAATAGCGCTGCCAGTCCTCAAGCACGCGGTAGGGCGAGCGCAGCAGGTCCTGATCGCTGTCGGTCAGCGCGGCGAACACCATCGGCAGCTCGTGCGCGTTGGTGCCGAGCGCCTCGAGGTCGGTGTCCATGGCGAGCAGCACGTTGCTCGTTCCGGTGAACGCACTGCCGATACCTTCCTTCAGGGCCTCGACGCACCAGCGCTGCCACAGGAAGGAATGCCGGCGGCGCGTGCCGAAGTCGGAGATCTTGAGGTCGGGGAGTTCGCGCAGCCGCTCGGTCTTGGCCCACATCTTGGCCTTGGCGCGGGCGTAGAGCACATCGAGCGCGAACGGTCCGAAGCTCTTCATGGCGGCGCGCGACCGCAGTTCGTTGATGATGGCGAGCGCCGGGATTTCCCAGAGCGTCGTGTACATCCACGGCCCGGCGAAATCGAGTTCGTACTGGCCGTCCCTTTTGCGTAGCTCGTATTCGGGAAGGCGGAAGTCTGCGAGCCAGGCGAGGAAGTCGGGCTGGAAGATCTGCTTGCGGCCGTAGAAGGTATTGCCGGCAAGCCAGATCATCTCCTTCTTGGTGAAGCGAAGAGTTCGCGCGTGATCGAGCTGCTCGCGCAACTCGCCCTCGTCGATTTCGTCGGCGAGCCGCACCGAGCGGGCGCGATTGATCAGCGTGAATGTGGCGTCGACCTTCGGGTAGAGACCCCAGATCATCTGCAGCATGAGCAGTTTGTAAAAGTCCGTGTCCAGCAGGCTGCGGACGATGGGGTCGAGCTTCCAGGCGTGGTTGTAAACCCGCCGCGCGATGTCGGTTTTCGTCATGGTGCGCCGCGGCCCTCCGTTCGCCGATGCCGCCGCGACCGGCGGCATCAGGTCCCGCCTATATCATCCTTTGTCGGCTCGTGCTGCATGGCGCTCGCGCTGGCGCGACGAAACTGCGCGGACTGGCATGCCGGCGGGACCGTTCGACAAAGGACGCCCCGCGGCATGGCCGCGGGGCGCGTGTGATGACGGTTTCAGACCGTGCTTACCAGCAGACGTAGACGTAATCGCACCAGCCGTTCCAATAGCAGGCGATGGGCGTCCATCCGCAGACCGCTTTGGAGTTGGCTTCTGCGGCCGTACGCACGTCTGCGGCGACCTTGGTGATGAGCTCGTCGCCCTGGGCGAGGTCCTCTGCCTTCTTGAGGACGGTCTCGATGTCGAAGTTGGCGGAGTTGGCACCAGCGGTGCCGTCTTGGCCGTCGGCCAGGACGCGGCCGGGCATGCCGGCAATCATCTTGGCGGCAGTGACGAGCGCGAGCGCGTCGCCCTTGGTCTCGCCGTAGTTGATGAGGTTGCGGGCGGTCTCGAGAATCATCCGGCCTTCGGCCTGCTGGGCCGGAGTCAGGTCCTGCTTCTCTTCCGCGACCGCAGCATTCGCCGTCAGGCTGGCGACGGTGAAGGCTGCGGCAATCAAGAATTTTCTCATGGCAGTCAGTCCTCTGTTTTTGACTATCCCAGACTCGGTCCGCGGACATACCTGCCCGTGAACCTTCCCCACCCGGTCCGACCGCCCTTCTCGGCAAGACCGGCTGCGGAACTCGTGCAGGCGCCTGCCCGCTTGGCGGCGCCCTGGCATCCTTCCGGTGTCAGCCGTCCGTGCCGGCGCGGACGACGAACGGCTTCACCGCGATGGTCATCTCCTCCTCGATCCGCGTCGGCTGCGGCGCGGCCGATCGGCTGAAATCGTCCAGGCCCGTCGCCAGCAGGTCGCGCAGCGCGGCCGCTTCGGGCGAAGCATCCGCCGGGCCGGCACGCAGCCCCTCCTGGCTGAAGTCGTCGAACGCCGTATGCGCCTTGCCGATGCCCGGCACGGCGATGAAGACCAGCCGCTCCTCGGTCGAAGCGGCCGGATTGGGCTCCATCTGCAACAGATCCGCGAACCTCTCTTCGCCGAGATGAATCCGGTTGGCGGCGCCGTCGACGGGCCAGACGGGCGTGATCGAGAAATCCGGGCCGATCAGCAGTGCGGTGACGTCTATGGACTTCTTTCCCTTATTCTTCATGACGGCCGATAGGATGTCGCAATCGTCGAACTGCGGCGCGTCGCCGGCCGGTACCGTCGGCAGGTAGTCGTCCCCGCCCTCCGGGCAGGCGCCGTCGCGGATCGTACCGGGCCGCGTCTTGGCGATGCGGATCTGGACGTCCAGCGCTGCACCGGTGGCCGGGTCGGCGACGGCGAGACGTTGCAGGACGAGCGCCCTGGCGATGCGCTTGACGGCGTCCTCGACGGCCGCGGCGGCCGCGCCCGGCTCCGCAGGCAGGGTCAGGCGCGGCGACGAGCCGGGGCCGAGCGGATCGACGAGACCGGCCGCCGAGGAGAAGGCGAGCTTGCCGTCGACGAGACCGACGGCGACGTCGTAGCCATCCGCCCGCGTCGAGACGCGCGCCTTCAGCCGATCGGAGCCGATCGCGGCGCGGAATGCGGCGAGCGCCGGGGCATAGTCTTGCCCGTCGTCCGGGTCGATGCGCACCGGCTCCGAAAGGGTGAGCGAGAAATCGAGCGAGGTCTCGACGATACGGGCGAAGCGGCCTTTCCTGAATGCCGCCTCGTCGATCGGGGCGCAATCGCTGCCGCCTGCACCGCAGGGCCGCGCTGCCGGAACGACAACGCTCTTCGTCGCGCCCGCCGTCTCGACGCGACCGTAGGCGAGCGCCTGATCGTCTGACGCGGCCGGATCGTCGAAGAGGGCGAGTATCGTGCCGCGCGAAACGCCGTCGAGTTCGCCGCCCTGCAGCTTGCCGGACCAGATCGGCCACTGCCGCCGCGGTGCGGCGTCGCCCAGCCGCAGCACCGGCTCGTCGAGCAGTTCGCCCTCGAGTTCCGGCGTCTGCGTCGCCATCAGGCTGCCGCGCTTGATGTCGTTGACCACCGCCTGGTGCAGCGTGCGGTAGGTCAGGTTCGGCGTCTGCCGCATGCGCTTCAGGACGTTGTAGGTGAAGACGCCGTAGAACTCGCCCGGCTCGGCGCCCTTCGGCGTCAGCTCGAGGGCTTCCTCGGTCTCCTGTGCCGCATAGAAGAACGCGGCGCGCCCTCGCGAGGCCGAGTCGGATTTCTTCGCTGCGCGAATGCCACGCCCGCTGCGGGTGCCGCCTACGGGGACGCCGAGCATCTCCGGCGGTACCTGGCGCGACTGCGAGGCGGCGTCCGGCGCGGCGCGAAAGCCGGTCGCCGAATTGCACGCGTCGATCATTCCGAAGAAGTCGACGCCCTTGTCGAGGATACGCTGGATGACCGCGTTGAAGTCGTCGTCGACGATGGCGTTCTTGACGCCCGAGCCGCTCCAGCTGCCGACGTCGTAGGGCAGGAAGATCTCGTCGTTGCCGCCTTGCTCGTCGCCGTCGCGGTCCGGCTGCTGCGAGCCGTGGCCAGAGAAGTAGAAGAAGACGAGATCGCCCGGCCTGCTTTCCGCCTCGAGCCTTTCCAGCTGGCCGAGGATGGCGCTCCGTGTGCCCGGTCCGGGAGCGGCGACGCCCGCGGGCAGGTCGGCGACTCCGTCGGCGAGCACGGTCACACTGGCCGGCTCGACACCGAGGCCGACGATGGTCTTGACGACCTCGCGGCTGTCGTTGCGCGGCCCGTGCAGGCGCAGAGTCTCGGCGAGATTGGGATAGCCGGACACGCCAACCACGAGGGCTCGCGTCTCCGCGGACGCGCTCACTTGAGTGAGCGCCAAAGTACTGACGGCAATGGCGAAAAGTCCCAAGCCCAGTCGCATGATAGTCAATACTTCGTTGCCCGACGCAGCATTGCAATCTGCATGCCCGCTGTCGAGTCAAAAGGGTAAATGCGGCGAATTCGCGCCGTCCCTGGGACCGCGCCCCTCAACTCCCTATATGCCCGGCCGAGGCGTATGAAAGTCCTGCGATCAGCGGACCGCGATGGTCTCCAGCGCCGCCCGCAACGCAGGCTCGAGCGGCTGAGGCCGGCGCGTCTTCCGGTCGACATAGACATGGACGAAGAAGCCCTCGGCCGCCGCGGACGTCTCCTCGTTGCGGAATAGCCCGACCTCGTAGCGCACCGAGGAGTTGCCGATGCGCGACACCCGCAGCCCCGCCGTGACGATGTCCGGAAAGGCCAGTTCGCCGAAGTAGCGGCATCCCGTCTCGACGACGAGGCCGATCCGTGCGCCGTGATGGAGGTCGAGGACGCCCTCGTCGATCAGCCAGCCGTTCACCGCCGTATCGAACAGGGAGTAGTGGACGACGTTGTTCATGTGGCCGTAGACGTCGTTGTCCATCCACCGGGTCTGGATTGGGCGGAAGGTCCTGTAGTCGGCCCGGCTGGAGGCGGATGGCGTCACGCGGCGTGCTTTCCCGGTCATTTTCGATCGGCACATGGTGGAATACGGTCCGCGATCGCGTCAACTACACCGCAGGCCAGTAGTTGAGTGGCGCGCACATTTCATACTGGCGGCCAGAAGGCCTGGAACCATTCGGCCCGATCGTCGTTTCCGGGCGAACGCGGCTGCTGCTGGCAGCAAGTGGGTGTTGCCGTGCGGGGTGGTTCGACCCAGCACGGCGTGCAAGCGACGGGCAAAGGGGGCCGGTGAAAGCGCCGGGCCGCGACCAGGGATCCAGGTGTCTTGAAAGTCCATGAAACCGCATCGACGGCAGTCGACCCCAGCGCAGCGGCAGAGCCCGGCCTCGCCCAGGTGCTCCAGGCCGTGCCCGTCGCGATCTACATGACGGATCCTGGTGGCAAGATCACCTTCTACAACGAGGCCGCAGCAGCCATGTGGGGACACCGCCCCGTGATCGGCGAGAGCCTGTGGTGCGGGTCCTGGGTGCTTCGTCACCGCGACGGGCGGCCGATGGCGCACGATCAGTGTCCCATGGCGGCAGTGCTGCGCGGCGAGGAGCCGCCCTCCAACCTCGCGGTCCTGGAACGGCCCGACGGCACGCGCATTCCCTTCGTCGCCCATCCCGTCCTGCTGCGCGACGCCGCCGGCAACGTCGCCGGCGCGGTCAATACGATGGTCGAGGACACGGCGAGCGATACTCAGATGCGGCTCTCGGCGTTGGTCGAATCGACGACCGACGCCATCGTCAGCAAGAACCTGAACGGCACGATCATCAGCTGGAATCCGGCTGCGGAGCGCCTGTTCGGCTATACTGCCGCCGACGCGGTCGGCATGCCGGTCACTCGGTTGATCCCCGACGACCGGCTGGCGGAGGAGCGCATCATCATCGACCGCATCAGCCGCGGCGAGCCCGTCGAGAGATACGAAACGCTCCGCCGGCGCAAGGACGGCTCGCTCGTTCCCGTCGAACTGTCGGTCTCGCCGATGAAGAACGCCGAGGGCGAGGTGTTCGGCGCTTCCAAGATCGCTCGCGACATCACCGCGCGCAAGGAGAGCGAGCACCGCATCCGCCTGCTCATGCGCGAGGTCAATCACCGGGTGAAGAACCAGTATGCGGTGATCCTGTCGATGATCAGGGAGACCGGCCGGCGGCTGCGCGACCCGAAAGAGTTCGAACGGCAGATCCGGGAGCGCATCATGGCGTTGTCGGCCTCCCATGACCTGCTCGTCACCGACGACTGGAAGGGCACGACGATCTTCGAGCTGGTGCTCGCCCAGCTCAGGCCGTTCAACGACGAGGGCAGGGTTTCCATCTCCGGCCCCGCGATCAAACTCAGGCCGAGCGCGGTGCAGTATCTCGGTATCGCCCTCCACGAACTCGCCGCCAATTCGGTGGTCTACGGCGTGCTGGCGCACAATGAGGGGCGCATCGCGGTCGAGTGGTCGGTCGACCCCGACGATAGCGGAAACGAGATCCTCACCCTGACCTGGACGGAGGAGGGCGGACCACAGCCCCTGTCCGGCTCCGGCGCCGGTTTCGGCACGGTGGTGCTCGAGCGCATCGCGCCGCAGGCGATGGGAGGCATCGGCAGCTTCGAACTCGGCGCGGGCGGCGTCACTTGGACGCTCACGGCGCCGATGGACCAGATCGCCGCAACCTACACGCCGGCCGGACCCTTCTCCGAGCTCGTTTGACCGATCGCGTGGCATCAGCGGGAACGGACGAAGGCGGCGCCCGTTCCGCCTCGATGGAAGCCACGCAACCCACCCCGCCAGGTCCTGGCGGCCGTTTCCCGACAGGATGGCGGCAGCCATGCGCATCGTGACCTACAACGTCCGCCGCTGCCTCGGCCTCGATGGCGCATGCTCCCCGGGACGCATCGCCGAGGTGGTCGCGTCCTGCCGCGCCGACGTGGTTGCCCTGCAGGAACTCGACGTCAGGCGGGCGCGCAGCGGCCATGTCGACCAGGCCGAGGCCATCGCGCGGGAACTCGGTGCGGGCGACCTGTTCTTCCATCCTGCCTTTCGCCTGATCGATGAGGAATATGGCGACGCGGTGATAACGATGGGGCCGGCACGACTGGTGAAGTCCGGGCCGCTGCCATCCGCCTGGTCACCGTTTCCTGCCGAACCGCGCGGGGCGATCTGGCTGTCGGCGCGGATAGGCGGCGTCGACGTGCAGGTCATCAACACGCATCTCGGGCTTTTCCGCCGCGAGCGGCGGGCGCAGGCCGCCGCCCTGCTCGGTCCGGACTGGCTCGGTCATCCCGATTGCTGCGGCAATGTCGTCCTTGCCGGCGATCTCAACTCGATGCCTGGCGGCCGGGTGCATCGTGCCTTCGCCGCACGCCTGCGCGATGCGCATGCGGCCGCAGGCCCCGCGCCGCGCGCGACCTTCCCGTCGCGCTTCCCCACCGTTCGGATCGACCACATCTTCGTCAGCGAGCCCGTCGAGGTGCTGTCTGCCGGCGTCGTGCGGACGGAACTGGCCCAGATCGCGTCGGACCATCTCCCCGTCGTGGCCAAGCTGAAGCTGGCAGAGTGACGGCAACCTTGCGGGGTTCGGAGCAGACCGAAGCCAATGGATCGAGAACCGCCCGGGCGCGTTTCCCCGGGCAGGTGGAGAATCCCATGATGGCCAGACAAGGCATTCGCCCGACGATGCTGAGCCGACCGGGCGAACGGTCGGGACGGCGGGGATTATTCCGCCGCCTTGCCAAGCCGGCGTTGGCGGCAGCGGCAGTCCTGATCGCAGCGATCCTGCTCTATCGCGCCCTGTCCAACTACAGCGTTGCGGATCTTGTCGACGCCGTCGCCAAGGTGTCCACCGTCAGGCTTCTGGCGGCTGGTGGCTTCGCGGCGGCGAGCTACCTTTGCCTGACCGGCTTCGACTACCTGGCGCTGCGGTATGCCGGCAGGCCGCTCGCCTATCCCCGCGCCGCCCTGGCGTCGTTCACCAGCCTGTCTCTTGGCCACAATATCGGCTTCGCGGCGCTGAGCAGCGGCGCCGTGCGCTATCGCTTCTATTCGCGCTGGGGCCTGGACGCCGTCGACGTCGGCAGGGTGATCCTGTTCTGCGGCGCAACCGTGGGGCTTGGCCTGATGACGCTCGGCGGCGTCGCCCTCGTCACCCTGTCCGGGACTGCAGCCGAGCTTACCGGCCTCGGCCGCGCAACGGTGCTGGCGCTCGGCGCGGCGAACCTCGCCCTGGTCGGCTCCTATCTCCTGGTCGCCGGCCTGCGCCGCGCGCCCTTCCGGCTATGGAGATGGCGGATGGAGATGCCCGAACTCCGCCTCGCGCTCGCTCAGGTCTGCATCGGCGCCTTGAACTTCTCCCTCGTCGCCGCCTGCCTGCATCAGGCGACCATGGCGATCGCCGACGTTCCCTTCTTCGGTGTCGCGTCCGTCTACGTCATTGCCAACGTCACCGCCCTTATCGCCCATGTTCCAGGCGGCTGGGGCGTCATCGAAACCGTGGTGATGCGGCTCCTGCCCGGCGCCGAAATCATCGGCGCGGTGCTCGTCTTCCGCATCGTCTACTATCTCGTGCCGCTGGCGCTGGGCGCCGCCGCGCTCGCGATTTCGGAAATGGTGTTGCGCCGCAGGAAGAACCTGGCCGCCGGAGAGAAGTTCGCAGCCGCCGAGTAGCGCCGCGTTGCGCTCGCCAGGCCGTGTTCAGCAGGTAACCTTCAAGTCGCTACTTTCCCGAACGGCCATAGCCGGCTCAGCGTCCGGCGAAACCGGCGCTTCGGGTCGAGCAGCGGAGTGAGGAAGACCGGCGTCGTCGGCCCGTCCTCGGTCAGCGCCTCGAAGGGCTTCAGACAGCGCGGTCCGCAATTCAACCGGTCGATCGCGGCGATCAGCGAGCCTGTCCGGCCGATTGCCTCGGCAACCTCCGCCCGCGTCGCACCAAGGTGTTCGGCGACGAGTTCGTCGCGCAGGTCGCGGATGGCGAACCGGTCTTCCGCGTCGGCCGCCTCGATGCCGAGGTCGAGTTCGGTGTCGAGCCCGATCGAGCGGTTGTTCAGGTTCGACGAGCCGATCCTGACGAAGACGTCGTCGACGATGATGAGCTTGGCATGGATGAGCACCTGTTGCGGCCCGTCGGGAGTCGGCACGCAGGGATAAAGAACGCGGAGGCGGCCGTTGTGGTCCGCTCGAGCCAGCCGGCGGATGAGGCGGTCGCGATTGGCGCCCATGATCCATTGCTCGATCAGCGCGTGCGATCGGTGCGTCATGAGAATCACCACCTCGGGCCCGTCGGGTTCCTCCAGGCGACGCAACAGCGCCCGGCCTGTCGACGAGGCGGTCAGGTACTGCGCCTCGATGTAGATCGCCTGGCGGGCGCTGGCGATGGCATCGTTGGTCAGCCGCGCCGCCTCGACGACCGACCGACGCAGGCCGAAGGCGGGGATCGTCCGCGCGACGGCGACCCGAACGCCGCGAAAATGCGGGACCGTCGTCGACGGCCATGGATCGTCGCCCTCCCGACAGAAGCCGTCCAGTTCCTCGTTGCAGGCGTTCCGCCAGCGATCCCGGGCAACGCGCGCCACCGCCCGCGCCGCGTCGCCGTCGACCACCATCTGGATGTCATGGACCGGCGGGTAGGCGTTGCCGTCGGGGTCGATGCGATCAGGATCGCCGATCCGGTGTTCGGGTGTGTCCCAGCGGCGAACGGTGAGATCGATCCCGCCGACGAAGGCAATGCAGTCGTCGACGACGACGATCTTCTGATGGTGCGCCGCATAGAACGGATGGTGGGTGTCGAGTTTGATCCGGATGCGCGGGTGTTCCTGCCATGGCGCGCCGAACAGCATCTGCCCGATATCGCCGGGCGCGTGGATGAGCGACGTACTCCAGACGAGGATGCGCACGGAAAGGTCCGGCCTTTCCTCGACGAGCGCGCGCAAGAGCTCGCCGAGCGGCGGCGAATCCTCCCGGGCGGCATCCTGGCGGAGCCTGATGCGTCCGTCGAAGTCCCACCCGACGATGAGGATCGAGCGGCGGGCGTTGCGCAACGCTTCCTCCAGACTGGCGAAGTAAGCGGCGCCGTCGATCAGCGCGGCGGCGCGATCCGCCCAGGCGATCTCACGGCAGTTGGTTCCGGCATGCAGGATCGTCGGCCTGTCACTCGCCCCGTCGGCGCTGCTGCCTTGCCTTGCCGAAATGATGGCCGACATATCCATGGTGCGAATTGCGGTCGCCTCCCCGAAACGGGCCTTCAACGCGGCTTCCGCCTTCCGGGTTCCCGAAAGCCAGCGAAGGTCGTCCGGACAAGGAACCATCCGGCTTCTGAAGGATTACGTCCTTGAAGGACGTGCAAGAGCACGGCAGCCTGGGAGATGGAAGTTGGATAGTGCCTTGTGCGGAATTTGCGGCGGTCTCGCGTTGCTCGCCATCGCGGGTTGTAGTGAGTCCCCAACGTCAAGGGCCGAGGGAGAGCCTGCGGGAACCGGCTATCCGGATGACCGGGTGATCACCAACAGCGTCCCCGCCGAGCCAGAGGTCGACCGCGATCCGACGCCGGAAACCGGCACCGGTGGCGCGATACCGGGCGGCGGCGGCGCCGGAGCGAACGGGCAGCGACAGCCGTAGCCGCAACCGCGACGGAAGGGAGGAAAGGGGAGGGCCGGGAGGTCCTGAGGGGGAGCTTGGCGGACATGAACAGACTGGTGATCGTCTCTAACCGGGTGGCCGACCTGCGCAGCAATTCGCAGTCGGGCGGCCTGGCGGTTGGTCTGGCCGATGCGCTGCGGGCGCGGGGCGGTATCTGGTTCGGCTGGGATGGGACGACGTCGGACGACCTCGCCGCGCCCACCGTCGACGATATCGGCCCGGTTCGCACCATCGCCGCACCGCTCACCGAAACGGACTACAATGAATACTATGTCGGGTTCGCCAACAGCGTGCTGTGGCCGCTGTTCCACTATCGGCTCGACCTGGTCGACTACCGGACCGAATTCCACGACGGCTACATGCGCGTCAACGAACGGCTCGCGGAGACGCTTCTGTCCGAACTGCGCGCCGATGACGTGATATGGGTGCACGACTATCACCTCATCCCCTTTGCCGCCTGCCTGAGGGCGCTGGGATGCCGGCAGAGGATCGGCTTCTTCCTGCATATCCCTTTCCCGCCGCCCGATCTGCTCACCGCGACGCCCAACCATGTGGCGCTGGTCGAAGCGCTTCTCGAATACGACGTCGTCGGTCTCCAGACCTCCAGCGACGCGGCCAACCTTAAGCGCTATCTCGCCGAGCAGCTCGGCCGCGAGGTCGGCGAGGACGGCCGCGTCGACGTCGGCGGCAGATCGGTACTCGTCGGACGGTTCCCGATCGGTATCGACGCCGCCGCCTTCGCCGAAATGGCGCGGTTGCCGAGTTCCGACGTCGAACTCGACACGCTGAGGCAACGGATCCTCGGCCGCAAGCAGATCATCGGCGTCGACCGGCTGGACTATTCGAAGGGGCTCCCCGAACGGCTCTCGGCCTTCGAGCGCCTGCTCTCGCGGCATCCCGAACTGGAGCGGGCGGTCAGCCTGCTGCAGATAGCGCCGCCGACCCGCGAGGACGTCAGCGCCTATCCGACGATCCGCAAGGAGCTCGAGGGGATGACCGGCTCGATCAACGGCCGCTTCGCCGACATCAACTGGACGCCGGTCCGCTACATTCACCGCGCCGTTCCGCGCGAACGGCTCGCCAGCCTTTTCCGCGCCAGCCAGGTGGGCCTGGTGACACCGTTGCGTGACGGCATGAACCTGGTGGCCAAGGAATACGTTGCCGCGCAGGACCCGGACGATCCCGGCGTGCTCGTGCTCTCGCAGTTCGCCGGGGCGGCCGAGGAACTCGAGGAGGCCCTGATCGTCAACCCCTATGACGCCGACGACGTCGCCGACCGGCTCTACGAGGCGCTGACGATGCCGCTCGACGAACGCAGCGACCGGCACGCCGCCCTTCACCGGCGCATCCTGCACCAGGACGCACGAGCCTGGCTGGAGGGTTTCCTGGCACGCCTCGACGAGGCGGACGCCGCCGAGGCGGTGTGTCGGCCCATCCCGCGAACGGAGCGGTTGCTGCCGCGGGCGGCTGAACGGTGACGGCAAGGTCCAGCGCCATCCGTTGCACAAGCGGCATTCGTCGCCCGCGGCGATCCAGCGGGAACCGCAACGGGGGTCCGGCGTTCTGGCGCCATGCAATACGTCAAGAAGCCGCCGATCGTCCGGCTTCCCCCCAAGACAGGCGTCGAACTTCTGCTCGTCCATTCGGCCCAGGTCGCCATGGTCGTGGCCGGACTGGTGGCGTTCGTCTTCGCGCTGCACGCCGGACGGGTCGTGCTCGCGCCGCTGGCGCTTTCGGTGGTGATCGGGCTGATGCTCGGCCCGGTCGCCGTCTTCCTCGAGCGGCGAAGCGTGCCGCCGGGGCTGTCGGCGCTGCTCGTCGTGCTGGTCTTCCTGGTGCTGCTGGCGGTGGTTGTCGCCGCGATCGCGGCGCCGCTGTCGTTCTGGCTGGAACGCGGGCCGGAGATCT
The DNA here is from genome assembly GCA_905339215.1 of Rhizobiaceae bacterium. Taxonomy (GTDB): domain Bacteria; phylum Pseudomonadota; class Alphaproteobacteria; order Rhizobiales; family Rhizobiaceae; genus DUSC01. The sequence continues at coordinate 15,803 of CAJPFN010000109.1, forward strand.
GGCGTCAGCTGCAGACGCGCATCCTCGAACTGCGCGAGCCGCTGGAGGCGCTGAAGGGCTTGCGCGACCGGTTGCGCGAAGTGACCGGGGAGACAGGGCTCGCCGTGGAGATCGCCGACGGATCGCCGGTCGAAAACCTTGCAGTGACCGCGCCGACGCTGGTCGGACAGGTGCTGCTGTTCCTCGCCGGCCTCTATTTCTTCGTCGCGACGCGCCATCAGACGCGCACCGCCGTGCTCGGTCTCTGCGTCTCGCGCCGGCTGCGCTGGCGGGTCGCCCATGTCTTCCGCGACGTCGAGCGGATGGTCTCGACCTATCTCCTGTCGATCACGGTGATCAATGTCGGACTCGGCGTTGCGGTCTCGGTGGCGATGTGGCTGGTCGGCGTCGAGTCGCCTCTCCTTTGGGGCGTCCTCGCCGGCGTGCTGAACTACGTCATCTATGTCGGCCCGGCGATCATGGCGGCCATCCTCTTCGCGGTCGGCCTGGCGACGTTCGACGGCTTCGCCGCCAGCCTGGTGCCGCCGCTCGTCTATCTTCTCCTGAACCTGATCGAGGCGCAGTTCGTGACGCCGACGGTAATCGGCCGGACCCTGACGATGAACCCGTTCATCGTGCTTTTCGCGCTGGCCTTCTGGCTGTGGATCTGGGGACCGCTCGGCGGCTTCATCGCCGTGCCGGCCCTGCTGATCGTCTACGCGATCGTCGGCAACATCGTGCCGGGCGTCGACTGGACGGCGCGGCGCGGATAGCGGCCGGGTGAAAGGGGCGCCGGCCACCGGACGTCACAAGAGTTCGGCCAACATCGCGGCGGCGCGCGAGGCCCCGTCGCGGGCGACCGGCCGGGCAATGCGCGGCGTACGCAGCTCTTCCAGCATGGCCTGCGCGATCGTTTCCGGGTCGCTTTCGGCATAGATCATGCGACGTCCAGCATTGTATCGATCAAGACGGGTGGCGACGTGGAAGTTCTGCTCGAAGTGGTTGCGCAGCGGGAAGTAGAGGAACGGTGTACCTGCGGCCGCCAGTTCCATGCACGTTGTGAGCCCGCCCTGCACCAGAGCCAGATCGCAAGCCGCCAGATGCCGGTCCAGATCGGGGACGAAGGCGCGCGCCTCTACGCCAGCTGGCCAGTCGAAGGAGGCCGGGTCAAGGCGCGGGCCGGTGACCACGATCATCCGCAATTCGGGGATGCGGGCGCGGGCGAAGGGGTAGGCGGACAGGATGCGACGGACAAGTTGCGCGCCCACGCCGGACCCGCCCACCGCCACAATACAGGTCCTGCGGCCGTCGTTGTAGCCGAACTGCGCACGTAAATCGGCGCGGGTGCCGAATTCCGAAGGATGCGTCCCGATGATGTAGTCGGAGAATTCGTAATGCCGCGGTATCCAGTCGCGCATGCGTGGCAGGCCGTCGCCGAATGTCAGGTCGGCGATGTCGTCTGGTCCACCGACAAAGATCGCCCGATCGCGAACGGATGGGTGATCTTCGACATGTTCGATCATCTCGGCATTGTAGTCGGCGGTCAGAAACGCCTCGCGCGGGCCGTTCTCGGCAAAGGGAACCCAGCCGACGAAATCGGTGAACCACGCGATCTGGCTGCGCTTGAGATTGGGATGTTCGTGCCAGTAGTGGTCGACGTCCCAGGCTTCGTCGGCGATCACGAGGTCGTAATGCTGTTCCTCGAGAACGTCCTGAAAAACCAGGAAGTTCTTGATGAGGATCTCGTCCATGCGTCGGATTGCCTGAAAGGCGTTGAGGTCGTGCTCGCCAGCTTCCGCTTCGATATGCGCGCTTTCATTCGCCAGCCTTTGGCTTGCGGGGTGGATTTCTTCCGAATTGGCTTCGAGGAACCGCGTCACAGGGTCCTGCGCCAGCCAGTCGACATGCAGATCGGGGTGCAGGTTGCGCAGTTCTCGGGTCACGGCCAGATCGCGCCGCGCATGACCCAGTCCGATGGGCGAGGACAGATACAGCGCGCGCTTCTGCCGCCGCACCCGGCTGGTTGGTGCGGGTCGCCACGTGCCTAAATGCCGGGCCAGGAAGTCTCGCATGGTGATGTTGAACCACGCGGGATAGCGGGCATGTATCCCGTGGCCACCACCTTCGCGGACGTGCAGTTCTCCGCCCGTCAGTTCGGCGATGCGAAGGGAGGAGGCTGGCGGCGTGACGGCGTCCGCGTCCCCCACCATGATCAGGCTCGGGCATCGTACACGTCTGTACATGTCCTCGTCGATCTGTACCGCACCTCCTTCGGGGGCATCCATGGTCATGGCCAACATCTCGCCGTCGCCTTCCAGCCCCCAGGCAAGCGTGTCCTCCTGCTGCTTGGTGGAGTGCGGCTCGCTGTGGACCTTGGAGAAGAAGAACTGCACGAAATCGGGATAGTCACGTTTCCAGTGAAGGCGGTTGTACTTCGCCCACCCCTCTGGCGCACTGAGATCGGCTTCAAATTGCGCAACGCGCTCGGGATAGGGCGGGACGATCGGGGTCCATGCTGCGGTTGAGATCACCGCATCGACCCGGTCCGGCCATCCTGCCGCGACGGCGAATGCGACGGCGCTGCTGAAGGAAAAGCCGACCAGCGTGGCGCTCGCCGTGTCGGTTGCGTCCAGCAGAGCGATCACATCACCGACGATGGCGTCGAGCGAATACCCCTCAGGCCGGTCCGGCCGGTCCGATTTGCCGTTGCCGCGTGGATCGAAAGTGAGGACGCGATACTGCTCGGCGAACCAGGGAATCTGGGCCTTCCAGCATCTGGAGTGAATGAGCGCCCAGGTCGGCAGGAACAGTATCGTTCGCGCGCCTCGTCCGTAGATTTCGTAGTAAAGACCGGTTCCATCCCGGTCCAGCCTGCCTGTCGTGTGGGGCATAAGCGCGCGCATGGCGTCACTCCGGGTCAACTCTGGTTTCAAGACGATCCATCAGGTCGCCCAGCTTTCGCAGCGCGCGCCGTATCGGCATCAGATCGCTCTCATGGCCGAGGAGGATGCATGCCTCGGCGCCGAGAAAGACGGCGGAGACAAGGGCCGCCAGTTCTTCGGCTTCGAACGCGCCGGCCGTGGCATGACGCTGCGCGAACTCGCGTGCGATGGAAATGAGGAGGTCGCGCCATTGCGCGAGCGCCGCGCGTACGACATCGCCGATGACGGCATTCGAATATCCGGCCGCCATCAGTTCCTGGAGGACCCGCACATAGCCCGAGGCCAGATCGTCGTCGAGATAGTCGCATGAAAGCCGCCATTTCTCGGCGAGCGACAGATCGGGGTCGGAAAAGGTGACGGACTGGCGATCGACCAGGGCATCATTCATGTACTCGAAAAGTCCGAGGATCATTCCTTCCTTGGAGCCAAAATGATAGCGGATCTGGCTCATTTGCGTTCCGGCTTGCGCAGCAACGGCTCGAGTCGACAAGCCGGCATAACCGCACTCCAGGAGTACACGTCTGGCCGCTTCCAGAAGCTCGACCTTGGGGTCGTTGCGCAGTCTGGTGTGAATGTTCATCCCGAAGAATCCTGACTGGGAGCACAAAGCAGATTTGATAGCAGACAGCCAGATTAATTCGTTCGAATGAATTATGTCAATTGAGCGTGTGGGGCCACCTCGCCGACGAGAAGAACCGGACTGGGTCAGTGGGATGCCCGACGGGCCGTCGAGCAGGCCGGCGCCGTCGGCCTGGCGACGTTCGACGGCCTCGCCGCCAGCCTGGTGCCGCCGCTCGTCTATCTTCTCCTGAACCTGATCGAGGCGCAGTTCGTGACGCCGACGGTAATCGGCCGGACCCTGACGATGAACCCGTTCATCGTGCTCATCGCGCTGGCCTTCTGGCTGTGGATCTGGGGGCCGCTCGGCGGCTTCATCGCCGTGCCGGCCCTGCTGATCGTCTACGCCGTCGTCGGCAACATCGTACCCGGCGTGGACTGGACGGCGCGACGCGGATAGCGGCCGGGTGAAGGGGGGTAGCGGAGTGGCGGAAAGGGGGCCGAATGCAGACCGGCGGCTTCGCGCCTCAGATTTTCAGTATCGGACCTCAAGTCGGTGCGAGTATTGCCATGAGCTGACCCGGAGCAGACATCGGGTCTCGGTTTCGGAAGGGCCGGTCTTACGGGAATAATGGTCGAGGTAGCAGCGCCGCGCCGCCATTGCAGTCCGCTCGGCGATACCGCAACGCGCGCGCTCAGGAGAGTTCGCAGGGCCACCCCGAAAAGACCAACGCCGCCATGCTTGCCTTCTGGAACGGGAAGGGCGGCGTCGCCTGGGTGGGTCGACAGGACCACACCGACACCACCGCGGATCTTTGAAAACCATTAGTGTCGAGCGCAATTGAGTGATAATGACTATTCAGGTTGCGGACGCCCGACAATGAAAGGGCGAGGACGTGAGCCGAGTCTTCAGTCAGGCAATCCTGCTTTTGGTTGCGGCCGTCGCGCTTGCGTCGATTGCGTCTGCGCAAACCTGCAATATTGCTGACCGCTCCGTCGCGCTGGTGCTCGACGCATCAGGCAGCATGAACGCCAGGCTGCCGAACGGTGAGAGCCGGATGGACGTGGCACGGCGCGCGATCAAGGGAGTCGCCTCCATCCTTCCGGCCGAGGCACAGGTGTCGCTGTGGCTTTACGGCGCACAGTCGCCGAGAGCCGAGAAGGACTGCCGCGATACGCACCTTGCGGTTGCATTCGGCCCGGCCAGCGCCGGCGGTGCGGCCATCGCACAAGTGGCTGACGGCGCCACGGCGCAGGGCTACACGCCAATCGCCTTTTCGCTCGAGCGCGCCGCGGATGAGTTTCTCCCGGACGCGAAGGAACGCGTCATCGTATTGGTCAGTGACGGTAAAGAGACGTGTAAAGGCGATCCCGTACTCGCGGCCAAAGCTCTGGCGGAAGCGGAAATTACCGTGCATACCGTCGGCTTTATCGTCGATGCGGCCGCACGCGTTCAGTTGCAGGCAATCGCGCGCGCCACCGGCGGCAGTTACTTCGATGCGCCGGTCGGTCCGGAACTGCCAGAGACGCTCAATCAGGCCCTGAACGCATGCAAGAAGCAGGTGGTCAAGCTGCCAACTAAGCCGCAGCCGGGCAAGCTGCGCACCACTTCGGCGATCTTTTCACTCCCGGTATTCAACGCTGAAAGCGGCGCGCAAGTCGCCAAGCTCGACCGTGTCACCCGCGAGATCACGCTGCCAGCTGGCATCTACGAGGTGAAGTTCGGACCGGGCAGCTGGAAAGGAATCGAAATCCTTCCTGGTGAAACTACGGTCATCGCGCCTGGTGTGCTGCGCCTGGAGCATCGCGCGGGCTCGGTGAAGGTGGTCGATACCGAAACGGGCGACGAGTACGGCAGATTCGATGCGGTCACTCCCGAACTTACCTTGATGCCCGGCGTCTACGACCTCGTTTTCGGGAAGGCAGAATGGCGCTTCATCAAGGTCGACAGCGGCGCCACCACGACGCTGCTGCCAGCGCGGATACTCCTCGGCCCTGGCCTGCAATGGGAGAAGGCGCGCGTTGTCACAAGGGACGGCACGGTAGTGGCTCGCTTCGACGCGGTCACCCATAAAGCGGTGCTCCCGCCCGGAGACTACGTGGTCGAAGTAGACGACAACAAGATTCCTTTCTCGGCCGCCGAAGGCGACGTGTTGGAACTGAACCACTAGCGGAGACAGCTATGTGCGGACCGATGGCGCGTGGCATGGCCACCACGATTCTGTTGGCCACGTTGGCGGTAGCTTGTCCAATCCTCGCTGTGCCGGCGCAAGCTGGCGGCGGGCCTTCGTTTGGAGAATTGTTCGATTTGTTTGCCGAGGATTCTGTCAATCCCTTACCGGAGGCCGCCGCCGCGCTCGTTGATGCTGCGCGCCAATCCCAGGCGCCTGGCGGGTGCCCGTTGGGCGCGTTGTTCATCCATACGCCGGCTGGCGATCCCCTGTTCCAGGCAGCGCTGGCGGCTGCCCGGCGCCATGCAGTCCTGCAGCTTCTGAACGACGCCGGCATCGATACCGGCCGCTTCTTCGTCGACTCGACAGTGGGCGGCGCGGTGGACGCCACCTTTTTGCACCGCAACCTCGACAGGGACCCTCCGACGCTAAGAACGTCCTCGGTGCCCCCAAAAGGTCACAGGGTGAGAGCCGGCGATCAAATCAGGGTGACGATGGCAGCCCGAGATGACGCCAGTCCAGCCCATTGGCAGACCGGGATCAAGACGATCCAACTGGTGGCCGATAGTGAGGATGGCCGTTTCGTTGTGTCGGAAAACTACGAAGCTTGCGCGGGAGCTCAGGAGCGACGCGTGGAAGCCTTCTACATAGTGCCGGCCAACCTGCCGCCGGTAGTGAGGCTTTCGGCACTCGCGGAGGATCACGGCGGGTTGATGGATGCCGATGCCGCCGAGTTCCCGACTGGTGACTGGTACGGCCGGATTGAATGGTCCATTCACACGAAAGAAGACCAAAGTCGTCGGCCCAACGAAAACAGGGCTGAATTCAAATCCGACGGATATGCCGATATCGCAGCAACTTATGATGGGCAAGGCAATCTGACCGGGACGCTGCTCGGAAGCCAAAGAGTGGAAACCGATTGGTGGGGCTACCCTCACGGCAGCGGCGAGGTGTGCATCGGATCGGCGCCGCCTACTCAAGTGCGCGCGCGCGTGATTGGCTCCTACACACCGAGCCGAAAAAGTCTGTCGCTCCAATTGGTCGATGTCGAGGCACAGATAGTGGTGCCTTGGAGCGGTGGCGGTCCGAACTTGAATTGTTCCAGCGAAAGGCCGCCGATTGAGAGCGGTCCATCCCTTTCTGGTCTGGTGCGCAGTTTGCAGCCCGCGAGCGATGGGACGTACTGGGCCGAATTCGAGTCCGCGGATCCGATTCACACGTTCCGCTACTCAATGAGGCTCAGACCGGCTGCCAATTGAAGGTGCAGTGGCGCCGCTTTTGAGACAGCGCTTCCGGCAGGATCGAAGCGCCGAAACCGGGGCGCTTCTGCACGCGAAATACCAAGGCGAATAGGGACGCTGATCTTATCGGGCGCAAAACGGCGCCCCTCAGATGAACGGCCTCTTTCTCGGCGCCGGCGGTTCCCATTGGGCGAGCCTGGCCAGGCCCTCCCAGTCGAGCACCTCGCAGCCGCGGTCGAGCCAGCGCACCAGCTTGCGGTCGATCAGCTTGCGGATGGTCTTGTTGGTGTGGACCAGGGAAAGGCCGAGCGTGTCGGCGACGTGCTGCTGGGTGAGCGGGACAACCGGCGACCCGTCGAGCAGACCGGCGCCCTCGGCGCGCCGGCAGATAAAGGCGAGCAGATAGGCGGCGCGCTCGATCGCGGTGCGGCGGCCGATCGAGAGCAGATTCTCGTCGAGCATCTGCTCTTCGCGCGCGGCCAGCCAGGTGACGTCGAAGGCGAGGCCGGCATGCTCGCGGTAGAGGGTCGCCAGGTGGTTGCGTTCGAACACGCAGAGCAGCATGGGCGAAAGAGCTTCCACCGAATGCTCCATTTCGCCCATGAGGCTGCCCTGCAGCCCGATCAGGTCGCCCGGCACGACGAAGTTGAGGATCTGGCGGCGGCCGTCGGCGAGGAGCTTGTAGCGGAATCCCCAGCCCATCAGGACGGTGAAGAGGTGCGGGCTGCGGGTGCCCTCGGCCAGGACCGTTGCGCCCTTCTCGACGGACAGTTCGCCCTTCTTGAAGCGTGCGACGAAGTCGAGCTCTTCTTCCGTGAAATCCCGGAATATCTCGCGCGATCTGAGCGGGCACTTTACGCAGGGAAAGCGGACGACGGGACGGGGTGCGATCGACGCGGCCATTGTTCGGTCTCCGCAAACGTGGTGTTGTCACCGTCAGCCGAAGCACGCATAACGTCTCCGCAGCGACCGCACCACGTCAAAGTTACATGACGGGGACCCGTTTCGGTACTTTCCTCGGTTCCGTCGATTGGGCGCGATTCGTTTGGCGGGAAGACGTTTTGGCAAATATGCTACTCGAGGGGCTGCGCCTCCTCATCGTCGAGGACGAGTTCCTGATCGCGATGGACGTCGAGCAGTTGTGCCGTGACCACGGCGCTGTCGACGTCGTCGTCATCGGCACGGCGGCGGACCTGGTCACCGCTTCAACGTCAGCCGGCTTCGACGCGGCGATCCTCGATGTCATGGTCGAGGGCCAGCCGACGCTCGATTTCGCCCGCGGCCTCGCAGAACACGGCATCCCTTTCGTCTTCGCCACCGGCTACTCCGACCGGGGCGACGTGTTTTCGGCCTTTCCGGACGTTCGCGTCGTCGGCAAGCCCTATACTGGCGACGAGATCGTCGAGGCCCTCGCAACCGCCGTTGCTGCGGCGCGGCGGGCGGATCGCTGACGGCTTTCGTGCCTCGGGAATGGATACCGCCATCGCGGGGAAGAGCGTCGCGGACAATCCGTCCGGGGCCGGGCGCGGCCGCGCATGAGTGCACCTTCGCCGACGCGTCCGCGCGCCGCCAGTTTCACGCGCCGCCGCGTCGGGTCGCCTCGTCGTAGCGACTGCGTACGGCATCGACGAGGCTTTCGTATTCCAGAGCCGTCGCCCCGGCGACGGCGAAGGCCGCCGAGGCGAGCGCGCCGGGATCCTCCTGGTGGTTCGGAAGTGGCGCGGACTGGTCGAGGACGGCGAAGAACCGTCCGGGGTCGGGCATCGTGCCGGCCACGACGGCGGCGAGCGTGACCAGCAGTTCGCGCTGCGCGTGGAGGCGCGCCTCCATTTCCTGCGGCGAAAACGACGACATCGGCATCTCCGTTGTTAGGGCGGCGCGGTTCATTCGGCCGGGGCGTGGCCGGATTGGGGCTGGTCGGGAATGTCGCCCGGCCGGATCACGGGCGTTCGTCCAACCGTCGGCGGCGGTGCGGTCATCTCGTCGTCGCCGACGCGCGGCGGAAAGAGCACGCCGTTGCAGGGTTCGAGCGTTTCGGTGAGCGAATCGGGCGCTTCGCCGCTCCGTTTCGCGTCATTGTCGCCGGTTCGGCCGCCGGCCGGCGACTGGGTAGGGACAGCAGGTTCGGCGAGGCATTTTTGGGCGAGCGGCGCCTTGCGAGCCGCATCCTCGGCCGTCGCCGGTCCGGCCCCGACCAGCAGCGAAGCGGCGATGGCCAGCGCGAGCGGTTCCTTGGTCATGGCCGTCTCCTTTCCTTCGTCATCGAACGGAAAGGCGCGCCGCCGGCCAAAGGTTCCGCGGTTCGGGCGCAGCGGCGGAATTCAGATCCGGCGGCTGACGAAGGGCGAATCGCGCATCGCGAAGCGCCAGGGGCGGTCGGCCGCCTTGGTGATGCCGACACGCGCGCCCACGGCTACCTCGACGCCGCCACCACGGCCCGCGCGAATGAGGAACGGCGGACGGTCGAGCGGCATGCCGTCCAGGGAACGGTCGACGCCCAGCGCCTGGCCGACGCGGCCGGGGCCTGAGCACAATAGACGCAGGTCGGTGACGCCGCGGCGTGCCTGCATGGCGTCGAGGCCCGTCGTCGGCAGGATGGCGCGGATGAGCACGGCGCTGCCGGGCAGGCATACCGCGTTGAAACACCAGTGGATTCCGTAGGATCGGTAGACATAGGCGGTGCCCGGCGGGCCGAACATGGCGCTGTTGCGCGCGGTTGGTCCCGGGTAGCTGTGCGACGCCGGATCGTCGCGCTCGTAGGCCTCAGTCTCGACCACGATGCCGCCAGCCTCGCCGACGTGGAGTTCGGCGCCGACGAGGTCGCGCGCAACCTCGACGGCCGTGCGCGCGAAGAACCCCCGTTCGATCATGGATCCCGATCCCCGATCCTTCCGTACGGGCGCCAGCCACTGGCAATGCCCGGACGTACGGAACTTCGCCCCGCCCTTCCGGTTGTGAGGAGGACCGCGATGAAAGGAAAGCCCATGATCGCCAGGATACTGCCCCCGTTGCTTCTCGCGGCGCTGCCGATATCCGCCGCGAGGGCACAGGACGAGGATCGTGCCTCGCCGCCGAATGCTCGTCCTCTATCGGAGATCGTCGCCATGGTCGAGAAGCGCAACGGCTTCCGCACCATCGATGGCATCGAACGGGACGAAGACGGCTTCTGGGAGGTGACTTACCATATGGCGGACAGAGCCAGGGTGGAGATCCCCTGCGATCCGGTGACCGGAGATCCGGGATGAGCAACGGTCATCCCCCAAATCCGTCGCCCGATCCGGTTCCGCCGGTACCCGAACCATCTCCGGGGCCGGCTCCGGATCCGGGGCCGTCGCGAGGCATCGTGCGGTAATTTGCCGGCGGCGGAGCGCGAGGTGGATCAGGAGCGGTCCATCGCGGCCGCGCGCGCGTCCCTTGCCGCTTTCTCCCGCTGTGCGCGCTTGCGCCGCAGGACCTCGTCCGTACCGACGATCTCCTTGCTCCGACCGGCGATCGTGGTCGATGTCACAGCCACGGGGTCGCTGGCGGGGAAGCTGTCTTCGAGCCCTTTGCGAAGCTGTTCCTCGAGCAATTTCGGGTCTTCCGTCCGTCCTTCGGTACGGCGCTCGTTGTTGTCCATCAAAATCTCCTTTGCGGCTTCGCGTGTCGCGCTGCGAAAGGCCGGCGCGGTTTCGCAAAATCCCCCGGAAGCCGACTGGTTCCACTCCCACTGCCGATCTCGAATGAAGGAGTGAGCGGAACCGGCCCTCTGCGCGGAACCGCCGGGCCGCCGTCATCGTTCGGGCGGGTACCGTTGGCGGAGCCGTTCATGCCCGAAAAGACCGACCGGACGGGGTTGCAGCCAGGCACCTCGTCAGCCGACAGCGCAGGCCTCGTCTATGTAAGCGAAGGCGAACCGGGAATTCGCCGGCGGCGAGCTGGAAGGGGCTTTGTCTATATCGATTGTCACGGGCAGAAAGTGACCGACGACGAGACGCTGAGGCGCATCCGTTCGCTCGCCGTCCCGCCGGCATGGACGGGCGTGTGGATCTCGCCGGTCGAGGACGGCCACATGCAGGCGACGGGACGCGACGAGCGCGGCCGGAAGCAGTACCGCTACCATCCGGAATGGATCGCCAGCCGAGACCAGGTGAAGTTCGGCAGTCTGGCGGCCTTCGCCGCCGCGCTGCCCGACCTGCGCCGGAGGGTCGAGGCGGACCTGTCGGCGCGCGGCCTGTCGCGCGATCGGGTTCTCGCCTCGATCGTCTGGTTGCTCGACCGCACCATGATCCGCATCGGCAATCCGTCCTACTCCAGGGAAAACGGAAGCTATGGGTTGACGACGCTGCGGGGCCGGCATGTCGCGGTCGACGGCTCGACGCTCCGGTTCGCATTTCGCGGCAAATCCGGCAAGGAATGGCGGCTGCGTGTTTCCGACCGCAGGATCGCGCGTGTCGTGCGGACCATTCAGGATCTTCCGGGACAACATCTGTTCCAGTATCTCGACGACGAAGGTACGCGCCGGCAGGTCAGTTCGCAGGACGTCAACGACTACATCCGCGCCGGCACGGGCGCCGCCTTCAGCTCCAAGCACTTCCGCACCTGGGGCGGAACCGTCCGCGCCGCCAACCTGCTCGCCGACACGCCGCGCCCGGATAGCGCCAGGGCCGCGGCCGTCACGCTCAACGAAGCCATCGACCGCGTGGCGGCGCGACTCGGCAACACGAGGGCGGTGTGCCGGCGTTGCTACATCCACCCGCTCGTCATCGAGGCCTGGAACGAAGGCCGGCTGGGCGACGAACTTCGTCGGACGAAGGCGCGCATGCGCCGCGATCCGGCCCCTCTGAGCGAAGAGGAAGCGATTTTACTACGTTGGCTGGAGCGCGCGGAAGGCTGAGGAGCGTCGCGTGTATTCGGCGACGATCGCAAGATCCGTTCTGCCCGCAAAGAATCCCGTCGTCGCACCGGAGCGGGAACCTTTCCGGCCGGGACGGATTTTCCATCGCAAACAAGATGGAGACGTCGGTGTCGGCCTTTCTCGCCTTGCATGAAGTCGCGCGGTCGCAGGAAGGCCTGCACCCGCTGCTCGTTGCGCATTTCCAGCGCCAGCGCGCCATCGCGAGGGACGAGAAAATCGCAGCCCTGGCTGATCGTCGTGGCGACGCGCAGAGGCAAGCGGGCCCGTTTCCGGGCAGCGTGCGTGACGGATGCCGGCGGCCCGCAGACGGCAGCGAATGCCCAAACGTCCTCTCGCTACGTCGACGGAAAACAGTTCCGGTTCCGGTGGGGGGTATCTGATGCAAAAAACAGGCGGCACTCCGGATACTGCAGACGACCGCAGGAAGGCGGCCGAGATCCGCAAGGACGCGAAGGGGCAGTTTGCCCGGCCGCGGCGCGGAAGCGACAACAGCGGTGTCTCGTCGGCGGCGCCCCGCATCCTCACCGGAGATGAGGACGCCACCTTTGACAACAGTCCGGGCGGAAAGCCGCTGGGGACGTTGAAGGACAAGTCGTAGTCAAACGTAGGGGACCGGCCCGGCCCCGCGACCGACGTGAGACGTTTGTTGGGCTCCGCACCGGGAACACCTCATGGCACCACGCCTATTCTGGAAAGGCTATCTGAAGCTGTCGCTGGTGACCTGTCCGGTGTCGATGACGCCGGCGACGTCGGATGCCGCCAAGATCCGCTTCCACACCGTAAACCGCGCCACCGGAAACAGGGTCGAGAGCCGCTATGTCGACGCCGTTACCGGCAAGCCCGTTGCCGGCGACCAGGAGGTCAAGGGGTACGAGATCGGCGAGGGACGATATGTCGTGCTCGAGGAGGATGAGATCGCGGCAGTGGCGCTCGAAAGCACGCGCACCATCGACATCGAGATGTTCGTGCGGCGCGACTCGATTCCCTGGATCTGGCTCGACAGGCCGCACTACCTGGCCCCCGACGACAAGGTCGGCGAGGAAGCCTTCGCTGTCATCCGTGAGGCGATGGCCGCCGCCGATGTCGCGGGGATTGCCCGAGTCGTCCTCTACCGCCGCGAGCGGGCGGTCATGCTCGAGCCGCGTGGCAAGGGCGTGGTCCTGTGGACGTTGCGCTATGGCGACGAGGTACGCGACGCCGACGACTATTTCACCGATGTCGACAAGCAAAAGCCCGAAGCCAGGCTTGTCCGATTGGTGAAGTCGCTGATCGAGGAGAAGACGAAGCCATGGTCGCCGGACATGGCCAACGACCCCGTCGAGGCGAATCTGGAGAAGCTGATCGCGGCGCGAAGGAAGAAGAATCCGGCGCGGCTCAAGGCTGAACCGCAGAACGAAGCGGCGACGACTGGCGACAATGTCGTTTCCATCATGGACGCTCTGCGACGGAGCCTGGAAACGGAGAAGAAGCCGCGAAGGAAGGGCTCGCACTGAACGTCTTCGCGGACCCGTCGCAGCCGCAAGGATCCGCATTGCGATTTGACAGACCGCTCAGCGTGATCGCGCCTTCCCGGCTGGCCTCCTGCCGCTCCGTTCTCTCAACGGTGCTTCGGCCTTACGGAAATCCTGCCAAGGGTCACTGGGCAGGTTGGCGAGGCGGGCCACGGCGTTGTTCACCGTGAAGTAGGACGAGCCGATGGCCGGCGACAGTTCCTCCCAGGCGAGCGGCATGGCGACTGGCGCTCCGGCGCGCGCCCGCGTCGAGTAGGGGGCGACGGCGGTCGCGCCGCGCTGGTTGCGCAGATAGTCGACGAGAATCTTGCCGCGCCGCTTCGACTTGGCGATCGTCGCCACGAAGCGGTCGGGCGCGTCCGCAGCCATGTCCTCCGCCATCCCCTTGGTGAAGGCCTTCACGTCCTCCCATCCGGCGGCGGGCTTCAGCGGGGCGACGACGTGGAGCCCCTTGCCACCGGTGGTCTTGACGAAGCTTTCGAGGGCGGCGCCGGCCAGCCGGTCGCGGACCTCGCGCGCCGCGTCGATGACCTTCTGCCATTCGACGCCCTCGCCAGGGTCGAGGTCGATGACGATCTGGTCGGGACGCTCCAGTTCGGGCAGCGACGCCTGCCAGGGGTGGATCTCCAGCACCGCCGCCTGCACCAGGCCGATCAGGCCGTCGATACCGTCGATGGCGAGGATGGGTTCGTCCGAACTGTCGTTGGGGTCGTCGAGCGTCAGGATCGCCTTGTGGTGTCCCTTCCAGGCGTGCTTCTGGAAGAAGCACTGCCCTTCAGCGCCGCTTGGGCAACGCAGCAACGCCAGCGCGCGCGAGACGACGAACGGCGCCATGAACGGCCAGACCTGCGAATAGTAGTCGGCGAGACCCTCCTTGGTGACGCCGGCATCCTTCCAGTAGAGGCGGTCGGGATGGGTGAGCCTGACCTGCACCCTAGGCGCGGGCTCTTGTCTCATGGCCTTTGCCGTCTCCTCGCGCACGATCTCCTCCGCGGGCTTGTCTTCGCGGAGGCCGCGGAAGGCCGCATGTCGGAGCAGCCGGTCGGCGGTCCAGCTACGGAATTCGACCTCGGCGACGAGCCGTGGTTCGGTGAAACGCACCCCTCTCCGCGCCTCCGCGGCGAGCCGCGAGGCGAAGGGGCTGTCCTCGCGCCGCAGCGGTTCCAGCCGGCGGTAGAGGTCCTCCGCAACCTTGCGGCTGAAGCCGGTACCCACACGTCCCGCGTAAACGAGGCCGCGTTTGCCGTGATAGCCGAGCACGAGCGAGCCGACAGCCCGGTCGGATGTGGTAGACGGGACGTAGCCGGCGATGACGAATTCCTGGCGGTCGGAGCATTTCGACTTGATCCATTCTCTGCTGCGGCCCGCAGGGTACTTCCCCGTACGCACCTTGGAGACAACGCCTTCGAGGCTGAGACGACAGGCGTGGCGCAGGATGATCTCACCCTCCTCGTCGAAATGCTCGCTGTAGGCGACGACCCGATTGGCGCCGTCCAGAAGGGCTTTCAGCGCGGCCTTCCGGTCGACAAGGGCGCAACCGCGCAGATCGTATCCGTCGAGATAGAGGAGATCGAAGGCGTAGAAGCGGAAGCGGTCGCTCCGGCCTTCCGACAGATCGGCCTGCAGTGCCGCGAAATCGGAAGCGCCGCCTGCTGCTTCGACCACCAGTTCGCCGTCGATGATCCCGGTGTCCACCGACAGCGCGGCCAGCGCGGCGGGGACCGCAGCGCCGAATCGATCCGTCCAGTCGAGGCCGCTGCGGGTGAACAAACGCGCCTTGCCGCCAGCGACGTGGGCTTGCAGCCTGTAGCCGTCGAACTTGATCTCGTGCAGCCAGCGGGAACCGGTCGGCGCGGAGGCGCGCAGCGTCGCCAGCGCGGGCGACACGAAACCGGGATCGTCCGCCCTGCGCGCGCCTCTGACTTCGGCGACGGCAACGGGCGGATCTTCCGCGGCCGCCGGATCGAGGCGGCCGCGCTTCGACGACCAGCCGGGCGCCTCGTTCTCGACGTCTGCGATGACGCGCCCGCTGAGCACCGATTCCGGCCGCTCCTCGAGAATGTCGGGCGCCTTCTCGTCGCGGGCGTATTCGTCGTCGCCCTTGATCAGCAGCCAGTTCTCGCGCTTCTCGCCGCCGCGGCCGGCCATCTTCACCAGATGCCAGCGGCCGCGCAGCTTCTCGCCGTCGAGCTCGAATTCGAGGTGGCCCTTCCTGTAGCCGCGCCGTACGTCGCCGATCGGCGCCCAGACGCCGCGGTCCCAGACGATCACCGTGCCGCCGCCGTATTCGCCTTTGGGGATGGTGCCTTCGAAGCTGCCATAGTCCAGCGGGTGATCCTCGACATGGACGGCAAGGCGTTTCTCTCCGGGCACCAGGCTCGGCCCGCGCGTCACGGCCCAGCTCTTCAGCACGCCGTCCATTTCGAGCCGGAAGTCATAGTGGAGGCGCCGGGCGTCATGCTTCTGCACGACGAAAGACCATCCTTCGCCGCGCGCGTCGGTCATGCCCTTCGGCTCGGCCGTGCGGGTGAAATCGCGCCTGCGCCGGTACGCATCGAGCGCCATGGCGTCAGCCCGCCTTGCGCCGCGGCTGTGGCTGACGCTTGTGCTTGCCCTTTTCCGACGCGCCAGCGCTCCGCCTCAGCGCGTCCATGAGGTCGATGACCTGGCCCTCCGGTGCCCTTTTCGGCGCCTTGATCGTCCGTCCCTCTGCCTTCGCCTTGACGAGTTCGGCGAGGGCGGCGTCGTAGCGGTCGTCAAAGGCGGCTGGATCGAAGGTGCCCATCTTGGTCTCGATGATGTGCCGGGCCAGGTCGAGCATCTCGCCCTCGATCTTCAGATGCGGGATCGGCTCGAACACCTCGTCCGCCGCCCTTATCTCATAGTCGAAATTCAGAGTGTTGGCGACGAGCCCGGGTCCCGCGGCGCGAATGAACAGCGTGCGGACGCGGCGGAACAATACGCCGCGGGCGAGAGCCGCGACCTCCTTGGCACGCAAACCTTCGCGAACGACGGCAAATGCCTTCTGCGCGGCCGCTTCCGCGGGGGTGAGATAATAGGGCCGGTCGAAGAAGAGCGTATCGACCTTGCCGCAGGCGACGAAGACGTCGACGGCGAGGGTCTTGTCGCTCTCCGGCACGGCGGAGGCGATATCCTCCGGCTCCAGGAGGACGTATTCGCCCTTTCCGGTCTCGTAGCCCTTGACCTGATCGCGGGATTCGACGGGCTTCCCAGTGTCCGCGTCGACATACTCCCTGCGCACGCGATTGCCGGTCTTCCGGTTCAGCGTATGGAAGGAGGCGCGTTCCGACGTCGAGGCGGCCGAATGAAGCGCCACCGGACATGCCAGCTCATCGATCTTCAGATAGCCTTTCCAGATCGCGCGGGACGCCATGCGCAGCGCCTCAGTCCGAACCGGCCGCGGTGCCCGGTGGCACAGGCGGGGCGCTCGGTTGCTGCGGATCGCCCACCTGCTGCTGTTCCGGCGGCTCTATCGCCGCACCGTAATACTCGGCAACCCACCACGCGCCCATCGCGAGGATCAGGCCGATGATGAGAACAACGAGCACGGGAACGCCCTTGCGCCCTTGCCTGGCTTTCTTCGGCGGGAGCGGCTCGGCCATCGTAGTCTCCGTGTATCGTGAGGATCACGCCAAACGTCTGCGGGGCTGCGTTCGTTCCCGGTCACGGCGCAGAACTCCGGCTCGAAGCGGCAGCCAAGGGACGCAACCAAGGATGACAGCGCGAGTTTCCTTCGACGTCGGCGAATTGCCGTCGGGACCCGCCAGCGAAGGAGAGAAGCGCATGCCCGCGAAATCGAAGGCTCAGCAGAAGGCGGCCGGCGCCGCCCTCGCCGCGAAGCGTGGCGACATCAGCAAGAGCGAACTCAAGGGCGCTTCGCGCTCGATGGAGAAGTCGATGTCCGAGGAGGAACTCCACGACATGGCCTCGACCAGGCGCAAGGGAAAGCCTGAACACGTCTCGAAGGCCTGAGCGACGACGTCCGACAGCATGGCGGCCTGCGGAACCGGGCGGCGGAGCGCGCGTTTGCCCCGCTCCGCCAGCCGCCTGGCCGAGACGCCGCCAGTTCGGCCGCCGGCCGATCGAAGGAGATGAGATGTCCGTCGCGAACCTCTTCAACAACGTCGCCACCGCGGTTGCCCACGCCGCCGGCCGGCCTGCCGCCTTCATCGCATGCTGCGCGCTCATCGTGGCGTGGGCGGCGAGCGGACCGCTGTTCGGCTTCTCCGACACCTGGCAGCTCATCATCAACACCGGAACCACCATCATCACCTTCCTGATGGTCTTCCTCATCCAGAACACGCAGAATCGTGACGGAGTCGCGATCCAGGCCAAGCTCGACGAACTGATCCGCGTCTCGCAGGGCGAAAACCACTTCATCGGCATCGAACACCTGCCGGAAGCGGAGGTGGAAGCGTTCCGCCAGCGGTGCGAGCGCGCCGCCCGCGAGCATGTCGAGAGCGAGGTCCACGGCGAGGCGGTCGGCGGCCGGGCGGTCGCTTGAGCATTATGGGAACGTGGACGGCGGGAAGGCGTTCTGGTGCCGAGGGAACCATCCAACGAAAGGAACCAAGATGCGAAACATTCTTCTCGCTTCCGTCGGCCTCGCCGCCGTCCTCGCGGCCGGCCCGGTCCTCGCCCAGGAATCGGCGGCACCCCCGCCGAACGCCCCCGCCGCCGAGAGCGGCACTGACGCCAACACCACCAGCAGCACCGCGGTCGATACCGGCGTTGCCGTCGGCGGCACGGCCGGTGCGGTCACGGGCGCCATCGTCGGCGGTCCGGTCGGTGCGGTCATCGGCGGCTTCGCCGGGGCCATGCTCGGCACGGCCGCTGCCGTGCCCGAACCCGCAATCGAATACGTGGTCGCCAATCCGGTCGCGCCCGTCGCCATCGAAGGCAGCGTAACCGCAGGCATGGCCCTGCCGGAGACTGTGGCGCTCACTCCGATCCCGGATTACCCGGAATATGCCTACGTCTATGTCGACGGCCGCCCGGTACTGGTCCGTATGGAGAGCCGTGAAGTCGTCTATTCGCCGGGCTACGTGGTGGCTCCGCAGACGGTCACCTATGTCGAGGCGAATCCGCTCGATCCGGTGGTGATCGACGGCGGTGTTTCGGTCGGCGCCAGCGTGCCGGC
>CAJPFN010000110.1 GCA_905339215.1 Rhizobiaceae bacterium
GCCGCACACCGCATCGTCTACAACTCGGCGACCGGCGCGCTGATCTACGACAGCAACGGCAGCGCGGCGGGCGGCGCCACCCAGTTCGCCATCCTCGGCACAGGCCTGGCGTTGACCAACGCGGATTTCCTCATCACGTGAGGGGATAGAACTGGCGAGATGGGGAGACCGATAAGCCGCGAGCAATTGGCGAACGATTGATCAAATCGGGGACATCGGTCCCCCCGGTTGCTCAACCCGCCCCCCTTACGGCGTAGCAGCAATTGTCCTCGTCCCTCGACAAGGCTGTCTGGTCGATTCTGGCGTCGTGGTCGAAGATGAGGCGCGAACATCGCAAGCCGCTTCCGGCGCTTGCCGTCGACATTCTTCGCGACTTGCGGAACCACACGGGCAATCGCCGCCTCGCCTTCCCGTCGATCCAGTCGCCGGAACGGCCGCTCAGCGAGAACACGCTCAATGCAGCGCTGCGGCGGCTTGGCTATTCCAATACCGAAGCGACGTCCCACGGCTTCCGAGCGAGCGCGTCGACGCTTCTGAACGAGAGCGGCAGATGGTCGGCCGACGCGATCGAAGCCGAACTCGGCCACTTCGTCGCCGACGAGGTGCGCCGAGCGTATCACCGCGCCGCATATTGGGACGAGCGCGTCCGGATGTCGGATTGGTGGGCAGGCGAAGTGGCGGCCAGGGTACGCCGCTGCCCGAAGCATGGCGGACTACCGGCATCGGTCGGATAGTGGGGTCTGCGTCGATTTGACTCGCTACCCCGTACGGCGATTTCCCTTGGTTGCGGGTAGTCCCGCCGGAGTGTTGGTATTTTTGTTGATACGTGACGATTTGCTCGGGGATAATAATATAATAATCAATGCTTTAGTGACACTATTCGATGCGTCTTCCGGCACCATCAATCCTCAATGGATTGATGGATCTTGATCTTATGGTCCGCTCCCTGTCCGCTGGCTGGCTGCGATCGCGCGTCTCATCGACGCGCAGTGTCGAGCCGTTTCACAGATTTGACGCAAGCGATACTTGGACGTGCGCCCGCAAACGGAACCGCCGAACCTACAACGCTGGTGAAGCCGGTTCCGGCCTCGCCGTTCCAGAAAGTAAGGATGCAAGCGCGCCCCCGATCTGCTCGGCGGAGTAAGGCTTGTCGATGACCGGTCCTGCCGGCCAATCGCGCGGCTTCGCGCCATAGCCCGTCGCGTACATGATCGGCACGCCGCGCCGTTCGAGGGCAAGGGCGACAGGCAGGCTGTTCGCACCTTTCAGATTCACGTCGAGCATCGCCGCATCGAGGTCTTCGGTAGCGGCAAGCGCCAGTGCCCGCTCGATACTATATGCCGGCCCAACCACCTTCACGCCACAGGCCTCGAGTGTCGCTGCGGCGTCGAGAGCGAGCAGGAACTCGTCCTCCACGACGAGGATCCTCTTGCCCGCAAGTCCCTTCTCCGACCTAGCCATGCTGCCTCGCCAGTGTAGCTTCCATCGTACAGACCAGTCCTTCCGGGCGGAAATCGAGCTGCACCGTGGCGTCGAACTCGGCCGCGAGTGCCTGCTCTATCATCCTCGATCCGAAGCCCCGACGCACCGGGGGCACAACCGGCGGCCCGCCGCGTTCGGCCCAGCGCAGAGACAATCGATCGCCGGGCCGGATCGTCCACTCCAGGTCCACGCCACCTGCCGGCTCGGACAGGGCGCCATACTTCACCGCGTTGGTGTAGAGCTCGTGCAGGGTCATGGCCATGGTCACGGCCTGCTTCGGGCTGAGCACGACAGGCGGACCCGAGGCTACAATGCGGGGCTCAGCGCCCGCGTCCAAGGGCAGCGTCTGGCCCGCAACGTCCTCCAGATAGGCCTTTGTCCAGCCCTCGCTCGACAGCAGCCGGTGGGCATAGGCAAGGGCCGAGAGCCGGCCGGAGAACGCCTCTGTCCTCGCATCGCGTTCGCCGTTTGCTTCGAAGGTCTGCTTCGCCAACGCCTGGACGACGGCGAGAGTGTTCTTCACCCGATGGTTGAGTTCATCGACCAGGAGTTCGCGCAATTCTTCCGCGCGCCGGCGGTCGGTGACGTCGGCCACGACGCCGACGAGGCGATGGGCGGTACCTCTCTCGTCGAAGACGAAGGATCCCGCTATCTCCAGGGATCTGACCTCGCCGTCGGCACGGCGCCGGATCCGGCATACAACGTTCGCCGTAGCACCCGGCACCATCGCCTCCTCGATCGCCTTCTCGACGGCGGGTATGTCGTCGGGAACAAGGAAATCCTTGCGGAATTCGCGAAAGCCGATGGTCGGTCCGTTCGGGTCGAGTCCGAGGATTTCGAAAGTCCGAGCGTTCTCGAAGATGGTCCGGTCGGCCTGGATGTCCCATTCGAACACACCGAGGCCGGCGGCGCGGGCGGCGATGCGCTGCCGCTGCTCTCCCTCCTGGAGCTTCTCCTGCGCCGATCGGAGATCGTGGATATCGGTCGCGGTCCCGAACCAGCGGACAATGCTTCCCGAATCGTCAACCGCGGGATTGGCGCGACTCAAATGCCATCGATAGGTCCCGTCGCGCATCCTCAGCCTGTGCGTGAACTGATACTCCGTCGCAGACGTCTCCGCCGCCATCCAGGCTTCGCTGGTGGCGTCGAGGTCTCGAGAGTGTACGAGCCGTTGCCAGTCGAGCGGACCGCCCTCATGACTGAGGACGTCCGCATAATGGTCGATGCGCGTGTTCCAGTAGTCGACCCGGCCGCCCGGTCCTGCGGTCCAGACCAGTTGTGGCATGGCATCGGCGAGTTGCCGGAACCGGCGTTCGCTCTCCTGCAGTGCGTGCTCGGCCTCGACGCGCTCGGTCGAATCGACATTGACGCCGATCATGCCGCGGAAGGTCCCCGTTTCGTCGATGTTGGGCCGTGCTTCGGTCTCGAGAATCCGATAGCCGCCGTCCGCGTGGCGGTAGCGTCCGCGGACACGGGCCGGGCGCCGGTCGGCATGCGCCTCGCCGATCGCGCGCATCACCTCATCGCGATCGTCCGGATGGATGGTGGTGGTGAAGTCGAAGGAGGGAATGTCCTGAGACGCCACGCCCCAGAAGGATCGCAGCATGGCGTTGAGATGGGAGCAGTGGCCATGGACGTCGCTCGTCCAGATCATGACCGGGGCATCTTCGGTCATGCGCCGGAAATGCCGCTCGGAGGAGCGCAGGCGCTCCTCGGCCTGCCGTCTGAGTCTCTCGGTATTCCGCCGTTCCAGTGCGAAGCCGACCTGCTTGGCGATAGTAATGGCGAGTTCTTTTTCCCGTGCATCGGCGTCGTGGCGGGCGGCGAAATAGGTCATGAACTTGCCGACGACGCCACCGTCGGCCATCAGCGGAACGAACGAAAGGCCGCGAATGCCCTCCCGGACGATCCGCTCCTTAAGCCAGTCGGGTTCGCCGGTTTCGCAGATGTCGGCGATGAAGATCGGCTCTGCCTCGCGCGCGCCGGCCTTCCACGGTGAGTGGCCGTCTACGGCGCGGCGGTAGTCCTCCGAGATTCCGCGCCACGCGCGAAAGCGCATCACGCCGGCTTCATCGGCGACCAGGATCGAGGCGGCCTGGCACGAAAGCGTGTCCAGGATCGCGTCGAGTGCCGCCTCGAAGACCTCGTCTTCCTCGTACGCACGATAAAGACGATCCGTCAGCCGATAGAGCGCCGAAAGATCGCTCATCGGCGGGGGCGTCGCCGCGCTCCTTGCCGGCCCCTCAGAGAGCAAGAGAAATCCCCCCGGTGTTCTTTGCGGGTTGCAGAACGACGTGCCACCGGCCCCGGCGGCTCCGGCAAGATGACCCGATGGATTTCACGCTTGGGCGCCCCTCCCGGCACGCGACACGACATGGATTTGCCTGACCGCCTCAACGCCGTGGCGGAGAAGTGGTTCCATCGGGCTTGCGGGATCTGTGGACCGCGGAAAAATGCCGAACAGAGCCGCCCCGGCCTGCGGTTGTCGGAGCGGCGAGGCAGTTCTGCTCAGAGGTGGCGGCCGGCCTTGCGGTACGCGGTGAGGTATTCGCGAATGTGGCGGCCGACGAGATGCGCCGCCCCTATCATCGCGCCGCATATTGGGGCGAGCGCGCCCGCCCGCCTCTAGACGTCGAGGTTGGCGACGGACAGGGCGTTGTCCTGGATGAACTCGCGGCGCGGTTCGACCTCGTCGCCCATCAGGCGGGCGAACAGCGCGTCGGCGTCAGTCGCGTCGTTGACCTTGACCTGTAGCAGCGAGCGCACGTTCGGATCGAGCGTCGTCTCCCAGAGCTGCTCGGCGTTCATCTCGCCCAAGCCCTTGTAGCGCTGCATGGTCAGACCCTTGCGTCCGGTGGCGAAAACCGCCTCCAGGAGAGCGAGCGGACCCGTCAGCGTCTCGGAAACATCCTTGCGGCGCAGCACCGGCGGCGCGGCATAGACTTCGGCGAGCCGCGACGCGTGGCGGTCGAGCGCGCGGGCATCGGCCGAGTTGAGCAGGCCCATGTCGAGAACGGCTGTTTCCCTGACGCCGCGCACGGTGCGCTCGAACACGTAGCCGCCCGGCCCCTCGTTCGACGGATTGACGCGGCCAAGCCAGCCGCGCTCGGTGTCCTCGGCGATCACGTCGAGCCTGCGGGCGACCTTGTCGGCCATTGACGCAGCGCGGCCGGGATCGGCGGCGACCGACGGGTTGAGCCCGCCGGCGATCGCCGCCTGCTCCACGACCGAGCGGTTGTAGCGCGAATGCAGCCCGTTGACGAGCGAGCGCACGGCGCGGGCATCGTCGACGACGGCGCGCAGATCCTGCCCGGCGCGGACTTCGCCCGAGGCGAGGTTGAGCGAGGCCTCGTCGAGGCCGGTGTCGATGAGGAAGTCCTCGAAGGCCGTTTCGTCTTTGAGATACTGGGCGCTCTTGCCCTTGGTCACCTTGTAGAGCGGCGGCTGGGCGATGAAGAGGTGGCCGCGCTCGATCAGCTCCGGCATCTGGCGGAAGAAGAAGGTCAGGAGCAGCGTGCGGATGTGGGCGCCGTCGACGTCGGCGTCGGTCATGATGATGATCTTGTGGTAGCGCAGCTTGTCGGCGTTGAACTCGTCCTTGCCGATGCCGGTGCCGAGCGCGGTGATCAGCGTGCCGATCATGTCGGACGACAGCATGCGGTCGAAACGGGCGCGCTCGACGTTGAGGATCTTGCCGCGCAAAGGCAGGATCGCCTGGTTCTGCCGCGAGCGGCCGCCCTTGGCCGAGCCGCCGGCGGAATCGCCCTCGACGATGAAGATCTCCGACTTGGCAGGGTCGCGCTCCTGGCAGTCGGCAAGCTTGCCGGGCAGCGAGGTGATGTCGAGCACGCCCTTGCGACGGGTCAGCTCGCGCGCCTTGCGCGCCGCCTCGCGGGCCGCCGCCGCCTCGACCACCTTGCCGACGAGCACCTTCGCCTCGCCCGGATGCTCCTCGAGCCAGGTGCCGAGCGCCTCGTTGACGAGGCCTTCGACTACGGGTCGGACCTCCGACGAGACCAGCTTGTCCTTGGTCTGCGAGGAAAACTTCGGATCGGGCACCTTGACCGAGAGCACGGCGGTCAGGCCCTCGCGGCAGTCGTCGCCGGTCAGCGACACCTTCTCCTTCTTGGAGATGCCGCTGGTCTCGGCGTAGCCGGTCACCTGGCGGGTCAGCGCGCCGCGGAATCCGGCCAGATGCGTGCCGCCGTCGCGCTGCGGGATGTTGTTGGTGAAGGCGAGCACGTTCTCGTGGTAGCTGTCGTTCCACCACATGGCGACCTCGACGGAGATGCCGTCACGCTCGGCGCGGATGGCGATCGGCCTGTCGATCAGCGGCTTCTTCGCCCGGTCGAGGTAGCGCACGAACTCTTCCAGCCCGCCCTCGTAGTGCAGCTCCTGCACCTTGACGTCGGCATGGCGGGCGTCGGTCAGGATGATGCGCACGCCGGAATTCAAGAAGGCGAGCTCACGCAGGCGGTGCTCCAGCGTGCCGTAGTCGAACTCGACCATGGTGAAGGTCTCGGTCGACGGCATGAAAGTGACTTCGGAACCGCTGCGTCCCTCGAACGTGCCCGGCACGTTGTTCGGCGCGTAGGCGCCGGTCACTGCCAGCGGCGCGTCGGCGTTGCCGTGGGTAAAGCTCATCTCGTGGATCCTGCCGTCGCGGCGGATCTTCAGCTTCAACCACACCGAGAGCGCATTGACCACGGAGACGCCGACGCCGTGCAGCCCGCCGGAAACCTTGTAGGAATTCTGGTCGAACTTGCCGCCGGCATGGAGCTGGGTCATGATCACCTCGGCCGCCGAGACGCCTTCGCTCGGGTGCAGGTCGGTCGGGATACCGCGGCCGTTGTCGGCAACCGTGCAGGAGCCGTCGGGGTTGAGCGTCACCGAAACCAGATCGGCATGGCCGGCCAGCGCCTCGTCGATGGCGTTGTCGACCACCTCGTAGACCATGTGGTGCAGGCCGGAGCCGTCGTCGGTGTCGCCGATATACATGCCCGGGCGCTTGCGCACTGCATCCAGGCCCTTGAGAACCTTGATGGAATCGGCGCCGTACTCGGCAGCCGCGCCGGGAAGGTTCTCGGACTGATCGCTCATGAAGTTCTTTCTCGTGATGCCGCTGGAATGGCGCGGCGAAAGCCAGCCGAATCGCGCGCCGCAGGATGGCTGAGATATAGGCGTTCAGGCCCGTTTTTCCAAATTCTACGGGCATCCACGTGGGGAAAACGGCACCTTCGCCGCACTACTTCCTCAGCCGCGCCAGTCGGCTCTTTAGCTGATCGATCATCCAGCGGTGCCGCGGCGGCAGCCGGCCTTCGGCATCGAGCGCCTCGGCGATGGCGAGCGCCTTCTCCAGTGGCTGCCGCGGCGTGCGCGACACCATGGCAATGTCGGCATAGGCGATGATCAGGTCGCGCTGCCAGAGCGCATTGCCAGGATCCCCGGCACCGAGCGCCTCGCGGATGGCGAGACACTCCTCGAGAGCGTCCCGTGCCCCGGCGAGGTCCTTCAGGTCTAGCTTCAGGTTGCCAACCTCGGCGAGCGTAATGGAGAGATCGCGCTGCCAGTCGGCATTGCCGGGATCGCTGGCGACGAGGCGGCGGACGATCACCAGGCTCTCCTCGAACCCGGCGAGTGCGCGCTTCAGTTTGCCTTTTTGCCGCTCGACGTCGGCTACCTTCTCCAGCGTCACCGAAAGGTCGCGCTGCCAGTCGGCATTGGCCGGATCGCGCGCTGCGAGAGCACGAACGACGACGAGGCTGTCAAAAAAGGCTTTGCCGGCTGCGTCGAGTTCGCCAGCGTCGCGCAGGACGTTACCGATCTTGTTGGTGCTGACGCTGATGTCGCGCGTGAGCTGCGTGTCGTTGGGATCGCGGCTCGCCATGGCGCGGACCATGTCGAGCGCCGCGCGATAGGAGGCAAGCGCGCCGTCGCGATCGCCCGCGTCGCGCAGCACGTCGCCCATGTTGTCACGGGAAACCGCGAGGTCGCGCTGCCTGCCAGGGGCATCCGGCTCCGCTGCCAGCAGATCCTCGCGGATGGCAAGGCTCGCGGCGAAGGCCTCCCTTGCGTCGTCGAGGTCACCAAGGACTCGCGCGGCCTTGCCGATTTCGTCATAGGTGACAGTCAGGTCGCGCAAGGCCTCGGCGTCGCGCGGCGAAGCATCGGCAAGGCGCTGCTTGATGGAGAGGCTCTCGCCGAAGGATTCGATCGCGCTACGGATGTCGCCCTGCGAGACGTAGATGCCGCCGATGCCGTCATGGGCGATGGCGAGGTCGCGCAGCCAGCGCGCGCCCGACGGGCCCTCGGTCAGATCCATGAAGATGGCGCGGCCTTTTCGATAGGCGCCGAGGGCGCGGTCTAGGTCTCCCATCGCCACCAGCGCATCGGCCAGCCTCGTCTGCGCCTTGGCGACGTCGCGCCGGATTGACGGATCGTCGTCAGTTTCGGCACGGCGCTCGGCCCAGTGGCGCAGGGCATCATAGGTGTCGCGCGCGGCAGCGACGTCACCGGTCGTCTCGTATAGCAGGCCGAGCGTTTCCAGTGCCGCCAGCCGCCGGTCGGCGTGCTCAGGCACCAGCGCGGCGTCGCCGGCCTCGTCAAAGAGCGCCAGTGCCTTCTCGTAGTCGGCGATCGCGAGCTCATAGCGGAGCGCGGTGCGCGCGGCGGCGCCGCTGAGCAGCCGGGTGGCGGCCTCCGACAGCGTACGCTGGCCGAAATTGGCCTTCAGCGCCTGGCGGGAGCGGTCGTCGAGCGCTGCGGCGTCGGCGAAGCGGGCACGGGCGGCGTCGAAGGCGCCGAGTGCCAGCTGGGCTTCCGCCTCGCCGCGTAGCCTCGCCACTTCGGGATCGGCGGCACCGAGGCTGCGCAGCTGATCCCGCACCTCGACGAAGGCCTGCGCCGCAGCATGCAGCCTACGGCTGCGCTCGTCAGCGGATTCGTCCGTGCCGCCCGATTCGAGCAGCGCGCCGTAGAGGGGTGCGAGCGGCACGTCAGCGTCGCGCGCGACCGCCTCGATCTCGGCGCGCAGTTCCGGCGTCACATCGGCCATGGCGAGGAGCAGGCGTTCGCGCTCCGGCAGGTCCTCGCGCCGACGGGCGGCGAAAAAGATGTCGGGGAGGCCGCTCTCGACATAGGGTAGCTGGGCGCCGCGCGTCAGGTCGTAGACCTCCTGCTGGACGAGCGTGAGCACGGAGCGGATTTCCAGTCCGTCACTCGGCAGGTACTTCGACAGGGCCGTCGTAAAAGGCGAGTTCGGCCCGATGCCGTCGGATGCGGTCTCTCCCGGCGCGGCGGAGAAGGCGAACAACGCGCCATCGGCCCGCCCGATCCGCCCAAGACCCGGACGCACCGCGTCTTTCCCACCGGCGAGCACGACCACACCGCGCCCGTCCGAGGCACTCTCGCCGAGGCCGAATGGATCGTTGCGGCAGGCGTCGAGGACGACAAGTGAAGCGCGCGCCGCGGAGCGCAGAATCGTGTGCACCTCCTCGAGCGCCAGGCTCGTCTCCCGGAGACGTGTCGCCGACGCGACATCGGCGTCGATCGGCAGAAGACGGTTGTCGCCGCCGATCTCGACGCCGTGGCCGGCGAAGAAGAACAGCGCGACGTCGGCGCCGGCCCCGTCCTCACGAAAATCGTCCAGCGCCCGGCGCATTCGCTTGAGATCGCGGTCGGTTTCCAGCGTCACCTCGAAACCCAACCCCTCCAGCGTCTCGCGCATGGCAACGGCGTCGGAAACGGCGTTGTCCAGCGGCCGCAGCGAACGGTAGGCGTCAGCACCGACGACGAGCGCCACGCGCCGCTCGGCGAGGGCCGGCGCCATGAACAGCAGTGATAAAAACAAAGCGAGGATGCAGCGCATCGTCCAGGAGCCCGGCCCAAAGCTGCGGCGGAGCAGTCCATACAAATGTGGCCGCCGCAAGTCTTGCGCGAAGTCCTATACGGCGCGCGGCCGCCTGCGGCGCCGGCCCGACCGCTGTCGGGTTACCGACAGTTCATTTGCCGCGGGGCGCGGGCGCGCCTAGATTCGCCGCGGAGGCCCGTTCATGGACACCGCGCCCGCACCCTTCGTTCCGCCCGCGCCCACGCCGCGCACGTCGCCTCCATCGTTTCTGGAGATGATCCGCATCGTCTATCGCAACCCGCTGGAGCTGTGGGGCGAGCCTTCTTACACCAAGCCATGGGTGTCGGTTTCCGGGGTGGGGGGACCGCTGGTGATCGCCAACGATCCGGGCCTGATCCGTCACGTTCTCGTCGACAACGCCCGCAACTACCGGATGTCGACGGTGCGGCAGAAGATTCTCAGGCCGATCCTGCGCGACGGGCTGCTCACCGCAGAGGGCGAGGTGTGGCGGCGTTCGCGTCGGGCAATGGCACCCGTCTTCACGCCGCGCCACATCGCCGGATTCGCCCCGGCGATGCTTCGTTGCGCCGAAGCCTTCGTCGATCGCTACGATCACGCGCCGGCCATTTTCGACATCGCCCGCGACATGACGATGCTGACCTACGAGATACTTGCCGAAACCCTGTTCTCCGGGGAGATCGCCGGCTCCCCCGGCGGCTTCGCCAAGCAGGTCGATCATCTGTTCGAGACCATGGGCAGGGTCGACCCGCTCGACCTCCTGAGGGCGCCGGACTGGCTGCCGCGGATCTCGCGGCTGCGCGGACGCCGCACGCTTGCCTATTTCCGCCGGCTAGTCGCAGAGACCATCGCCATGCGCGAGGCGCGGCTGAAACAGGGTGACGACGTTCCCGAAGATTTCCTGACGTTGCTCCTGCGCGCCGAGGGTCCCGACGGGCTGACCCGCGCGGAGATCGAGGACAACCTCATCACCTTCATCGGCGCCGGCCACGAAACGACCGCGCGGGCCTTGGGCTGGACCCTCTACTGCCTCGCCGAGGCGCCATGGGAGCGCGAGCCCATCGAACGGGAAATCGACGGAGTGTTGTCGCGCGAGCCCGACCCGGCAAAATGGCTCGACGCCATGCCGATGACCCGCGCCGCCTTCGAGGAGGCGATGCGGCTCTATCCGCCCGCGCCGTCCATCAACCGCGAGCCGATCGAGACCGACACATACAAGGACCTGACTCTGGTCAAGGGCGCGACCGTGCTCGCCATGCCGTGGACCATCCATCGCCATCGCGGCCTGTGGGACCGGCCGGAGGCGTTCATGCCCGAGCGGTTCCATCCGCAGAACCGCGAGCGCATCGACCGCTACCAGTACCTTCCTTTCGGCGCGGGTCCGCGGGTGTGCATCGGCGCCGCCTTCGCCATGCAGGAGGCGGTGATCGCGCTCGCCGTCCTGATGTCGCGTTTACGCTTCGACACGGTCGCCGAGACCAAGCCCTGGCCGGTGCAGAAGCTGACCACGCAGCCGCAGGGCGGCCTGCCGATGAAGGTATCGCGGCGCTGAGGAAAGCGGCCCGGGCGCGCGGCGCGTGGACCGCCTTCCGTCGACCTGGGGATCAGACCAAGGCGAAGACGCGCGCCGGGCCGCCGGTTCCGCCGCGTATCTTCGGCGCGCCGACGACGATGGTCGCGCCCTTGGCCGGCACCTTGTCGAGATTGGCGACGCCCTCGATGCCGTAGCGGCCGGCCGGCAGCCAGGTGTTGTGGACGATGAAGTCCGGCGACTGGCCGAAATCGAGCGACAGCGTGTCCACGGCGATGGCCTTGGTCGAGGTCTCGAGCAGCTGCTTCGCGGCCTCGATGTGGAAACCGGGAAAGTGCATGGTCTTGCCATCGGCGCCGACGTTGCGGAACTTGTCGGTCGTCACGTGCTCGCCCCAACCCGACAGCATGGCGACGATGGCGCCCTCCGGCAGGTCGCCATTGGCCGAAGTCCACGCCTTGATGTCGTCGGGCGTCACCTGTGCGTCGGCATTCTCCGTCGCTTTCGCGCGGATGTCGACGACGACCAGCGGCGCCACGAGGTCCTCGACCGGCAGTTCGGCCACCGACCTGCCGTCGGCGGTGAAGTGCAGCGGCGCGTCGATGTGCGTGCCGGTGTGCTCGGAGAGCCGCCATTCGTTCAGGTTGAACGTGTGTTCCTTGTAGTTGAACTTCTGCTCGATGAAGAGCTGCTGGGCGCCGAAGTAGGTCGGGAACATGTCGAACAGCTCGTGGGTGAGGTCTGCCGCCTTGCTCGGCGCGCCTAGCGCGAACAGCGGCGCTGGCATGGCGGCCACGGCGACTGCGGCGGCGCCCGCCGCGATGCCGCCGGTGAAGAAGCCGCGGCGGCTGAGCATATTGGATTTCACGTTCTCGATTACACAGTGGTGGCACATGAAAAGTCTCCCCGGGGTAAGGACAGCCTTGCGGCGCAAGACTGAAACGCGCGCGGCTGTTCGACAAGGGCATCAGCTGGCGGAGAGCTAGCCGCGCGCGAAAAAAACGTTCTCGACGTGCACCGGCCAGCGCCACGGCAGAACCGCGACGAGGTCGAAGCGGAGCGAAAGCCGCGCGTGGTCGGGCTGGCGGGAGAGCCAGAGGTCGGCGGCGCCCTCGATGCGGCGCTCGGAGGAGCGCGCGACCGCCTCCATCGCTTCGACCAGCGTCGGCCGGGCCTTGACCTCGACGATGAGGACAAGGTCGCCGCGGCGTGCGATCAGGTCGATCTCGCCGAGCTTTGTCCTGTAGCGGCGGGCGATGATGCGATAGCCCTTGGCGATCAGGGCGAGCGACGCGAGGAACTCGCCGCGATGGCCGCGGCGATAGGCCTTCAGGCGGACGTCAGCGTTCCTCCCCATCCGCCGCGTCCCTGAGTTCGAGCAGGCGCCGGTAGAGGTCGGGTTTCTTCAACCCCGTCATGCGCGCGGCCTCGGCCGCGGCCTTCGATGCCGGCATCTCGCCCGCGAGCGACAGAAGCAGTCGATCGATGTCCTCTTCGCCAGACACTTCCCGCGCGAGCGGAGGCCCGACGCAGACGACGATTTCGCCCTTCGGCGACGGCGCGTCGCGGTACCGTTCGGCAAGTTCGCCGAGCGTGCCGCGGCGGAATTCCTCGAAGGTCTTGGTCAGCTCGCGGGCCACGGCGGCGCGGCGGCCGTCGCCGAGCACGTCCGCCATCGCGATCAGCGACTCGGCCAGGCGGCGCGGAGACGCGAAGAACACCAGCGTCGCGGGCACGGATTTCAGCTCGTCGAGACGGCCCCGCCTCTGGCCGTCCTTCACGGGAAGGAAGCCGGCAAAGAGAAACGTATCGGAGGGCAAGCCCGACGCGGCCAGCGCGGCGAGCACCGAGGAGGGGCCAGGCAGCGGTACGATTCTCATGCCGGCCTCGAGCGCGCGCTCCACCAGGCGGTATCCGGGGTCGGAAACGAGCGGCGTGCCGGCGTCGGAGACCAGCGCCACCGACTGCCCGGCAAGCAGCGCCTCGACGAGCCGGGGACCGGCCTCGTCCGCATTGTGCTCATGGTAGGGCACCGCGCGCCGGCGGATGCCGTAGCGGTCGAGCAGCACGCGCGTGACCCGGGTATCTTCGCAGGCGAGCACGTCGGCGGCAGCGAGGGTCTCGAGCGCGCGCAGCGTGATGTCGGCCAGGTTGCCGATTGGCGTCGCTACCAGATAGAGCGCCGGATCGAGCGGCCGCGCCGCGATCTCGGCCTGGCCGATCATGAAGGAACGCGATCGATCGCCCGTCGTCACCCGGCTGCCCGATGGGAAGTGAGAACAACAACGATCGCCGGCTTCCCGGCCCGGCGCCGCAATGCCGAAAGGCCACGGGTGCGAAGGCGATGGCAAGCGAAATGTTGCAGGAGACCGCCAGGTACGATCATTCCACAGGCGAAACGGAACCACCGGCTGTCCTGGGCGTTTTCGAAGGTCAGGGAGGACGAGATGAACACACTCGAGATCGCCGATACGTTCGACCCCTATTACGCCGGCCGGCAGCCGTTCTTCTGCCCCCCACGGAGCGACTCCGCCGTGTCTTTCAAGGCCCCAGAAAGAAAGGGTCGTAACGGTAGCGAGACGACCGCCACCGAGGCGGGAACGCGGCGGCCGGGGACTGTACCGCCCCGCCGCTGAGCGTCAGCGCGCCAGGTCGGCCACCAGCGCGTCGAGCACGATCATGCCCTGCGGTGTCGCGCGCAGGCGCGAATTGCCGACCGCCGCGACCAGGCCTTCTTCCTGGAGGAGCGCCAGGCGCCGCGACGACAGCGGCCGGCCCGCCAAGGTCTCGTAGCGGGCGAGGTCGATGCCTTCCGCCAGGCGCAGGCCCATCAGTAGGAACTCGTCCGCCTCCTCCTCGCGCGTCAGGCTCTCGCCGCCGGTAACGCCGTGGCCGGCCTGTTCGACCATGCCCAGCCAGGATTCCGGCCGGCGCTCGGCTATGGTGACGACACGCGTACCGTCCTCGATGAAGCGCCCATGCGCCCCGGGACCGACACCGACATATTCGCCGTAGCGCCAGTAGGTGAGATTGTGCCGGCTCTCGGCTCCGGGCCGGGCATGGTTGGAAATCTCGTAGGCCGGCAGGCCGCGCGCCGCGGTGACCGACTGGGTGAGAGCGTAGAGCTCGGCGGCGCGGTCGGGATCGGGGACGGAGAACTTGCGTGCCGCATGCAGGGCGAAGAACGGCGTGCCCTCCTCGATGGTCAGCTGATAGAGCGACAGATGGTCGGCAGAATAGCCGATGGCGCGCTCGAGTTCCTCCTCCCAGTCTTCGGGCGTCTGGTTCGGCCGGGCGTAAATCAGGTCGAAGGAGAGCCGCGGGAAGATGTCGCGCGCCAGCCCGATCGCATGCAGCGCCTCACCGACATCGTGCAGCCGGCCGAGGAACTTGAGGTCGCGGTCGTCGAGCGCCTGCACGCCGAGCGATACGCGGTTGACGCCAGCAGCGCGGTAGCCGCGAAAGCGTTCGGCTTCAACCGACGAGGGATTGGCCTCGAGCGTGATCTCGATGCCGGCCGGCACCGTCCAGTTCGCCGCGACCGCGTCGAGCACGGCGCCGACCGTTTCCGGCCGCATCAGCGACGGCGTGCCGCCGCCGATGAAGACGGAGGTTACCGTACGCGGGCCGGTGCGGCCGCGCATCGTGGCGATCTCGCGGGCGAAGGCCTCGGCGAAGCGCTCCTGGTCGACCGGCTGGTGGCGCACGTGGCTGTTGAAGTCGCA
Source organism: Rhizobiaceae bacterium (assembly GCA_905339215.1). Classification (GTDB taxonomy): domain Bacteria; phylum Pseudomonadota; class Alphaproteobacteria; order Rhizobiales; family Rhizobiaceae; genus DUSC01. The sequence goes on from CAJPFN010000110.1 coordinate 14,606, forward strand.
GTAGGGGCACTTGGCCGCGCAGAACGGCCAGTGGACATAGACGCCGAAGCCGGGCGCGCTGACGTCGTCCGGTCTCACGGCGATCCCAGCCGCGCGCGAGCGAACTTCTGGAAGGCGCGGGCGCGGTGCGACAGTGCCGTCGGCTGACCGGGGACCCAACCGTGCTTCTCGGCGGCCGGCATTTCGCCGAAAGTGCGTTCGTGCCCTTCGGGCAGGAACACCGGGTCGTAGCCGAAGCCGAGGTTGCCGCGCGGCGGCCAGACCAGCCGCCCCTCGGCCTCGCCGCGGAAATATTCGGCGTATCCGTCCGGCCAGGCGAGGCAGATGACGGCGACGAAGCGGCCGGTACGGTCCTTCGCCTCGGTCGCGCCGGCCGCCTGGAGGGCGTCCTCGGTCTTCTTCATGGCCATGGCGAAGTCGCGGCTGCCGTCCGGCAGCTCAGCCCAGTTGGCTGTGTAGACGCCCGGCTGGCCGCCGAGCGCGTCGACGACGAGGCCGGAATCGTCGGAAAGCGCCGGCAGGCCGGTCGCCGTCGCCGCCGCGAGCGCCTTGATGTAGGCGTTTTCCTCGAAAGTCGTCCCGGTCTCTTCAGGTTCTGCGAGCCCGTACTCCTTCGCCGACCGCGCCTCGAGGCCGAAGGGACCGATCAAGTCGGCAAATTCGCGCAGCTTGCCCGCGTTGTGACTGGCCACAACTATTCTTTTGCCGTCTAATGAATGCACGGCGTAGTCCATCATATCCCCCAGATACGAGGCTCGGCGAATTCGAGCGAATTGCCCGACGGATCGCGGAAGTAAATCGAGCGCCCGCCCTTCGGCCATTCGAATTCGGCCTCGATCGCAATGCCGGCTGTCGCAAGGCGTTCGCGCCACGCGTCGATCTCGTCCGCGGTCGCCGCGAAGCAGAGATGGCCGGCGCCGGTCGTCCCGTGCGGCGGCACGGGTAGACGAGCACCAGGCGCCGGCGGCACTTTTGTCGCCTCGGCGGCGAAAAGCAGAAGGACGCCATCGCCGCAGCGGAAGAAGACGTGGCGGCCCGGAACCCTGGCGATGAGCACCAGCCCCAGAACGTCCCTGTAAAAGCGCTCGGCGACATCGAGATCGGCTACGTAGAGCGCGGATTCGAGGATTGCTGATGGTGTCATGGCATTCGCCTCGCCAAGGCCCGTCTGCCCGCGGGCCGGGACCTCATCCCACCGCCATGGTCTGCAGGTCGACCAGCCGGGCGATGCCCTTGCGCGCCAGGGCCATCAGCGCGGCGAACTGCTCCTCGGAGAAGGGCTCGCCCTCGGCCGTTCCCTGGATCTCGACGATGCCGCCCTTGCCGGTCATGACGAAATTGGCGTCAGTGGCCGCCGCCGAATCCTCGGCATAGTCGAGGTCGATGACGGGGATGCCCTCGTAGATGCCGCAGGAAATGGCCGCGACATGGTCCTTCAGCACCCTGCCGAGGTTGATCATGCTACGCGCCTCCATCCAGCGAAGGCAGTCATGGAGGGCGATCCAGCCGCCGGTGATCGCCGCCGTGCGCGTGCCGCCGTCGGCCTGGATGACGTCGCAGTCGACGGTGACCTGTCGCTCGCCGAGCGCCTGGAGGTCGACGACGGCGCGCAGCGAACGGCCGATCAGGCGCTGGATCTCCAGCGTGCGGCCGCCCTGCTTGCCGGTCGAAGCCTCGCGGCGCATGCGATCGCCGGTGGAGCGCGGCAACATGCCGTACTCGGCAGTCACCCAGCCCTTGCCGCCGTTGCGCAGCCACGCCGGAACCTTTTCCTCGAGGCTCGCGGTGCACAACACATGCGTGTCGCCGAACTTCACAAGGCAGGAGCCCTCCGCGTGTTTCGACACGCCGCGCTCGAAGGAGATGGCGCGCATTTCGTCGAACTGGCGCTTGGAAGGCCGCATGGTGGTCCCTTTCGGATGCCGCAAATCGTGGCGGCTTGTAGCGTCACCGGCAGGAGGGTGCAAAGGAAAAGGGCGAACCCTGCCGCCGCCGGCGATGTTGTGTTCCGCCCCCGCTCTTCTATATCATTCCATCCATGGGTCCGCCGATGACGAAACCGGTCTCCGACCAGACGCTGCAAGCGCTCGATTCGCGTTCGCGCGAAATCTTCCGGCAGATCGTCGATTCCTACCTGAAGGACGGCGAGCCGGTGGGTTCGCGCAGCCTGTCGCGCCTGCTGCCGCAGTCGCTATCGCCGGCGACAGTGCGCAACGTCATGAGCGACCTCGAGCAACTTGGCCTGATCTACGCGCCGCATATCTCGGCGGGGCGTCTGCCGACGCAGAAGGGGCTGCGCTTCTTCGTCGACGCCTTCATGGAGATCGGCGATCTATCCGACGAGGAACGGCGGGTGATCGAAGCGCAGGTCAAGGCTTCCGGCAGCGCGCCGTCGCTGGAACACATGCTGACCGAGGCGAGCCAGATGCTGTCCGGCCTGTCGCGCGGCGCCGGGCTGGTGGTCGCGGCCAAGAACGAAGTAGCGCTGAAGCACATCGAGTTCATCCAGCTCGAACCAACCAAGGCGCTCGCCGTGCTGGTTTCGCAAGCCGGCGACGTGGAGAACCGGGTGATCGAGCTGCCCGCCGGGGTCACCGCGTCGCAGCTTCACGAAGCGTCGAACTTCCTCAACGCGCACATCCGCGGCCGCACGCTTGCCGAAGCGCGCGCCGAGATCGCCAGGCTGAAGATGGAGACCCAGACCGCGCTCGACGCGCTATCGCGCGCTCTCGTGGAAAAAGGCCTTGCCGTGTGGGCAGGAGATTCCGTCGGCTCCGCCGCGCGGCTGATCGTGCGCGGTCGCGCCAACCTGCTGGAAAACGTCACCGCCCGGGCCGATATCGATCTGCTGAAACACCTCTTCGAGGATCTCGAGAACCAGGACGGCCTGCTGCAACTGCTCGACCTCGCCGAACAGGGGTCGGGGGTGCGCATCTTCATCGGCTCGGAGAACAAGCTGTTCTCGCTGTCGGGCTCGTCGCTGGTCGTGGCGCCCTATCGCGACGCCGACGCCCGCATCGTCGGCGCGCTCGGCGTGATCGGCCCGACCCGCCTCAACTATGCGCGCATCGTGCCCATGGTGGACTATACGGCGCAGCTTATCAGCCGGTTGCTTCGTTGACGGAAGGCCCTCCCGACCCTTGATTTTTAGCACCCGAACCTCGATATCGGGCGCAACTTCCGACCAAACGGACATGACGGGAAACGGCGATGAGCGACCAGGCGAAAGAAGAACGCGCGCCCGACGAGACGACCGACGATGGCGCGACCGCGGCACCGGCCGAGGATACGGGCGGAGACTACGAGGTCGTCGTCAAGCTGATGAAGGAAAACGAAGAACTGAAGGACCGCGCGCTGCGCGCCGCGGCGGAAATGGAGAACCTCCGCCGCCGCACCGCGCGCGAGCTCCAGGACGCCCGCGCCTACGCGATGGCGAACTTCGCCCGCGACATGCTTTCGGTCTCCGACAATCTCAGGCGCGCCCTGGATGCGATCCCCGAAGAGGCGAAGGCCGCCGGCGACGCCGGTTTCAAGGCCCTGATCGAGGGCGTGGAGATCACCGAGCGCGCCATGCTGGGCGCGCTCGAGCGCCACGGCGTGAAGAAACTGTCGCCGGAAGGCGAGAAGTTCGACCCGAATTTCCACCAGGCAATGTTCGAGGTGCCCAATCCGGATGTTCCCGCGAACACGGTGGTCCAGGTCGTGCAGCCGGGCTATTCGATCGGCGAGCGGGTGTTGCGGCCGGCCATGGTCGGCGTCGCCAAGGGCGGTCCGGCGCGGGCGGCCGAGAGCGACGCCGCGCAGTAGGCCGGTTGCCGGTCCGATCCGATTGGTGAATGCTGGCGGGCGCAAGGCCCGCCCGCCGCTGCCGGAACGAATGCCCCGGCCGGCAGGCGCTGCTGCTGCGTGATCTCGACGCCATAAGACCCAATTGGACCGGCCGGCCACGATGAACCCGATGCTCTATCTCGACTATGCCGGCGTGGCGGTGTTCGCCGCGACCGGAGCGCTGTCGGCCTCGCGCAAGCAGCTCGACATTATCGGCTTCCTGTTCCTGGCGGGCGTGACCGGTATTGGCGGCGGCACGTTCCGCGACCTGATTCTCGGCGTGCCGGTGTTCTGGGTGGAGAACCCGGCCTATGTCATGGTCTGTGCGGTCGCGGCTGTGGTGGTGTTCTTCACCGCACACCTGGTCGAATCGCGCTACAGGCTGCTGCTATGGCTCGATGCGATCGGGCTTTCCGCCTATTGCGTACTCGGCGCTGCGAAGGGCCTCGCTGCAACCGGGTCGCCCACAGTCGCAGTGGTGATGGGCATGCTGACGGCGACCTTCGGCGGCATCCTGCGCGACCTGCTCGCCGGAGAGCCTTCGGTGCTATTGCGCCCGGAAATCTACGTGACGGCGGCGATGGCAGGTGCTGCCGCCTACACCGTACTCACGCTGGCGGGATTTCCGCTGCTCGCCGCGGCCCTGATCGCCGCGGCGACTGCCTTCATCGTGCGCGGCGGCGCGCTGAAATACGGCTGGACCTTTCCGCCCTACCGCAGCCGTCCCGGCCGCCGACCCGAAGACATTCGCTGAGCGCCATTCCGTCCCGCCACGGGACCTGGCCGACAAGGTCAGGCCTTTCTAGAGCAAGCCGGCCTGTTGCGCCTCGACGCGGAGGTTCTTGTGCGGCCGCGGGCCGATCTGCTGGATGACCAGACCGGCCGCCAGAGAGCCGAGGTCGCCGCATTCCTTGAGGCTCCTGCCCGTCGTGTAGCCGAAAAGAAAACCCGCCGCATAAAGGTCGCCGGCGCCGGTCGTATCGACCAGCTGCTCGATCTCGATCGCCTCGATCGCAACCGTCTCGTCGCCGCGGACGATGACCGAGCCCTCTTCCGAGCGCGTCACCGCCGCAAGCCGGCAATCCTTGCGGATCGCTTCGAGCGCGGCGTCGAAGGACGAGGTCTGGTAGAGCGATTTCAACTCGTGGGCATTGGCGAACACGATGTCGACCGTGCCAGAGCGCATCAGGTCGAGGAACTCGTCGCGGTAGCGGTCGACGCAGAATGGATCCGACAGCGTCATCGAGACTTCGCGGCCGGCCGCATGCGCGTGTCTCGCGGTAAGCCTGATCGCCTCCTTGGCGCGCGGCGGATCCCAGAGATAGCCCTCGAAATAGGTGACCTTGGCGCCGGCGGCCTTATCGGCCTCGACGTCCTCCGGTCCGAGCTCGACACAGGCGCCGAGATAGGTGTTCATCGAGCGCTCGCCGTCGGGCGTGACGAAGATCATCGAGCGCGCCGTCGGCGGCGTGCCATCGAGCGGCCTGGTGTCGAAGGCGACGCCCTGGGCGCGGATGTCGTGGGTGTAGATGGACCCGAGCGGATCGCGCGAGACCTTGCCGAAGAAAGCGGCGCGGCCGCCGAAGCTGGCGACGCCGGCCGCCGTATTGCCCGCAGAGCCGCCGGATGCCTCGATGGCCGGTCCCATGCGCGAATAGAGCAGCTCGGCCCGCTCGGTATCGATCAGGTTCATCGCGCCTTTGATGATACCGTTCGCCTCGAGGAACGCCTCGTCGCATTGCGCGATGATATCGACGATGGCGTTGCCGATGCAGAGCACGTCGTATGCGGCCATCAAGCTCTCCGATGGGTCCTAGATTCGCTGCTATCTGCCACGACGATGCATGTCGGGTCTAGGGTTTCTCCGCGCGAACTGGACAAACGTCGCATGACCTTGCGACCAGACGCGGCCGCGCCTATCTCGTTTTGGCAAGGAGAGCCATGACGTGATCTTCGAAGCCGCCGGCGCCGCCCTCTCCCGCCTTATCTCCGCGGAGTTCCGCACCGTCTTCCTGAAGTCGCTGGCGCTGACGCTGCTGCTGCTCGTCGGCACGTGGTTCGGGCTGAAGGAGATTTTCGACTGGCTGGCGCTGCCCTGGATCGACGCGCTCCTGCCCGGGTTTCCCTCCTGGGCCGGCTGGCTGACCCTGGTGGCGGCCGTCTTCGCCGGAATCGGGCTCGCAGTCGGGCTGGCGCTGCTCGTCTCGCCGGTGACGGCACTGGTCGCCGGCATCTTCATCGACGACATCGCCGAGGTAGTCGAACGCACAGACTTCCCGAACGACCCGCCCGGCCGCGCACTGCCGGCACTGACGGCCTTCGTCCTGTCGCTGAAGTTCCTTGGCGTTGTCGTCCTCGGCAACATCGCCGCGCTCGTCCTGCTTCTCGTGCCCGGTGTCAACATCGCCGCATTCTTCCTCGTCAACGGATACCTGCTCGGCCGCGAGTTCTTCGAATTCGCCGCGATGCGCTTCCGCCCCGAGGCGGAGGCCAAGGCGATGCGTCGGCGCAACGCCGCGACGGTCTTCCTCTCCGGGCTGGTGATCGCCGGCTTCCTGGCGCTGCCGCTGATCAACCTGCTGACGCCGCTCTTCGCCGCCGCGATGATGGTCCACCTGCACAAGATGATCGCACGCGCCGAAGCTGGCGCGCGGACGGCGCCGGCGCGATACTGAAATCTTTCCAGCGGGGACAAAGACCGGCCGATGTCCAAGTCCATCCTGAACCGCGAATGGCATGCCGCGAACCGCATGCCCGCCAAGGCCACGCTCGAACAGCGGCTCGCCTGGCACGCCGGCCACGCCGCCAACTGCGCCTGCCGCGAGATGCCGGCATCTATCCGCGCCGAGCTGGAACGCCGCGGCATGATGCCGGATACGCTCGCCTCCCCCGGCGCGCCGCGCCGCCCGTCGCGGGGCTGACGGCGCACGTCCAATCAACGGCCGATCAGCGCCCGGTTACGGGTATGCACAATATCTTGACACTGTAAACTTTTGTCTTAGTGTATCTTTACGTTGTCAATATGTTGATCCCGGACGGAGGCCCCATGATTGCCGATCTCGTTCTCGCCATCCTCCATCATGTGCTCGCCTTCTCTCTGCTCGGATTGCTCGCTGCGGAAGCCGCGCTGCTCCGCCCCGGCCTTTCCGGCGCGTGGCTAACCCTCCTCGGCAGGCTCGACGGTCTCTACGGTGGCGCGGCCATGGCGCTCGTCGTCGTCGGAATCGGGCGTCTGATCTGGGGCCTGAAGGGTTGGGAGTTCTATGTCGCTTCGTGGAGCTTCTGGGCGAAGATGGCCGCCTTCGCCGCCGTCGGCATCGCCTCGATCCTACCGACGCTGCGTATCCTCGCCTGGCGGCGGGCGGCACGGCTCGAGCCCAGCCATGTCGTTCCGGATGCCGAGATCGCCGGAGCGCGCCGGCTGGTCTTGGCCGAGCTCGCGCTGTTCGCCCTCATCCCGGTCTTCGCCGCCATGATGGCGCGCGGCATTGGTTCATGAGGCGGGTTCGTCCGCGGCGCCATCGGCCGACAGCGGCGCCAGTTCGACCAGCGGTGCAGGGATAGCGCCGGTCTTCTCCGCGGCCTTGCACAGATCGGCGATGACGCAGGCCGCGCACTCGGGCTTGCGCGCCTTGCACACGTAGCGCCCGTGCAGGATCAGCCAGTGGTGCGCGTGGCGCAGATACTCGGCTGGAATGATGCGCAGGAAGGCAGCCTCGACCTCTTCGGGCGTCTTGCCGGGCGCGAGGCCGAGCCGGTTGCCGATGCGGAAGACATGCGTGTCGACGGCGAGCGTCGGCTGGCCGAAGGCGATGTTGAGCACGACGTTGGCGGTCTTGCGCCCGACACCGGGCAGCTTCGTCAGAGCGTCGCGGTCGGCGGGAACGGCGCCGCCATGGTCGCGGATAAGCGCCTCGCAGAGCGCGAGCACGTTCTTCGTCTTGTTGCGCCAGAGCCCGATCGTCTTCACGTAGTCTCCGAGCCTCGCCTCGCCGAGGGCCAGCATCTTCTGCGGCGTGTCGGCGACGGCAAAGAGAGGCCGCGTCGCCTTGTTGACGCCGGCATCGGTCGCCTGCGCCGAGAGCACCACGGCCACCAGGAGCGTGAAGGCGTTGACGTGCTCTAGTTCGCCCTTCGGCTCGGGTCGCTGGACGGCGAAACGGCGGAAGATCTCGCGCACTTCCGCCTGGCCATAGCGCGGCCGGCGCGCCGCGGCGCGGACGCGCGGCGCAACAGCGCGTGCGGCAGAACGGGCGGCGACTTTGGACTTGGGCTTTTGCATCGGCCCTCTATAATCGCGGCCGATGACCGAGACAAACGCCGAGAACGACGCCGACGCACCGATCTTCCGCGCGCTGCTGATGCCGCACCGTTCACTCGGTCGCACCGGCTTCTACGCGCTCATGGCGACGCTGATCGTCGGCTGGGCGGTAACCGGCATCGTCTTCCTGTCGCGCGGCGCCTGGCCGGTGTTCGGCTTCTTCGGCCTCGACGTCCTCGCGATCTACATCGCCTTTCGCGTGAACTACCGAGCGGCCCGGGCGCGTGAGGAGGTCTCGGTGTCGCGAACGGCGCTCGACATCCGCAAGACCGCGCCGTCGGGGCGCACCGAGGACCATCGCTTCAACCCGTTCTGGGCACGTTTCAACGTCGCGCGCCACGATGAAATCGGCATCACTCGCATGGCGGTCGAGGGCCAGGGCAAGGCCGTCGCTATCGGCGGCTTCCTCAATCCGGACGACCGCGAGAGCTTCGCCGCCGCCTTCTCAAGCGCACTGGCTACCGTCAAGGCGCGCTGAGGCGCCGCGCGGCTGCAGTCAGGAATCGGGTGGCGCGGCGAAGCCGCCGGCGCGATAGTCGCGGCAAGGAGAACCGCCATGAACGCGCAGACAGCCATCCTTCAACGCGACGTCACCCCGGAGGGGGGCGACTATGAAATCGTCCGCAAGGTGATCGAGAAGATCAGCCTCGACTATCGCGATCAGCCTTCGCTCGACGACCTCGCGGCGGCGGTCGGCGAGACGCCGACGGCGTTGCAGAAGCTCTTCACCCGCTGGGCCGGGCTTTCGCCGAAGGCCTTCCTCCAGGCGGTGACGCTCGACCACGCGCGGCGCCTGCTCGACCAGGGCATGCCGCTGCTCGACGCCGCCTTCGAGGTCGGCATGTCGGGCCCGGGGCGGCTGCACGACCTCTTCGTCACCCACGAGGCGATGTCGCCCGGGGACTACAAAACGCGAGGCGCCGGCCTGACCGTCCGCTACGGCTTCCACGTCACCCAGTTCGGCATCGCGCTGGTGATGGTCACCGACCGCGGCCTCGCCGGCCTCGCCTTCGCCGATCCGGGCGGCGAACGCGCCGCACTGGACGACATGACCGGCCGCTGGCCGAACGCCGCCTATGTCGAGGACATCGCCGCCACCGCGCCCTATGCAGGGCGCATCTTCGATCCCGCACGCTGGCGCTCGGACCAGCCGCTGCGCGTCGTGCTCATCGGCACCGACTTCCAGGTTCGCGTATGGGAGGCGCTGCTAAAGATCCCGATGGGCCGCGCCTGCACCTATTCGGCGATCGCGTCGGGCATCGGCATGCCGAAGGCAAGCCGTGCGGTCGGCGCGGCGATCGGCGCCAATCCGATCTCCTTCGTCGTGCCCTGCCATCGCGCCGTCGGCAAGGCGGGCGCGCTCACCGGCTACCACTGGGGGATCACGCGCAAGCGCGCCATGCTCGGCTGGGAGGCCGGGCAGGCGCCTGGCAGCACGCGCTGACCGTTCCCAACACCGCGGCTCTGGAAAGCCGTGGCGGCAACGGGTAGCTTCCGCGGCAAACGCCCCGGAGGCTCTCTCGTGATCACCGTCATCGGCTCCATCAACCTCGACCTGATCGCCACCGTCGACCGGCTGCCGAAGCCGGGAGAAACCGTGCCCGGATCGAGCTTCGCCACCGCCGCGGGCGGCAAGGGCGCCAACCAGGCGCTGGCCGCCGCCCGAGCGGGCGCGAGCGTGCGCATGGTCGGCGCGGTCGGCAACGACGCCTTCGCCGACGAGGCGTTGGCGCTACTCGACACGGGTGGCGTCGATCTTTCGGGCGTCGCCCGCACCGGCGAGCCGACCGGCACCGCGCTGATCCTCGTCGGCGGCGACGGCGAGAACATGATCGCCGTCGTTCCCGGGGCCAACGGCACGGTCAGTGCCGCGGCAGTCGATGCGCTGCGATTCGGGAAGGGGGAGCATCTACTTCTGCAGCACGAGATCCCGCTCGCGACGGTCGCGCGCGCCCTCGACGCAGCGCGGCGGGCGGAGGCCGTCTCTATCCTCAACACGGCACCGTTCCGCATCGAAGCTGCGCCGCTTCTGGCGAAGGCCGACCTCGTCATTGCCAACGAGACCGAGTTCGACTTCTACGCAGCGGCGCTGGCGCTGGAGGGCGCCGGGCGTGAGGGGCGCATGGGCGACTTCTGCGCTAAAACCGGGCGGACGGTCATCGTCACGCTGGGCGGCGACGGCGTCGTCGCCGCGACACCGGAGGGGATCGTCCGCGCCGAGGCGCTCCGCGTCACGCCGGTCGACACGGTCGGTGCCGGCGACACGTTCTGCGGCTATCTCGCGGCCGGGCTCGCCGAGGGCCTGTCGCTGCCGGAAGCCATGCGCCGCGCGGCCGCCGCCGGATCGCTCGCCTGCCTGAAACCGGGTGCACAGCCGTCGATCCCGCTCGAAGCCGACGTCGCCGCGGCGCTGGCCACGCTCTAGTTGCTGCCGTTCAGGCCGCTTCGGCTGCGGCTTCGATCACGGCGCCGAGGCCGGCCATCAGGCCCAAGAACTCGGGGAAGGAGGTCGCGATCATGGTGCTGTCGTCCACGGTCACCGGCTTCTCCGCCGCGAGGCCCATGACCAGGAAGCTCATGGCGATGCGATGGTCGAGATGGGTGGAGACCGTGCCGCCGCCGAGCCCTTTCCCGCCCGGGCGACCGCGAACGGAAAGCGAGGCCTCGCCCTCGGTGCAGTCGACGCCGTTCGCCTTCAGCCCGTCGGCAACCGCGGCAAGCCTGTCCGATTCCTTGACGCGGAGCTCGTCCAGTCCCTCCATCACCGTCTCGCCCTCGGCAAAGGCGGCGGCGACGGCGAGCACCGGATACTCGTCGATCATCGACGGGGCGCGCTCGGGCGGGACCCGGACGCCCTTCAGATCCGAGGCGCGGACGCGCAGGTCGGCGACGTCCTCGCCGCCGGCGTCGCGCGGATCGAGGACGTCGATCGAAGCGCCCATGTCCTGCAGCGTCAGGATCAGCCCGGTTCGCGTCGGGTTCATCAACACGTTCTCGATGACGATGTCGGAGCCCGGGACGATGAGGGCAGCCACCAGGGGAAAGGCGGCGGAGGAAGGGTCGCCGGGCACTGCGATGATGCGGCCGGCAAGACGGCCCTGACCCTCGATGCGGATCGTTCGCACCCCGTCGGCCGCAGTCTCGACATCGATGGCGGCGCCGAAACCCTTCAGCATCTTTTCCGTATGGTCGCGGGTCATGACCGGTTCTACGACGGTGGTCACGCCCGGCGTGTTTAGCCCGGCGAGCAGGACCGCCGACTTCACCTGCGCCGACGGCATCGGCACACGATAGACGATCGGCACGGCCACGCGCGGTCCGTGCAGCGTCAGCGGCATGCGGTCGCCGGGCGCCGCCTCGAGCACCTGCGTACCCATCAGGCGCAGCGGGTCGAGCACGCGCCCCATCGGCCGCTTCGACAGCGAGGCATCGCCGACGAACGTGGTCTTCATGTCGTAGGTGCCGACCAGCCCCATGGTCAGGCGCGATCCGGTACCGGCATTGCCGAAGTCGAGCGGCGCTTCCGGCTCGAGCAGCGCGCCGTTACCCGTACCCTGGATGATCCAGGTGTCGCCGGACTTGACGATGCCGGCGCCCATCGCGCGCATGGCGTCGCCGGTGCGCATGACGTCCTCGCCCTCGAGCAACCCGGTGATGCGCGTCTCACCGGCGGCGAGGCCGCCGAACATGAAGGAACGATGCGAGATCGACTTGTCGCCGGGCACGCGCGCGACACCGCGGAGGGGGGAGGATCGGCGACCGATGGCGGGCCGCGAAATGGCGTGACTGGACATGGCACCCTCGGCTCGGGGCGGCGACCGGCGGCGCGCCGGGAGCCCTGGTTGGCGCGGGTCTCTATCATGGCTTTCCGGTGCGGTCATCCCCCGCGTGAGGGGCGTCGTCGGCCTCCCGCCGGCCAGATTGCGCGCTGGTCCGATAGGCTTTGACAGGGCCGCCAACTGTGGTTAAGGGGACCAAACTCCTTCGACGAGGCTTGACGTGGCTAAACCAGAGCTTGGCACAAAGCGCATCGACCCGGAAACGGGCCGCAAATTCTACGACCTGAACAAGGATCCGATCGTTTCCCCGTATACGGGCAAGAGCTATCCGCGCTCCTACTTCGACACCGGCAGCGAAACCGGTCGCGAGGAGGAGGAGGTCGAAGAGAAGGAGGTCGACATCGAAGAAGCCGGTGCCGAGATCGTGTCTCTCGACGAGGCGGACGAGGAGGCGAAGGGCGCCGACGACCTGCCGGATATCGACGTCGACGAGGATGTCGACCTCGGCGACGACGAGGACACCTTCCTTGCCGACGAGGAGGAGGAGGACGAAGACGTTTCCGACATCATCGGCCTCGGTGAGGACGACGAGGAAATCTGAGCGACTGCTGCCCGGGCGAGGCAGCCGCGCGAGCGGGATCTCCGCTCACCATAAAAGCCGACAGCGGGCTTGATCTTCTCACGAGGCGGGGTTAGAAGCCGCCTCGACAACGGTCCGGGTTCCCAAGCCCGGCCTTCTACACGCCGGAAACGGCGCCGGCCGCGGCCGGAGTGGGGCCATAGCTCAGTTGGGAGAGCGCTTGAATGGCATTCAAGAGGTCGTCGGTTCGATTCCGATTGGCTCCACCAGTTTCCCTTCCAGCGATCCGATTCTCTAAACTCTTGTTTCCAGACCTCCCTTGATCGATGCGGGCTCGGCCCGGGTCGCCGCTTGCCGAACGAAGCGCTTGCCCATGATCCGGCCTCTTGGCCTAGGGCGCTCGATCTCCGGGAACTCAGCAACGACCGCGCTCCACCGCAGGGAACCACTCGGAAAGCGGCGGATCGCGCTCTCGCCTCGCCCCGCGTTGATGCTGCATCGGTGTCCAGAGGAACGGATTCCGTTGACGCGGGTCAATGCCCGTCGGGTGTCGTGCGGTACCTTTCCTCCAGGAGGAAAGATGCTGTTCGGCTCGTGGGGAGTGATGGAAGTCTCGCGTCGCTTCGTCACGTTGGTACTGTTGTGCGCGGGCGTCATCGCCGCTTTCGGCTATGGACGGCTTGACGCAGCGGCGGCGTGCGGAGGTGCCGCGATCGCCGCCTATCTCCTGCCCCCCAGGCCGAAACCGCCCGAAGGCGCATTCCATCACGATCGTCTGCCGTCCGTCTGGATGCCCGACCTCCTCGGTTTCCTCCTTGCGACGACTTTCCTCGCCATGCCCTTCATCGTCTCGGCGCTCGAGGAGTGGCCGGGCGTTCCCTGGGGGCTGATGCTATTCATGTGGCCCCCGGGTCTCGTCGCGTTGGCGATCTTCTGGTTCTCGGCACGCTACCAGTGTTTCTGGGTCCTTCCGGAGCGTTCCTCGATCACCATCGGCACGCTGCGCGGAAAGACCGTGCTGACCTATTCGGAAATCGTCCGCGTCACGACCGAGACGCGGCGTCCGCCAGGCTGGTTGTCGCCGCTCCTAATCCTGTTCGGCGGCTGGCGGGGCCTCGGCATCGCGCTGCTACATGGAACCCGACCGAACCACTCGCTCGTGCTCGAAAGGAAGGACGGCGAACCCGTCCGCCTTCCGCTGGACGCGTTCCCGGATGCCGCCAAGGTCGTCAAGGCTCTCGAACGGGCCGGCGTCCCTACTATCAGGGAACCGGCGAATAGCGGGCGGAGAAACGAGCAACGCAAACCGGAGAGGAGCGGAGATGACGCAGAACTCGCCTGACCCAAGCCATCGCGCGGAACGCATCTTCCGTAGCGGCATCCTCGCCCTCAGGGCAGCGCTGTTCGTGTTCGCGGCCGCTCTAGCTGGTGCTTCCCATGCCGAGGAGTGGAAGACGGCGACGGTCCGGGATCTGGTCTTCGCCGTTCCGGCCAAATGGCACTTCATGTACGAACCGGACGTCGGCGTCGTTGCGTACACGCCCGATGCGCGGGTTGCGGCGGGCGCTCCCCTCGGCATCACGATCCTGCCCGGGCGGTTCGGCGATCTCATTCCGACGGACGCGATCCTCGATACGCGGCAGATCACGCTGGGCGGCCGTATGGCGAAAGAATACGAGGTGCGGCTTCCGTCAGGTGGCATCCTGAACGGACGCATGATCGACTTCGACGATCCGTCTGCGGACGGTCGCCCAATCGGCATCGCGATGATTTCGTCGGCCGAAGAGGCCGATGCGCTTCTGGCGGTCTATTCGCATTTCCTGGAGAGCCTTCGTTTCGACGGCGACATCTCGACCTTCATCGTCCCCGAACTCGCCGGCCCCTGGTATTTCGATGGCAGGCCTGGGCGGACGGCCCAGGCAATCTCGCGTGAGCAAGGCGCCTACTACTCGGTCGATCCCGACGTGAACGCGATTGGCGACGAGCGTATCGAGGTCGTCCGGCTCGGACCGCTGGACTTGCTGGTCGTATCGGGGGCTCCATCGCAGCAAGGCAAGGTCGATGTCGCGGGATCGCGGATCGACTGGGCCGACGGCACCTACTGGTCGCGCGTTCCGTCGGCGGACGGATCGCAGGAGTAGGAGGTGTCGAGGCCGCCTTTCCGAGCTTTGCCTGTCCGACGACCGTCAGAAGGAGTTCGGCCCCACGATAGACAGGCAGGGAGGAGCAGTCCCGAATGAATTGTAGAGCCGCAGCCGTTCGCTCTTGGTGGATCAAGGTTCTACTCGCCGCGGCGCTGCTGTTGCCAGCGCTGCCTCTAGTTGCAGAAGAGTGGCAGCCCTTTCGCCTCGGAGACGCCGTCTTCGAGGCGCCTTCGGCCTGGAAAACGACGTTCAGCCAAAAGGACAGAGAAGTCCGCCTCGCCAGCCCCGACGACAACTTCCAGCTGCTCGCCTTCTGGTGGTTCCCCGACGAACCTCTCCTCGGCTACGACGACATCGTTTCCCACGAACGGATCGTCGTCGCCGGACGATCCGCCCTCCTGATCCATTCGGACTATCCGCAACTCGGCGTGTTGAATCTCGCCTTCGAGGAACCTCGTGAGGACGGCCGCGTGCTCGTCGTCAAGCTGGAGTTTGCCGACAGGAACTTCGACAGGGCATCCGTTCTGATGAAGGACATCATGTCGCGCATCCGGTTCGGCGACGGCGGCGGACAGCAAGGCCAGGCCGATCAGCCGGCTCCCGCCGCGCCCGGCGGGCAGGACGGTTCCTTTGAGCGCTATTCGGATGACGAAGGCGGCTTCTCCATTTCCCATTCAGCCGATTGGAGCCGAAACACCGCGACGCGCAAGGGGATGCGGCTGGTGGTCGTCGAAGCGCCGCTCGGAGCCGGGCTCGTTCTCGTCGCGTCATTCTCGGCAGAAGACACCTTCGCACTCTCGGGTCGGCTGGATGAGTATGAAAGGCTGTATTACGAAGAGTACGTCATAACCGAGAGCATAGAAGCCGACGAGGAAATCCGCCTCGGTGGTCTTGAAGGGCGAGCCGTCGACGCTATCGCCGATATCTACGCCGTGGAGGGTACGAGACTCGCATTTCGCAAGGGCTGGTCGCGGTTTTTCCGCGCCGAGCAGGAGCAGCGAGCCTACGTCATCGCCATCATCCACAGCCTGAACGCCGATCAGGCGCTGAAGTCGAGTCTGTTCGCCATTGCCGAGAGCTTTGTCGCGCAACCGGGTGATGGCGATGCCGGCGAAAGCGTATCGACTCTTACGTTGCCGTCAAACGGCGGTGTGCCGACGCGCCGGCTCTCCGACCGGTTCGGCGACGACTGCCGCGACTTCGAACTGGCGCAGTTCGACCATCCGACCCGTGATCGCTTCGGCCAGGGCACCGGCGCGCGACTCAGATGGGTGATGCTCTGCTCGGACTACACCTATCCGGTCTATGGCGCGGAGTTCGACTACGACCCGAGCGGCCAGATGGCTGACGATTTCCATCCTCTCTATCTCGATCTGCTCGAAGCGCTCGCCGAGCAAAGTTATGCGATCGTCGCGCTGAACGACGCACTCTTGATCCGTGTCGGGCGCGGGTACGGCGACGACCTCGACATCGATGTCGACCCGCTCGATGCAGAAGAGATCGCGGAACTTGCCGGGTCGCCGGAAACCGCGGCTGGCGAAGAAATCCCGCAAGACCCATCGCATCCGCCGGCGGGTGGTCCCGACGGCGGCGCGGACAATGCGGACATCCTGTTTGATGGCCAGATGTCCGAACTCTGGCTGCCCCTGTCTACCGCAGGCGGCGACTTCTCCCGGTTCGCACGGATCGCGGATGAAGCGCTCGTCGTCGATGTGCCGGCAGGCAATTCCTGGGGAAAGACGGGACTCTGGAGTCGCAATCCGATCGCCATGGCTGCGACCGCCGACGGTATCGCGAGGGTGCGGTTCGACTTCGATACGAAGGCGACCACCAGCTATGTCCTTGCATTCGGATCCGCAGACAACGCCGAAGAATGGGAAGCACACGATATCCGCTTCACCTGGTCCAGCGCCGCTGACGGCTCGACCGGAACGGCGGCGCTATTCGTCCGCAGGCAAGAGGTCTGGCGGATAGAAACAGGATCCGAACCGCCCGCCGAGATTGCGATCGCGATCGGCGGGGACAGCGTGGTCAAGGTCGAGTTGCCGGATGGCCGGTGGATGGAAGCGATGCTACCGGGCGGCATTCCGACGGAAGGCTACCGCATCTATGCGCTCGCCCATGCACCCGCCCACGGCCTCGCAGCCAGGATGACGCTTCGCTCGATCGCACTGGAGCGAATGAAGCTTGTTCGACCGGGCGCGAAGGCCTTTCCAGACGGTCGAGGGGAGGTCGTGCTGTTCGACGGTGAACTCGGGCGCGACTGGCTGCGGTACACCTGGGCGGGAGGTGACTTCGCCCGCCACGCGAAGCTCACCTCGGACGGACTCGCCGTCGATGTCCCGGGCGGAAACGCATGGGGCAACGTCGGGATATTCAGTCCGCTACCGTTGGTTTGGCTCGACGATTTCCGCGACGACGCCGAGGTGGAAATCGCCTTCGAGATCGATCCGGCGCGGACCGATGGTTTCGGATTGACCCTCGCCCGGCCTGGCTATGGCGGCATTCACGGCAACGCGCCAGGATCGCCAAATACTACCTACTATTGGTACCGGCCGAAGGGAGGCGATACAGGGCGCGCCGATTTCCACATCAACCCGCATCGGGACGGCGATTTCGACAGACGCGATCTGCCTACGGTGGCGCCTGCCGAAGTCCGTTTCATTCTGCGGCCGGGCGAAGTGTCGATCGAAGCGGACGGAATGGAGCCTATCACGCACAACTGGGTCGAAGCGCTGGACGGGACCGGATTCCATCTCTACGCCCATTCCGTCGTTTCCGAGCGCGACGAACCTACCCGCTTCGCACTCAAATCGATCCGGATGAAACGAAAGCCGGCCACGCGGGGCGGTGCGAGTGGCCCGGCAGCCGGTGTCAATCCTCTACCCGTCGAGACAGTCTTCGACGGGAAGATGAATCCGGTGTGGGAGCCCGCCGCAACCGCGGGCGGGAACTTCGACGCCTTTGCCCGGTTCGACGACGGCGCTCTCGTGATCGACGTACCCGAGCGAAGCAGCTGGGGCAAGACGGGGCTCCTGTCCGCGGAACCGTTGGTGAGGCTCGACCAGCGCGCCGTTTTCGCTCCGACCCGGATCGAGATCGCCCTCGTTCCTGGTCAACGACACAACCTCGTGGTGGCGTTGTCGGGCATGAAGTCCCCAGAAATGTGGCCGGATCACAAGGCCTGGTACACGTTGAGCTACGTTCCCGGCCGGGATGTCTGGGTGGTGGGCATGCGGCACTCGCCCTATCAGGACTGGTCGCGGGAGATCGATGCCGGTTGGATGGCGACAGCCTGGGACGGGAGATTGTGGATCGACGTAGGCGCGGGGCGGACGGTCCTGTCTATCCCGGGCGGCCCCGCAGTGGGTGGCTCGGCCGACCTGGTCGAAGGGGCGAACCTGTTTGCCACCGTGATCGCCCACGCTCCGAAGGAGCACGCGCCGGCGCATCTGGCGCTCAGGCAGGTGAGCATCGGACTGAAGACCCCCGATGGCATGACGGCTATCGATCGCCTGATCCTTGCCGACAACGACCAGTTCGACGTCGACGCATTCGCAGACGCGCTCGCCGCGGCAGAGTGAGGAGGTTGAAATGTCGTTCCACCATCGAGCGGCCACGTGGGCATTCCTGTTCGTCGTCGGCACCCTCCTCCTCGCCCCGGTCGAAAACGCGGCAGCCGCCGGCGCATATGACGAAGCACTCGAGAAGCACCTGACGGTCGACAAGCCGTTCCTGAAGGAAAGCGAGGCCAAGCTGGTTTCGTCGAGCTATGAGTTCGGCAAGTACCTCGCCCAGTACTTCGGCGCTCCGCCTGCGGTGTTCGACGCCGTCGACTATGCGAAGGTCGCGGCGTCGGAGCGCGACATCGCTCCGGGCGCATTGGCGCGCTACATGATGAAGCGCTATGCGGCGACCTACTCCACGAAGATGGGCAACCACCTCTTCGCCAAGCTCGACGACCCCCAACGTGCGCAGCTTGCCGAAAAGCTCGCGGCCTTCGGCTTCGAGAAGGGAGCCGATCCGTTAGCCTTCCAACACAAGCTGGCCAGCGTGTTTGCCGGCCTCGGCGAGGACGAAGCGCAAAGCTCCGCGGCGGCGGACGTAATCGTCCAGACCATGATCCAGTTCAACCCGAGCTTCGCCGTGGCGTATTCCGGCTATCGCCTGGCCGCCGAGGGTTTCAAGGAACTGGATCGGTGGGTTTCCAACGAAACCACCCGCGCCATGTTCAAAGACCTTCAGCAATGGGATCCCGATGCGTCTCATCCCGAGAATCGCGACGTCACCCTGATTCTCGAGCAGCGCAGCTTCGATGAGATGGAACTCAAGGAGCCGCGCCGCATCCTGGCTAAATTGCACGACCAGTCGGGCTGGCCCGCGCCATCCGACCTGGAAGTGAAGCATTTCATCCTAAAGCAGTACGATGCATGGACCGTCGAAAAGCAGCAGCGCGCGGAGGAGGAACCGCTCCTGCGTCGGGCCAAGGCCTATTTCGAATCACTGAAGGAGTTCGAAAAGCGCAAGATGTTCGGAGAGGAGGACGAGCCCGATCTCGCCGAGAGTTTCATCGAAGAGTATATGAAGATCTATCGTACGCTCATGCAGTGGAAAGGCGACAAGCCTTGGCCGGCCGGCGGGCGCCAATGGGTCGAGGATCTGGCGTTCGATCTCCTGAAGCGCAAGCTCGACAACTACGCGGACGAACCGTGGAAATACGAAGACTGGCTCTTCGACCAGATGCAGATCATCGGTTGGGCGAAACGCTTCGATGAAGCGAAGATAGCGTCGGCATCCGATTCGATCGCAAAGCTCATGGTGGCGTCGCCGGAGAAGATCGATTCGATGGCAGCGCAGATGGGAATAGTCCTGTCCGAACACTTGCAGAAATGCTTCTGCGCCGGAGGGCAGTGGTATGAAGGCGGCAGGTGTCACTTCATCGGATCACTCGGGGGCGAGCACTCCGTTCCGGTCGATCAGGCAACAGCATCAGCATGTCTCGCGAAATCCTTCGAAGGCGAACAGAAGTCATTCGCGCAACGTGTTCTCGAGTGGCCGGAGCGCCGGGACGGCTTCGGCTACTCGTTGAACTGACGTCGACCTCTCTCGAACGTTCCCGCTCGGCGATGTAGGAGATTCTTGAAGCTGCGGCGATTGCTGCCCGTCCCACTGGTGCCGCCGGCCAACCTGAGAAAGCCTTGAGGCGCCTTGCCTGTCGGGCCGTGCGCCGCGTATAGTGCCGCAGATTCAAACAGGAACGCTGGTTTCCATGCTGACCTCCATGACCTCGATCCCTGCCGCCGAGCCTGCCCGGGCTCCCGACGCGGCACGGATGCTGCACAACGCGCAGCGGACCGGGGAATTCCTGAAGTCGCTTTCGCACCCGATCCGTCTCGTCATCCTTTGCCGGCTTTCCGAAGGCGGGGCGAGCGTGGGCGAATTGGAGACATTGCTCGAAGTCCCGCAGGCAGCCGTGTCGAAGCAGCTGGCGCGTTTGCGTGACGACGGGCTGGTGATCGCCCGCCGCGAGGGACGCTCCGTGATCTATTCGCTGGCGGATACGCGCACGCAACGCATCGTCGGCGCGCTCTACGACGAGTTCTGCGCCTAGAGCGCGGCGGTGCAGCGCCGATGCGAGCGGATTGCCGGGTTCAGCCGGTATGCCTGATGACGAAAATGTAGGTCTTGCCGTCCACGCGGCTTTCGAGGAGTTCGTTGCCGGTCGTGCGGCAGAACGCCTCGAAGTCCTTGACCGCTCCAGGATCCGTGGCCTGGATCTCAAGCGTGCCGCCCGTCGGCAGTTCCTTCAGCGCCTTCTTCGCCCTCAGGATGGGCAGCGGGCAATTGAGTCCCTTGGCGTCGAGCAGTTGATCGGCCATCGCGGACGTCCTTTCGCTAGATATAGAGGTTGATGTCGCTCTTGGTCGCCACTTCGATGTAGCTCGCGGCGCCGCCAAGCGCCGGCCCCTCGATCATGTCGTCCATCGTGTATTCGAAGAGGTCCATGGTCATCTGGCAGGCGATCATCTTCACGTCCGCCTCGATGGCCATCGCGCGCAGGTCCTCGATCGAGGCGACACCCTTCTTCTTGATCAGGTTCTTCATCATCGCCGTGGCGATGCCGTCGACGCCCGGCACTGCGGAGACGAGATTGGGCAGTGCCATGTGCATGCCCATCATCGGCATCTGCATTGCCGGATTGCCCAGCGTGGAGATCTTCAGGTCGAGCTTCTTCTTCAGGAGCGTCAGCCCGTAGAAGGTGAAGAACATGGTCACCTCAAGGCCCATCGCGGCCGCCGTCGTGGCCAGGATGAAAGGCGGGTAGGCCCAGTCGAGCGTCCCCTTCGTGACGATCAGGGACATCGACTTCGCATTGGCTTCGCTGCTCATGGTTTCCTCCTTGCCGGGTCTCGCCGGCACGATTTCGGATCAGCCGGCGGGCCCCGCTACATCAGGGCGCGCAGCCGGCGAAAGCGTCGGCGGCCATCTTGGCCTCGTAGGGTCCCGCCACCGCGGTCCCCGGCGTCAGCATCGCCTTAGCGGCGGCGAAATCGGCGGGCCTGACCTTGACCATCCAGCCGGCGCCGTAGGTATCGGCATTCGCGAGCTTCGGATTGGCGTTGAGGTCGTCGTTGACCTCGACGATCTCCGCCTCGAAGGCGAGCTTGGCCGGGCCGACCCATTTGCCGGATTCGACCGTCGCGCAGGACTTCCCCTCAGGGATGGTCTTGCCGGCCTTCTTGGCAGTGAAGGCGACGAGCTGGCCGGCCATACCGGTGGCAATCATCGTCATGCCGGCCGTGAAGGTGCCGTCACCGTTGTCCCTGTACCAGAGGTTGTTGTCGACGTCGTAGTAGAGCTCGTCGGGAAGATTGCATCCGCGCACGGTCGGCATGGCCGGGCCTCCTTCGTTCACACGGTTCGGGTTTCGGAATACTCGGATTGCCTGAGCGGCCGCGAGGAGCAGCAGAACTCGCCCAGCCCCGCTGTCTCCAGCTTGCCGCCGACGAACAGCGCGAGATGGCGCACCACCATCGCGGCAAGACGGACGCGGCGGGCGCGCTCCGGTTCGGCCGCCTCCAGACGGATCAGGTTGCGGTGGTAGACGATTTCGCGGCAGGTCTCGCGGCAGGCGTTGAAGCTCGGGTCGCCGCGCGCACCCTGCCGGTGGAGCGCAAGCAGCGGGAAACCCTCGATGGCACCATCCGTCGGTACCTGTCCGTGAGCGATTAGCCAGCGCATGAGCACGGCCTCGGCCGCGCCGAGCAGTTCCTCGGCGAGCGCGTCCGCGTCGCGCGACAGCGCGGTTTCCGGCGCTGCCAAGACGGCATCTGTCCGTCCGATCACGTCGTCGATGGCGAGGGAAGCGTGAGCCGTCGTCATGCCAGCCCCTTCTCGCGGATCAGGTCTCGCGAATCGGAAAAATTCTCGTGCACGCCGACCTTGCGCGGCGACAGGCCGAGCGCCATGCCGAGAAGCTGCGTGAAGTAGAGGATCTTGACCTTCGTCTTCCTGCCGAGCACCTTCTCGGCGCGCACCTGGTGCATTTCGAGGCCGGTGTGGCAGGTCGGACATTCGGTGGCGATGACATCGGCGCCGCAGGCTTCGGCGGTGGTCAGCAGGTTCAGCACGAGCTTGGTCGAGGTGTCGCTGTCGGAAAGCGCATGGGCGCCGCCGCAGCACGCAGTCTTCAGCGGGTACTCGACATTCTCGGCGCCGGCGGCCTCCAGGATATCGTCCATGAAGTGCGGCTTTGCCGTCGATTCGCTGCCCGGCCCCTTGTCCTTTTCGGGGAAGATGTGGCGCGGGCGCGTGTACATGCAGCCGTAGTAGTTGGCCACCTTCAGCCCGGAAAGCGAGTTGCGCACCCGCTCGCGGATGCCCTCCTCGCCGATGGAATGCTTGATCCAGTCGAGGGCGTGGATGGTCTCGACCTTGCCCGCCTCGTAGGTGCGATGGCCGGCCTTGCTGCTGAGCCGCGCGTTCACCTCCTTGGAGTCGGCGTCGCGGGCGAGGTCGTACTCGGCCTTCTTTAGATTGTGGTAGCAGCCGTTGCACGGCGCCATCACCGTGTCGAAGCCCATGTCCTGGGCGATCGAGAGGTTGCGCGCAGACAGGTAGGTCTGCAGCTTCGGGTCGACGTTCTTGACCTCCATGGCGCCGCAGCAGTTCCAGTTCTTCAGCTCGACGACCTCGAGGCCGAGCGCCTCCCCCACCGCCTTCGTCGAGCGGTTGTAGGCATGGCCCGTGCCTTCCAGCGCGCAGCCGGGATAGTAGGCGACCTTCTCGTACTTACCCGTCATCGGTCGGCTCCCTTGGCGTCCAGACGAAGCGCTTGCCGGTTGGCGGCTTCGCGCTCGGCGACGTAGTCGTTGATGGCCGCCCGTGCCTTGCCCCACGACCGCGTGCGCGGCCGGAACACGGCCGCGAGGCCCAGTCGGATGAGGTAGAAGATCGGGAAGCGGCGAAGGAGGCCGGTGATGAGCGCGACGATCCACGGCTGCGCCAGCGGCTGGCCGGTGCGGGCAAGGAACTGGCGAAGGACCAGACCCTCCTCGATCTTGCCGGTCTCGAACACCTGGTGCGAGAACGCCTCGTCGAAGACCATTGACGGCTTCTTCTCCGTGTGGCCCTTGAGCTCGAGCCAGTGCGCCGTCGCCTTCATGACGCCTTCGGGGTTGACGTCGCGCGGGCAAGCGTAGGTGCATTTGTTGCACGAGACGCACTGCCAGATGATGTCCTTGTCGCGGACGAGTTCGGACTCCATGCCGAGGCGGATCAGATAGATCCAGTAGCGCGGGTTGAAGTCCGGGTTGATCGCATTGACCGTGCAGGCGTTGGTGCAGGAACCGCACTGCCAGCACCGCGAGATGTGCTCGCCGCCCCCCAGCGCCTCGATCTCGTCCTGCAGGTTCTCATTGTAGTCGGTAAGTGCGCGGCTCTCGATGAAGGTCGACCAGTGACCAGAGACGTCGATCCCGTCGATGACGAGCTTTTCGTGCTCGATCAGGTTCTCCGGACGGATCAGCGACTTTTCGTGGATCGGCATCAGTGCGCTCCCGTCGCTGTGAGGGCACGCGGCGCGCCGAGAACATGCGCCGTCCCGTCGATGAGCTTGAGCCGCGTTCGGCCGCTCTCGGTGTCGACCGCATCGAGCCCGAGCAGGCGACGCGTATGGGCCATCGGATCGCCCTGGCTGGAAAAGTCCGATCGCAGGTACTGGCCGCCGCGATCGTTTATGTAGCCGGCGTAAATATGGGCGCAGAGCAAATCGGAATAGAAGGGCACGTCGCGGAAGACGCCGTTCTCGCTTAGGAACTCGGCAAGTTCGCCGGCGAGCACGGTGAATGTACGGAAGTCGTCGGCTACGTCGATACGAGCCGCGTCGACGTCGTCGGCAAACCAGATCTCGCGCAGCACGCCGGTGCCGACGCGCACGTCCCACATCCAGCGCGTCATCAGCGGGTAGCGCTCCGGCGCGACGAAATGCAGCACCTCGGCGCCGAGGTCGCGGACCCAGCGATGACCCCGGTCGTCGGGAAAGGCGGCAGCGAAGCCCGCCAGCCGCTCGTCGGCACTCGTCACGTCCGCCCAGCCGTCGAGCAGGGTGACGAGGCGCCGGCGCAGCAAGGCAAAGCTGTTTTCGCCGAGCCATGGCCCGACTCGTCGGCGCGCCGGGGTGACGAATGAGGCGAGGTCGAGGAACTCGCCCTCGGTCATGTCGGCGACATGACCCTTGCCGAGGACTTCCTGGAACAGCGAGGCCTTGAGTGCCAGCGCACCGACGTAGCGCTCGACGCCGCCGGTCTGTTCCGCCGAGGCGACGAGGTTCTCGAAGGCACGGCGCAGCCTCGGGCCGCTCAGGTCGAGCACCGGCCCGGCCGGGGGCGCCGCCTTCTTCTGGTCCCTGCGGAACAGACTGAGCATCATTCCGCAGCCTCGCGTACCGCCCCGTTGGTGAGGTTTAGCGCGGCGATCGCCGCGGCCTGGCCCTGGGCGATCGAATCGTCGATCGTTTCCGGGCCGGTCGCCGCGCCGGCGACGAAGACACCGGGCCGGCTGGTATGGCCGAGGCTGGCGTAGGCGGATCCCTTGTCGACATAGCCGTACTTGTTCAGGCGCACGTCGAAGATTGCCGAAAGCGTCATGTTGTCGACGTTGGGGTCCATGCCGATGGCGTGCACCACCATGTCGAAGGGGATCGAGATCGGCCGCTTGACCAGCGTGTCCTCCCCCTTCACCAGCAGGCGCTTGCCGTCCGAGGTGACCTCGGCGATGCGCGCCTTGACGTACTTGACCTTGTGGGTCTCCTGGCTCTCCCAGTAGTAGGCGCCTTCGTAGAGGCCGAAGGTACGGATATCCATGTAGTAGATGTAGACGTTGCACTTCGGCAGCGCCTCGCGAATCTCCATGGCGATGTTGGCCGACACCGTGCAGCAGATCTTCGAGCACCATTCGCGACCGATCTGGCGGTCGCGCGAGCCGACGCAGAGAAGGATCGCCACGCGATCTGGGGCGCGCCCGTCCGACGGACAGCGGACGCCCGCCCCCGACGACAGCATCTGCTCGACCTGGACCGTGGTAACCACGTCGGGATAGGTGCCGAAGCCCCATTCGGGCTTGTTGACGCTGTCGAAATGGGTGAAGCCCGTCGCCAGGATCGTCGCGCCGGCCTCAATCGTCTCGCCCGATTTCAGACGGGCGGAGAAGCGGCCGGGATCGCCGGCGAAGGCGTCGATCGTGGTCCCCAGGCGGACGTCGACCAATGGATTGCCGACAACGCGATCGACCATGCCGCCGATGGCGTCTCGCGCCCACTCATGCGACGGCACCAGCTTGGCGTAGCCCGACAGGATCGGAGCGCCGCCGAGGCGGTCGACTTTCTCGACGAGCGTGACCCGCTGGCCGGCCGCGGCCAGCGCATGGGCAGCGGAAAGGCCGGCGGGGCCGCCGCCAACGATCAGGACGGGCTTGTTCACCGTGCACCTCCCGCGAGCGCCCGCGGCTTGACGTATCCTGGTCCGGATGTGATGGCGCGCTTCGGATCGTAGAGGGTCTCGATCCGCCCGGCCTTCACCTCCCCGAGATAGGCCTCGAATTCGGCCTTCGCCTTTTCCCAGTCGATGCCCATCTTCTCCAGCAGTTCCTCGAAGGGCGAAGCGTGCCAGTGCAGCTGCGCGAGCTTGTAGGGGTGGGCGCCGAGCGCCAGCGCGGCAAACTGGCAGTCCGCCATGATCGGCAGGGCGTAGACCTTGTCGACGGCGCGCCCGATCCACTGGTTCTTGTCGAGCGTGGTGATGCAGCCCGTGTCGTGGCCGACCATGACGTCGGCGCGGGCTTCCTCGACGGCAACGCGGATCTTCCGGTCGATGGCGAAGGACCGCGTGAACTCGCGCTCGCCGATGATGTGGCGGAAGCCGAAGCCGCAGCAGTCGTACCAGGTCGAGTAGTCGATGACGTTGGCGCCGAGCGTCTGCAGGAGTCCGGTGGTCACGGCAACGCGGTTCCCGTCGAGGACCGTGTCGTCGTAGATGACGTCCTCGGGCACCATCTTGTAGACGTGGCAGGCGGGATGGACCGTCGCGCGCAGGCCGGAAACGTCGACGACCTGGTGTTCCTTCAGCCGATGGCGCACCACGTGCAACCATTCCGAATAGTGCACGATCTCCTCGGGGATGAGCAGCTTGCCGTCGACCAATCGGCCGAGCTTGCCGAGGATCTTCTTCACCTCGGCGCGCAGCTCCGCCGAGTGCAGCAGGAAGATGCGCATCTCCTTGTAGTTGCCGAACGATGTGCCGCAGTGGACGAGCGGGTAGTAGGTGCCCTCGGGCAGGCCCTGCGCTTTCGCCGAAACGTAGGCCTGGTGGAAGTTGCGCAGGAAAACCGCGGCGAGGCTCACGACGTTGCCAATGCCCGAGCCGTGGTAGTTCCACGCCGTGCACGAAGTCTGGTCGGTTTCGTCGAGATAGGAGATGCCGAGCTTGTTCATCAGCCACAGCACCGAGCTCGGATAGCCGGGGATGTTGCCGCACTGGCCGCACGACTTGTGGTGCCAGAGGTTGTTGGTCGGGATCTTCTTGTCCCAGCCGTACAGCGTCTTGGCCATGATCGGGTCGTGGCCATCGGACACCCGGTGGACGAGAATCTCCCCGTCCTTCTCCAGCTGCCACATGATGTCGCGGACGTCTTCCTTGCGGTCCTTGCCCGTCAGCAGCGCCCGCCGGTCGATCTTCGCCTCGACCCAGTCGGTCGCGCGCCGCGCCTCATCGGGCGTCAGGCTCGCCGCCCGCCATTCGGCGCCGAAGCCCTCGAAGGCGCCCTTTCCGCCGCTTTCCGTATTAGCCATTTTAATCCTCCCAGACTGACGGCGACGATTGGTTGTTTGCCGGCTTGCTCAGCCGTCAGTTTCGTCCTCGTCGTCTTCTTCCTGCTCCTCGAGCCACTCTTCCCATTCCTCGCGCTTTTCATCCATGACGTCCGAGACGACGTCGAAGAGGTTCTCGTCGACGGTCTCCAGCTGATCGAGGACGCCGGTCGCCTCCCAGATCGTGTAGAGCTCCACAGAGGTCTTCAGGTTGACCTCCCAGGCCGTGTCGAGCGTGTGCATCGTCGGCATGGGGATCGCCTTGCGCAGGATGTTGAGCGGCGCATCGACCTTGCTGACGTTCGGCCCCCAGTCCGGGAAAGCCTCGCGCGTGATCATGTTCGGAGCGAGCTGGTTGCCGGTCGAGATGACCTTCAGGAGAACGCGGGAGAACGGCCTCAACACGTCCTTGGCCGATTCCATGCCGTGCTTGATGGCCACCTCCCGCATGATCATGACCAGCCCGCCGGGCGAGTTCTCGAACGGACAGCGCGCCGCGCAGGTGTAGCACTGGGCGCAGGCCCAGATCTTTTCCTGCATCGCGTCGTAGATACCTTCGAGATTCTCGGTCCACAGGAGCTGGACGATCTCGCGCGGCGAGTAGTCGTAGTAGTGCGCCGACGGGCAGGTCGCTGTGCAGATGCCGCAGTTCAGGCAGCCGTGAATCTCGTGGTCATAGACCGCGTGGCTGCGGATGTCGTCGAAGATCTCCTCGAGCTTGGCGCGCGGCACGGGGGCCGTCTCGGAGACCGGGTCGCTGATCTGGGCGTGAACGGACACGTCTTCCTCCCGACTGGCTAGCTGTCTGACGGGCTAATAGGTCAGCACCTTCGCGTCGTCGTTCTCCATGACCTCCTCGATCACCTTGGCACCACCGACGATGCCCTCGCATTCGGGAATCAGGTCGTCCTCGGTCATCTCGAACAGGTCGAGATTGGGAGAGCAGCAGTAGAACTTCGCGCCGGCCTCGTGCGCGTCCTTGATGAAGTCGTAGACTGTCTTCGGCGAGCCCGGCTTCACGACCAGCTTCTCGGCCACGCCCTTCTTCATGAGCTGCCCGGCGGTCGCCGTGCAGATGACGTCGACCTCGTAGTCCATCGCCGCCGCCACCGTGGCCTGGAAGAACGGCGCGCCGAGCTCCTCGCCGTTGCGCGGGTCGGTGTTGACCATGATGATGATCAGCTTCTGGGCCATTCCGATCGTCTCCTCCGTCCGGCGCGCGTCATTCTTGTTGTCTCGGCGGCGCGCCGGTTACGATGCAATTTTATGAACGATACATTCCGTTTTTGGAATATGCAATAACTTTGACAGCCCGCGGCGCTGTTACGTCGAAGTCACATCAGTCCGGTGTGCCGGCTGATCCCGATCATCATTTCGCTCAGCGCCGCCGCGATATCACCCTGACGCTCGCGCAGGATCGCGAGCGCCTCCGCCGTATCCGCCGGCGTGTCGGCGAA
>CAJPFN010000111.1 GCA_905339215.1 Rhizobiaceae bacterium
TCCCGTGACCCTCACCGCGCCGGGCAAGTCCGGTTCGAGGAACATGTGGTAGAGTGAGGTTGGCGGTACGAAGACCAGATAGAACGCGAACACGATCTTGGAGAAACGTTCGCCGAACACCGATTTCACGCCCGTCAGCACACGCACCAGCACGTACCACATCAGCACCGTCGCCATCAGGGGCAGGTAGTGCATGTTGTGGAACAGGATGTGCCAGTTGGTGCTTTGTGCCTCAGGAAAGGCGCCGAGTCCGAGCGCCCACAGCGTTCCCGGCACGAAGGCATGAAGCGCCGCGAAGCCGCTGACCATCAGGAAGCCGGCCCACGCAAGAAGCGCAAAGCCGACAGCGCTCAACGTCTCCCGGCCTTCCTTCCGGCGCGAGCGAAGCAGCGTAGCGATTGCCGCTGCGGGCGTCGCCATCAGGCCGAGCCCGAGGAGCAGATAGCCCAGGTTGAACACGAGCAGCGTCGACGGTTCATCCGCTGCAAGCTCCGGGGAGCCGTTGTAAAGGAGCGGCGTTCCCATGTGCGCGCCGGCCATGCTAAAGACGAAGCCGGCGGCGATCAGGCCGAACCCCGTCCATGCTGCCGGGCGAAAGGCGATGCCGCCTTCTTCGTTATCGATCGCCGCAAAGCCGAGCAGGAGAGCAACCTGCGCGAGGTAGAGCCAATAGAAGAAGATGCCGACGCCGTGGACCGTCAGGAAGCGGTACGCGGTCTCCGGCAGGATATCGATCATGCCGCCGCGTGCCAGCGCCGTCACAAGGCCGCCGACTGTGCCGAGCGCAAGAGCTGCAAGCGCGCTGCCGCCCATGGCCAGCAGCAGACGCCGGTCGGAACCTGGTAAGGTGGTCAGGCGATGCGTAACATTCGATGTCATTGTCGCCTCCCCTTCAGACCACTTCGATCCGGGCCTGCATCGCGTCATGCGCTGCGCCGCAGTAGACGGTGCAGTAGACGAGATAGCTGCCGGGTTTTTCGAAGGTCGCGACCATCTCGGTCACGCGGTTGGGCCTCAGCCGGATCATGCGGCCGCCGCGCCCGAACTGGATCGAGGCTCCGTGCGAGACATCCGCCGCCATCATGCGGAAGCGGTAGGGCACGTTCGCATCGAGGCGCAGATGTGCTGGCTCGTAGAACCACTTCTCCGCGATGAGATAGATGTGGAGGGGGGTATCGTCCTCGGCATGGGCACTTTCCATGTCCGTGCCGTGGGTGTCGACTGGCGTGTCGGCGCCATGGGATCCGTGCCCGCTTGTCGACGCGGGCGTGCCATCGTCCCCATGCTGCAACGCGGGCGAGGTCGCGTGCCCACCACGCTTCACGAACGCGGCACGCGTGTCGTGACCAGCGTCTCCCATCATTTCCGGTCGCCGCGGGTATACGCTGCCGTCGGGCATTGAGAAGCGTTCGACGAAGTCCGCCACCTGGGCGCGGAATTCATCGGCATCGGGCCCGTGTTCGGCACCGCCGTGTGTCCCCGCCCCCTCCGCAGCGCTTTCGTCAGGAACGAACAGCGCGAGCGGCGTCGGCGCGGCGCCGTAGGCGGCCCAGAGGCCGTACAGGCTGACACCGCCGAAGCCGAGTGCCGCGATGAAGTCGCGGCGCGTTGTTAGATGCTGGTGCAAAGTCATTTGTTTTCCTGCCGAGAAGAGTGCCAGAATAGTGCCGATGCCTGGCTAACCGATGCCGTCCGGCCCCGCGCATCACCAAAGAGGAAGGGCGGTTTCGAGAACGGCTCTTGGCGGCATCAACAGGTCATGCCGTCAAGCGGCTGACTCCGGAGGTCGGTATTCAGGAAAGGATTGGCTTCCGAATTCGGGGCTTTGAACGAACCGGCCGCGTGCAGACAGCACCGTCATCGCCGGAACGAAGACGACCGACGGAAGAACTCCGGGCAGGCAGGTCCCGCCTACCAGGCAGACGTGTTCATGGTTTTGAGAATCTTGCATCGGGACACAGGGTATCCCGGCCGAGTTCTGCGGATGCACATGGCTCGTCGCGTTGACACGATCAACATGCGGATTGCCAGCTACACCATCGAGCGTGGTCGCGAAGAACGCGACCACGAGCATCAACGGTACGAGGGTGCGAACGCATATCTCCCGCAGTTTCATTGGTAAAGTCTATTCTCAAAGCATGGCTTTGGACTTTGATCTCCGTCAAAGAGCGAAAAGGGTAACAGCACCGTGAACGCGGGATCGATCTCAGGTCACGCGCCTCTTCTCCGCCGTTGCCGGGCTTCCGGACGCGATTCTCGCGCCGGACGCTCGTGGGGAAACCGCGGTTCCCGTGGAGGCCACGTCGCGACGAGAAGGCCTTCCCGTCAAGCGCATCAGCCGCGGATCGCGTTCAAGGCGA
This sequence comes from Rhizobiaceae bacterium, assembly GCA_905339215.1. Classification (GTDB taxonomy): domain Bacteria; phylum Pseudomonadota; class Alphaproteobacteria; order Rhizobiales; family Rhizobiaceae; genus DUSC01. The sequence continues at coordinate 2,361 of CAJPFN010000111.1, forward strand.
CGGCGACCAAGATCAGCCCGGCGATGATCTGGATCGCTCGCGTGACGATATCCACGGCGCGGGGTCGCATGGCGAGGAGGCGAAAAAGCTGCTGACGGAAGAGAACCACTGCAAGCGCGACCGTCCCCAGCACCAGCGCCACCCCGATCATCATGACGGCCGCGAACGCGACGCCCGCCTCCGGCACGCCGCGCGAGATGGCGAAGGTCATGACGAACAGCGTCAGCGGACACGGGATGAGCCCGGCGGCGAATCCTGCGGCCATGCTCTGGCCGTGGGCGTGACCGGTTCCGCGGAAACCCTGCCAGAGCATCCACAGGCCGATCACGCCCAGCAGGCCGCGGCTGATGTCTTCGAGAAGCGGCGCGCGTCCGACACTGCCGAGAGCCACTGAAACAAGCGGTAGCGACAGGAGCGCGATCACGACGGATATGCCGACATGCACGAACGACAATACGAGCGACACCGCCATGCCTCGCGGCACGCCGGCGGTAGAACCGGTCAGGTAGGTGGCGAGCACCACCTTGCTGTGGCCGGGGGTGAGCGTATGCACAGCGCCGAACAGGACTCCCATCGGCAGGTAGGCGGCGAGCAGAGCCCAGTCCCCCGTCTCGGCGAATTCACGGATGCGGTCGGCGAAGGCGAGGTAGATCTCGCGCTGGATGGCCACGAGATCCTGGAACAGGCCCATCATGCGATGACGCCCAGCGTGGCGGCGGCGAGCACGATGTAGCGCGCCGTCTTTGCGATCGTGACCAGGACGACGAAGCTCCAGAGCGGCTCGCGGAGGACGCCGGCCGCGACGGTCAGCGCGTCCCCGCCGATCGGCGCCCACGAGAGTAGCAGACTCCAGCGGCCCCACTTGCAATACCATCCGGTTGCACGATCGAGGGAAGATGGGCTGACCGGGAACCACTTCCGGTCGCGAAAGCGCTCGACGCCACGACCCAGCGCCCAGTTGACCACGGCGCCGAGAACGTTTCCGAGACTCGCCACGGCGACGAGTAGGGTGGGCGAATGCGTTCCCGCGACGAGGAGATCGACCAGGGCCGCCTCAGACTGTGCCGGAAGGATCGTTGCGGCGACGAAGGCGATCGCGAACAGGCCGCCCAGGATGGCGAGGTCATCCATGGCGACGGCGCCGGACGCGTCCGCCGATCTCACCGCGCATGCGGCCATGCGGAATGGAGGTCGTCGATAACATAGGCGTGCGCATGCCTGTTGCGGCCGTCGGCGACGCCCTCGTTCCAGTGCGGATGGCTTGCTGGAAGGCCTTCGTGCGAATGCTCGACAACCTCCGGATCGCCGGCGGGCCAAACCCAGGCGGCTGCCGTAACGGCGGCACCCGCGACCAGCGCCAGGACGACGGACGTCGCTTGTAACCCGAACGCCGCGCCGGCCCAGCCGGCAAGCGGATAGGTGATCAGCCAGCAGGCATGCGAGAGTGCGAATTGGGCAGCGAACAGCGCCGGGCGGTCTTCCGGGTGAGCCGAGCGCCGCAGCAGCCGGCCCGACGGGGTCTGCGACATGGAGTAGCCGAGACCAAGCAGGAACCACACGGGCAGGAGCCAGGCGTATGACGGGAGTGCGGCCGCTGCTATCGTCCCCGCTACCAGCAGCCCTGCGCCTCCGAGCATGGCCGTTCTGTCCAGAACGGTTTCCAGAAGGCGCGGCAGGACAAACGCCGCCAGCATCGAGCCGCCACCAAAGGCTGCGAGCGCAATGGCGGTCGACTGCTGGTCGAGGCCGAAGACGGCCTGGACGTAGACGACCGTGTTCACGATCACCAGCGCGCCGGCCGAGGCCACGGCAAGGTTGATCGCCAGCAGACCGCGCAGGCGCGGCGTCGCGAGATAAATGCGGATGCCGCGCGTGGTTCTGTCATAGATGCCGCGTGGCTTTGTCGGCTTCGGGCTCGGCAGGACGACCGAAACCACCAGCGCCGCCGAGACGAGGAAGCCGATGACCGTACCGGCGAACAGATTGTGGAAGGAAATGACAGTCAGAAGCGCTGCCGCCAGCATCGGGCTGACGACGCTTTCGAGATCGTAGGCGAGCCGCGAGAGCGACAGGGCGCGCGTATACTCCTTCTCGTCCGGAAGCACGTCCGGGATCGTCGCCTGGAAGGTCGGCGTGAAGGCCGCCGAGGCAGACTGGAGAGCGAAGATGAGGACGTAGACTTGCCAGACCTCGGTGACGAAGGGCAAAAACAGCGCCACGCCTGCGCGCATCAGGTCGAGCGCGACCAGCACCGCGCGCCGGGGCACGCGTTCGGTGAAGGCTGACGCAACCGGCGCAACGCCGACATAGGCGATCATCTTGATGGCGAGCGCGGTGCCGAGCACGGCTCCGGCGTTTTCGCCCGCCAAGTCGAAAGCCAGCAGGCCCAGCGCCACGGTTAGCAAGCCCGTGCCGACCAGCGCGATGACCTGCGCCGCGAACAGATGACTGTAAGTGCGGTTTTTCAGCGGTGAAAGCATGCGTGGCGGCCTTGTTGTTGAGTGCGGGGGTCTACCACACGCGTGCGGTCAGTCCGGTCCATAGATAGGTCCATATCGGCGGGTGATACCATTGCCGCGACTGCCCGGCCGCTGGAATCGCATCCATGCGACCGGCAAGCATATCCTCCACGACCTTCACGCAGGCGGTGCGCGAGGCGGCAGCAAGTGTGTATGGGTAGGTAATGATCGTGTCGCCAGACTCGGGCAGGCACCGGACCTGGCGCAGAATCGGGCCGGTATCGACCCCTTCGTCGACAACGTGGATGGTGCTGCCGAACTGATCCGGCTCTCCCGTGGCAAGAGCCCAGTATCCGCCATTCATTCCCCGGTACCTGGGCGTAATGCCGGCGTGGTAGTTGATCACCGGACAGGGCATCCGACGCAAGGTGCTCTTCGTCATCATCCTGCAGCCGGCCAGAAAAATCAGATCGGGCCCTAAGTCCGCGATGACCAGGACGAACGCCTCCGAATTCACGGAAGGGACTGTCACCATCTTCCGTACAGGGGGCGGCCCGATTTCGAGGTCCTGCCGCCTGATTTGGCGCTTGATGCGGGAGCCAAGCGCAAGTTTTCCAAGGCGGATAAATGCCATCGTTCCCAACTGGCCCGCCGCGTTAAGCCAGCCCACCTTCCGAGCCCGCCGTTGGACAAGGTGCCATTTGCTTTCAGGCTCCTCCTGGATCAGCGCCAGGGCGTCGCCGAAGCGGGCTGCCAGCGCATTCGCGATGATCCAGGGATGATGCCCCCCGGCGGTCACGAAACAGATGATCGGGGAATTGGTCATGGAGACAAAAAGCAGGGACCGGCTGTGCGAAGACGAGGTGGTTGACCCTCGCTGTTAGCGATCATCGGCTATTTCGCTGATTTCGTCGACCGGACCGCGTCTGTCGCGCAGACGTGGACCGGCCGTTTCGTCCAGGCAATGGTCGCTATGGTAATGGTTCAGCGCGCGCTCCGCTGACGCTACGGCCTTCTCTACCGCGTCGAGTTGTTGGGTGATGTCGATCTCCCGCCTCGATCACAGCGACAACGTTGCGCGGGCGACCTCGGCACGTCGAAGCTGTTTGCTGTTGACCGCCCAATGAAATCAACTATCCGAGATAGCGCCCGCACGCGCAAATCATGGCTCCGGGCTCGTTGATCAGTCCGCATTGCGGGCACTCGCGCGCTATCGTACCGGAATGGCTTGACAGCCAGGCGGGTGGAGGGGCCGACGGAAACTCTCTGAATTCGCCCCTGCAACTCCGGCAGATCCGCGCGTCGCGGCGCGCCGCCTCCCCGCATCCCAGGCAGATCTCGTCCCGCGCTTCCGCTGCCGCGTGGCGTGGCGGCTCGCGCAATGGCAACACCAGCAAGAGGACCAGCGCGAGGATGAAACTGATCCCGAGGGCGATGGCGAACCAGGCGAGGCCGGACCGGCCCAGCACAGCCGCGGCGGCCGCGACCAATCCTGCACCGGCGACGTAGATCAGCAGGACGTACAACACTTAAGCCTCCGGGCCCGAGCTTCTGCCGGTCACGCCACTCTGGTGGCAAGGAATGGGGTATTTGGAACGGTGCTCGGTCGGGTGAGGCATGGCCGTTTAGATATCAGGCCGGGCTTAATTAGCGGTGAAATGAGCGCCGAAACAATACGGGTCGTGGCCGGTTCAGGTGACGATGGCGCTAAAAACGAACCAGATGATGAAAATCGCGCCGGCCGAGAGACCAACAGCGGCCACAAGCAACGCTGCGCCCTCCTGTCGGGCCAGCAGTTCAAGCACCCGCTTCATGTCGCGCGCCCCCCCCTTTATCGCGGCATGGTGATTACCATTTGTGCAAAACTTTATGTACGATATCGTTCATATAATCATTAGGCCAGATGCCGAACACCGGCCAGAGTTCGCCGCGTCCCGAAGCGTCAAACGCCAACACGTCAGGCGTCGTGGATCAATAACGGAGCGGCAGTCCGGTTAGTTTGTGCGCGGGACAGGGGCGAGGGATGAGATGAAAATCGTCGTCAAACGGTTCGAAGATGCGAGCATCGGCGGGGCGACCAGCCTCGTCGTGAAGCGCAACGGTGAACTGCTCGGCAGAATCCACCTGCACATGGATGACGGGGAAGAGGAGGCTCCGGCGTCAGAGCAGTTCCTCGACTTCATCGACTGCCTCATCGAATGGGCGCGGCAGGGCAAGGACATAATCGCCCCGAGCGACGGCGGTTAAGAGGCAACGAACGGCCGCGCTGCAATTGGCGGCGGCGCGGCTGCCAGCGATAACTGCCTGATCCGCCCATAGCATTCACAGGCCTGTGCCTCCAGCGCCGGGCGGTCCCTGACGACGACGCTCCCGCGCGAGTAGTCCATGACGCCTTTGTCCTGGAGCGTCGTGCAGATCTGGTTGACGGTCGCCCGTCGGAAGCCCAGCGACTCGGCGACCGCCTGCTGGGTAATCTCGAGGCTGTTTCCAGGGACGCTGTCCAGTGCGTGGAGAAGCCAGCGGGCAACCCGCTGGTCAGAGGTATGGAGGCTGTTGCAGGCGACCGATTCCATCAGCTGAACGATCAACGCCTTGGCATATCTGAGCATCGCCTGCGTGACGCACTCGAACTCGGCGATCGCCTCGTCGAGGTCGGCAATGGCGAGCCAGGACGCATAGCCGGGGACCCGGACGACCGAACGGCTGATCGCGTTGCCTCCTCCGAGCACCAGCGCAAATCCCAGAAACCCCTCGTTGCCGATCGACGTCTTTTCGACGGCCCGCCCGCTGTCCATGACCGCCATCAGCGAGAGGCGGCCCACATGGGGAAAGACGGCATGGGTAAACGGGGCGCCGTCCTCATAGATCATCTCCCCGGCTTCGATCGGCCGCGTAACGAGCCGTTTCGCAATGAACTCCCGAGCCGCGGGCCTCAGCGAGTTCAGGAGGAGATTCCGGGTTTCGAGCATTTGGCGGCCGCGTCTGGTTGCGCCTGTCATTATCGAAAGCTCTTTCGCCGGAAGGCAAGCACTACCTCCGTCCGATATCACGGATCATCAACGACGGGCCGACGACGGCTGTGATCAGGGCGGGCCCGTCCGATGGACCTGCGGGTGAGAGCCTCCGAAAGCCGCAATTTACACCGCAAGCCGCAAGGATTCAGCGGCCATTAACAGGCATTCGCCATATCTCTTGATATGCGATTGGCACGGCGCGGAACACACACGGTCATGACCCCCGTCCTCCCGGACGGGGAGACGCGCATCACGATCGATGAACCGGTGAACGCGCCCGAGCTGGAGGCCTTGCAGTCGCTGATCGATATCTTTGTCGTCACCACGCTGGAGACCATCAGTGCCACCGACACGACATCGCTGGAAATGTTTGACGATCCCGCGTACCGCACCAGGGTCGACGAGA
>CAJPFN010000112.1 GCA_905339215.1 Rhizobiaceae bacterium
CGGTCTGACCATCGTCTTGGCGGGACTCCTCGCAGTCGGCGGAAGGTGCGTACGATCAGTTCACTGCGGCGTGCACGTGCAACGGCTCGTCGCGGGTTAGCAGCACCCAGATCAGGCGAGCGTGTTTGTTGGCGATCGCGACCAGGGTCTTGTGGTACCCGATGCGCAGGTGGGTGGCGACCATCCAGGCGGCCAGTCGGGAGCGCCGCTCCGGCGCCAGGCGCATGGCCGCCTGCAGGGCCGAGCGCGCACCCTGCACGAGCAATCCGCGCAGGTAGGTGTCGCCGCGGCAGGTGATGCGGCCCAGGCGCGTCTTGCCGCCGGTGGAGTACTGGCGTGGCGTGAGGCCGAGCCAAGCGGCGAACTGGCGACCGCAGCGGAACTGGCTCGCGTCGGCAACGGTCGCGGCGATCGCGCTGGCAGTGAGCGCGCCGACGCCACTCAGGCGGGCGACGCGTACCGCGCGTGGGTCGTCTCGGGCCTGCTGCGCGATCTCCCGGTCGCACTGCGCCAGATGGCCATCGAGCTCGCGCAGATGCTCGAGTTGCCGCGCCACGCCTTGCCGCAAGGCCGCCGGCAACGTCTCGTCGGCGAGGGCCGAGCGCCCGCCCGCCAGCGCGGCCGCGGCGCTGTTCGGGTAGACCCGGCCGAACTCGGCCAGCAGCCCGCGAAGGCGATTCAAGCCCGCGGTGCGCTCCTCCTGCCAGCCCTGGCGCAGCCGATGCACCACCAACCGCGCCTGCTGTTCGGCGCTCTTCACGGCCACGAAGCGCAGCTGCGGCTGGCGCACCGCCGCGCAGATCGCCGCCGCGTCGTTGGCATCGTTCTTCCCGGACAGCCGGAACGGCCGCACGAACTCCGGCGCGATGATGCGCGCGGTGTGCCCCAGCGCCGCCAGCTCCCGCGCGAACCAGTGCGCGCTTGCGCACGCCTCCATCCCGACCACGCACGCCGGGCGCTGCACGAACCAGGCAAGCACCGCCTCCCGGCGCAACGTGCGCTGAACCACCACCCGCCCGGCCCCATCCTCGCCGCACAGCGACACCACACGCTTTGCCAGATCCAGCCCCACGGTAGTAATCTCGTGCATGACTTCCCCTCTCATGGATTGAACGTGGAAATTCAATCGTGGCACTCCGCTGCCGTGGCGAGTAGGGGAAGTCCTTTCCATTCGGTCAACCGGAC
>CAJPFN010000113.1 GCA_905339215.1 Rhizobiaceae bacterium
TGCCGGAACGGCCGGCCACGCGGCAGAGCTCGAGAAGGGCGGCGAGCAGGCGGAAGCGCAGGGCAAGCCACGCGGCGTCGAGCGGGCTCGCACCGCTCTCAGCGGTGTCGTCGAGCCAGGGGAAGTCGTCCGCGTCCGCCCCGGCCGCCTCCGCGGTGGCGGCGACGAAGGAGGTCGCAACGGCCTCGGCCCGGCGCAGGATAGCAAGGACGAGGAAGCGGATGGGCAGGGAGCGGCCGGCGGCGCGCTCGGCGGCGAGCGACAGCGAGACGAGCACGGCCGCGATCTTCAGCAGCATCCCTCCGTTTCGCACTCCGCCGTCCACGCTGCCGTCCATTCCGGCCTCCTTTGCCGGCGGCGATTCTAGGATGGGTCTTGGGGAGGGGGAGAGACGGAGAGCGAAAAAGTAACCCGGCGACTGATCTTGCAAGAGAATTTCTTCGCGGGCGGGCCGAAAACAGCGGATTTGTCCCCGCCCACATCTCGCGGTTCGGTCGCGCTCCGCTCGGCGTCGCTCGTATTTGTTTCGCGCATTCCGAATCTGAGCATTGCCAGCGCCTCGGCAATGGCTTTGCCGTCACGAGCCTGCCCCGAACCGGCAGATCCTGGATGCTGCGGTAGGATCGGCCATGCCGGTTTAGGTTTCGCCGCCCGCAATCGGGGCAAGCATCGATCGCGGTTCCGGCAGCGGGAATGTCCCTGACCGCCATCACGTTGGCGCTCTACGGCTAAATTTTTCACTGCCTTGCGCGAGCGGGACGTTTCTCGACGAAATCCCGGGGCAGCTCTTCGATGTCGTTCCGTCTCGACCGGTCAGAGACCGTGGACAAAGGCGAAGTGATTTCGGATCGCTTCGGCGCATCGAGGGGCATCACGTGCCAGGGCGGCGTCGAGGATTGCCTTGTGTTCTTCGACGATCCCTTGTCGGAACCCGTAGCCATGCACCAGGCCGACGAGTTGCTGCCGGTAGCGATAGAAGAGGGAGTGGAGGGCGTCCTGCATCAGGCGTGATCCGCATGCGGATACCAGCGTTTCATGGAACTCCAGGTCGAACCGGGTCCAGATTGGAACATGCTCCTTGAGGTGATCGGTGTGGGGCATTCGAGCCTCCAGGTGCGCCAGCTTGTGGTGGGTCGCGTTGAGCCGCGCCTCCCATTCCATGTCGCCGGAGGCGATCGACAGTGTGGCCGCTTCAGTTTCGATGAGCACCCGCATGCGCACGATGTCCCGCAGCCGCTCCAGGGATGGTGACGGCACACGAAAGCCGCGTTGCTCCTCGAAATCGACGTAGCCGCCGCACGCCAGCCTGAACAACACCTCTCGCAGCATACTGGCGCTGCATCCATAATCGGCGCGCAGTTCGTCGGGCTTGAGCTTTCGTCCGGGCGCGAGATCGCCCGCGGCGAGCCGCGTGCGTATCGAATCGTAAACTGATCTCTGGTCGATGAAATCCGTCACGCGACCGCCTCCTGATCGACGCCCGGTCGATTCGCCCGCCCATCTTGTGTACCTGGTTTCCCGAGAATTTCAAGTTTTCACGAAATTTTTGCTTTCTTCGTAAATTGCTTGCCGCTGCGGAAGCTCGTTGTTAACGTCTGGTGCCCAGCCAGCGGGAGGAAGACGACAGTCGACGACTGGCAGGGCCTCAACGGAGGACTCCAATGAAGATGACCCACAAGGCCGTCATGGCGGCTGCCGCGACCTGCTTGATGACGGGAACCGCGTTTGCACAGACCACCACGTTGCGCATCCAGACGCACTACACCCCTGAATCGCTTTCGGGGGTAAATGCCGCAAGCTTCATCGACGACGTGCAGACCATGTCGAATGGCGAGATCAAGATCGAAATGTTCTATTCGTCGTCGGTGGTGAAATCGGTCGAGACCTTCGACGCCGCTGCCACCGGCATCCTTGACTGCGACATGACCGGCGGCGCCTACCAGACCGGCAAGAACCCGGCTTTCCAGTTCGTCGGCGACATCATGGGCGGTTACGACACGCCTTACCAGCAGCTCAGCTGGCTACTGCTCGGTGGCGGCCTGGAAACCGCCCAGAAGCTGTACAACAAGTATGACATGGAACTCATCGGCTGGTGGGTCGTCGGCCAGGAATCGCTGTCCTCGACCAAGCCGATCCGCAATTCGGATGACTTCAAGGACTGGAAGTTCCGTTCGCCGCCGGGAATGGAAACCAAGATCTTCGAGAAGCTCGGCGCCAAGCCGATCGTCATGGATTTCTCGGAAGTGTTTACCGCGCTGCAGACCGGCATCATCGACGGCGCCGACTACTCCATCCTCGCCAACAACAAGAGCATCGGCCTCTACGACATCGCCAAGCATGCGACGTATCCGGGCTTCCACTCGATGCCGTCGGATCACCTGGCATGCAACAAGGCCAAATGGGACACGATGCCCGAGCATCACCGTCGCATCATGCGTGTGGCGATGGAAAAGCTGGCGCTGCGCCAGGCTTTGGCTGGCGAAAAGGCCAACAATGAAGCCGCCGCCGAACTCGCGGCGTCCGGCATCACCATCTCCAACTGGAGCAGCGAGGACCGGCGCAAGTTCCACGCCGCGGCGCAGGCGAGTTGGGACGAGTTTGCCACGTCGCCTGAGGCTGAGGACCTTGTTGCCAGCCACAAGAGCTATCTGAAGAGCCTCGGTCTCCTGATCGAGCAATAGGCGGCAGGACCCTTTGCGGCGGGCCGTCATTGGGCCCGCCGTGCGGCCCCGTGCGGAGGAGGCGGATGTGTTGGAGCATGAACGAACAGGTTGGGTCGACGTTTTAACCTGGGGCTTGAGCCGGGTCACCATGGTCCTTCCGGCCATGATCGTGCTGGTGATGCTGATCGAGGTCGCGATGCGCTATGTGATGGCGAGGCCGACATTGTGGGCCAACGAACTGTCCTTGTGGATTGCCGGCGCCGTCTACCTGCTGGCAGGGCTCTATGCCATGCAGCAGCGCAGCCACATCCGCATCACCCTTCTTTACGACGTTGCGCCTCGCTGGCTCAAGCATGCCTTCGACGTTGTTTCGCTGATCTTCCTGCTGATCTTCATCGGCGCCGTGATCTGGGGCGGATTTGGCGAAGCTTATGCCAAGCTGATCCGCTGGGAGACGTTCGGAACCGCATGGGATCCGCCGATACCTGCAACGATCAAGCCGCTCATCCTGATCGTTCTGGTCCTGACGGCGCTGCAGGCGATCTCAAATCTCATCCATGACTGGAACAGGGTCGACGAGCAACACGACCTGATTGGCGATGCCGCCGTTGACGTGGAAGCGCTGCGGCGCATCGAAGAAGAACGCGAAAGGGCCACCGCGCTGCCGCGTCGCGGGTAGGGTGCTCGCGTGGCAACGATGACGGGCGGACGCACCGCTCGACCTGACACCGGGATGGGGAACGATGGACATCGGCACAATCTCGATCGTCGTGCTCGTGGGCATGCTGGCGCTGCTTGCGATCGGCATGCCGCTGGGCTTCGCGTCCGGCTTCCTAGCCGTCGTTGTCCTGGTAATGAAGTTCGGCCCCGATCTTCTGTTCGGCCAGTTCGGAACCGGTCCGCTCAACATCCTCGCGCAGCGCATGTACGGGCTATGCACCGACTATGTGCTGATCTCGGTGCCGCTGTTCATCCTGATGGCGACGCTGCTCGAACGCTCGGGCATAGCGCGCGACATGTACGACAGCCTGACCGCCTGGCTCAGCCGCACACGGGGCGGGATCGCCATCGTCACGTCGATCATGGCCATTATCATGGCCGCGATGTCGGGCATTATCGGCGGAGAAGTGGTGCTGCTCGGGCTGATCGCGCTGCCGCAGATGTTGAGGCTTGGCTACAATCAGAATCTGGCGATAGGTACTATCTGCGCGTCGGGATCGCTGGGTACGATGATCCCGCCGTCGATCGTTCTCATCATCTACGGCCTCATCACCGAGACGTCGATCCACGCCTTGTTCAAGGGCGCCTTCGTGCCCGGTTTCATCCTGGGCGGCGCCTACATTGTCTACATCATCATTCGAACGCGCATCAGCCCGGACCTCGCGCCGCTACCGGCACCCCGCGAGGACGATCTGGAACCGGCGCAGAAACGCAAGTCTTTGATAACGCTGCTGCTGTGGATTGCTGGCTTTTTTGGCGCCATGGCATTGGTTCATGCGCTGATGATCGAGGCGCAAAACGTGCTCGGACTGCTCAAGCCGGACGACTACGTTCCTTATTTGCCGCGAACGCTCGCGATCTTCGCCGCAATGCTCGTCGTCGGCTTTGCCATTCCACGCGTTTTGTTTGGCCGCGAAAGCGTCAGCAAGACCTGGATGGTCAGCAAGGGACTGGTGGCGCCGCTGCTGGTTGTGGCTGTCGTGCTCGGCTCGATCTATGGCGGCGTTACCGGCATCACCGAGGCGGCCGGCATGGGCACGGTGGCGGTGCTGGTCATCATCGCGTTCCGCGGCGAGTTGTCTCTTGCGCTCGTTCGCGACGCTCTGATGCGCACATTCCGTTCTACCGGCACGATCATATGGGTCACATTCGGCGCGACGGCGCTGGCCGGCGCCTACACCATCGCCGGCGGTCCGACCTATGTCGCCAATCTCATCGTCGGCGCGGAGTTGCCGACGATCGGCATCCTGCTGCTGATGATGATCATCTTCCTGTTTCTCGGCGCCTTCATGGACTGGGTCGGCATCGTGCTGCTCGTCATGCCCGTCTTCTTGCCGATCGTGCTCAGATTGCCCGTCGAGGAGATCGGCGTTCTCGGTCCGCTCGTTGCGGATCCGCGCTTCGTTTCGGTCTGGTTCGGCATCCTGTTTTGCGTGAACATGCAGGTGTCGTTCCTGTCGCCGCCCTTTGGTCCGGCCGCCTTCTATCTGAAATCGGTGGCGCCGTCCCATATCACGCTGCCAGACATCTTCCGCGGTTTCATTCCGTTCATGGCAATTCAGGTGGCTGTGCTGATGCTGATCCTGTTCTTTCCCGAACTGACGATGATCTTCCGATAAAAGGGAACGCCTCACCAATGGCCAAACGGGATGGTCTCTGAACGTAGCGGAAACCGCTCCGGCCCATTCGCGACCGATCGGAATTGGCGAAATGCGCGGCATCTGTTGCAAGGGCGATGCAACGGGAAATCGCGGCTTCCGCGTCCCAGCCTGTCCGTCGATGATGACGAAGCCGTGAGGGCAGCCCGCGCCCTCAGAACCGCGCCAGCCGCCTGCGCACCTTGGCGAGATAGGCCGCCCGGCTCTCCGGCGTCGAGGCGTCCATGCGGTAGTGCGCCATGAACAGGGTGCGGCAGCGCGGGCCGCACAAAGCGCGGATGCCGCGCAGGATGGTCTTGCGGCCGGGATGGCCGATCAGCTGCGACAGCCACCACGGCGCGCCGCAGGTCGTCACGATGCCCAGCTTGCGGATGTGGGTCATCCGCGGGACGATGCCGCCTTCGGGCGACAGCGAAAAGGCGATATCGGTCGCCCATACGCGGTCGAGCCAGCCCTTCAGCATCGCCGGCAGGCCGTACCACCAGGTCGGATAGACGAACAGGATCGCCTCGGCCCAGCGGATCGCGTCGATGTGCGGGAGAAGGGCCGGATCGACGGGGGCGCGGTCGTTGTAGGCGCGCCGTTCCTCGCAGCACATCACCGGATTGAAGTTTTCCGCGTAGAGGTCGATCAGGCGGAGTTCCCGGCCGGCCGCGGCAAGCGTCTCCACGGCGGCGTCACGCAACGCGGCGCCGAAGCTTTCCGGCACCGGATGGCAGTAGACGACGAGCACCTTCATCAGAAGGCATCCATGCGCGCCGCGACCTTCTTCATGAACGCCGCACGGCTTTCGTCGGTCGAGAGGTTCATGGAGTAGTGCGCCATATAGGAAACCGGCGCGCCGGGCTTCACGGTGGCGCGCAGCAGCCGGTTGACCAGCTTGCGCGGCGGGTCGCCCATCAGGAAGGCGCGGAAGCGTCCGCCGCCATAGGTGGTGACGGTCGCGACCTTCCTGATGTTGTGCAGCGACGGCTGCGCCTTGCCGTCGACCATGTCGAACGACACGCCGGGCAAAAAGACGCGGTCGAAGAAGCCCTTCAGGATCGCCGGATAGCCGTAGTTCCACACCGGAAAGGACAGCACCAGCGCGTTGGCGCGCTGGAGCCGCTCGACGTAAGCGCGCACGCCGTCGGCATTGTTGTCGAGGTCGTGGTAGCCGAGCCGCTCGGCGCGGCTGAGGCGCGGATCGAAATCCTCGGCGTAGAGGTCGCAGTCGTCGACCGTGTGGCCCTTCGCCAGAAGCCGCTCGACGATGAGGCGGTGCAGGGCGGCGTTGAAGCTGGTTTCGACCGGGTGGGCGTAGAGGACGAGGACGTTCATGTCGGCCTCAGCGCGCCTGCTGCAAGCCCTTGAACAGGAACGTCCTGCCCGACTTGTAGTCGTAGTCGGGGTTCTCCCAGGCGATCATCTTACCCGGATTGAGCAACCCTTGAGGGTCCGCCTCGCGCTTGAAGGCCAGCTGGATGTCGTCGGTCTGCTTCATGCCGCCTTCCTCCAGCGTATAGCGGTGGGCGTTGAAGATCGGGCAGCCGTTCTCCTCGTGGAGCCGCATGATCTCGTCCAGCCGCTCCTCGGTGGTGAATTTCACCAGCGGCAGGCCGAAGCAGGTGATGTTGCCGTCGAAGCGGACGAACTCGAGATGCGAGAACAGCTCGCCGGGGAACATCCTGTCCATGCGGTTGGCCAGCTCGAGCTGGTTGGGGAAGGGATAGAGCACCTGGAGATAGGTAATCGACGGATCGACCCTGAGCGCGCGCAGCGTCGTGTGGTTCCAGGCGAGCTCGTAGGCCGGCGGCAGGCCCTTCCTGTCGGCGATCGTTGCGCCGTTGAAGACCACGTCGCCGCCGATCCGGCGGGTGAAGGCGAGGAAGGCGTCGAGCGACTGCTCGGCGACCATGACGACGCAGACGCTTTGCCCTTCCCTGAGGAACTTCTGGTGTCGCTTGAAGTAGAGGTGGGGGACGGGTGCGGAGATCGGTGCGATCTCCTTGGTCAGGATGCCGTCCTGGCAGGCGAGCGCGTTGCCGTAGCGGGCGGCGGCGGCGAAATCGTCGAAGCCGACGATCACGTCGACCCAGTCGTAGGCTGCCGTCAGCGGCATCTCGACCTCGGTTATGATACCGTTGGTGCCGTAGGCGTGGGTGACCTTGTGCAGGTCCTCGCCGGTCAGCTCCAGCACGCGCGGCTCGGCCTCCATGGTGACGACGCGCAGGCGGATGACGTTGCCGAAGTCGCGCAGGCCCCCCCAGTTGATCGAGCCGACGCCGCCCGACCCGCCGGCGATGAAGCCGCCGATCGAGGCCGTCGAGGCGGTCGAGGGATGCAGCCTCAACTCCTGGCCGGAGTGCTCGCGCGACGCCTTGTCGATGTCGGCGACGACGGCGCCCGCCTCGCAGACGACCCGGCCGCGGGAAATCGAGACGATGCGGTTCATGTCGGCGAGGTTGAGCACGACGCCGCCCGAAAGCGGCATGGCCTGGCCGTAATTGCCGGTGCCGGTGCCGCGCGGCGTCACCGGCACGCCGTGGCGGTGGCAGGCGGCGAGCACGCGGATCACCTCGGCCTCGGATTTCGGGCTGACGATCATGTCGCCGGTGACGTGGTCGAGCTGGCGCTTGAGGACGGGGCTGTACCAGTAGAAGTCGCGGCTCTTCTGCTGCACCAGCGCCGGATTGTCCTCGATCTTCAGGCCGTCGAGTTCGGTCTTGAGCGCCGAGAGGTCCATCGTCACACCATGAGATCGTCGAGTTCGGAATAGTCGGGAAGCGTGCGGTCGATCGCGCGGCCGTCGCGGATGACGATGCGATCCGATTCGGGGCGCGACAGCAATTCCGTCCATGAGCGGCCGCGGAACAGGACGAGGTCGGCCGGGCCGCCGGCCGCGATCGTGCCCGTGCCGTCGAGCCGCATCACGTCCGCCGGCGTCGCCGCGACCGTCTTCGGCCAGTCGGCGACGGGGTGGTCGAAATGCAGGATGCGCGTCGCCATGCGGTAGACTTCCAGCATGTCGAGGTCGCCATAGGCGTAGAACGGATCGCGCGTGTTGTCTGAGGCGACGCAGACCGCGATGCCGCGCGCCGCCATTTCGTGGAGCAGCGTGACGCCGCGCCAGCGCGGCGTGGTGCGGTCGCGGCGCCGGTCCTGGAGGTAGAGGTTGCACATCGGCAGCGAGACGACCGAGAGACCGGCCCTGGCCGCCTTGTCGAGCGTCGACAGGACTTCCGCGTCGGGTTGGCGGGCGAGCGAGCAGCAGTGGCCGACGAGGATCCTGCCTTCGAAGCTGTTCCACAGAGCTGCCTCGGCGATCTTGCGCAGCGACACGGCGGCGACGTCGTCGGTCTCGTCCGCGTGGAAGTCGAGGTCGAGGCCGTGTTCGATCGCGGCGCGGAAGATGCGGTCGAGGAGTTCGTCGAGGTCGGGCACCATATAGGTGACTGCGCCGAGCACGCCGCCGGCCGCGGCGACTTTTTTCACGAGTTTTTGGAACCAGGCTTCGTCGCGGGCCTGCTCGATGCCGAACAGGCAGGCCGCCTGGAGCTCGATGCGGCCCTTCCAGCGCGCCCGCATTTCCGTGAAGACCGGCCAGGAGATGTCCTCCTGCGGCGGGATGCTGTCGAGATGGGTCCGCATCGCCTTGGTGCCGTGGGCGTAGGCCGAGCGCAGCGCGAAATCCATGCGCCGGGCGACGTCTTCCGCCGACCAGCGGGCGACACGGTCGGCGCCCGCCGCGTCGAGCGCGCCCATGAAGGAGCCGTCCGGATTGGGCTTGCGCGGCCAGATGTGGCCCTTGTCGAGATGGGTGTGGCAGTCGACGAAAGCGGGCAGGACGATGCGGCCGCCGAGATCGATGGCGCGTGGCGGCGCCGGGCGCCGGCCGCGTACGGCGATGCCGGTGATCCTGCCGTCGGCGACGGCGATATCGGACGCGACGAGGCCGTCGGCTTCCTCGCCGCCGGCAAGCGCGGGGGCCAGCGACACCGGCACGCGCGTGTTGGCGAGCACGTACCAGCCGTTCTCCGGGATATCGATGCCGACCGCCATCACCGCTCCTGCTTCAGCGCGCTCTCGTGCCAGCTGCGCAGCATCAGGTGGGAGACGAGCGTCAGCACGAGGAAGATGACGATGCCGGTGAGCGAGATCAGGAACAAGGCGGCGAACAGCCGCGGCGCGTTCAACCGGTAGCCGGCCTCGATAATGCGCGAGGCGAGGCCCGAAGACTGGCCGGCTGCGCCGGCGACGAACTCGGCAACAACGGCGCCGATCAGCGACAGGCCGCCGGCAATCTTCAGGCCGCCGAGGAAGTAGGGCATCGCCGCGGGGAGCCTGAGATAGCGCAGCTGCTGCCAGTGCGTCGCGCCGTTCAGCTTGAACAGGTCGCGAAGGTTGCGGTCGACCGAGTTGAGGCCCAGCGTGGTGTTGGACAGGATCGGGAAGAAGGCGACGATCCAGGCGCAGAGCAGGAGCTTGGCGGTCTGGTTGTCGACGTAGATGTTGATCAGCGGGAAGATCGCCACGATCGGCGTCACCTGCAGCACGATGGCGAAGGGGAAGAACGACATCTCGACCCACTTCGACTGGGCGAACAGCACCGCCAACCCGACCCCGCCGACCACGGCGAGAAGCAGGCCGAGGAAAGTGATCCTGAGCGTCACCAGCAGCGAGGAGAAGAGCAGGCCCGCGTCGTTCCACAGCGTCTCCAGCACGACGCCGGGGCGCGGCAGGATGTATTTCGGGATTTCGTTCCAGACGACGATGCGGTCCCACATGAGAATCGCGAAGGCCATGATCGCCAGCGGCAGGAACCACTTGCCGACCGATTCCAACCGCTCGGCGCGCAACCGGCGGGCCTCCTCGGGATCGAGCAAGGGACCGGCGGGCGCCTTGTCAATGTCCGTCATAGGGGTCTCCCGGCGCCAGGTGCATCGCATCGACCAGAACCTGCGAGGCCTGGCGGCAGAGCGCGGCGTATTCAACGGAGGTGCGGAAAGCCTCGTCCCGGGGGTAGGGGGCGTCGACCGCGATCTCGCTATGGATACGCCCCGGCCTTGCGGCCATGACGACGATGCGCGTCGACAGGAAGACGCTCTCGAACACCGAATGTGTGACGAAGACGACGGTGAAGCGCTCGTCCTGCCACAGCTCCAGCAGGTCGTTGTTCAGCTTGAAGCGCGTTATCTCGTCGAGCGCGGCGAAGGGTTCGTCCATCAAGAGGATCTTCGGCTTCGTCACCAGCCCGCGGGCGATGGAGACGCGCATCTTCATGCCGCCGGAGAGTTCGCGTGGCACCGCCTTCTCGAAGCCGGTCAGGTGGACGCGGTCGAGCATCTCGCGGATCGCCGGCTCGGCTGCGCGCCGAGAGACGCCGCGCAGCTTGAGCGGCAGCCAGACATTGTCGAAAACGTTGGCCCAGGGCAGCAGTGTCGGCTCCTGGAAGACGAAGCCGATGTTGCCGCGCCCGGAAAAACCGGCACCTCGCCAGTCAAGCACACCGGCGGTCGGCGTGCCGAGGCCGGCGATCAGCCGGAGCGCCGTCGACTTGCCGCAGCCCGACGGGCCGAGCAGGCTGACGAAATCGCCCTCGCGGATGTCGAGGTCGACGTCGCGCAGCGCCACGACGCCGTTGGAGAACGTCTTGCCGACGCTGCGCAACGTCAGCATGGGCGGGCCGCCGGACGCGGCGGCCCCTTCCTTTGCGGGCGATGGCTGAAGCATGGACCGGCGGCCGGCCTTACTTCTTCAGGTCGAGGCCGACGCCCTTGTTGACGAACTGGAGCGTGTACGACTTGCCGATGTCGAGCCCTTCGGGGACGACCTTCGCCTTGACCATCTTGTCGTAGAAGCTCTTCACCCGCTCGTCGGTCATGGCGCCGATGCCGAGCTTCTCGGTGTCGCCCGAATCGACGATGCCGAACGACTTCATCGTCTCGATAGAGAAGGCGATCTGCTCGTCGTTGATGTCGGGATTGTCCTTCTTGATCATCTCGTTGGCGGCCTTGTTGTCGCCGTAGAGATAGTTGTACCAGCCCTTCGCCGAGCCATCGACGAAGCACTGGACGACCTCGGGCCGCTTGTCGATCGTGTCCTGCATCACCTCGATCGTGGTGGCATAGGTGTCGAAGCCGTAGTCGGCGAGCAGGAACAGGTTCGGCTTGAAGCCGCCTTCCTTCTCCACCGCGAAGGGCTCCGACGTCACGTAGCCCTGCTGCACCGACTTCGGATTGGCGATGAAGGGCGCCGGGTTGAACGTATAGGGCACGCGCTTGGAAGCGTCGAAGCCGAACTCGGTGATCATCCACTGGAAGTAGCTCTGGAAGCCTTCGTCGCCGAGGATGTACTGCTCGGCCTTGGTCAGGTCCTCCCATTTGTCGAGGCCCTGGCCCGGATGGGTCATCAGCACCTGCGGTTCCTTCTGGAAGGAGGCGGCGACGACGCGCAGCGGGATCCCCTGCTGCACGGCGTCGAACGCCTGCAGCATGTTGCCGCCCATGTAGAAGTCGATCTTGCCGGCGAGCAGCAGCGGACGGCCGGAAACCTGCGGACCGCCCTGCTGGATCTCCACCTCGAGGCCGCAGGCGGCGTAGGTGCCGTCGGCGACGGCCTGGTAGTAGCCGCCGTGCTCAGCCTGGGCGAGCCAGTTGGTCATGTAGACGACCTTCTCCGCTGCCGTCGCGGCGAAGGTCGAAGCGGCCAGGATCGCAGCCGCGCAAACGCTGGATTTCACGTTCATAGACACCACCCTCTGTTGGCCCTCGCGCGGATTGCGGCGGGGGTTTCTTGATCGCGTTTCTAAAAGCAAGACGCGTGCCATGGACCTGGCCGGTCGGGGCGTCCGCGAACCGCCATGAATGCGTTCCGGATGTCGGCCGATCTGCCGTCCTTGCGGGCATCGTGCCCATTTTTCCGGCTGCTGTCCACACGCGCCAGATGGCCGTGCACGGCATCTTGAACCGGCCGCCGATCGGCGCTTAGTTCGCGCTGCGGAGCGGAGAAAACGATGTTCAGATTCCTTACCCCGAAAGCCATCCGGCGGCCCTTCGCCCGCTATAGCCACGGTGTCGAGGTGCCAGCCGGCAAGCGCCTCGTGCTCTGCTCGGGCCAGTTGGGCATCGGCGCCGACGACTCGATTCCGGAGGACGCCGGCGCCCAGGCGGAACTCTGCTTCGCCAACATCGCCGCGATTCTGAGCGAGGCCGGGCTGGGACTCGCCGACATCGTCCGCATCAACGCCTACGTCACCGACCGCGTTCATCTGAGGCCCTACATGGACGTGCGCGACCGGCTGTTTTCCGACCCGGCGCCGGCCTCGACGCTGATGATCGTGTCGGGCTTCGCCCGCCCCGAGTTCAAGGTCGAGATCGAAGCGATCGCGGCGGGCTGAGTGCCGCGACGATTTTCCCGACTGGCGAAACGGGATATGGAAAGGCGCCGGAGCAGATGCCGGCGCATGCGAGGCAGGAATGAACAAGAGACGCGCCTGGTGGGGCGACTACAGGACCACCGAGTACCACGCGATCGACCCGGAGGCGACGATCGCGGTCCTGCCTGTCGCGGCGATCGAGCAGCACGGGCCGCATCTGCCGGTGTCGACCGATTCGACCATCATGGCCGGGATGCTGGACGCTGTGATCGCAAAGCTGCCGGACGATCTCGACGTGCGCATCCTGCCGATCCAGTCGGTCGGCAAGTCGAACGAACACCTGCATGCGCCGGGCACGCTGACCTTGCCGGCCACCACGCTAATCGAGGCCTGGACCGAACTGGGCGCCTCGGTGGCGCGGGCCGGGGTACGCAAGATCGTCGTCGTCAATTCGCATGGCGGCAACGAAGAGATCATGGGCATCGTCACGCGCGAACTGCGCGTGCGCTTCGGCATGCTGGCGGTGAAGACGAGCTGGTCGCGCTTCGGCCGGCCGGCGGGGCTCTTTTCCGAGATCGAGGACCGCTACGGCATCCATGGCGGCGACTTCGAGACCTCGGTGATGCTGCATTTCCGGCCCGACCTGGTCGACATGGAAAAGGCCGAGGATTTCCCTTCACGCGTCCAGGTCGCCGAGGACAATTTCGAGCTGCTGCGCCACACCGGCACCCAGGCCTTCGCCTGGATCGCCTCCGACCTCAACCCGCATGGGGTCGTCGGCGAGGCGGCGAAAGCCACCGCCGAGAAGGGCCGGCTGACGGTGGAGCACCAGACCGACGGCTTCATCCGGCTGCTCCGGGACGTGAGGAAAGCCGCGCTCGACGACTGGCTGCCGTGACGGGCGGTGCGTCCTTCGAGGCTCGCCCGCGGGTGTTTTCGTTCACGACGTGAGGTCGTGCGGGCTCGTACCTCAGGATGAGGGCGGTTGTGCTGGCAACTGACGATAGTAAGCTCGGCGAGGGTACGTCGGGATCATCGTTTGATGCTGAAGGACAGTCGCGATATCATTCGCAGACTTGAACGCGATGGCTTCGTACGAGTTTCCGTGCGTGGCTCGCACCACAAGTTCCGTCATCCCGATTCCGGCCGGGTGGCGATCGTGACGCATCCGCGCAAAGACATCCCAGCTGGAACGGTGCGTTCCATCTACGCGCAGGCGGGCTGGCCGAGGGACTGAAGGAATGGCCTACTACATCGCCCTGATCCACAAGGAGCCCGACAGCGGCTACGGGGTTTCCTTCCCCGACGTACCGGGCGTGACAGCTGTCGCCGATACGCTCGATGAAGCCATGCGCGAGGCCTCGAATGCGCTGGCCTTCGCTTTCGAAGACTGGATCGGCGACAGGCCGCGCTCGCGCAGCCTCGATGAACTGCGCCTCGATCCCGGGTTCAGAGAGTGGTCGGCCGACGCCGTGGTCGCGGCCGTACAGCCGTCGGCGGATTTCGCTGACGCCGCCTGACCGGCCGAAGGACGCAGCGCCAAGACGCGGGGTTCCCTACATCCTGACCCGCGCGGCCTTGGGATCGTACATCGGCGTGAGCGACGCTTCGGCCGCAAAACGCTCGCCGGCGATCTCGATCTCGTAGGACGAGGCGAGGATTTCCGCCTCGCTCTCGCCGGCGGACGGCACATAGCCCATGCCGATGGCGCCGCCGAGGAAGTGACCGTAATTGCCCGAGGTGACCGTGCCGACGATCCTGCCGTCGCGGACGATCGCCTCGTTGTGGAAAAGCAGCGGCTCGGGATCCTTCAGGCGGAACTGGACGAGGCGGCGCGACAGGCCGGCTTCCTTCTTCTTCAGGACCGCGTCGCGGCCGATGAAGTCGCCCTTGGCGGCCTTCACCGCGAAGCCGAGACCGGCCTCGAGCACGTGGTCCTCGTCGGTGATGTCGTGGCCGAAATGGCGGAACGCCTTCTCGATGCGGCAGGAATCGAGCGTGTGCAGGCCGCACAGCTTCAGGCCGAGATCGCGGCCGGCCTCCTCCAGCGCCTCGAAGACGTGGGCGGCCTGGTCGGTCGATACGTAGAGTTCCCAGCCGAGCTCGCCGACATAGGTGACGCGGTGGGCGCGGGCCAGGCCGAAGCCGATCTCGACCTCCTGAAACGTCCCGAACGGGTTGTTCTCGTTGGAGAAATCGTTCGGGCTCACGCGTTGAATCAAGTCGCGCGACTTCGGCCCCATCAGGCAGAGAACGCTTTCGGCGGCCGTGACGTCGGTGATCACGGCGAACGCGTCGCCGAGGTGCTTTCGCAGCCAGGCGAGGTCGCGCTGCAGCGTGGCGCCCGGCACGACGAGCAGGAAGGCGGTCTCCGACAGGCGGGTGACGGTCAGGTCGCTCTCGATGCCGCCGCGGCCGTTGAGCATCTGCGTGTAGACGATGCGGCCGGCCGGCACGTCGAGATCGTTGGCGCAGAGCCTTTGCAGGAAGGCCAGCGCGTCGCGGCCCTCGACGCGGATCTTGCCGAACGAGGTCATGTCGAACAGGCCGACGCCGTTGCGCACGGCCAGATGTTCCTCGCGCTGGTTGTCGAACCAGTTCTGCCGCTGCCACGAATAGCGGTATTCGCGCTCCTGGCCCTCCCTGGCGAACCAGTTGGCGCGCTCCCAGCCGGCGACCTCGCCGAAGACGGCGCCGCGCGCCTTAAGGTGCTCGTGCAGCGGCGAGCGGCGCACGCCGCGCGCGGTGACCACCTGGCGGTAGGGATAGTGGTCGGCATAGAGCAGGCCGAGCGTCTCGGTGACCCGCTCTTTCAGGTAACGCCGGTTCTTCTGGAAGGGCTGGGCGCGGCGGATGTCGACTTCCCACAGGTCGAACGGCGCCTCGCCGTCGACGATCCACTGCGCCAGCGCCATGCCGGCGCCGCCCGACGAGACGATGCCGATCGAGTTGTAGCCCGCTGCCACCCAGTAGCCGCCGAGCTCCGGCGCCTCGCCGAGATAGTAGCGGTCGTCCGGGGTGAAGCTCTCGGGGCCGTTGAAGAAGGTGTGGATGCCGGCGGTCTCCAGCATCGGCATGCGGTTGACGCCCATCTCGAGGATCGGGGCGAAGTGGTCCATGTCCTCCGGCAGCTGGTCGAAGCAGAAATCCTCGCGGATGCCGTCCATGCCCCACGGCTTCGCGACCGGTTCGAAGGCGCCGAGCATCATCTTGCCGGCGTCTTCCTTGTAGTAGGCGCACTCGTCCGGCACGCGCAGCACCGGCAGGCGCGTCAGGCCGGGGATCGGCTCGGTGACGAGGTAGAAGTGCTCGCAGGCATGCAGGGGTATGCCGACGCCGTTTTGCGAGGCGAGTTCGCGCGCCCACATGCCCGCGCAGTTGACGACGATATCGGCCTCGATCGTGCCCTTCTCGCCGTCCTTCGCCCAGGCGACGCCGGCGACGCGGCCGTTGCGGGTCAGCACCTTCTCGACCTTGACGCCTTCGGCGATGGTGGCGCCGCGCTGGCGGGCGCCCCTGGCGAGCGCCATGGCGATGTTGGCCGGGTCGCACTGGCCGTCGAGCGGCAGGTGCACGGCGCCGACGACGTCGGAGACGTTGAGGTGCGGGTACATCTCCTTGACCTCGGCCGGCGAGATCTCGCGAACGTCGACGTTAAACGCCCGCGCCAGCGAGGCCTGGCGGTAGATCTCGTGCTTGCGCGCCTCGGTCAGCGCCACGGTGATCGAGCCGACCTGGCGCATGCCGGTGGCGACGCCGGTCTCGGCCTCCAGCCTGACGTAGAGGTCGGCGGAGTACTTTGCCAGCCGCGTCATGTTCTGGGAGCCGCGCAGCTGGCCGATCAGGCCGGCCGCGTGCCATGTGGTGCCGCAGGTGAGCTGCCTGCGTTCGAGCAGGACGATGTCGGTCCAGCCGAGCTTGGCGAGGTGATAGGCGACCGAGCAGCCGGACACGCCGCCGCCGATGATGACGGCGCGGGCCTTGGCGGGAAGGGTGGTCATGCGGCCTTGCTCCGGTAGCTGGAGATGAAACGCTTCAGCCGGCGCGCCGCCTCGTGGAGCAGGTCGTCCGGCTGGCAGAGGCTTATGCGAATGTGGCCGGCAGCGGCGTCGCCGAAGCTCGAGCCGGGCATGACGCTGACCTTCTCGGCGTGGAGGAAGGCGAAGGCGAATTTTTCGCAGTCCGGCTCGATGGCGCGGATGTCGAGCATGACGTACATGCCGCCCGCCGAGCCGCGCACGACGACGTCGTTCATGCCGCGCACGGCGTCGAGAAAGACCTTGCGGCGCGCCGCGTAGGTCTTCGCGATCTCTGCCACGCCCCAGTCGTTGTCCAGCGCCTCGATGGCCGCGCGACTGACGAAGTCGGTCAGGCCGTAAGTGGAGACGAGGTTCAGGTTGATGAGCAGCGAGACGATGTCGGCCGGCCCGGTCAGCCAGCCGATGCGCCAGCCGGTCATGCCGTGGCTCTTCGACATCGAGTTCACGACTAGCGTGCGCTCGGCCATGCCGGGCAGCGAGCGCGGAGAGACGTGCTCGCCGACGCCCAGCGTCCAGTAGACCTCGTCGGAGACGAGCCACAGGTCGTGGCGCCGGCAGATATCGGCGATCGCCTCCAGCGAGGCGCGCGTGTAGACGGCGCCGGTCGGGTTGTTCGGCGTGTTGATCAGGATCGCCCGGGTGTTCGGCCGGAGCGCGGCCTCGACGGCGGCCGCATCCGGCTGGAAGCCGTCTTCGGCATGGGCTTCGACCACCGTGAAACCTGCACCGGCGGCGCGGAAGGTGCCGGGATAGGTGGCGTAGTAGGGCGCGACGACGATGGCGTGGTCACCGGGATCGAGCGCGACGTGGACGGCGGCGAAGAGCGCGGCCTGGCCGCCGGGCGTGGCGAGCACCTCGTCGGCGTGGGTGGCGACGCCGGTGCAGCGGGTGGAAGCCCTGGCCATCGCCTCGCGCAGCCGCGGCAGGCCGGGGAGCTGGGTGTAATGGTGGTAGCCCTGGCGCACGAGCCGGACGCAGGCCTCGACCGTCTCCGACGGCGTGTCGAAATCGTGGTCGCCGACGGACAGCATGATGATGTCCTCGCCGGCCTGCTTGCGGCCCATGGCCTCGAAATGGACCTCCCAGCCGTCCTTGCCGGACGGGATGATGCCGACGATGCGGGCGGACGGGCTAGGCATTCTCCAAACCTCCGATGGTATGGCCGGCGGCGACGAGCCGGTCACGCAGCCGGGCGATATGCTCCGGTCCGACCTCGCAGCAGCCGCCGACGATGGAAGCGCCGCGCTCCACCCAGCCCATGGCGAAATCGGCGTAGGAATCGGGTCCGAGGTCCTGTCGGGCGTCGAGCACGTCGACCGTGCCGCCGTGCTTCAGCGCCTCGACGGCGGTGAAGCCATTGGCATAGGCGCCGACCGTGCCGCCCAGCGCGAGGAGATCGCCGAAGGCCGCGTCGACCGCTTCGGGCCGGCTGCAGTTCACGAGCCGCGCCGCGAGCGGCAGGTGGGCGACGGCGCTTGCCGCGTCGGCGAGCGTCTCGCCGCTCCTCAGTCGCGGTTCCCCTTCGTCTGCCAGGGTCCAGGACACCCAGACGGGCTTACCACTTTCAGTCGCCGCTGTTGCCGCGGCGAGCGCCTCCTCGGCCGACGCCATGGTTTCGCACAGGAACAGGTCGACCCTTCCGGCCTGCTCGGCGACGACGCGCCGGTAGATCGAAAGCGTTTCGTCGAAGGGCAGCCTCAGCTTCGGCGCATAGGAACCGAACAGCGGCGGCAGGCAGCCGGCGACGGCGCAATCCGCGCCGACCGCGTCGCGGGCCTCGACGGCGAGGTCGAGCCCGGCCTTCTGCAAGGGCTGGAACATTTCGCCGACGCCCTCGCGCGCCAGGCGTTCCGGCGTGGCGGCGTAGGTGTTGACGGTGATGACGCGGGCGCCGGCGCGGATGAAGTCGGCATGTAGGTCGCGCACGAGGTCGGGCTCGTCCATCAGCACCTTCGCCGACCAGAGTGGCGTCGGCGTGGCGCCGGAGCGGCGCAGGAGTTCCTGGCCCATGCCGCCGTCGGTGAGGATCACGTTCGTCATATGCTCAGCCCTTCAGTCTCGCGTTCTCGGGATCCCACAGCGGCCGGTCGTCCTGGACGGTGGCGGAGAAACGTTCGCCGAAGATCTCGATCTCGACCTTGCGGCCGGCTTCGGCGAGGTCGGCGCGGATCATGCCGAGTGCGATCGACCTATCGACCCGGTGGCCCCAGCCGCCGGACAGCGTCTCGCCGACGATGGCGCCGTCATGCCAGACCGTCGACATGTAGGGGGCGTCACAGGGGCCGGGATTGTCGATGACCAGCGTGGCGAAACGTTTCCTGACGCCCTGCTGCTTCTCGTTCAGGAGTGCCGCCTTGCCCTTGAAGGCCGGCTTGTCCCACTTGACGAAGCGCTCCAGCCCTCCCTGAAGGATGGTGTAGTCGGTGGAGAGGTCCTGCTTCCAGGCGCGGTAGCCTTTTTCCAGGCGCAGCGAATCCAGCGCGAACATGCCGAAGGGTTTCAACCCATGGTGCCGGCCGGCCGCCCAGACGGCGTCGAAGATTGCCACCGTGTCCTCGACCTTGGTGTGGATCTCCCAGCCGAGCTCGCCGGCGAACGAGACGCGCACCAGCTGGCACCAGCGGTCGGCGATCCTGCACGACTGGTGGGTAAGCCAGGGCTGAGTGAGGTCGGCGTCGGCGACCTCGGCGAGGATTTTTCGCGCGTTCGGCCCGCTGAGGATCTGGCAGGCGAACGCGTCGGTGACATTTTTCACCGAGATCTTAGTCCCTTGCGGCAGATGCCTCTGAAGCCACTCGAGGTCGTGGAGCTCGGCGACCGAGGCGGTGATGAGGAAGAAGAAGTCCTCGCCGAGTGCCATGATCGACATCTCAGTGACGATCCGCCCTGTCTCATCGGCGAAGTAGCCGAGCCCGATGCGGCCTGGTTTCGGGACAACGCCGGTGATCAGTGTCGAAAGCCAGGCGCGGGCGCCTTCGCCCTCGACGCGGTAGCGCGAGAAGCCGGGCAGGTCGAGGATGCCGGCTGCGTCGCGCACGGCGAGGCACTCCTCGCGGATGCGCTTCTGCCACGGACCGTCGCGGTCGAAGGTCTGCGTAGCTTCCTCCGACGTGTCGTCTTCGGGCCTGGCATACCAGGTGGCGCGCTCCCAGCCATTGTAGGCGTTGAACTGTGCGCCGAGCGCGGCGATGCGATCGTGGATGGGCGAGAGCTTGCGGTTGCGTCCCGCTGGCCAGGCATGGCGCGGGAAGGAGATGGCGTATTCGTGGCCGTAGATCTCCATACCCTTTGCGACGGCATAGTCGGGAGCGGCGGCGAAGGCGGTGAAACGGCGTGGATCGCAGGACCACATGTCCCACTCCGTCGCGCCTTCGGTCACCCATTCGGCGAGCACCTTGCCGGCGCCGCCGGCCTGGGCGATGCCGAAGGTGAAGACGCAGGCCTCGAAGGCGTTGGGCACGCCGGGCATCGGGCCGATCAGCGGATTGCCGTCGGGTGCATAGGGGATCGGCCCGTTGATCACCTTGGACAGGCCGGCGGTGCCGAGGATCGGCACGCGCGCCACCGCGTCGGCGAGATACCATTCGAGGCGATCGAGGTCGTCGGGGAAGAGCTGGAAGGAAAAATCCTCCGGCATCGGGTCGCCGACACTCGCCCAGTGCGCGCGGCAGTTGCGCTCGTAGGGGCCGAGGTTCATGCCGTGCTTTTCCTGGCGGAGATAATAGGAGGTGTCGACGTCGCGCAGCAGCGGCAGCTTGTGACCGACCTCCTTCGTCCAGGCGGCGAGTTCGGGGATCTCGTCGAAGAGGATATACTGATGGCTCATCACCATCATCGGTACGTCGCGGCCGAAAAGCCTGCCCACTTCCGCTGCGCGGTAGCCGGCGGCGTTGACGACATATTCGCAGCGGATTTCGCCTTCCGGCGTCACCAGAACCCATTCGCCGTTGTCGCGATGGGCTTCGGTCACCGGGCAGAAGCGGACGATCGTCGCGCCCATGTCGCGGGCGCCCTTGGCCAGCGCCTGGGTGAGCTGGGCCGGGTCGATGTCGCCGTCATTGGGGTCGTAAAGGGCACCGAGCAGATCGTGCGTCTCGATGAACGGATAGCGGGCCTTGATCTCGTCGGCGCCGATGACGTCGATCGCCATGCCCTGGTAGCGGCCCATGCCCTTTGCGCGCTGGAACTCGCGCATGCGCTCCGTCGTGTGCGCCAGGCGGATCGAACCGGTGACGTGGTAGTTCATCGGGTAGTCGACAGCCGTCGCGAGGCCGCGATAGAGCTCCGTCGAATAGCGCTGCATGTTCATCAGCGACCAGGACGAGGAGAAGGTCGGTACGTTGCCCGCCGCATGCCAGGTCGAACCCGACGTCAGCTCGTTCTTTTCGAGGAGCACGCAGTCGGTCCATCCGGCCTTCGCCAGGTGGTAGAGCGCGGAAACGCCGACGGCGCCGCCCCCGATGATCACCACGCGCGCCGTGCTCGGCAGACCGGCCATGTTGTCCTCCCGTAGTTCCTCAATAGACCGGCGGCGATACCGCCCAGATGACGACCGCCGGCTCGTCGCCCGGATTGCGCCAACGGAACGGCTGTCCGGCGAAGCGGAAGCTGTCTCCGGGTCCGAGCTCGTGCCAGACGCCGTCGACCTCAAGGTCGAAGCGGCCGGCGACGACGTAGCCCGCTTCCTCCGTCGGACGCACCGTCGGCGTCGACAGGGAGGCACCGGGAGCGAACTCGGAGCGAAGCAGTTCGAAACTACCGCCGAGATCGGGCGACAGAAGCTCCTCCACGAGCCCCGATTCGCTTGTGCCAAGGGACCTGCGCCGGCCGGCGCGAACGATCACTCCCCGCTCGGCTTCGTCGGCGGCGTCGTGGGAAAAGAACAGGCTGAGCGGCACGGAAAAGAGGTCGGCGAGCGCACGCAGGTCCGCGACCGTCGGCACCGACAGGCCGCGCTCGACCTGGCTGACCCAGCCGACCGATCGGCCGAGCTTCACCGCTATCGTCGACAGCGTCAGGCCGCGCGCCTTGCGCAGGGCGCGAAGGTCGCGCGCCAGCAGGGCAGGCTGCGGAGGCAGACTTTCCTCAATCGCCGAAATCGCGGTACGCACGGTGGGTCTCGTGAAAATCTTGAACGGAATTTCATTGCGACAGGTTCGTGAAAAATGCAAGGCAGATTTCACGCGCTTGAAGAAACTCTTGCGGCGCAATCGGTGCTGGTGCAAAGCCTGCACTCGACGAAAGTCGAACCCGTGCCATTCATAACCGGGATCTGGATGCGGCCATGCTGATGCAGGACAGGAAGACCGCTGCGAGCGACGAAACCGCCATCGTCGACGAAGCGATCACGACGCGGCGTTCCGTGCGCGCGTTCCTGCCCGATCCGGTGGACGAGCAGACGATCCGCGAAATCCTCGAAGTGGCGTCGCGCGCGCCGTCGGGCACGAACATGCAGCCGTGGAAGGTCTACGTCACCACCGGCGAGGCCAAGCAGCGCATTTCCGACGCGATCCTCAACTCCGGCGTCCGCGCCGAAAAAGCGGTTTGGGACGAGTATAAATATTACCCCGACCAGTTCTTCGAGCCCTATCTCACCCGCCGCCGAACGGTCGGCTTCGGCCTCTATTCGGCGCTCGGCATCGGCCGGCGCGAGGTCGACCGCATGCGCGAGCAACACGACCGCAACTTCGTCTTCTTCGATGCGCCGGTGGGCATGATCTTCACCATCGACCGCCGTCTCAACCAGGGCTCCTGGATCGACCTCGGCATGTTCCT
>CAJPFN010000114.1 GCA_905339215.1 Rhizobiaceae bacterium
GCCGACGCCAACGCCGCCGGTGACATCTTCGGCGGCTGGGTCATGGCGCAGATGGACCTTGCCTGTGGCATCCGCGCCGCCGAGCGCGCCAAGGGCCGGGTGGTCACCGCCGCGGTCAAGGAAATGTCGTTTGCCAAGCCGATGAAGGTCGGCGACACGCTGTGCATCTACACCCACATCGAGCGCGTCGGCCGCACCTCGATGGTGCTGAAGGTCGAGGCCTGGGCGCAGCGCTACCTGTCGGACCTGATGGAAAAGGTCACCGACGCCGACTTCATCATGGTCGCGCTGGACGGCGAAGGCCGGCCGAAGCCCGTTCCCCAGCAGTGAACACACCGTCACTGAACAGAGTTACGCCGCCTTTTCCGCCTCGTCGAATCGTGCCCGCGCGGCGTTGACGCGGGCCGTGTTTTTCCGCGCCCAGTCGCCCAGCGCGTTGACCGGGACGAGTAGTTCGCGGCCAAGTTCAGTGAGCTCGTAATCGACTCTCGGCGGGATCGTCGGGAAGACGGTTCTCGTAATGAATCCATCGCGTTGCAGGCCGCGCAGCGTGGTCGTCAGCATCTTCTGCGAGATGCCGCCGACGGCCTGCCGGAGCTCGTTGAAGCGCATCGGTCCATCGCCCAGCTTGCCCACCACGAGCACCGTCCATTTGTCGCCGACGCGCTGCAGGATTTCGGAGACCGCGCGGCAGTCCTCGGTGCGGTGCGGGTGCCTTGGTTTCAAGAAAGTGCCTCCTTGTGCGCCGTAAAACCGGTCACTTATATAGCGCCGGTATCCATTGGTTACCAGCAATTTCCAGAAGGAGAATGACATGTCCAAGCCTCGTATCGCGGTGGTGGTCGGCTCGACGCGGGAAGCCCGCTTCGCCGACGTTCCGACCGCATGGATCGCCAAGCTCGCCGCCGAGCGCGGCGACCTCGACGTCGAAGTCCTTGACCTGCGCGACTATCCGCTGCCCTTCTTCGACGAGGTCGCGTCGTCGGCCTGGGTCCCGTCGAAGAACGAGGTCGCCCAGAAGTGGCAGAAGAAGGTCGCCGAGTTCGACGGCTTTATCTTCATCACCGGCGAGTACAATCGCGGCCCGAGCGCCGTGCTGAAGAACGCGCTCGACTACGCCTACACCGAGTGGAACCGAAAGCCGGCGGCGTTCGTCGGCTACGGCGGCGTCGGTGGGGCGCGTGCCATCGAGCAGCTGCGCCTCAACGCGGTCGAGTTGCAGATGGCGCCGGTGCGCGCGGCCGTCCACATCGTCTGGGCCGACTACGCGGCGATCAAGGAAGGCAAGCCGATCGCCGACTTCCCGCACATCGTCGCCGCCGCCGGCGACATGCTCGGCCAGCTGTCGTGGTGGGCGCAGGCGCTGAAGGCCGCGCGCGGCAGCGACGCGGCGGTCGCCAAGGCCGCCTGACCGGCCGTTTCCAGCTTTCCTCCCAGGACGGAAGGGTCGCGCGCCGCGCGGCCCTTTGCGTTTTCGGGGCCTATCGCTGCGCGGCCGGTGCCACTTCCGTCGTGCGTGCCACCAGTACCTTGTCGATGCGGCGGCCGTCGAGGTCGACGACCTCGAAGCGCCAGCCCTGCGCCTCGATCGATTCGCCGGTCGACGGAAGGTGATGGAACAGCGACAGCAGGAAACCGGCGAGCGTGTCGTAGTCGCGGTCCTTCGGCAGTTCGATGCCGAACTGGTCGGCCATCTCGTCGGCGGGCATGAAGCCGGCGAGCAGCCAGGAGCCATCGTCGCGACGCACCATCATCGGCTCGTCCTCGTCGAGATCGGAGCGGAACACCCCGGCTATCGCCTCCAGTATGTCGGCCGGCGTGACGAGGCCTTCGAAGTGGCCGTACTCGTCATGGACGAGCGCGACCGGAACGTCGGCCTCCCTGAGCGTGGCGAGCACGTCGAGCGCGTCGGCCTGGTCGTGGACGATCGGTGCCGCGCGGACATGGCGGCGCGGATCGATGCGCCCGCCGGAGAGCGCCACAGCAAGCAGTTCGCGCGTCTGGACGACGCCGATCATGGCGTCGACCGATCCTTCGCCCGCCGGCAGTCGCGAGTGTTGGGTCTCGAGCAGGAGCTTGCGGATGGTTGCCTCGTCGGCGTCGAGATTGAGCCAGTCGACATCGGTGCGCGGCGTCATAAGGGCACGCACGGCGCGGTCGCCGAGCCGCATCACGCCGGCGATCATCCGCCGCTCGTCGGCCTCGATCGTGCCGTGGTGTTCGGCCTCCGCGACGAGCATCTTGATCTCCTCGTCGGTCACCTTGTCCGGGCCTTCTCCTTGCTGCCCGAGCAGCCACAGCACGGCCTTGCCGGAAATGTCGAGCAGCCAGACGACGGGAGCCGCGATCCTTGCCAGCAGCGCCATCGCCGGCGCGGCGCGCACGGCGATCCCCTCGGGATTGCGCAAGGCGATCTGTTTGGGCACGAGTTCGCCGACGATCAGCGAGGCATACGTAATGACGGCGACCACGACGCCGACGCCGAGCGCGCTGGCGCCCGCTTCGCCCAGGCCGAGCGACACAAGGACCGCGCCGAGCCTGCCGCCGAGCGTTGCCCCGGAGAAGGCGCCCGACAGGATGCCCACCAGCGTGATGCCGATTTGCACGGTTGAGAGAAAACGGCCGGGATCCTCGCTCAGCCGCAAGGCATGGCCGGCGCCGGAGACGCCGCGCTCGACCATCGCCTTCAGCCGCGCCGGCCTGGCCGAGACGATGGCGAGTTCGGACATGGCGAGCAGGCCGTTGAGGACGATGAGGATTCCGACGATCGCGATTTCGACATAGACCATATCCGTTCCTTAACACCCGCCGCGCGCGGGTAGAAGCTTCGGCGCGGCCGGCCTCGCGAAAACGGCGCGTGCGCTGCGCGTTCCGGCCTCGGCACGACCCGCCGGTCAGTGGCAGGCGCGATAGCCGTTGCGGCGGGGCATGATGTCGAAGTGGAAGTGGTCCTTGTGGTCGGCGTCGTAACCGGGACCGAGCACGGTGTTGAAATAGTCGCAGCCGTCGGCGCGGACCGTGTTCAGGAAGCCCCGCGTGCGGAAGGCGAACCAGCCGGGCCTGCGCACGTCGATGTCGCGTCCGTTGTTCAGTTCGATGCGCATCACGTCGAGGGCGTTGCCGCGGGCATGCTCCGACGCCTTGCCCGTACCGCGAATGCGCCGGCACGAGTAGCTCGACCCCTGGTGGATGGTCTTCACGCCGGTGAAGTAGCGCGTGCGCGCTGCCGGAACGAGCTCTTTCCTGGCCCAGGTGGCGAAGGTCGCCGCCATCTCGCAGCGCAGCGTCGCCGCCGGCTTCATGTCGATGCCGCCGATCGCCGTCACCTTCACCGGGAAGTCGATGCCGCAGGCGCCGCCATCGTTGATCGGGGCGAGATCGCTGTATTCGACGCCCAGTCGCCGGAGGTCGTCGCGGCACGACATCTCCTCGGCCGGCATGACTTCCGGTGCCGATTGCATAGGCGGATCGAGCCTCGGGTAGCCCGCCATGTAGGGATCGGAGGGCACCAGATCGCGCAGGCCGCCGCCGGCGACCGCTGCGGTCCGCGTGCCGACGTCGACATCGGGCCGCAGCGACAGCACGCTGTCGGAGCTGCACCCGGCCAGAGCAAGACCGGTGATCAGGATCAACCTGGCTAGGGACTGGCGTTTGGGGGGCATGTGGCCGTTCCCGCGTCGCGTCTGCGCCCGTCGGACGGGGACGCATGCTTACACACGGCCTGCGAGACTAGCCGCCAAGGGTAAAGGAAAGGTCAGCGCAGACGTTTACCGCTGCTGCCTCGGTTTCCGCCAGGCTCCGTTTGTCAGGCGCCGAGGGCCTCGAGGCCGGCTTCCAGATAGTCGGCGAGCATGGGCATGCCCAGCAGATAGGAGGAGGTCCGCTTGTTTCCCCGCTGGCGCGCCTGCTCGACTCCTTCCTGCCATTCCGCGGCTTCGAAGTCGCCGCGGCCGAGCCAGGCGAGGGCCACGAGTTCCGCGGATTCGTCGACGTTGAGGTCGTCGATCAATTCCCGCAGTTCCTCTTCCGTCAGGTCCTCTTCCTTCTCTTCGGCCAGGCCGTCGTGGTGGTGGCTGTCGCGCGACTCGGCGTCGAGTTCGACCTCGTGCTCGCTGCCGTCGGCGTAATCGTCGTTGACCCCGGCGCTGATCGCCTTGGCCTTGATTATGAACAGCCTGACCGTATCGGGGTCTATGGCGAGTTCCCATTCGCTCTCGATTGGCCGCTGCACGGTGCACCTCCTTATTCGCCGAACGAGAATAGCCCATTTCGCCTGTGCAGGGCAAAATGCCTGTCGAGGGCGCATGGCGCCAATTGACACACCTTTGTGTCCGTCGGACATGCTCTCGTCCCATCCCCAACGGCGCTTCCTATGTCCCTCCTGCTCTCGCCCAAAGTGCTGCCGATCCTCCTCCTCGTCGCCTCGAACGTCTTCATGACGTTCGCCTGGTACGGCCATCTCAGGTTCAAGGCGGCGCCACTCTACGTCGCCGTGATCGCCAGCTGGGGTATCGCCTTCTTCGAGTACTGGCTGGCGGTGCCGGCCAATCGCATCGGCATCCAGGCCTACAGCGCCGCCGAACTGAAGACGATCCAGGAGGTGATCACGCTGAGCGTGTTCGCGGTATTCTCGGTGCTCTACCTCAAGGAGGCCTTCACCCTGAACCACCTGCTCGGCTTCGCCCTCATTGCCGGGGGTGCCGCCCTTATCTTCCGGGCCTGAAGTGGCGGCCCCGTTTCCAGGCAATGCCGCTCCGCGACATTTTGACCCGTCCGGGAGCGTGGTGTAGATATCGTCGCGATCGCGTGGCCGCCGGGAATAAGCGCCGCCGCAACGCGTTCATCTGCGGGGGCATTCGAGGAGATACCGATGAACAGGTCGTTTCGCGCGGCAATGGCCGCTCTCTTTTTCTCCGGCGCGATCGCCGGTCCATCGTTCGCGGCCGGCGACGGCGGTTCCGGCGACACGGTGAGCCAGTGCAAGAAGGGCGAGGTCTGGGACAAGGAGAAGCAGAAGTGCGTCGTCCCTGGCCAGGGCAAGCTCGACGACGACTCCATCTATGAGGCCGGTCGCGATCTCGCCATGGCGGGACGCTATGGCGAGGCGATCGCGGTGCTCAGCCTCGCGGCAGACAAGTCGGATCCGCGCATCCTCAACTATCTCGGCTATTCCCACCGCAAGCAGGGCAGGGTCCTGGTCGGCCTAGGCTACTACCAGGAGGCGCTGCTGGCCGATCCCGACTACACGCTGGTGCGCGAGTACCTCGGCGAAGCCTACCTGCAGCTCGGCGACCTCGAGGCCGCGCGCGGCCAGCTGGCGGAGATCGAGAAGCGCTGCGGCTCGGGCTGCGCCGAGCATGCCGAACTGGCGCGCCAGATCGAGGTTTTTGCGGCTCGCGGTTGAGTCGGGCGGCTCCTGCGCGGCGCCGGAACGAAATTCGGCGTCGCGGCGCGTGACCGGGCGCCGCGGCTCAAGCGATCCTTGGCGCAATGGATGCGCGAAATTTGGGCGTGAAAATCCGCCGGGAACTGCTATATTACCCATGATTGAGGTGAGACGGTTCCGTTAGCCGAAGGCTTCCGGACCGTTTCTTTTTTTGCCTGGCGCGGCTCGGAGGAGCCGCCCGGCGCAGGAATCGATCGTGAATGAGGTTGGAAATGAACAAGGTCCCGATGACCGCAAACGGCTTCCAGACGCTCCGGGAGGAACTCCGCTGGCGTCAGCAGGAGGAGCGTCCGCGCATCATCGAAGCGATTTCGGAGGCGCGCTCCCACGGCGATCTTTCCGAGAACGCCGAGTATCATGCCGCCAAGGAGGCGCAGAGCCTCAACGAAGGCCGCATCAATGAGCTCGAGGATCTGATCGCGCGCGCCGAAGTCATCGACGTGTCGAAACTCTCCGGCGCCAAGGTCAAGTTCGGCGCCACCGTGGTCCTCGTCGACGAGGACACCGAGGAAGAGAAGACCTACCAGATCGTCGGCGACCAGGAAGCCGACGTGAAATCGGGCCGCATCTCGATCTCCTCGCCGATCGCGCGCGCGCTCATCGGCAAGGAAGTCGGCGACGCCATCGAGGTGAACGCGCCGGGCGGCGCGCGCGGCTACGAGGTCCTCAAGGTCCAGTACATCTAGGCCCGGCGGTGACCAAGAGCGGCCATGTTGCTTCCGTGCCGGATCGTTCCGACCGGAAAGCCTCGCGCTCCGGCGTTCTGGACATGTCGAAGATCGAGGTCGTCGCGCCGAACCTGAAGTTCAGGCTCTCCGGCGTTACCAGCACGATCGTCCAGCTCGTGCCGGTGCAGGCGCGGACGCTGGGCATCGCGACGCTCGGGCCGGGCCTGCCTGACAGCCTTCCGAAGATGCGCTGGTGGCAGTTGCCGACCCTGCTCTCGCGTCCGGTGTCCGGCAAGAAGCGCATCTGGCACGCCAGGCGCAATGTCGAGATGGTCGCGGGATTGCTGCTGCGGCGTGTCTTGCGCGCCCCCCTCCACCTCGTCTTCACGTCGGCCGCGCAGCGCTACCATCAGCCCTTCACGAAATGGCTGATACGGCGCATGGACGCCGTCATCGCCACCAGCGCGCGCTCGGGCTCCTATCTCGACGTGCCGCACGAGGTGGTGATGCACGGCGTCGACCTCGACCTCTTCCATCCGCCCCGCGACGGCGATGACGAGTTCTGCGCCGCCGGCCTGCCGGGCCGCTTCGCCGTCGGCTGCTTCGGCCGCATCCGGGAGCAGAAGGGAACCGACCTTTTCGTCGATGCGATGATCGAGCTGTTGCCGCGCTTCCCGGACTGGACGGCGGTCATCGCCGGACGGGTGACGCCGGAGAATTTTGCATTCGCGCAGTCGTTGAAGGCGAGGATCGCAACGGCCGGCCTTGGCGAGCGCATCGTCTTCCTGGGCGAGGTGCCGGACATAAGGCTGTGGTTCCGGCGCGTGTCGCTCTATGTCGCGCCCTCGCGCAACGAGGGTTTCGGGCTGACGCCGCTCGAGGCGATGGCCTCGCGCACCCCGGTCGTGGCGAGCGACGCCGGCGCCTATGCCGAGATGGTCGTTCCCGGCGAGACCGGGGCGGCGGTGCCGGCCGGCGACGGGGCGGCGCTGACGGCGGCGATTGCGCGCTACCTTGCCGACCCGGCGCTTGCCGAGTGGCATGGCCGGCAGGCGCTCGACCATGTGCGCGAGCGTTTTCCGCTCTCGCGCGAGGCCGAAGGCGTGGCGAAGGTCTATGAGAGGCTGTGGTCGGAGCCATGACCGACACGCTGATCGTCGTCAAGAACAACCAGTACGGCCTGACGACAAGCACCTTCATGCCGTCGTCCCGGCGCCGGTCGCCCTGCGAACCGCGTCTTCGACCAGGCGCACGTCCAGCGCATTCAGGCAGTTCATGTGCCCGAGCGGGCATTCGCGCTTGTGGCAGGGGGAGCAGTCGAGGCGAAGCCAGATGAGTTCGCGGCGGTCGGTCAGCGGCGGCGTGTTCTCCGGCGACGTCGAGCCATAGACCGCGACCACGGGCGTGCCGACAGCGGCGGCGATGTGCATCAGGCCGCTGTCGTTGGTGACGGCGACGCGTGCTGCGGCGAGCAGGTCGGCGGCATCCACCAGCCGCGTGCGGCCGGCGAGGTCGATCGCGCCCGGCGCGAGGCGTGCGATCTCGCCCGTGACGGCGCGATCGTTGGCCGAGCCGAGCAGGACGACGGGCAGGCCGTCGGCCATGAGCGCACGCGCCAGCGCCGCATACTTGTCGTGCGGCCAGCGCTTGGCCGGGCCGAACTCGGCGCCCGGCATTAAGGCGGCAAAACCGCCCTTCGTCAGGTGGTTCCCGGCAAGTAGTGCCGATTGGTTCTCCTCATCGACGGAAAGGTGCGGCGGCCGGAACGTGCCGCCGCCGGCGAGCCGGAAGAAGGCCTCCGCCGTCCTGCGCTTCAGTTCGGGCGGCAGCGACGCCATGTCGTTGACGAGACCGTAGCGCATCTCTCCGCGGTACCCGGAGCGCTGCCGGATGCCGGCGAACCACGGCACCAGGGCGGCCTTCCAGTTGCCCTGCATGACGATAGCGCGGTCGTAGCGCCCGGCGAGGCTGCGGCCGATGTGGCGGCGCAGGCCGAACTCCAGTTTCTTCCGCGCAAAGGGCGCGTCGATCCAGGCGCGGACTTCCGGCATCCGCTCGACCAGCGGGCCGGTCCAAGCGGGCGCCATGACGTCGATCGCGGCTTTCGGCTGGACTTGCTTCAGGGCCGAGAACAGCGTCTGGGCCATCACCATGTCGCCGACCCAGCGCGGACCGATCACGAGGATGGATGGGCCGTCAGCCATTCGACATAGTCTCTCGTCCCGGTCTCGACGTCGCGGAAGGTGCCGTTGTAGCCGGCGGCGCGCAGCCGCGTCATGTCGGCCTGGGTGAAGCTCTGGTAGCGGCCTTTCAGTTCCTCGGGGAAGTCGACGTATTCGATGCGGCCCTTGCCGAGCGTGGAGACGACCGTCTCGGCGACCGTCCTGAACGGCTGGGCGCGGCCGGTGCCGCAGTTGAAGATGCCGCTCGTACCCTGGTGCCAGAGCCACAGATTGACGTCGGCGACGTCGCCGACATGGATGAAGTCGCGGCTCTGTTCGCCCGGGCCGCAGCCATCGTGGGCGCCGAACAGCTTCGGGTTCTCGCCACGGCCGATCTGGCTGTAGAGGTGGAAGGCGACCGAGGCCATGCGCCCCTTGTGCGCTTCGCGCGGGCCGTAGACGTTGAAGTAGCGCAGGCCGACGACCGGCGACTGCGCCAGCGGCAGCACCTTGGCGCGCACATAGTCGTCGAACAGCTTCTTCGACCAGCCGTAGACGTTGAGCGGGCGCTCCAGCGCCGGCTCCTCGCGGAACTCCGAACTGCCGCCGTAGACCGCCGCCGACGAGGCGTAGAGAAACGGCACCCGCCGCTCGAAGCAGAAGGCGAGCAGCTTCTTCGAATAGGTGAAGTTCACCTCCATCATGAACTTGCCGTTCCACTCGGTCGTGGTCGAGCAGGCTCCCTGGTGGAAGATGGCGTCGATGCGGCCGAGCGCGCCACGCTCGACGTTGGCGAGAAACTCGTCCCTGTCCTGGTAGTCGGTGATCGAGAGGTCGGCGAGGTTGCGGAACTTGGTCCCGTCGGTCAGGTCGTCGACGACGAGAATGTCGTCGTGGCCGGCGGCATTGAGGGCGGCGACGATGTTGCTGCCAATCATGCCGGCCCCGCCGGTGACCACGATCATGACGGACTCCTTCGCCGCGCTTCTTCGCGGCCGCTTATAAGCGAGGCGGCAGCCCATGTCGACAAAGGCCAGGCGACGCCGGCGCGCGGTTGCGCCGCCCCGTTTTGCGGTATATCGCCAGACGCATGAACGCGCCGACGACCCCCGCAGATCGTGATCAGGCCGGACGCGGTCGCCAGGCCGCGCTGCTTGCGGCCGTCGACGGGTTTCGCAAGGCAAAGGTCGCGGTGGTCGGCGACTTCATTCTCGACCGCTTCGTCCGCGGCGTCATCGAACGCATCTCGCCGGAGGCGCCCGTGCCGGTCTTCCACGGCCGCGGCGAGACGATGGCGCTCGGCGGCGCCGGCAACGTGGTCGCCAACATCGTCTCGCTGGGCGGTACAGCGCTTCCCGTCGCTGCGGTCGGCGACGATGTGGCCGGGCGGACGATTCTCGCGATGCTCGCCGAAGAAGGTGTCGACATTGCCGGCATTGTCCGTTCGGACGATCGCACGACCTCGGCGAAGTCGCGCTTCAGTGCGCTCAACCAGCAGGTCCTGCGCTTCGACCAGGAGGAGATCCGGCCGCTCCAGGCCGGCGAGCGCGAGGCGGTGCTCGCCGCCTACAGGACAGTCCTCGCCGAGGCCGACATCGTCGTGCTCTCCGACTATGGCAAGGGCGTCCTGCTCGACGGCGTCGCCGCCGAGATGATCGCGCTGGCGCGCGCGTCGGGCAAGCCGGTGATCGTCGATCCGAAGGGCCGCGACTTCTCCCGTTATGCCGGGGCGACGGTGGTGACGCCCAACCGCAAGGAGCTCGGCGAGGCCGTCGGCCGCGCGGTCGCCGAAGATGGCGAGATCGTGGCGGCGGCGCGCGAGCTGATCGAACGGCACGGCTTTTCCTACCTGCTCGCCACGCGCAGCGAGAGGGGGATCAGCGTGGTCGGAACCGACGAAGCCCGGCATATCCCCACCCAGGCGCGCGAGGTGTTCGACGTGTCGGGCGCCGGCGACACGGTCGTCGCCGCCTTCGCTCTGGCGCTCGGCGCCGGCCTCGATCGCTTCGATGCGGCGGTGGTCGCCAACGCGGCGGCCGGCGTCGTCGTCGGCAAGCACGGCACCGCGCGGCTTTCGCCCGACGAACTGGTGACGGCGCTGTTCCGCGACGACGCCACGCAGCATTCGCTGCGTTCGGTCGTCGACCTTCCCACCGCCGAACTGGTCGCCGCGGCGTGGCGACGCCAGGGCTTCAGCGTCGCCTTCACCAACGGCTGCTTCGACATCCTCCATGCCGGCCACGTCTCGCTGATCCAGCAGGCGCGCGCCACCGCCGATCGGCTGATCCTCGGCCTGAACAGCGACGCCTCGGTGCGCCGGCTGAAGGGCGCCGGGCGGCCGGTGAATGGCGAGCGCGACCGCGCCCTGATCCTTTCGGCGCTCGCCGCCGTCGACCTCGTCGTCATCTTCGAGGAGGATACGCCGCTCACCCTCATCGAGCGGCTGAAGCCTGACGTTCTGGTCAAGGGCGCGGACTACACCGTCGAGACCGTGGTCGGCGCTGAAGTGGTGCTGAAGGCCGGCGGCCGGGTCGTGCTCGCCGAGCTCGTGCCCGGCAAGAGCACGACCAACACGATCGCGCGGATGGCCGCGCCGGCCGGCGCGCGGAGCTGAAGACCGATGCAGACGTTGAACGAGTATCTGACGCGCTCGGCCGAGGCGATCGGAGCGATCGTGAGCCGCGACCTCGGCGGCGCGATGGAGCGAGCCGTCGCGGCAATCGTCGCCGGGCTCGCCGCCGGGCGGCCGCTGCTGGTCTGCGGCAATGGCGGCTCGGCCGCCGACGCCATCCACATCGCCGGCGAGCTCGTCGGCCGCTTCCTCAAGGAGCGCAAGGCCTACAACGTCATCGCACTGCCGACCAATGCCGGCGTGATGACGGCCTGGGGAAACGACTACGGCTTCGACACGGTCTATTCGCGCCAGGTCGAGGCCCATGGCGGGGAGGGGGCCGTGCTGCTCGCCATCTCGACCAGCGGCAATTCGCGCAACGTCGTGCTGGCGGCCGAACAGGCGCGCGCGATGGGCATGACGGTCATCTCGCTCACCGGCGACACGGGCGGGCTGCTGGCGCCGCTGTCGGACGTCCTGCTCACCGTTCCGTCGAAGGAGACGCCGATCATCCAGCAGGGGCACCTCTGCCTCTACCATTATCTCTGCGAGGCGGTTGAGGCGCGGCTGAGCCATGCCTGAGGCAAGCCCGGCGGACGGCCTGCCGCTCGCCGAGCCGGGCCTCTGGGTCGAGCTGCGCGCCGAGCGGCCGGAACGCTTCGCCGGCCGCCCGGCGCTGTTCCTCGATCGCGACGGCACGCTCAACGTCGACACCGGCTACCCGAAGCACCCGGACGACATCGTGCTCGTCGAGGCGATGGTCCCGGTCGTACGTGCCGCGACCGCGGCCGACGTACCCGTCGTCGTCATCACCAACCAGTCGGGCGTCGCGCGGGGCCTGCTCGACTGGCGGGACTTCGCCGCGACCAACGGGCGGCTCGCCGAGCTCCTCGCGCAGCGCGGCTGCCGCATCGACCTCGTGATCGCCTGCGCCTATCTCGACGGCGCGCCGCCGCCCTATGGCGTCGAGAACCACCCGATGCGCAAGCCCAATCCGGGCATGGTGCTGCGCGCTACCCGGCTGCTCAAGCTCGACCTGACGCATTCGATCATCGTCGGCGACCGCGCCCGCGATCTCGAGGCCGGACGCCGTGCCGGCCTGCACCGCGGCTGGCTCCTCGGCGACGCCGAAGCGCCGCCGCCGGCGCCGGGTTTTTCCGTTCGCCGACTGGCCGGCGAAACGGATTATGCCGAACTTGTCCGCGACGTCGCCATGCTCGGCCGCCGCTGATCGACGGTCAGCGTCGCTTGCGCGACATCACCAGCCCGAGCGCGATGAGCGGGATCAGGCATCCGAAGGCGGCGCGCACGCCATCACACCTGCCTGCCGGGCGGAGGACGACGTTGCCTCTCCCGCCCGGCCGAAGTCCCCCGTCACCCCGTGATCACTGCCTCTTCCTCGCGCAGAGGATGCTCTTGTTGCCGGAACCGACCTGCTGGATCTCGAAACCGCGCGCGACGAGGTTCTTTGCCTCGGTGCGCGTCACCTGGGTCCAGCCGCGCGGACAGGACGGCGGCGGTTCCTGTTGCGTCGGCTTCACTCTTTGCGGCGCGACGCAGAGGATCGTCTTGCCGGCCTTGGTGACCGGCTGGACGCGCCGGCCCTGCGCGGCGAGCAGGGCCGCCTGCGCCGGACCGACCTGCTGCCAGCCCTGCGGGCAGACCGGGCCGGTGACGGTCGGCTCCGTCGTCGATGGCGGCTTGGTCTCGGCCGGCGGCTTGACCGTCTCCTCGCGCGGTTCCACCGGCTGCGTGCGCGTGACCGGCTCCTCGACGGTCGGTGCGATGAGCGCGACCTCCGCGCATGCGGAATCATTGGCGGCGACGGGATCGCCCACGCTGCCGAGGCCGAGGCTGGCGAGGAGGACGTTGTCGAGGCCGCTGCCTCCCAGCCCCCTGGCCTTGCGATAGGCGGCAATCGCGGCGGTGGTGCGGGAGCCCGCGATGCCGTCGGCCTTGCCCACGGCGAAGCCGGCGGCGTTCAGCGCCTCCTGGACGGCCTTGACGACGCCGGGTCCGGTCCAGTCGAGGCGCGCGCAGTTGCGCAGCGTGCCCGTGGCCGACCGGGAGGTCGTGAAGGTCAGTGACAGCGCGCGGCTGGCGCCCGGCGCCAGCGTCACTGCCGGCAGCGCACAGGCGACGTCGCTACGCCCGCCGGTGCACGTCCATTCCGACGGCGTCGATCCGGTCAGCCTTGTCGATGCCGGCGTGATGGCGTCGGCGATCGAGATCGGGCCGGACCACGCGCCCGGTCCCTTGTTGGTGACGGTCACCGAGAAGCGGCAGGGCTCGCCTGCCGTGCAGCGGCCCTGGTTCGCCAGCTTCGCCACCACGAGATCGGCCGCAGGCGTGGCCGCCGGATCGACGATCGTGATCGTCGAGACATGACGGTCGTTCTCGGGCATGCGGTCCTTCACCGCCGGATCGGGCCAGACCATGTCCTTCGTATGCAGGATGGAGTCGGGACCGAAATCCGCGGGGATGGCGATCAGCACGGTCATCCGTGCGGCATCTCCCGGCTTGATCGACAGGCGCGAGCCGAGGCACTCGTAGGCGCCGGGTCCGGTGACGCCGCACATGAGGCCCGGCGTGGCGCCGGTCACCGACTGGACGGTGACGGCCGGATCGAGCGTGCCACGCAGGCCCGCGGCGCCGTCGAACTGCAGATCGCCCCGGTTGTCGATGCGCACGTCGAGCGTGCAGGTCGAGCCGCGGACGCATTCCGTGCCGCCGGATGGCGCCAGGTCGGCCCAATGCACGGGGCCGGATCCGACGATCTCCGTGGTGACGCAGGCCTGGTCGTTACCGCTGTTGGCATCGACATGTGCGCCCGCGTCGCCGGGGAACAGAGACAGCACCAGTTCCTCGTCGATCGCCGTGCCGGGGGCGAGTCCGTTCGCGGCGCGGTAGGCTTCGACCGCCGCCAGCGTCGCGTCGTCGACGACGCCGTTGCTCGGCACGTCGGGGTAGCCGGCGAAGCGCAGGCCGTTCTGCACGTCCGCGATGAACTCCTCGCCGTCCGCGTGAAGCGGATGCCTGATGATGGCGCAGTTCCGGATCGCTCCCAACGGCCAGTCGGCGGGAACCGGCCAGACGACCTGGAGGGTCGTGCTTTCGCCGGATGCCAGCGTGAGCGTCTCGTGCTGGCAGTCGATGCCGCGGAAGTTGCCTGTCAGGCACTGCCACGTCGCCGGGGTTGTCGCCAGGCTGTGGATCGGTCCGACGTCCCACTGGTCGAGCACCCACAGCGTGCCGTTGTAGCTTTCCGGTCCGTTGTTGGTGACATTGATCGTGTAGTGGCAGGGCACTCCCTGCATGCAGGTGCCGGGGCCTTCCTTGGTCACCGCGAGATCCAGCGGGAGCTGTTGCGGCAGCGACACGACGATCGGCACGATTGCGCAGGCGTTTTCGTCGTTGGCCGCGTTGGCGTCGCGGCCGCCGGGGAAAGTCATCCGGTCCCAGGCGATGCTCGCGCAGTTTCTCAGTTCGGCGCCCGATGGGACGGTCGCAGGAACGAAGGTGGCCAGCGGGACGACGATTTCCGCGCCGGGATTGAGGTGTACGACGGCGGCGTTGGCGCAGACGGATCCCGCACCGGGCAGGCCGGCCTCGCAGGCGAAGTCGGCATGACCCGAATGGACGACCTCCGTCAGCGGTCCCATGCCCATGATGCCGGCGAGATCGCCGAAGGCGAGCGGTCCGTCGAAGGCGGTGGCGCCGACGTTGCGAACCGTCACCAGGAAGGGACACAGGGCGCCCGCCGTACAGCTCGCCGTGACGGCGGCCTTCCCGATCTGCAGGTCGGCGGCGATCGGTGCGGCGGTAGGCAGGAGCGGGACGTCGACGCACACCCAGTCGTTGCCGGGGGCCGCATCTCCAGTCAGTCCCATCGCCGCCCAGTCGATCACCGCGCAATTGAGCAGGTCGTCGCCAGGTACGGCGGTCGCCGGTACGTTGACGGTAATCGCATAGGCGACCGCGGCGCCCGGCGCCAGATCGAGGACCGGCATGCCGGCCTGGGCGCATCGCTGCCCGCCGCCGCTCGGCGCACAGGTGACGCCCGGAGAGGCCGACACGATCGCGTCCGCGGGGAACGGACCTCCGGCGTCCGTGCCGGAGACATCGCCGAAGACGATCGGCCCGGCGAAGGGTTCGCCGCCGGTATTGGTGATCGTCACGTTGAAGTTGCAGGGTGCGCTCGGCGTGCAGGCGATGGCGCCGACGAGTGTCTTGCTTACTGCAAGGTCGAAAGTCGTGGGCGGCGGCGGCTCCAGCCCGTCCTCGCCGGGCAGGATGTAGATGGCGCAGGCCATGTCGTTGTCGGGATTGGCGTCGCCTGCCATGCCCGACGAACCGGGGAACAGCGATGCGTCGAGGGCGGCATCGATGCCGCCGGGCGGAAGGCCGTGGTCGGCGCGCCAGGCGTCGATCGCCGCCTGCGTCGCCGGGTCGACGGTCCCGCTGATCGGACCGACGTAATATCCCTGCAGCCTGAGTGCGGCCTGGACCGACTGGACGTGACCCAGGTCCGCGAGCGCTGTCGGCCAGACGATGAAGCCGCAGTTCTGGAGCTCGGTGTTCCACGCCGGCGGGCCGTGAATCGGCAGCGGCATATGGAAGACCATGGGCAGGAAGACGGATTCGCCGGCAGCCAGGACGACCGTATCGTGGCGGCATATGACGGGTCCGGGGATTCCTTC
This sequence comes from Rhizobiaceae bacterium, assembly GCA_905339215.1. Classification (GTDB taxonomy): domain Bacteria; phylum Pseudomonadota; class Alphaproteobacteria; order Rhizobiales; family Rhizobiaceae; genus DUSC01. Next base: position 15,588 of record CAJPFN010000114.1, read on the forward strand.
CTGCAGGCAGGTCCAGTCGGGTCCGGCCTCGACAAGCGTGCCCTCCTCGATGAAGTCGGCAATCAGCAGCGGTCCGTCATAGATGCCGGGTCCGTTGTTGGTGATGGTCAGCAGGAAATCGCATGTCGCGCCCCAGTCGCAGACCGGCGGGGTCGCCTTGGTGATCTGCAGTTCGGGAATGTCGTCGCCGGGAGGCGGCGGCGTTCCGCCGTCGGGCAGCGGGATCGGCCATGGCCATGTGCCCGGCCACGGCCCGTACCACGGCCCTTCGCCGGGGATCCCGGCGACGGCGGGAACGGACTGGTGGATAGCGATGTCGCCCACCTCGGTGGCGTTGTCCTGGTCGGTCGCGGCGAGGTCGGCGTCGATCATGTAGCTCGCGCGCGGTGCCATGGCCGGTGTCGCCGGTCCCGGCGCCGGATAAGGCTGGAAGGCGGCCGCGGGCTCGACTTCGGAAAGAAGGTCGGCCGCGCCGCCTTGCAGGCCGTCGACGCGTGTCGTGCTGCCGTCGGCGCACGCACCCTCGGGCGCGCAGAGGCCGTCGCCGGTCATCCAGACGAAGGCGTCGGGACGCGTGCGGTCGACCGACCAGGTGCCGTCGTAGCCCATGCCGAAAGCGGCGCCGCCGGCGGCCCCGGCCCGCAGATAGGGCGGACCCTCGGCCTGGCGGTCCTGGAAGGCGACGTCGAAGCGGCCCGCCGGGCGCCAGATGCCGTCGGTTGCCATCTCGTATCGGAGAACGCGCGATTCTTCGGGGAAGGAGAAGGAGGAATCGCTGGCAAGGCCGCGGTTGCGCAGGCCGCCGCGTTCGGCGACGAGCATGACCCTCTGGTCGCCGTAGGCGGGGAAGGCGAGGTCGGTGACCGGATGGCTGGCGCCGGCCCGGGCTATCGCCTCGGCCGAGCGGAAGAAATCGGGAAGGAAGAACTCGCGGCGCACGCTCGCCGTGTCGAAACCGCCGTCGGCGGAGATGCCGATCGACCAGACGGAGTTGCGCGCATCGTCGCCCGCGGCGGCGTGGTCCGGATTGCCGAACCCCTGGCTTCCCCAGACGGCGTAGTAGAGCCGTACCGTCCCGCTGCTGTCGTCTCCGCGGACGGCGAGGCCCCAGACGCGGCGGCGGAAGTCGGCAACGTTCCAGCAGGCCTGATCGCGGGAGAAGTCGCCGCTGGCACAGTCGGAGACCTTCGCGGCCGTTGCCGGGTCGAAGGCGACCGCGGGTAGCGATTGGTGCTCGCCCGTGCCCGCATCGACGAAGCTGGCGCGACCCTGGGTGCCGTGGTCGAAATGCCCGGCGTCGAAGCCGTCGGCCAGCGCGAGGCGGTGGATCATGCCGGTCTCGAGGTCGGAGACGAAGAATTGCCGGTGCCAGCGGTCGTAGGCGATGTTGCCGAGTGCGGCGCCACTGTTGGCGCGACCGTCGAGCGTCACCTGGGCGAAGATCTCCGGCTGATAGCCGTTCGCCGAATCGAGCCGGTAGACCGTGCCGGGGCCGCCGCCCTGGCCCCACATGGCATCCATCCAGTCCGAGTTGTCGGGGTTGCGGTGGAGGCCGAAGGCCGACGTCGCCGTGAGGTAGATGTTGGGCTGCGGGGCGTCGTCGAGGGCGACGCCGAAGACCTGGCCGACCTCGCCCGCGGTGACGTGGAAGGGTGCGGGCGGGGTGCGCCAGGCCGTCCCATCCGGTGCCCGGCCGGGACGGGTGAGGTCGATGGCCGTGCCGCTCACGCCGCCGGAATCGATCACGGTACGAAGGATCCCGTCGCTCCCCGTCTGCTCGACGGTGCCGGAGAAGCGGGTCATGAAGCCGGCGCCGGGCGGCAGTTCCTGTGCCGGCGCCGGCGGCGCCATCGCGGCGAGGACGAAGCTCGCGGCAACCAGACGAAGAAGCCGCCGAGACAGGCTGAAAGCCGACATGGGAACCTCCCGGAATCCAGGAACCGGCAGAAACTGCCGAAGCTCCGTCAGCCGGGCATTGATACCCGTCAACGCCCTAGACGAATCCGCGCCGGAGAAACAGGCGGCGGGTGGGAGCGAGGGGGGCATCCGCGATGCAGCGTCCGGCCCCTGCGGCTAGCGCCCGGGATCAGATCTCGCCGATCGCGACGATCCCTTCGTCCTTCACCTGGCGGATGGTGAGCGCCGTGCGCACGGTGTCGACGTTGGGGGTCGAAGTCAGCTCCTCGATGACGAAGGTCTGGAAGGTGCCGAGGTCGCTCGCCACGCAGTGCAGGAGGAAATCGGAATCGCCCGACACCATCCATGCGGCGCGCACGATCGGCCACAGCCGGGTACAGTCGGCGAAGGCCTTGAGCTCGGCCTCCGACTGGTGCTTTAGCCCGACGAGGCAGAAGGCGACGACGTCGAAGCCGAGGGATGGGGCGCTGAGGTGGGCGCGGTACCGGCGGATCACGCCGGTCTCCTCCAGCCGCTTGACGCGGCGCAGGCAGGGCGGAGCCGAGATTCCGACCCGGCGCGACAATTCGACGTTGGTGATGCGGCCGTCATTCTGCAGCTCGCGCAGGATTTTCCAGTCGATGGCGTCGAGGTCGGCCTTGATCGGCATTGGCGGGACTTCCGGTTCGAATCGCGCTCGGGCGCGCCGTTTGGGCCAAACTAGAGCGCCCGCCGCCGCTATGCCAGAATGGCGCCCGCGGCGCAAAGGGCGAGGTGGGCTGCCGTCGGCCCGGCGGCGCAAGCAATCGGGGGACGACGGCGCGCTCGCCTTGCAGAAACCCATGCGCAGTCCCTAGATTAGGGCGAACGAACAGACGCAGCCTGGGCGCCGTCAGGTGTGCCCACTTTCGGGAAGACAGACCCCCATGACCGGCAAGCACACGCCCGTCCTCATCATCGGTTCCGGACCGGCGGGTTATACCGCTGCGATCTATGCGGCCCGTGCCATGCTCAACCCCGTGCTGATCGCCGGCCTGCAGCAGGGCGGCCAGCTGACGATCACCACCGACGTGGAAAACTATCCCGGCTTCGCCGATCCGATCCAGGGTCCGTGGCTGATGGGCGAGATGCTGAAACAGGCCGAGCATGTCGGCACCGAGATCGTCAACGACCTGGTCACGGAGGTCGACCTCGACGTCAGGCCGTTCCGCGTCAAGACCGATTCGGGCGCGGTCTACACCTGCGATGCGCTGATCGTGGCCACCGGCGCGCAGGCGAAGTGGCTCGGCATCCCGAGCGAGCAGGCCTACATGGGCTTCGGCGTTTCGGCCTGCGCCACCTGCGACGGCTTCTTCTACCGCGGCAAGGACGTGGTCGTCGTCGGCGGCGGCAATTCGGCCGTCGAGGAGGCGCTTTATCTGTCGAACCTGGCGCGCCACGTCACCATCGTCCACCGGCGCGGCGAGTTCCGCTCCGAGCGCATCCTCCAGGAACGGTTGTTCGCCAAGGAGAACGTCACGGTCGTCTGGGATTCCGTCGTCGAGGAGATCGTCGGCGTTCCGGGCAAGATGCCGCTGCCGCCGTCGGTCACCGGGGTGAAGCTGCGCAATGTGCGTACCGGCGAAGTCACCGAGCTTTCCGGCGACGGCGTCTTCATCGCCATCGGCCATGCGCCGGCCGT
>CAJPFN010000115.1 GCA_905339215.1 Rhizobiaceae bacterium
GTTAATGCAAGACTTCGTATATTGACGCTGTCGGCAAGACGTTATGCAATGATAACGTTGAGCAGGCTGGGCAACATGACATCGGCAAGACTTTATGCGACTGAGCTTGTGGGTCAGATAGGTGCGGTTGCCCATTTCTCGTTCAATCAGACCGAACGGTAACTTGGGCCGTGCTGCCGAAGGGTAGCCAGAGCCTGCATACGAGGAAGGTATAAACGATGAACGAACAAGCCACCTGCGTTGTTGGAATTGACGTTTCCAAGCGCAAGCTCGACATAGCTTTGCTTGCCAACAGCAAGACCAAATCCAAAGTTTTTGACAATATGCCAGCAGGTCACCGTGAGCTTGCACAATGGTTGCTCGAACGGGGTACTGGGCAGGAACGCACCCACATTTGCATGGAAGCGACCGGCCCTTACAGCGAAGCCGTGGCCATAGCCTTGGTTGAATCGGGATGGCGTGTCAGCGTGGTCAACCCGGCACGCATCAAAGGCTTTGCCCAAGGAGAACTGGCGCGCAATAAAACGGACCGGGCCGATGCTTCATTGTTGGCGCGATTCTGTGCGGCCATGCGCCCCAGTTTGTGGACACCGCCTTCCGCCGAGTGGCGTGAACTGTGCGGATGGGTGGATCGGTTGCAGGCGCTCAAGGACATGCATCAGCAGGAGAGCAATCGATTGGAAGCTCACATGGCAACCGGGCAAGCATCCTTAGTTGAATCGGTGCGAACCCATTTGGATTGGCTCATGCAACAAATCGGAACGTTGGAGCGCGACATTGACGACCACATCAACCGCCATCCCGAGCTTAAGCGCGATGCCGAATTACTGCGCAGCATCCCAGGCATAGGCAATACCACGGTCGCCAAGGTGCTGGCTTATGCGGGTGATGTACGGCGTTTTGCCAACGCCAAGGCGCTGGCGGCATTCATTGGTGTGACTCCACGGCAGCGTCTGTCCGGCAGCTCGGTCAGAGGGCGAACCATGATGAGCCGCACAGGGCATGCAGACTTGCGGCGAGCCTTGTATATGCCGGGGCTGGTGGCACGCAGGCACAATCCGGTGCTACGTGTTTTTGGAGATAGACTACGTGCTACAGGATTGGCACCGAAGGCGGTGGTGGGAGCGGTGATGCGCAAAATGGCGCATCTTATTTACGGTGTGATCAAATCCGGGCAGCCGTTTGATGCAAATTTCCCAGGGCTCAAGATTGACTTGCAAGACGGTATCTGACCCC
>CAJPFN010000116.1 GCA_905339215.1 Rhizobiaceae bacterium
TCGCCCTGCTCGTCGATCATCTGCCTGGCCTTGCGCAGCGAGACGTCGCGGGCGTCGTCGATCGAGGCGAAACGGTCGGCGCGGATCAGCCGGTGCTCCTTTTCCACCCCGTCGACGACCTTGTTGATCAGCGCGCAGGTCTGGAACTGGCCGCTGTCCTTGAAGGGCGCAGGGCGGATCTGGAAGCCCTTGTATTCGACGGCGTCCGCCGGTGGCGGCGCGGCCGGCGCGTCAGCGGAACCCAGGCCGAACAGGCGCTTCAGGAAGGACATGGCGAGCCTCCGCATGCCGCCGCAGCACCGATGCTGCGGCCCGACCCATCCCTAGCGGCGATGGCCCGGGCTCGCAAGCCTGACCCGCCTCAGCGGCGGAATAGCGCCTCCAGCGCCTCGGCAGCCTGTTCGAGGATGGCGAGGGCCTCCTCGCGCTTCTCCGGACCCGCGTCGAGCGCTTCGGCGAGGCTGCCGCGCAGGCGCCGGCGCACCTCCTTCAGCCGGCGCAGGCCTTCGGGCATGGCGCGCTCCTTCCGGTCGGGACCCTCGCCCTCGTCGTGCCAATCGAACCATTCGCGCGCCCGCGCCATCTTGCGACCGTAGCGCTCGAGCTGGTCGAGGACCGCGTCGACCGCCGCCCGGTTCTCGGAAAGATGGGCCTTGCCGGCTTCGGTGATGGAAAACACCTTCTTGGAGCCTTCGGTCGTCGAGGACGCGTAGCCGGCCTCCTCGAGGAAGGTGAGCGTCGGATAGACGACGCCCGGGCTCGGGCTGTAGACGCCGCTCGAACGTTCCTCCAGCGCCTTGATGATGTCGTAGCCGTGGCGCGGCGTTTCCTCGATGAGCAACAATGCGATCAACCGAAGGTCGCCGTCGCCGAGCAGCCGCCCGGCGCGAAAGCCGTCGCCGCCGCGGCCGCCGCCGCGAGGACCGCGGAAACCGGGGCCGAAGGGACCGAATCCGCCGCCGCGGCCAGCCATGAAGAAGAAGCGGCCGCGCTTTCCGCAGCCATGGTCATGATGATGCATGTCATACTCCTGATGTATCGTGCGATATATCGCATATACGCTCCCTGGCATGCGATTTCAAGATATATCTTACGATAGGTCGGAAGACGGTTATCGCGGGCGTCGCGCGGCGTCCGGACCCCTGCGGGCGTTACGGGGAAAGGTGCAGCACGACCTCGCGCCGGTGCGGCCGGTCGCGGTGCTCGAAGAGGTAGATGCCTTGCCAGGTGCCGAGCGCAAGCCGCCCCTCCGCGACCGGGATCGACAGCGATACCGCCGTCAGCGCCGCCTTGATGTGGGCCGGCATGTCGTCCGGCCCCTCGGTCGTGTGCACGATCCAGCGCATCGACGGATCGTCGGCGGGTGGAACCAGCCGGCGGAAGAAGGCGTCGAGGTCGCGGCGCACGTCCGGGTCGGCGTTCTCCTGGACGACGAGCGAGCACGAGGTGTGGCGCACGAACAGCGTCAGCAGCCCGGTCCCGACGCCGGCGGCACGCACGAAGGCGGCGGCCTCGCGCGTGATCTCGTAGAGGCCCTGGCCGCTAGTTTCGAGGGTGACGACGGTCTGGGGCAACGGGAGAAGCCGGCTCAGAGCGGCGCCAGGCCGAAGCCTTCCAGGCAGATCGCGACCGACGGCGCGCGCAGGGCGGCGAGCGTCTCCGCCAGGCCGGCGGCAGAGATCTCCTCGTAGCTGCCCGCGCCGAGCCGCCGATGGACATGCGTCACCAGCGCGTTGGCGTCGATCCCCCAGACTTCCGGCACGCCGAAGGCGGCATAGACGCCGATCTTGCGGCCGAGGTCGTAGGCGAGGCTGGAATCGGCGACCTCGATGGCGAGCAGCACGTGATAGCCGCGCAGGTCGCCGGGAAAGATCGCGCGCGGATAGACGCAGAAATCCGGTTCGACGAAGTTGTGCTCGTCGAGCCGCAGCGTGGTCTCCTGCGCGGCCGTCAGCGCCTCTGCGATCGTCCGCTGCAGGTGGCGGTTGAGCTCCACCTTCACCATCTCGTGGCGTCCGACCTTGGCCTGCATCGGCACCACCTCCCCGCCGATCAGCTCGAAGCGCTCGTCGTCGCCGATGATGCCGGCGGCCTGCATCGCCTCGATCTCGGCGACCGTCCAGGCGCGCCGCTTCATGCCGTCGGCGGCCCGGGTGGTCGCCGGCGAGACATGTCCGCCGATGGTGAAGCGCTCGTTCATGGGGAAAGACTAGCATATCGCGGCCGCAAGCGCGAACGCGACCCGTCGCCTGGTCAGCGCCGGGGATCCTTCCGCTCCTTCCGATGCCGGCGCGTCAGCCTGCCTGGCGCAGGGCTGTCGCCCTGGTCGAAGCTGCGGCATCCGCGATCCGGCGGCGGAAGCGCTCGGCGCCGTGGTCCATTCGGTCGAGGATTTCGTCCAGCGCCCAGTAGCGTTCGTGGATGTCGAAGGGGATCGCGCGGCTGGCGTCGCAGGCGAAGGTGCCGCGTCTCACGTGATAGTGCTTGGCGAGCTTCGGATAGCCGAACGCCTCGCACATCGCCGCCATGACCAGGAACGTGGCGAGGTCTTCGGCGAGGTCGGGATGGTCGGCGCCGTGGTCCTGGATCCAGCGGTAGAGGTCCGGGTGGAAGTTGAGCATGACGCCGCAGAAGCCGCGTGCGCCCGCCTGCATCGCCGGCCAGGCGATCGCGGCGTTGGCGTTGTTGATGCCGAGCGGCGTGCCGCGGACGAGCTCGAGGCGGCGCTTGACCACGCCGAGGTCGCAGGAAACGTCCTTGAGGAAGGTGAAACGGCCGGACCCCGCGCAGTAGGCCAGTTCCTCGTCGCTGAGCAGGCGCCGGAACGGCGCCGGGCATTCGTAAAGCCCGAGCGGCAGGTCCGCCGGCAGGACGGCAAGCAGGTCTTCGATGCGGGCGCGCAGCGCCTCGCTCCCCTCCTCGCGGCCCGCCAGCCTGTTGGTGACGAGGACCAGCCCGTCGACGCCCGTGGCCGCGACGGCCGCCAGTTCCTCGCGCTGGCCCGCCCGCGTGTCGGACACGTGGCCGGAGGCGACGACCGGAACCCGTCCCGCGACCCGCTCCACGGTGAAGCGGGCAAGGTCGCGCCGCTCGTCGAGCGACAGATGCTGCATCTCGGACGACTGGCAGACCGCGAACAGGGCCTGCGCCCCATTGTCGATGTACCATTCGATCAGTGTCTCGTAGCCTTGCCAGTCGATCCGGTTGGCCGGCGTGAAGGGGGTGATCATCACCGGGATGATACCGTCGAGGGTGGTTTTCATGGCGGGGGCGGTCCAGTTCAGGTCTTTGTCGAGGTCAGCTCTGGTAGCCGAACTGTCGCGGCAGCCAGAGCACGATCTCCGGAAAGAGGATCAGCAGCAGCAGCGCCAGCACGAGCACCAGGATGAAGGGCAGAATCTCCCCCACGATCTCCCGGAGGGGGATGCCGGTCACCGCGTTGATGACGAACAGAACGATCCCGTAGGGCGGCGTGATCAGCCCGATCATGCAGTTGACGATGGCGACGACGCCGAAATGGACGAGGTCGATGCCGAGCAGCCTGCAGGCGGGCAGGAACAGCGGAATGATCACGAGGATCAGCGTCGAAGCGTCGAGGAGACAGCCGAGCACCAGAAGGATGATGTTGACGATGATCAGGAAGGCCAGCGGCGAGACGGACAGCCCGCCGACGAACTCCTGCATCCGTGCCGGGATGTTCTCCGAGGCGACGATGTAGTTGAAGATGAGCGCCGCGCCGATGACGACGCCCACCGCTGCCGACTGGTTGGCGCTGGTCAGCATGATGTTGCGCAGCGCCTTGAACGAAAGCGCCCGGTAGAAGCCGCCGGCGAGGATCAGGGCATAGCCGGCCGCCACCGCGGCCGCCTCGGTCGGCGTGGTGATCCCGCCATAGATGCCGTAGAGCAGGATGACCGGCATGAGCAGCGCGGGAACGGCGTTGACGGTGAGACGCGGCAGTTCCCGCATCGGCACCGGCGTCTCGGTTGCGAAGTTGCGGCGGCGGGCGGCGACGACATTGAGCGCCATCATCACCAGGCCCATCAGCAGCCCGGGAAGGATGCCGCCGAGGAAGAGGTAGCCGACCGACTGGTCGGAGACCAGCGCATAGAGCACCATCGGGATGGACGGCGGGATGATCGGCCCGATCGTCGACGAGGCCGCCGTGATCGCCGCGGCATAGCCGGCCGGATAGCGGTTGCCCTCGCGCATCATGTTGATGATGAGCTTGCCGATGCCGGCGGCGTCGGCCACAGCCGAACCGGACATGCCGGCGAAGATGATGCTGGTGACGACGTTGACGTGGCCGAGCCCGCCGCGGAAGCGTCCGACCACGGCGACCACGAAGCCGAGCAGCCGCTCGGAAATGGTGCCGGCGTTCATGATGTTCGCAGCAACGATGAAAAGCGGCACCGCCAGGAGGACGAAGCTGTCGTAGAGGCCCTGGATGATCTGTTCTGCGGGAAGCGCGAGGTCCCGGCCGCTCATCGCGACATAGACGATGCCGCCGACGATCATGCCGTAGGCCACCGGGGCCCCGAGCGCGGCGATGAGCAGCACCACGCCGAGGCAGACGACGAAAGCGGCGCTCACAGCGGCTTTCCTTCGCGCCCGGCCGCCGCCAGCGATTCGATGACGAGTTCCTCGTCGAGGGGCCTGCCCCTCAGCAGCGCGACCGCGCGCCAGAGATAGCGCAGGATGACGACCGCCGCGAAGACGCCGTAGATGGAGAAGACGTAGTCGAGGCGCCAGCGAAGCACGGCGCTCTTCTTGATCTTGTAGAAGGTGATGTAGTCCCAGGTCGCCGGCAGCGCCATCAGCAGGCCGGCGGCGATCAGAAGTGCCGCGGCGATCGCCATGCCCCGCCGCGTCCGTCTGCCGGCCGCGAAATAGAGCATGTCGAAACGGACATGGTCGCTTTCGCGCAGGCAGAAGGCGGCTCCCCAGAAGACGGACCAGAGCCAGATCGTCAGGCAGAGCTCGACCGTCCAGCCGATGTTGATGGCCGGATAGAGCGGAAGCAGGATGTAGCGCGCGACGATCTGGACGATGAAGGTCGCGAACATGGCGGCGAGCAAGCCCGCCGCCACGTCGTCAGCCCGTTCCCCCAGCCACCCCAACAGTCGGCGGGCCGAATCCATCGCTGCGCCTCAAGTCAGAGCGCGTTGATCTTGTCGACCATGCCTTCGGGCCAGGTCTTGGCGAAATCGGACTCCAGATAGGCCTTCTGCACATGGGTGCGGAAGGCGTCGACGTCCGGCGTGTAGACCTTCAGGCCCTTGTCCTTGAAGAACTGCTCGAGCTCGGCCTCCAGCGCCAGCTGCTTCTGCCGGCCGCTCTCGGCGGCGTCGTCCGCGGCCTTCTGCACCGTCGCCTGCTGTTCCGGCGTGAGCCCGTCCCAGACCTTCTTCGAGAAGGCGACGTAGTTGAGATCGACGAGGTGCGATGTCAGCACGATCTGCTTCGTCACCTCGTAGAACTTGGAATCGCGATTGGTCGGCAGCGGGTTGTCCTGGCCGTCGATCGCGCCGGTCTGCAGGGCCGTGTAGATCTCGGTGAAGGCGACCGGGACCGGGCTGGCGCCAAGCGCCTTGCCGAGAAACTGCCAGGCATCCGAGCCCGGCATGCGCAGCTTGACGCCGGCAAGGTCGGCAGGGGTCTTGATCTCCTTGTCGATGCGCAGGTTGAGCTGGCGGCGGCCGAGATACATGACGGAAAGCAGCTTCACGCCGAGCTCGTCCTCGACCTTCTTTTTCAGCGGATCCATGAAGTCGGCGGCAAACACCTTCTTCTGGTGCTCCGCGTCGCGATGCAGGTAGCCCGCGGTGAAGATCGAGAACTCCGGGAAGATCGTGGCGAGTTCCTGCGCGGAGGCGATCGACATCTCCAGATTGCCGCGGGCGATCGCCTCGAGCTCGGTGCCCTGCTTGAACAGCGACGCATTGTAGTGCGGCTCGTAGGTGGCGAAGTCGGCGACGGCCGGCCCGAAGACGGTGGCGAGCGCGACGGCGCGCTGGTCGGTCTCGGTCGCTGGCGTCGACAGGCGGAGCGTGATTTTGTCGGCGGCGCCCGCCGCGCCGAACGAAAGCCCCAAAGCGACAAGGGCGGCTGTGCCGGTCAGAAGTCTGCGGCGGTTGGTGGTCATCTTCATGGTGTCATTCCTCCCTGGTGACGAAATGGGTCGTTGGGCATGCCCCTGGCCGCGTCCGGCGAGTCCTCCCGCGTGCGACCGAACCCCTGGCGCAGAATTTTTCCACAAGGGGCGCTGTTTTGGCTTACCCTTTCGCCCCTGACATGTCAATGTGATGTTAGTGTCGGATTGAGGTGGAGGCACGTCGGCGGATGTCGGACTCGGACGCGATGCCGGAAGATGCGGGCGACGCCCGGCGGTCGGAAATCCCGCTGCGCCAGGCCGCCTACGAAAGCATCGAGAACCTGTTGAAGACCGGCGAGATCAGGCCCGGCCAGATCGTCTCGCAGCGCGAGCTGGTGAAGCTGACCGGGCTGACGCTCGGAGCCGTGCGCGAGGCCGTCCCGCGGCTCGAGGCGGAGGGATTGCTGCAGACGGTGCCGCAGCGCGGGCTGATGGTGCCGAGCCTCGACATCGCCTTCGTGCGTGACGCCTACGAGCTGCGCCGGGTGCTCGAACTGTCCGCCGTGCCGGCGGCGGTCGAGCGCATGTCCGACGAGGCGATCGGCGAACTGATCCGCTGGCATCGCGACCTGCGCGCCCGCGCCGAGAAGGGCGAGGCAAGGGAAGCCGCCCTGGTGGCGGACGAGCTTCAGCGCCGCGACTGGACCATGCATGAAGGCTTCGTCGCGATGACCGGCAACCGCCTCATGGTCAACATCTTCCGGGTGACCGCGATCAAGATCCGCATGGCCGTCCAGTCGCGCATCCAGGTGACGTCCTACAACGCCCTGCGGGTGATCGACGAACACCTGGCGATCCTCGAGCCGCTGGCACGGCGCGACGCGGAGGCGATGGCGGCCGGCCTTGCCCGCCACATCGACAATTCGCTGACGATCGCGCTCGGCGGGACGGTCTGACGGATTTTTTGGCGACGGCACGCCGCCGGCCGGCGGAGCCTCGGCGTGGCGGGGCGTTCGTTCGTCGAAGAACGACTGGTGCATCGCGCCGGAGCGCGAACCGGCCTACCGTTCGGTCAGTGCCAGCCGGGCGCCGAGCGCGACGAAGGCGGCAGCAAAGCTGCGCCGCATCCAGGCCATCACCGCCGGGCGGGAGACGACGTGGTCGCGCATCGCCGCGGCGAAGACGCCGTAGAGCGCGAAGACGACGAAGGTCATCGCCATGAACACGGCCGACAGCTCCAGCATGGCGCCGAGCGGATGCGCGGCGTCGGCGGCGATGAACTGCGGCAGGAAGGCGACGAAGAAGATCGACAGCTTCGGGTTGAGAAGATTGAGCAGGACGCCGTCGCCGACGATGCGCCAGCCCGAGCGCGGGTCGCCGCGCCCGTCGACGGCGAGCGCGCCCTTCTGCCGGATCGTCTGCCACGCCATCCACAGGAGGTAGGCGACGCCGGCATATTTCACCAGGTTGAAGGCGAGCGCGCTGGCATGCAGGATCGCCGCCAGCCCGAGCATGGCGGCGGCCAGATGCGGCACGATGCCCAGCGTGCAGGCGAACGCCGCGAGCACGCTGGCCCGCGCCCCGCGCGACAGCCCGGCGGCCAGCGTATAGAGCACGCCGGTGCCCGGCGAGGCGACGATGACAAGCGCGGTGATCAGGAATCCGGGGGACATGGGGCGGATGATGCCTGTGGGGGGCGGGATGTCAATCGGGGGGCTGTTCCGTCAGGCGGCGCTCGAACGCCGATCGCCAAAGGAAAAGTACGGCAACCTGTCCGCCGAAAAGCACCTCGCGATCATGAGGCGCGACGTCGACTAGCGGCCGGTAGCGGCACGCGAACCCGCTACCGCAACGTCCAGTATCCGTTTCGTGCGATTTCGTCATGCATGGCGTTGGGCGCGAGATCGATTTCGCCGGGCCAGGTCACGGCGCCGCGTTCAAGATAGACTCGGCCGAAGACGGCCGGATCGCGCAGCGCCCCGAATACTCCAGGTTTCGCCGACCAGATCAGGTCGCGCATATGCACCAGCCCTTCGAGCCCGTCGACGAAACGCACCTTCAGATCGGTCTCGCCCACTGCCTCAACGGCCACGAGGCGCCACGGCGCCACCGCAGAAACCGGCGGCGTTACGGCAACGGCTCTATCTTCGTCGGGATCTCGCGCAAGCGGCGTCTTTCCCAGTTCTCCACGAACTCGGGGCGATGATCCTGCGCCCATACCATCACCGGTGACAGAGCCCTGCGCGGCAGGCCACCTCGCAAAACCTGGAAGGTCTCGATCGAAACGATTGCCTCGTTCTCACCGTATAGAGCATGAAAATGCGGCGGCGCGTGGTCGTTCCAGAACATCTGGATCACGACTCAGTAGAACATCGAGTTCGCCGGCACCGCCCCGCCTCGCCACATTGCTACAACAGGATTCATTCTGCCCGACTAATCGCGATGTGAAATAAAAAACCCGGCGTCGCCGCCGGGTTTTCCGAAATCGTCGAGTAGAACAGCCTCAGCTGTCGAGGAAACTCCTCAGCTTCCGCGACCGGCTCGGGTGCTTCAGCTTGCGCAGCGCCTTGGCTTCGATCTGGCGGATGCGTTCGCGGGTGACCGAAAACTGCTGGCCGACTTCCTCGAGCGTGTGGTCGGTGTTCATGCCGATGCCGAAGCGCATCCTGAGCACGCGCTCCTCGCGCGGGGTGAGCGAGGCGAGCACGCGCGTGGTCGTCTCGCGCAGGTTCGCCTGAATCGCCGCGTCGATCGGCAGGATCGCCATCTTGTCCTCGATGAAGTCGCCGAGGTGCGAATCCTCCTCGTCGCCGACGGGCGTCTCCAGGCTGATCGGCTCCTTGGCGATCTTGAGCACCTTGCGCACCTTTTCGAGCGGCATGGCGAGCTTTTCGGCGAGCTCTTCCGGCGTCGGCTCGCGGCCGATCTCGTGGAGCATCTGGCGCGAGGTGCGCACGATCTTGTTGATCGTCTCGATCATGTGGACCGGGATGCGGATGGTGCGCGCCTGATCGGCGATCGAGCGGGTGATCGCCTGGCGGATCCACCAGGTGGCGTAGGTGGAAAACTTGTAACCGCGGCGGTATTCGAACTTGTCCACCGCCTTCATCAGGCCGATGTTGCCTTCCTGGATGAGGTCGAGGAACTGCAGGCCGCGGTTGGTGTATTTCTTGGCGATGGAGATCACCAGGCGCAGGTTGGCCTCGGTCATCTCGCGCTTGGCGCGGCGCGCCTTCGCTTCGCCGGTGGACATCTGCTTGTTGATGTCCTTGAGGTCCTTCAGCGGAATGCCGATGCGGTTCTGCAGGTCGAGGAGCTTCTGCTGCTCCTCG
>CAJPFN010000117.1 GCA_905339215.1 Rhizobiaceae bacterium
CCTGGACACAGGTGCTGCATGGCTGTCGTCAGCTCGTGTCGTGAGATGTTGGGTTAAGTCCCGCAACGAGCGCAACCCTTGTCATTAATTGCCATCATTCAGTTGGGCACTTTAATGAAACTGCCGGTGATAAACCGGAGGAAGGTGGGGATGACGTCAAGTCCTCATGGCCCTTATGGGTAGGGCTTCACACGTCATACAATGGTCGGTACAGAGGGTTGCCAAGCCGCGAGGTGGAGCCAATCCCAGAAAGCCGATCGTAGTCCGGATCGGAGTCTGCAACTCGACTCCGTGAAGTCGGAATCGCTAGTAATCGCGGATCAGCATGCCGCGGTGAATACGTTCCCGGGTCTTGTACACACCGCCCGTCACACCATGGGAGTGGGGTTCACCAGAAGCAGGTAGGCTAACCGCAAGGAGGCCGCCTGCCACGGTGAGCTTCATGACTGGGGTGAAGTCGTAACAAGGTAGCCGTATCGGAAGGTGCGGCTGGATCACCTCCTTTCTCGGAATCAGATGTCGGATGTCAGATGGCAGATGTCGGCAACGGCAGCTCCATCGGGCGCCAAGACATCCAGGCCGCTTCCGGTGCCCACAACCTATCGGTTGCAGCGAGCGCGAAGAGCGCTCGCGACAAACGCACACCCGACCCGGGTTTGTAGCTCAGTTGGTTAGAGCACCGTCTTGATAAGGCGGGGGTCGATGGTTCGAGTCCATCCAGACCCACCACATCAGGGAACAGAGGTCAGGCAACAGGCAACAGGGAACCATCCATGCGGGGCCGTAGCTCAGTTGGGAGAGCGCCTGCTTTGCAAGCAGGAGGCCGTCGGTTCGATCCCGTCCGGCTCCACCATTCAGGGGTCGGGGATCAGGGGTCGGGGGTGCCGGTGTTTCGGGTGGCCGCGCGTGAAGCGCGGATGAAGCGACTGTCGGTTGCGAAGGCGCAGCGTTCGATCGTGGTTCCCCGGAAGAGGGGCCAGGCTCGAGAAGCTGCACCGCTCTTTAACAATTCGGAAGGCAAGGCGTCCATGGGCCCGATGAGAGCCCGTGGGCGTTAGGGTTGAGTTTGTATCGACCTTTCGTTCCCGACACAAAAGGCGGGGACGCGAGGACGCAAACACACCGTGACTTGGTGTTCGCGGATCGCGGAGCGAGGGTTGGGGGTGCGGTTGATCCCTGATTCCCGATCCCTGATTCCTGGGACGCAAAGTTATGGGGTCAAGCGACTAAGTGCATGTGGTGGATGCCTTGGCGATCACAGGCGATGAAGGACGTGACAGCCTGCGAAAAGCTCCGGGGAGCTGGCAAATGAGCATTGATCCGGAGATGTCCGAATGGGGAAA
>CAJPFN010000118.1 GCA_905339215.1 Rhizobiaceae bacterium
GCCACCAATGCGCTGTCCGACGTGTATGCCATGGGCGGCAAGCCTATCCTGGCGCTGGCTCTCGTTGGCATGCCGATCAACACGTTGCCGCTGGATATCATCAGCCGGATTCTGGCGGGCGGCGCGGCGGTATGCGCGCAGGCGGGCATACCGGTGGCGGGCGGACATTCCATCGATGCGCCGGAGCCGATCTACGGACTGGTGGGGCTGGGCGTCATGCATCCGGCGCAGGTCAAGCGCAACAACCAGGCGCGCGACGGCGATGTGCTGATACTCGCCAAAGGCCTGGGTGTCGGCATCATGAGCGCGGCACTTAAAAAAGAACAACTGGGTGCGGACGGGTATGCCGCGATGCTGCACAGCACCACGCAATTGAATACGCCGGGAATCTGGCTGTCCGGGATGGATGCCGTACATGCCATGACCGACGTGACAGGATTTGGCCTGCTCGGCCATCTGCTCGGCATTTGCCGCGGTTCGCAACTGACTGCGGAAATCCAATTTGATCACCTGCCGTTGTTGCACCAGGTACATCAACTCGCGCAGCAGGGCTTTGTCACCGGCGCATCCAAACGCAACTGGGACAGCTACGGGCATGAAGTCGAGATTGCGCCGCACCTGTCTGCATGGAAGCACAACCTGCTGACCGACCCGCAGACCAGCGGCGGCCTGCTGATCGCCTGTGCGGGCGATGCCACACAGGGCATTGTGCAACGGCTGCACGACGATGGCTTCGAGCATGCGACGGTCATCGGCGGATTGCGTGCAGGGCCTGCACGGGTTCAGGTGAGGTAGGGGCGCTGAATACATCCCCCGTTCGTGGTGAGCTTGTCGAACCATGAACGGAGGGTGATACGGAATGCCCTTCGACAGGCTCAGGGCGAACGGACCTGTTCGGCGCTCCCTTAGAGCAGCGGCTCCAGTTTTTGCATCACGGTGCGCAGGATGTGCGCTTGCGCCGCTGCGACAGGATGCAGGTTGTCCGCCTGAAACTGTTCGGGCGTGACACCTGTCAGCAGGAACGGAACCAGCGCGACACGGTGGCGTTGCGCCAGCGTGGGGAATAGCGCGGCAAAGCGCGTGGTGTAGTCGGCTCCATAATTCGGCGGAAGCTTCATCCCGAGCAGCAGCACCTTGGCTTTCGTCTTGCGCGACGCCTGAATGAGGGCGCCGAGATTGGCCTCGATCTCCTTGATGGGCGTGCCGCGCAGCCCGTCGTTGGCGCCCAGCTCGAGGATCACGATGGCGGGGCGATGCTGGCTTAATGCCGCTGCGATGCGTTGACGGCCGCC
>CAJPFN010000119.1 GCA_905339215.1 Rhizobiaceae bacterium
GCTGACCGCTGGCCTGCCGGCCGGCGAGGTGCTCTACTTCCCGGCAATCCAGGAATGCGACGGTGCCGCCGAACGCTGGATCGAGATCCCTGCAGCCGGGCAGAGCGCGCATGACCTCGAGATGCCGGCGCCCGGCGTCAAACTGAAGGCCAAGAACTAGGCGAAGACGCCGCGGCGGCATGTTCCGCCGCGGCGCGTTCTTCGGCGGCGCGGCGCCGGGGCGCCGGCAACTCGGGAGGTAGGGCCATGAGAGGTCGGGCGGCACGTGCGCCTTGTGCAGGGCGAATGGCGCTCGTGGTGGCCGCGATCCTTTCATGGCTGTTGGCCGCATCCGGGCAGGCGTCGGCGCATGCGGCCTTCATTTCCTCCCAGCCGGCGGATGGCGCCGTCGTCGCGGCGGCGCCGTCCGAGATGCTGCTCACCTTCAGCGAACCCGTGTCGCCGCTTGTGCTGCGACTGATCCGGCCCGACGGCTCGGCGACCGACCTGACGGGCTTCGGTACGCGCGACGCGGTCGTCGCGATCGACCTTCCGGACCTTCCCGAAGGAACCAGCGTGCTGTCGTGGCGGGTGGTCTCGGTCGACGGCCACCCCGTCGGCGGAGCGGTATCGTTCTCCGTCGGCGCGCCCAGCGTCGAGCGGCCGCCCGGAGCAGCGTCGAGTGCATCGGATCGCGTCCGCACCGCGATCTGGGCCGTGCGGACGGTGCTCTATGCCGGGCTCCTCATCGGCGCCGGGGGGGCGTTTTTCCTCGCCTGGATGGCGC
Organism: Rhizobiaceae bacterium; assembly: GCA_905339215.1. Taxonomy (GTDB): domain Bacteria; phylum Pseudomonadota; class Alphaproteobacteria; order Rhizobiales; family Rhizobiaceae; genus DUSC01. The sequence goes on from CAJPFN010000119.1 coordinate 767, forward strand.
CCGGTTCGCGCGCCGGCGCAGGGGCCGTCCGCGCGTTCCTGATCGCCGGGCTGGCGGCGGCGCCCCTGGCGCTCGGATTGCAGGGCGTCGACGCCCTTGGCATTGAACTGGACGGCCTTCTCGATGCGAGAACCTGGACTGCCGCTTTGGGCACCACCTACGCGAGGACCGCATGCGTCGCGATCTTCACGCTCGCCGCGGGCCTTGTTGCGGTCGGTCGCGCCGAGGGTGCGCTGCAAAGGGCGGCGGGAACAACCGCCCTCCTCGGCACCGGCCTCGCGTTGGCGCTCAGCGGCCACGCCTCGGCCGCCGCGCCGCAGTGGCTGACGCGGCCAGCAGTGTTCGTCCACGGCGTCTCGGCCGCGTTCTGGGTCGGCGCGCTCCTGCCGATGGCCGTCGCATTGCGAAAACCCGACCGGCAGGCGCTCCGCGGGCTTGAGCGGTTCTCGCGGTCGATCGTCGTCATCCTGGCGGCACTCGTCGTCGCCGGTGTCGCCCTGGCCGTGATCCAGGTGGCTGACCCGAAAGCTCTCGGCGAAACCGGGTACGGACGTGTCCTGTTGGCGAAGCTCGGCCTTGTCATCGTTCTCCTCGCCTTGGCGGCGCTGAACCGCTGGCGATTCACGGCCCCGGCGATCGAGGGCGACGCCGCCGCGGCGAAGGGCATCCGACGTTCCATCAAGACCGAGATCGCCGTCGCGACAGCGATCCTGGCTGCGGTGGCGCTCTGGCGTTTCACGCCGCCTCCGCGCGTGCTGATCGTCGAGGCGGCCACGCCGGTTTCGGTCCACCTGCATTCGCAGGCGGCGATGGCCGACATCTCCTTCCGACCCGGATGCGCCGGCCCGGTGGCCGTGGCGATTTATCCGATGGCTGCCGATTTCGCGCCGATGGAAGCCAAGGAAGTGACGCTGGTACTGTCCAAGGCCGATGCCGGGCTGGAACCGCTGCGGCGCGCTGCGACGAAGGTCGATGGTGTATGGCGGGTCGACGCGATGCAAATCCCGCTCGCCGGGATCTGGCAGATCCGGGTCGACATACTGATCACCGACTTCGACATCGCGAAGCTGTCGGGCGAGATAGAGTTGAAACACTGAGTGGCGCCCAGTCGGCGCGTGCCGTACTGCAACGGCACCGGCGAACCGGGCGACGAACTATTTCAGTCGAACAGGCTCGAAACCGATTCCTCGCTCGCCGTGCGCGAGATCGCCTCGCCGATCAGGTCGGCGATCGAAACGACCCGGATGTTGGGCGCGTCCATGACGGCCTGCGTCGGCTGGATGGAATCGGTGATGACCAGCTCCTGCAGCTTAGAGCCGGCGATACGGGCGACGGCTCCGCCGGAGAGCACACCGTGGGTAATGTAGGCAGTGACGCTGCTTGCGCCTTTCTCCAGCAAGGCGTCGGCGGCATTGCACAGCGTACCGCCAGAATCGACGATGTCGTCGAACAGTAGGCAGTCCTTGCCGCGCACGTCGCCGATGACGTTCATGACTTCCGATTCGCCGGGTCGTTCGCGGCGCTTGTCGACGATGGCGAGCTGAGCGTCGACGCGCTTGGCCAGCGCGCGGGCGCGCACAACGCCGCCGACGTCCGGCGACACCACCATGACGTTGGCGAGTTGCTTGTACTTGGCCTTCACGTCGCGGGCCATGACGGGAACCGAGAACAGATTGTCGGTCGGGATGTCGAAGAAGCCCTGGATCTGGCCGGCGTGGAGATCGAGGGTGAGAACCCGATCGGCTCCGGCGCGGGTGATCATGTTGGCGACCAGCTTCGCCGAGATCGGCGTGCGTCCCGAGGCGCGCCGATCCTGTCTCGCATAGCCGAAATAGGGGATGACCGCCGTGATGCGCCGCGCCGACGAGCGCATGAAGGCGTCGATCATGATCAGCAGTTCCATCAGGTGGTCGTTGGTCGGAAACGACGTCGACTGCAGGATGAAGATATCCTGGCCGCGGACGTTTTCCTGGATCTCGACGAAGATTTCCTGATCGGCGAAACGCCTGACGCTTGCCTTCCCCAAGGGTATGTTCAGATAGCGCGCAACCGCCTCCGCCAGAACCCGATTGGAATTGCCAGCGAAAAGTTTCATGCAGGGTCCTTGGGGAACAACCGCTCTCGTTCGCTCGGGCTTTTATCCAGCTTCGCCGCTAATGCAAGCGGCAGGCAAGAATTCGCCGACATATTCCAAAGAAAGGATTCGGCGTTGCCGCCTTACCCTGCGCGAGCCGAAAGCCATGCGGCGAGTTCGCTTGCGGTCGCGTCGGCGACGGCCCGCATCGCGTTCGGCGAGACTGCCGCCCAGCCAGTGCCACTGCCGCCGCTGACCTTCTGTTGGCCCTGGATGCGGTGCAGCCTGTTCCCGGCCGGATCGAGCACGTCCCATACGTAGATGACCGTGGTGTCGCGCCCTTCAGTGATCGCCGAGAGATAGCCTTTGAGCAGATGCGTGGTGCCGGGCTCTCCGGAGCGGGCGATGGCGATCCCGGATTCGCGGACGCGAAGCGCCAGCTGTTCGGTGAGCGGCGTGACCGCCTCGACCGTCGATCCGACGATCGGCGCGAAATGAATCCGCGCCTGCCCGGCGATTGCCGCGGTCTGCACGCTCGACGGGGGTAACGGGCCGGACGGGGGTGCGGCGAGAGCGTCGGCAGCGCTCGCGTCCGCAGCGACATCCTGCGTGGTCGTCGAGCCGGTGATCGTCGACGTCGGGGCGGCGATCGCCGACGGTTCGAGCACGTCCGACGTCGTGCATGCGGCCACGCACAGCAGGGCGGAAAGGCTTGCGGCCGTCGCAAATGCCCGGCTCATCCTCCGCTCACTCCTAACTCACGCCCCTGTTATCGACATTATGGAATCACTGCACGATCAAGTCGAGATCATGGCGCGACAGGGGTTTTGGCGCCGCGTCGGTGGTCAGATAGGTACGGCCGAGCGTCATCGCGGTCTCGGTTTCGGAGTCCATCGCGATCATGTGGGCAAAGAGCGTCATGTCCGGCGCGATCGGCTCGGGATTTCCCTGGAAAAACATCGGCATGTCCATCCATGACGGCGTGAAGCGGGCGCCGACAGAGTAGCCGCAGGCGTTGAGCCGGTGCTTGGTCAGCCCGTGCGTCTCCATGACGCGGGCGTGGGCGTCGAAGACGTCGCCGAAGCTCTTGCCCGGCGTCATCGCCTTCTCGACGGCCGTCAGCGCCGCACGGCAGGCCTCGAACAGCTCGAGATGCCGCTTGCCCGGCTTGCCGGTCAGCACCGTCCGCATCATCGGTGCGTGGTAGTGGTGGAAGACGCCGGCCCATTCGAGCGTCAGCTGGTCGTTCTTGTTGAGCTTGCGGCGGCCCGCCTTGTAGCGGCACAGGAGCGCGTCCGCGCCCGAGCCGATGATGAACTCGTTGGCGGGATAGTCGCCACCGCCGGCGAAGATCGCCGACTGCATGGCCGCGAGGATGGCGCCTTCGTCGCCGCCTTGCCTGATCAGCGGCAGCGCCGCATCCAGCGCGTCGTCGGCGAGTGCCGCTGCCCTCTCGGCCTTCTTCACCTCGGCGGGGCTCTTGAACAGGCGAAGCCGTGACACCAGTCCGGACGCGTCGGTGATCTGGCCGAACGTCTGCAACTGCTCGTCCAGCCGGCGCCCGTTGAAGGCCGTCAACCCGTGGGTGTCGTATTCGACCCCGATGCGCGCGCCGAGAAGTCCGAGGTCGTTGAGCAGATTGCGCAGGTCGACGGTCGGGTTTGCATTGTCGCGGTCGGTCCACACGACGATGTTCTCCAGCGTCGAGGTGTGGCGGGCCTGACGCAGGTCGGCCGAGCGCGTCAGCAGCGTCATCGAACCGTCGAGCTTCACGATCAGGCACTGGAAGAAGCAAAATCCGAACGTGTCGTATCCGGTCAGCCAATACATGCTCTCCTGGGCGAAGAGCAGCATGGCGTCGAGCTTCCTGCCGGCCATCTCGATCATCAACCGGTCGCGCCGCGCATCGTATTCGCTGCGTTCGAAATGCAGGGCCATTGTCAGTCCTCCAGCACGATCGCCGATATCAGCCGGCCGTAATCCGCTTCCTTGCGGTGGGTGGTGCGGCGGTAGGAAAAGAACAAATCCTCCTCCGCATAGGTGCAGCGGCCGATCATGCCGGCCTGGACGCCCGCCCGGGACAGGCGGTCGACGGTATAGGCGTTGAGGTCGAAATACGCGTGCCCTTGCCGTTCCGACGTTGCGAAGTAGCGCAGGTTGGCCGCGTCGACCTCGGTGAAGCGGGCGACGAATTCCGGGCCGACTTCGTAGTTCCGCTGGCTGATCGACGGCCCGAGCACGGCGACGATTCGGTCGCGCGCGGCGCCGAGGCTCTCCATGGCCGCGATCGTGCTCTCGAGGACGCCGGTCAGTGCGCCTTTCCAGCCGGCGTGGGCGGCGCCGATGACGCCGGCTTCGCCGTCGGCAAAAAGAACGGGCCCGCAGTCGGCCGCCGAAGCCCCGAGCGCCAGTCCCGGCCGGTCCGTGACGAGCGCGTCGGCCTTCGGCCGCTCACCGGCGAACGGCTCGCGCACGATGATGGCGTCGGGCGAGTGGACCTGGTGGAGGCTCAGAAGCCGGTCGGCGCCGACACCCATCCATTCCGCGACCCGGCGGCAGTTCTCGCGGACCTTGGCGGGGTCGTCGTCGGAACCGGTGCCGGTGTTGAGTCCGCGGTAGATGCCTTCGGAGACGCCGCCGACGCGCGTGAAGAAACCGTGGCGGACACCCGCTGGAGACAGCCGGTCGAGCGACGGGGAGCGGAGCGGATCCGGTCTTGTTTGCATCAGCATCGGCGTTTTGTTGTCTTCGCGGAGGGTTTCGTCAAGGCGGCTTTCTATCGCGCCATGCGCCGGGCCGGTCGCCCGCCGTCCGACATCCGCAGTTGCGCGGCCTTCAATGCGGCCTCCAGCATCGACAGATCGATCGCCGCGGTCGAGCGTCATCGGTCAGTCCTGGCCGGCAGGATCGTGATCACCTTGAAGAGGTCGCCCATCTGGTCCGGACCGGCCAGACGCTCGACATCCGCGGCGATTTTCCGGCGCATGTCGTCGCCGGCCGCCTGGCCGAGTTTGCCTGCGCGTTCGAGCAGACCCATGCCGAGAAGGAACTCTCCCTGGGTGGTCATGCGTGCTTCGAGCCCGTGTGTCCGCGCGATGTGCGCCAGCGCGGAAAAGTCGACATGCGAGGTGAGGTCGGCCTCGCCCGGACTGGCGAAGACGTCCTCGCTGCGGTGCCTGCGCACGGCCTGGAACGTGTCTCCGGCGGACGGCGCGAGATGGCCGTAGTCAAAGAAGATGCCCGCGCCGCCGCGCGAGGCGACACGTTCGGCGATCGCGGACATCAGCGCCTCGCGCGCCGGGGCGATCTCGAAGATGCTTCCGATGCCCGCGTCCCGCACTTCCGGCGGAAGCACATGATGGGGGAGGGCGCCCGTTCCGGTGGCGAAGCGGAAATTGCCCTTTTCGTCGGTGCCGACCGCCCGCTCCAGCCATCCTTCATCCGTCCTGACGAACTGCCGGAAGGGCAGCGCATCGAAGATCTCGTTGCCGACGACAAAGAGGGGCTGGGCGGGCAGGGTCTCGACTTCGGAGTGCCACGCGAGGGCAGGGCCGGCATCGCGCAGCGCCTCCTTCTGGGCTGCGATCAGCCGCGGGCTCGTCTCGATCAGGGCAAAATCCGCCCGCGACGCCAGGTCAGGAGCGAGGCGCCGGATCGTGCGGATCACGTCCTTCATCAACGTGCCGCGACCGGGGCCGATCTCGGCCACAGTCGCGGGCATCGGCATTCCGCCGGACTGCCAGGCCTGCACGATCCACACGGCGACCAGTTCACCGAACATCTGGCTGATCTCCGGCGCGGTGACGAAGTCGCCTTCGCGGCCGAACGGTTCGCGTGTCGTATAGTAGCCGTGCTGCGGATCGAACAGGCAGGCCGCCATGTAGTCGGCGACACTGATCGGGCCAGCGGCCGCGATCAGGCGCCGGATGCGCTCGCCGAGCGGCGTCATGCCGCCGTCGATGCGGGGGAAGCGCGGCGCGCCCGTGCCATCGCCCAAAGGCCGAACAGGACCATCGGCGCGGAAAGCAGCATGCCCATCGTCAGCCATCCGCCGAAGAGATAGCCGAGCTGGGCGTCCGGCTCGCGGAAGAACTCGGCGAAGATGCGCGACAGGCCGTAGCCCGCGACGAAGGCCCCGGCGACGAAGCCAGGCTGCTTCAGCTTCAGGAGCCAGTGGGTGAGGATGCGCAGCGCCAGGAAGAGCACGAGCCCTTCCAGCGCCGCCTCGTAGAGCTGACTCGGATGACGGGTGAACGGCCCGCCGTTCGGGAACTCGACCGCCCAGGGCAGGTCGCTCGGCCGGCCCCACAGTTCCGAGTTGATGAAATTGGTCAGCCTCACCAGTCCGATGCCGACGGGGACGCCCGCCGCGACCACGTCGAACATCGTCCAGACGCGGATGCCGCGTGAGCGCGCATAGAGGATCATCGCCAGCGTGCAGCCGGCGAAGCCGCCATGGAAGGACATGCCGCCCTGCCAGACCGCGAGGATGTCGAGCGGATTGGCGAGATAGCGGGCGAAATCGTAGAAGAGGATGTAGCCGATACGACCGCCCAGCACGACGCCGACCGCCGCCCAGACGATGAAGTCGTCCATGTCGACGGCCTTCATGGGGACTTCGCCGTTCCGCCACAGCCGCGGGTTGGTGACGAGCCGCCGGCCGTACCACCAGGCGAACAGGATGCCGACGATGTAGCCGACGCCATACCAGTGGATGGCAAGCGGGCCGATCTGCACGATCACCGGATCGATGTCCGGGAAGGGCAGTGCGGCAAGTGGAACGATCAGGTATGGGTACAAGGGTCTCTCTCGTCACGGGCAGGCGCGGACCATGGGGCAGGCCTTCGGCAGGGTCAAGGCGTCGACGTCCTTGCATTCCGCCGCACCGCCCACTACGTCAAAACGACAACCGAGGCCAAACCGATGACGACCGGACCGAACCGCCTGCTCGATGAATTTGCCAAGCTCATGACCGACGCCGCGGGCGCAGCACAGGGCGTGCGCCGCGAGGTGGAGACCGCATTCCGGGCGCAGGCCGAGCGCATCCTCAACTCGATGGACGTGGTCCAGCGCGAGGAGTTCGAGGCGGTGCGCGAGATGGCCGTGAAGGCACGGGCGGAGAACAAGGACCTTGCCGCCCGCGTCGCCGCCCTGGAGGCTCGGATCGAGGCGATGTCGCCTTCGGCGACCGCCGAGCCCTCTCCGGCTGCCGGAAAGCCGCGCGGCAAGAAATAATTTTCGGCCGGGTTGTCCACACACCGGCCGATTCTAAAAACGCTTTTGCCTGAATCGTTTACGCCATTCGGCTGAATCAATCGCAGAGGCGTGTTTCCACACCTCGCTGCCCTGCGGCCGAAAATGGGGCTAGCGCTGCGACTCGTCATCAATACACTGAATTTGTTGCATGATTCGGAGCGGGTCATGTGCCGGGCGATTTGGGGGTCCGGACTGAGCGTCTTTCGTCCGGTCCAGTCTCCTCTCCCGCGTGTCCATGTTTGTCGTGTGCCCTCCCGCGGAGCGTGCGGTGGCGCTCCCAGAACGACAGGAAGCATATTGATGGAAATCGCTGAACTCGATCTTGCCCGCATTTCGCATCCCGTCGATGTGATCGAGCACGTCGCGCAGGCCAATGACTGGTCCTTCGAGCGCAACGGCGACGACGAGATTTCGGTGTCGGTGGCCGGAAGCTGGACCGACTACCACGTGTCCTTCTCCTGGATGGAGGACTTCGAAGCCCTGCACCTGGCCTGCGCGTTCGACGTGCGGGTGCCCGAGAACCGCGCCCTCGAAGTGCTGCGCCTGCTGTCGCTCATCAACGAGCAGATGCTGTTCGGCCATTTCGACCTCTGGGAGCAGGAGGGGGCGATCATGTTCCGGCAGTCGCTGCTGCTGGCCGGCGGGCTCGAGCCTTCGAGCCAGCAGGTCGAGGTCCTGCTTTCCAGCGCGCTCGAGGCCTGCGAGTGCTACTTCCAGGCCTTCCAGTTCGTCATCTGGTCGGGCGTGTCGGCGCGCGACGCGCTGGCGAGCGTGCTCTTCGAAACCTACGGCAACGCCTGAGACTTTTCATGTCGGAAGGAGGCGGCGCGCGGAAGCCGGAGATCTCGTACGCGGATTTCGACAGGATCGATATCCGCGCCGGGACTGTCGTCGAGGCCGAGCCCTTCCCCGAGGCGCGCAAGCCGGCCATCAAATTAAAGATCGACTTCGGAGCGGAGATCGGTGTGAAGCGGTCGTCGGCGCAGATCACCAAGTACTACCAGCCGGAGACGCTGGTCGGGCGCCAGGTGTTCGCCGTGGTGAACTTCCCACCCCGGCAGATCGGCAAGTTCATGTCGGAAGTCCTCACCCTCGGTTTCCCTGACGAGGAGGGCGCCGTGGTCCTGGGCGCCATCGACCGCAAGGTGCCGAACGGCGGCCGGCTGTTCTGACGGGTGTTTTTCAGCGCTCGAGTACGAGCACCGAATAGCCGTCCGGCGTGAGGAAGCGCCGCTTCGGATAGCGCGCCGCGACGGTGCGCGCCTCGGCGATGGCCGCGGCAACCGCCGGGTCCTCATCGGAAAGGCGGCGTCTTGCGCGCCAGCCGTCGGCCTCTCCCGCCGCGATGCGCATCTCGACCAGCATGGCGAAGATGAGTTCCGGGTCGACGATGCGGATTGTCTCGACAAACGCGCCGCTCCTCCAGGAGCGGAGATAGAGGGCGCCGAAGGGAACGACCTTCTCCTCGCCGGCCGATTGCGCCGCGCGATACGGGATGACGCCGGGAGGCACGGCGGTACGCCGGCCGAGCACGCCATCGTGGAGGTCGATCCGGCGGTAGGTCGCGCGCTCGCCGCCGCTCCATATGCGCGAATGCGCAATCAGCGCGAGCGCAAATGACGTGCAGCCACCCCCCTCGTATCGCATGGGGTCGAGGAGGAGGCCGTACCGCCGGGACGGGCGGTCGGGATGGGTGAGAAAGCGGGCAAGGAAGGTGCGCATGGCCTGGCAATCTCGCTCGGCGACCTCGAACGCCACGATCGCGCCTTCGCCGCGCGCCATTGCTTTCGTGTAGCGGTCGAACGAGGCTCCGTCGCGCAGCACCTTTCCGTCGAGGTAGGCGCTGACGAGCGGCGTTGCCCCCCAGCCGCCGCCCACGGCCATCATCAGGCCCTGCCCATCGGATTCACCCGTCATCGCCGCCACGCCGCGTCCGCTGCGGCATTGCCAGGCGACGACACTGTGTCCGAGGAGCCGTTTGTCGTCGAGCCAGCCGGGGGCGTCGATCATGTTGGCCAGGAGCGTGTCCCGGATGCGGTCGGTATCGCGCATGTCGAAGGGCCGAACCGTCGGCACCTGCAGTACGACGACGTAGTTGCGCCCGCGCGGCAGTTCTATCGCCGCCAGCGCGGCTGGCCACCCGTCCCGTTCGTAGGGAGCCAAAGCGCGCCCGACCGTGGCGCTTGCCGGCATCGGCGATGCCGCCATCAGGGTCGCGACCGCGGTCAGGAGAAGGAAGATGGATACTATCGGTGAACGCATGCGGAGACGGCTACAAACGGTCGCTTCCGGTGACGCCGGCGCTCCCGGAATGGGCGGGTGCCGAACCTTGCATCCGGCGCCCGCGTGGTCAATCGCCCAAGGCGACCGTGGCCCTGCGGCCCAGTGCCTCGCGCACTGCGTCGAGGAATTGCTCGGCACAGGCGGTCCAGGTGTATGTGGCCGCCTTTGCCAACGCATCCGCTCGCGGAACGGCAAGCGCCTCGAGCGCCGCCTGTCCCAAATCGTCATCGACGACGCCTCCGACACCGTCGCCGACGATGTCGATCGGTCCGGTGACTGGGTAGGCGGCGACCGGCGTGCCGCTCGCCAGGGACTCGATGATGACGTTGCCGAACGTGTCGGTGCGGCTCGGAAAGACGAACACGTCCGCCGAGGCGTAGATATCGGCGAGGTCTTCGACCGGTAGCCGCCCGAGGAAGTGCGCGCCCGGATATCGCGCCTTCAACCTGTCCAGTTCAGGGCCTTCGCCGACGAGCACCTTGCTGCCGGGCAGGTCCAGGTCGAGGAAGGCAGGCAGGTTCTTCTCAACCGCAATACGGCCGACGCAGAGGAAAAGGGGCCGTGCGAACGGCAGGCGCCGCCCGCGGTCGGGGCGGAAGATGGCGGTGTCGACGCCCCGCGTCCACGGCTTCAGCCGGTCGAATCCCCGCGCATTCAGATCGTCCGCCAGCGATTTCGTCGCCACCAGCGTGCCCTGTCCGGAATTGTGGAAGTCGCGCAGCCAGCGATAGGCCCATGTTTCCGGCACGGGGAGCCGGGCGCTGAGATATTCGGGAAAGCGGGTATGGTAGCTCGTCGTGAAGGGGCGTCCGGCCCGCCGGCAGTAGCGCCGCGCCATCCAGCCGAGCGGGCCCTCGGTGACGATGTGGATGTGGTCGGCGCGCTCGGCTTCGATGAGACGGGCGACACGACCGGGCGTGGTAAGGGCGATGCGGATGTCGGGATAGGTCGGTAGCGGCAGCGTGCGGAAACCTTCCGGGGTGAGAAAGCGGGTCTCGACGCCGTATCCGACAAGCGTTTCCGACAGCCGCTCGAGCGTGTGGACGACGCCGTTGATCTGGGGGCGCCAGGCGTCCGTCACCATCAGAATGCGCATCAGCCGCCGCCCTCTCGCTCGCGGTACGCCGAAGCAGCGGCGCCCTGCCGAGACGCCGGGCTTTGAGCATCCTTCCATGACAGGAGGATGAAACCGGTGGCTAACCTCAGGCGGGGACCGTCACCACTGCGCGCAGGCCGCCCATCGGGCTGTCCTCGAGCGTGATGTCGCCGCCATGGCTGCGGGCGATGTCGCGGGCGATCGCCAGACCGAGGCCGGTGCCGCTGTCATCCTGGTTGCGCGCGATGTCGAGGCGGACGAACGGTTTGAAGACGTCCTCGCGCTTCTCGGGCGGGATGCCGGGGCCGTCGTCGTCGACGGTGATGGTCAGCGTCCCGCCGCCGTGGACGGCCTTGATTGAGACGTTTCGCGCATAGCGGAAGGCGTTGCCGACGACATTGGCAAGGAGACGGGCGAAGGCGTTGGGCCGGACATGGATTTCGGACCTGCCGTCTATCGTCGCCGTGAACGCGTTGCGCCGCAAGGTCGCTTCCTGCCCGAACTTGTCGAAACAGGCGGCGAGGTCGAAACGCCCGGTATCCTCCTGCGCCTCGCCCCGGGCGAAGTCGAGGTAGCCTTCGAGCATCGACTGCATGTCGTCGATGTCCTTGTTGAGAGCGGCCGTGTCGATCTTCTTGCCGGCGAGCGCGAGCTGAAGCCGGAAGCGCGTGAGGATGGTGCGCAGATCGTGGCTGACGCCGGTAAGCATCGCCGTGCGCTGTTCTATCTGCCGCTCGATGCGTTCGCGCATCAGGATGAAGGCAAGGCCGGCCCGCCGCACCTCCTCCGCGCCGCGCGGCTTGAAATCCCGCGGCGTGGGCCGGCCCTTGCCGAAGCTTTCCGCCGCTTCGGCGAGTTGCAGGATCGGCCGGATCTGGTTGCGCAGGAAGGGCACGGCGATGGTCAGCAAGACCAGCGAGGTGCCGACCATCCACAGAAGGAAGATGTGCGTGTTGGAAGCATAGGCTTGGCTGCGCCGGGCAAAGACGCGCAACACTTTTTCATCGAGCCGGACGCGGATCTCGACGATGTTGGAGTTACCGACCGTGTCGATCCAGAACGGGCGGTTGATCTGGCGCGTGATCTCGGCGCTCAGCGTCTGGTCGAGGATGGAAAAGAACGGCTTCGGGCCGGGCGCCGGCAGTGGGTCGGGGGGCAGGACGTCGATCTTCAGGGACAGGCGGTCCTGGGCAATGCGGATCACGTCGGCGTAGTCGTCGCCCGGCGGGTATGTCTCGATCATGTCGATGATCGCGGCGATGTCGCGCGTAACCGCCTGCGACAGGCGCTGGGTCACCGTCTGCCAGTGTCGCTCCATGAAGACGAAGGCGATGACCGATTGGAGGAGGATCATCGGCGCGATGACGATGATGAGCGAGCGGGCGTAAAGCCGCTTCGGCATATAGCGCGATACCTGCCGCCAGAATCGCTGCCAGGCGCGCCGCAGGGGCAAGGTGGCCCGAGCGGTGCCGGTTGCCGCATCGGCGCCCCGCCGGTAGGCGGCGACGAGGCCCTGCCCGATCCGGGCGGGGATCGTTGCCTTCTGCTCGATATCCGTTTCGGATGCCGCCATCTGCTCCGTGTCCGCGCCGTCCGCGGGTCCTGCGATCGCCTTCTTATGTATGGCATCGGGCCGCCAAGCTCAAAGCATTCGTCCCGTGCGTCCGCGTTCCTGTCATCGGGGTTGCCCTGAACGGCCAAAAAAATGCCGTCGGCGTCTTGCCGCCCGGCTGTCACGGCCTAGGTCCTGCGGTGATGCGGCCACAGACCATGCAAGCCGATACGGGCACGACGACCTCGCCGAACGATGCGGTTTCCGGCCTTCCCGCCACCGTCGACGGATGGGCCGTCTTCCTCGACATCGACGGGACGCTGCTCGACATTGCTGAGACGCCCGGCGCCGTCGCCGTGCCGGAGGGACTGCAGGCCGATCTCGCGGCGCTGTCGCGAAGAACTGCCGGCGCGCTGGCGCTGGTTACCGGCCGCTCCCTCGATTTCGTCGACAGGGCGTTTCCCGCTCACGCGTTCCACGTTGCCGGCCTTCACGGTGCCGAGTGGCGCGATGCTGCCGGCCAGCGATTCGATTGCCCCGTGGGACCGGGCCTCGAGGCCGCCAAACGCCTTGTTACCGAGAAAGCGGCAGACTGGCCGGGCGTCGTGGTCGAGGACAAGGGGGCGGCCGTCGCCGCGCACTATCGGCTCGCGCCGCAGATGGAGGCGGTGGTTCGCCGCTTCATGGAAGGCCTCGCGGAAGGCCTTGGCGGGCAATGCCACCTCCAGTCGGGCAAGTCCGTCGTGGAGATCCGCCCGGCGGGTGGCGACAAGGGCGCAGCCGTGCAGCGGTTCATGAGCCTGTCTCCCTTCCGCGACCGGCGACCGCTCGCCGTGGGCGACGATCTGACCGACGAATCGATGTTTGCCGCCGTCAACCGGCTCGGCGGCGTGTCGGTCCGCGTCGGCCGCTCGATGCAGCCGTCTGCGGCGTCGTCCGTCGTCGATTCGCCCGCCGAGGTGCGCAACTGGATCGCGAAGATGGCGCGATGACCGAGTTATCGCCCTCACAATCGAATCTCGACCTCGGCGTCATCGGCAATGCCGCCGTCGCCGCGCTTGTCGACCGCAACGCGTCGATCGTGTGGATGTGCGCGCCGCGGATGGACGGCGATCCGGTGTTCTGCCGCCTGCTGCGCGGCGATGCCGACGATCCGCGGGTAGGCGCCTGGTCGATCCGGGTCGAAGGCCTGGCCAGGTCGGAGCAGGCCTATGTGCGCAACACGGCGATCATCGAGACCCTGTTCACCGACGAGGAGGGCAACGTCCTGCGCGTGCGCGACTTCGCACCCCGGTTCAAGTCCGCAGGCCGGATCTTCAGGCCGCTCTCGATCGTGCGCATCGTCGAACCGGTCAAGGGAACACCTCGCCTCGCGATGGCGTTGAAGCCGCTTCACGGCTACGGATCCCAGACCCCGGAAACGACGCGCGGCTCAAGCCATGTGCGCTTCCTCCTGGGCAGCCAGGTGCTTCGCCTGACGACGAATGCGCCGATCGACTTCATCCTTTCGCAGACGACGTTCGTCGCGGACCGCCCCTACGCCTTCGTGCTCGGCCCCGACGAACGGCTGCCGGATGCACCGCTTGCGGTCGCGCATTCGTTCTTCGAGGAGACGCGGTCCTACTGGATCGACTGGGTGCGCTACCTGTCGCTTCCCGTCGACTGGCAGGAAGTCGTCATCCGCGCCGCGATCACGCTGAAACTCTGCTCCTGCGAGGAAACCGGCGCGATCGTCGCCGCGCTGACGACGTCGGTGCCGGAGTTCGGCGAGAGCGGCCGCACCTGGGACTATCGCTTCTGCTGGCTGCGCGACTCGTTCTTCACGGTGAAGGCGCTGAATGCGCTTGGCGCCACCAAGACGATGGAGGACTACCTCGGATACGTCATCAACATCGCTGCCGGTTCGCCCGATGGCTACCTGCAGCCTCTGTTCGGCATAGGCCTCGAGCGGCGCCTGGACGAGCGGCGGATTCCGTCTCTCGCCGGCTACAGGGACCTCGGACCCGTGCGCGTCGGCAATGAGGCCTATACGCAGGTCCAGAACGATGGCTACGGGTCCGTCATCCTGGCGGTGACGCAGTGCTTCTTCGACGAGCGCCTGCCCAACCTGGGCGGGGAGGGGCTCTTCCGCCGGCTGGAACCGCTCGGCGAGCAGGCCGTCCGCCGGTGGGACCAGCCGGATGCTGGCATCTGGGAGTTCCGCACGCGCAACGGCGTGCATACCCACTCCAGCGTGATGTGCTGGGCGGCGGCCGACCGTCTCGCCAAGATCGCGTTCAAGCTCGGCCTGACGGATCGAAACGTGTTCTGGCGTGACCATGCCAACGCCATGCGCGACGGCATCCTCGGGCGCGCCTGGAACGCCGATCGAGAGCACTTCACCGCAACCTTCGGCGGCGACGACATTGACGCCAGCCTGCTGCTCCTGCCGGAGCTCGGCCTGCTACCGGCTGGGGACGATCGGTTCATCGCCACGCTCGCGGCCGTCGAACGAAACCTGCGCTTCGGCAATCACGTTTACCGGTATCGCGCGCCCGACGATTTCGGCGAACCGGAAACCGCGTTCACCGCCTGCACCTTCTGGCTGCTGGACGCCCTGGTGCGGGTGGGCCGGGCCGACGAAGCCCGCGCCATCTTCAGCGAGGTGCTCGATCGCCGCAATCACCTCGGTCTGCTCTCGGAGGGACTCCACGTCGACAGCGGCGAACTCTGGGGCAACTTCCCCCAGACCTATTCGATGGTCGGCCTCGTCAATGCCGCGATGCGCCTGACACGCCGCTGGGAAGACGTCCTGTAGCCGTGGACGCTGTCGACCGAGGCTACTCGACGCTCAGCCGGTAGCCGACGCCGCGAACGGTCTGCAACCATACCGGATTGGAGGGGTCGCGCTCGATCTTGCGGCGCAGCCGGTTGATCTGCACGTCGATCGTGCGTTCGCCGACTTCCGACTCGCCGGCGACGAGTTCGTGGCGGGGGATCGTCTCGCCGGCGCGTTCGGCGAAGATCGCGAGGATCTCCTGCTCGCGGTCGGTCAGTTTGAGCGCTTCGCCGCCGCGCTTGAGTTCGCGCCGGGCGATCTGGAACGTATAGGGTCCGAACACGATCTGCTCGACCTTGGGCACTGCCTGCGGCCCGCCGCGGCGCAGGATGTTGTTGATGCGCAGGATCAGCTCTCTCGGGTCGAAGGGCTTGGGTAGATAGTCGTCGGCGCCCGCCTCGAGCCCGGCGATGCGGCTCTCCGTCTCCGACAGCGCCGTGAGCATGAGGATGGGCAGATTGCGCTCGGCACGCAGCGATCGCGTCAGGTCGACGCCGCTCTCACCCGGCATCATGACGTCGAGAACGATGAGATCGAACTCCAGGCCGGCGAGCTTGCGCCGCGCTTCGGCCGCAGTTCCGGCAACCGTGACGCGAAAGCCGTTCTCGGCGAGATACTGCTTCAGCAGGTTGCGGATGCGGGTGTCGTCGTCGACCACCAGAAGATGAGGGGCGTCGTCGTGGGGCGCCGGGGAACGATCCGCCATCGGGTGAGCTTCCATGGTCGACTCCTGAAGGATTATCCTACTCCCCGGGCAGTTTGTCGATCTGGATGCGCAGCTCCGGATCGACCATCGCCTTGAGGAATCGCTCGACGGCCTCTCGCTCCGGCGGCGTGGCGTCGTGGAATGCAGCAGCGATGCGGCGCGACTGTGGCCGCGCCAGCGCCAGCGCCAGCGTGCGACCTTTCGCCGTCGGGTAGAGTTCGCGCTGGCGCCTGTCCTGCAGCCCCTGGATCTGTACGATATGCCCGGTGTCGATGAGCTGCTTCAGGACGCGTGCCAGGCTCTGCTTGGTGATCTTGAGGACATCGAGGAGTTCGGCCACAGTCAGGCCCGGGAGGCGGTTGACGAAGTGCAGGACGCGGTGATGGGCCCGTCCGAAGCCGTAGTCCGCAAGGATTTCGTCGGGATCGGAGGTGAAGTCGCGATAGGCGAAGAACAGCAGTTCGATGACGCTGAAGTCGATGCCGTCCTCGATCGTCAGTGGCGTTCGGATCGGTTCGGCGGCGGTACGGTCGGCCATGAAATCCCGCGATGCTGGGAAATTTATGTCAGCTATGTTGACATAAATTTCGGTCGATGGTAACTTTTGTCAAGCTTTTCGGCGGAATGCGAACGAAAAGGCAAGAGAAAACCCTCCCCGAGGGAATTTCGTGTCAATTGCCTTGTCGGTTGGCTCCGCTTCCCCTCCGCCCCGTTGACGCCGTCATCGCCGCGGAAACAAACACAAAGACGTCCGGGCTGCGGCCCACGGGAGGTTATCATGGCATCCGTTCCTTTCGACCAGCTCGAAGGCTTCATCTGGATGAACGGCGAGTTCGTCAAATGGGCCGACGCGAAGATCCACGTGCTGACCCACGGGTTGCACTATGCCAGCGCGGTCTTCGAGGGCGAGCGCGCCTACGGTGGCGAGATCTTCAAGCTGACGGAGCACACCGAGCGGCTTCACGAGTCGGGCCGCATCCTCGGTTTCACCATCCCCTACAGCGTCGCCGAGATCGACGACGCCTGCCGTGCCCTGCTGAAAATGCAGGGCTTCAAGGACGCGTACGTTCGCCCGATCGCCTGGCGCGGATCGGAACAGATGGGCGTGTCGGCACAGAATAACAGGATCAACTGCGCCATCGCCATCTGGCAGTGGCCGAGCTACTTCGACCCCGCGCAGAAGCTGAAGGGCATCCGCCTCGACATCGCCGAGTATCGCCGCCCCGACCCGCGCACCGCGCCGTCGCGCGCGAAGGCTGCCGGCCTCTACATGATCTGTACCCTGTCCAAGCACGCCGCCGAGGCGAAGGGCTATGCCGACGCGATGATGTTCGATTGGCGCGGCCGCGTGGCGGAGGCGACTGGCGCCAACATCTTCTTCGTCAAGGACGGCAAGATCCATACGCCGGATCCTGACTGCTTCCTCAACGGCATCACCCGCAAGACCGTGGTCGACCTCGCCAAGCGTCGCGGTTTCGAAGTGATCGAACGGGCCATCATGCCGGAGGAACTGGAAGGCTTCGAGCAGTGCTTCCTCACCGGCACCGCTGCCGAGGTGACGCCGGTTTCCGAGATCGGGCCGTATTCCTTCGAGGTCGGTGCGATCGCGAAGACGTTGATGGAGGACTACTCCGCCGAGGTCCAGCCGAAGCAGGCGATCGCCGCCGAATAACCTCCCGGGATGGTCGCGCGACAAGGGCCGGTGGATTTCCGGCCCTTTTTTGCTGCCGGCGCGCGCTGTTCCTTTGACTTTAGTCTAATTCGCGCCTTCTCTATGTGCGCCTGCCGCAACGGCCGGCTTCATCTGAGGGAACGAACATGGACGCACTTCTTCCAATTATCGTGCAGATCATTTCCGGCGTCATCGGCGGACAGGCGGTCGGTGCCGCGGTGAAGCAAGCCGCCATGAGTCAATTGCCCAAGCTGATCAGCGGCGCGGTGGGCGGCGTGGCCGGCGGGCAGATCCTCGCCTCGGTCATGGGCGATCCCGCCACGGCGGGCGCGCTCGGCGGCCTCGCCGGCGACGCTCTGGGCGGTGTCGGCGGCGGCGCCATCCTCACCGCCATCGTCGGCATGGTGATGAAGTCCATGAACAAGGGCTGACAGAGACCCCCCGGCTCGATGAAAGGGGCGGCCCCGCGGCCGCCCCTTTTGCATACCCGCTCAGAGGTGGACCCGGCGCATTGCATTGCCTATGTGAGGCGCGAGCCAAGCGGAGCGTTTTCATGGGTCAGCTGAGAGCCGGTATCATCCCGGTGACGCCCTTCCAGCAGAACTGCACGATCCTGTTCGACGACGAGACCAGGGAAGGAGTGGTCGTCGATCCCGGCGGCGACGTCGACCAGATCCTCGCCGCACTCGACGCCAACGGCTTGAAGATCGGGGCGATCTGGCTGACGCACGGCCACATCGACCATGCCGGCGGGGCGATGGATCTGAAGGACGCGCTCGGGGTCGATATCGTCGGCCCGCACGAGGCCGACCGCCAGATGCTGCTCAACATCGAAAACCAGGCGCGGATGTTCGGCGTCGGCGATGCGGTGCGCAACTGTACCCCCGATCGCTTCCTGAAGGAGGGCGACAGCGTATCGTTCGGCGACCATGTCTTTGAAGTTCTGCATTGCCCCGGGCACGCGCCCGGTCATGTCGTCTTCTTCAACCGGGCGGCGAAGTTCGCCCATATCGGCGACGTGTTGTTCAGCGGTTCGATCGGCCGGACGGATCTGCCAGGCGGCGACCACGCGGCGCTGATCCGGTCGATCAAGGAAAAGCTGTTCCCGCTTGGCGACGATGTCGGCTTCATCTGCGGGCACGGACCCGGCGGGCGTTTCGGCGAGGAACGGCGGTCGAATCCCTTCCTCGTCTGAATGGAGGCGACCGGCGGACGGCGGTAGCCGCCGCCCGGGATCGTCGGTGCGGACACCGCTTCAGCCGGCGACGCAGAAGCGCTTGCGGCCGTCATGGCCGGTGTAGGTGCCTGTGCCGGGATCGAAGCTGCGGTAGCGGGCCTCGCAATAGTCGTACCAGGCATCGCTCCATGGCTCGAGCACGACGTAGCCGCCGCCGCTGACCGGCCGCGGCGCCGGGGGGAAGTATTCCGGATCGTCGAGCGGGTCGCCCCGGTATATCGGCCCCTTGGGCTCCGGCTGGGCGAGCGCGCCCATGACGATGGCGCCGACGGCGAGGCCGAGGATGCCTGCCGCGACGAGGTCGGCATCCGAACTGGTGCGCTCGTGATGCGGCCGGCGCGGCTCGTGGCGGCCGTAGCGGTCCCGCGCCTCTGCCGGTAGCGTCGCCAGCGTGGTCGCCACCACGGCGGCCGTCAGCACGGACGTTCTGAAAATGCGGTTCATTGCGGTCTCCTTCGCGTCGGGCGAGGTTGAGGCCCCAAAAGGGGGACCCGACGGTCGAGGCGGACGCTAGGGAGTATGGGCTGAACGCAGGCTGAACGTCGGATCTGATCCGTTCCCGCCCGGCACGCTCTTGGTGGAAACCGCAACAACTTAATCTCATCGGCGCGCACGCGCCGACGATCCAGATGCGCATGAACCGGGGCCGGAGCCCCGGGAGTGACGGTCGCGGGCCGGCTCAGCCGATCCGCAGGTTGACCGCCTTAGGACCCTTGCCGCGTTTGTCCGGCTCGGTATCGAACGTCACCTTCTGTCCGTCTTCGAGGCCGGGAAGGCCGGAGGCCTGCACCGCGGAGATATGGACGAACACATCCTTCGCCCCGTCGTCCGGCGTGATGAAGCCGAAGCCTTTGGCATGGTTGAAGAACTTGACAGTGCCGGATTGCGGCATGGGAGACTCCTCTGATCCCATCTCATCATGTCTGCCGGGCAACGCCCGCACAGGCTCGGCCGATCGCTGGAGGAGCAGAAACAGGCATCGCGCCGGAGCTCTGCCGAAGCTCTCTCGTTTCGCGATCCCTAGGATGGGACATTTCCCTATCCGAGGCAGGCCATTCCGGTCTCCGGGCCGGCAACCGCCCGAACGGGAATTTTGTCCTCTATTTTTTCAAAGCGGGCAAGAGAAACTTTGCCTATGGCCCTTGACGTCCCCAATGGTCGTAGCCGGTCCGATTCGAATCGTTGGGGACGGCATGTTTCAGGTCCTGTGTCTTTGTGAATTGCCGGGATTGTGGCCGGGACTATTTTAGCCTGCAGCGTTCGCCCTTCTCACGGCATGCGGACGCCTGGAAGTGAACACCATGCTTTCGCCCGTTTACGGAGAAAGCCCATGACACATCCCGGTACTGCCAGTCCCGACCAGTTGGCCATCCTGGCCGCCGCACTCGATGAATATTGCGCCGAAGCGGGAATCGGACCAGTCAGCGCCGCGCGAGAGGACGCCGCCCGGCTGGTCTTCGACCTCTTCAATCGCGGCGTCGACGGTCTGGACGACCTGAAGGCGGCGCTCAGGGCGCGGTCGCGAGCCGAATTGTCTGTCTACGGGTAGGCGCTGGCGTCACGCATAGAACCGCAAATAAAAAAGCACGGCGCAAGGCGCCGTGCCCCTGGTCCTGTCGATGCAGCGACGCGAGGCTCAGCCGGCGCGCAGATTGACCGCCTTCGGGCCCTTGCCCATGCGGTCCGGCTCGACGTCGAAGGTCACCTTCTGGCCGTCGACGAGGGTGCGCATGCCCGACGCCTCGATCGCGGAGATGTGGACGAACACGTCCTTTGCCCCGCCGTCCGGCGTGATGAAGCCGAAACCCTTGGTTGCGTTGAAGAATTTTACGGTGCCGGTCTGAGCCATGGGAGAACTCCTTCACCCGTGTGCAAATGAAGACCTTCTACCGGTTGGCGGCGGCGGAAGGCCGGTGGTCTTGGCGGTCATGCTGTCGCGCATGATGTCACCCCCCGCCAAAGAGGGGCCGTCAGATATTCACAGTGTCGGGGAAAGGGTCGTCAAAACGTCCAGTCTCCGGGTCAGCAAATGCCCGAACAGCCAAAACTATCGCACGGTTGTATGACCCTTGCAAGATACTCCGGAAATTCAGTGAGTTGGCATGCTGCGAGTCGTCCTCTGCCGGCGCAGGTGACGTCGGGTGATGGCCATCGCCTGTTGCCCACAGATCCCGCGCGCAACGCCTCAAGATGCGCCCGCAGTTGTCTGCAGGCCGCTGACAGGATGCAGAGCGCCTCATGACCCACCGTCATTCCGTGCCGAGCACGGCGTCGAGCCGTGCCGACACCTTGCGTCGAAGATCGCGCGGAAGCTCGTCGATCGGCGCCAGCCTTTCGCGCCGGCCCTCCCGCATCCGCACAAACGGCACCATGGCGTGCTGCACAATCCGGCCGCGGCGAGGACCATCGCCGGCGACATCGACGACGAGAAGGGCACTGATGCGCAGAGGCCAGCGCGTGCGCGACCAGGCCGTGCCGAGGAAGTCGCCGAGCCCATAGGCGACGAGGCCGTCTCCCAGGCGCTCGACGGGCTGGATGACGTGGGCGTGGTGGCCGACCACCAGGCGCGCGCCGGCGTTGACGAGGCGGCGTGCCGTCGCCCGCGTTGCCGCGCGCGGAAAATGCCGGAACTCCCAGTCCCAATGCGGCACGGCGCAATGCAGGTCAGCCATTCCGCCTCTGGCACCGTCCGTACGGCGGTCGTCATGCGGATGCGGGGCGGTGCGGATGCGGGCCGCGAACTCTTCCCGCGGCGCGTTGTGCCACTGCGAATAGGCGTCGAAGGAGACCGTGAGCCCGCCCGCAGCAATCTTCGGGGGCGTTTCGTGCACCGCCAGCCCGACCGCATGGGCCCCGAGCCTGGCGATCGCCTCGCGGCTCGCCGCGAAACCGGCGTGTCCCTGATCCAGCGCGTGGTTGTTCGCCAGCGACAGCACGGCGCGTGACGGCTCCACGGACGCTGCGCCGAGGGCTTCCGCCAGGAATGCCGCGCTCATCGCGTGGCGGACGCCGACCAGCGTGCCGAGCCGGGCGTTTGCCCTGGACACCACGGGGCTTTCGCAGTTGAGGACAGTAAGGTCGGCGTCGCGGAAGAGCGCCTGCAACTCGGCATCGACGATCGGGAGTGCGCGGTTGGCGACCGCCGACAGGTCTCCGGCAAAGACGAGGCGGACCGCATCGGCGGGCTTCTCCGGCGCACGACGTGGCGCGAGGTGGAATCCCGACCTGTCGCCACGCAGCGACGGACGGAGGAAGCGGGGCAGCCAGGTCAGGCGATAGGACAGCGGGTAGTTGGACACCTCGTCCTTCTAAGTCCGGACATGCCTCATGAGAAGCCCGCCTTCTCTCGGCAGCACCGATCCTTTCGGCGATAAGTGCAATGACGGACTTTGCAGCTCCTGACAGCCTGTTGTCAGGATGCCGGCGCGGGACACCGCCCGGCGAGCGGCGAGCCTTTCAATCGCCACGGACTCCGCCCATATTCGCCTCATGGCCAGATCATCCGACAAGAAGCCCGCCGGCGCGGCTGGTGAACAGCGTTTCGGCGCCCGTACACGACGCAGCCCGCTGACCGATTATCTCGATGCGGCCGAGCCGCTGGAGCGCAACGGTTTCGCCGAGGCGCCGCAGGCGCCCCTCACCGGTGCGCCGCTGTCAGGCTCCATCGCCGACTGGGCCGAGCAGATCGCGCGCGAGGCCGACGCCTCGACGCCGGGCGGCGCTCCGGCGAAGGCGAGGGGAGGCTCCGCCCGGCCGGCAAAGAAGGTCCCCGAGCGATCCGAGGCGCCGACCCGGACCGCGCGCGGCACCTCGATGGGCGGCGCGGCCTCGGCGAAGGAGCGGTCGGCGGCGGGCCTCAATCCGGTCGCCGGCCTCGACATCAGCCTAGAGGACGCCGAGGCGCTGCCGCAGTCGGGCGTCACCGCCACCGTCGAGGCGCTGTCGAAGCTGATCGAAAGCGGCAATCCGCTGCACAAGAACGGGCAGATCTGGACGCCCCACCGCCCGGAGCGGCCGGAGAAGTCGGAAGGCGGCATCCGCATCGTCATGCAGTCGGAGTTCGAGCCGGCCGGAGACCAGCCGACGGCGATCCGCGACCTCGTCGAGGGCGTCGAGCGCGCCGACCGCACCCAGGTGCTGCTCGGCGTCACCGGCTCGGGCAAGACATTCACCATGGCCAAGGTCATCGAGGAGACGCAGCGCCCGGCGCTGATCCTGGCGCCGAACAAGACGCTCGCTGCCCAGCTCTACGGCGAGTTCAAGCAGTTTTTCCCGGACAACGCGGTTGAGTATTTCGTCTCCTACTACGACTATTACCAGCCGGAGGCCTACGTTCCGCGCACCGATACCTACATCGAGAAGGAATCGTCGATCAACGAGCAGATCGACCGCATGCGCCACTCGGCGACGCGCTCGCTGCTCGAGCGCGACGACGTCGTCATCGTCGCCTCGGTGTCGTGCATCTACGGTATCGGCTCGGTCGAGACCTATACGGCGATGACCTTCCAGATGCAGGTCGGCGACCGGCTCGACCAGCGCCAGCTGCTGGCCGATCTCGTCGCCCAGCAGTACAAGCGGCAGGACGCCAATTTCGTCCGCGGTTCGTTTCGCGTGCGCGGCGACACGATCGAGATCTTCCCGGCGCACCTCGAGGATTCGGCGTGGCGGATCACCATGTTCGGCGACGAGATCGAGGCGATCACCGAGTTCGACCCGCTCACCGGCAAGAAGTCCGGCGAGTTGAAGAGCGTCAAGATCTACGCCAACTCGCACTACGTGACACCGCGGCCGACGCTCAACCAGGCGATCAGGTCGATCAAGGAGGAGCTCGTCCACAGGCTGGCAGAACTCGAGCGCGCCGGACGCCTGCTGGAGGCGCAGCGGCTGGAGCAGCGCACACGCTTCGACCTGGAGATGCTCGAGGCCACCGGCTCCTGCGCCGGCATCGAGAACTACTCGCGCTACCTCACCGGCCGCAAGCCGGGCGAGCCGCCGCCGACGCTGTTCGAATACATCCCCGACAATGCGCTGATCTTCATCGACGAGAGCCACGTCACTGTGCCGCAGATCGGCGGCATGTACCGCGGCGACTTCCGCCGCAAGGCGACGCTGGCCGAATACGGATTCCGCCTGCCGTCGTGCATGGACAACCGGCCGCTGCGCTTCGAGGAGTGGGATGCCATGCGCCCGCTCACCGTCGCGGTGTCGGCGACCCCGGGCGCCTGGGAGATGGAGCAGGCGGGCGGCGTGTTCGCCGAGCAGGTGATCCGCCCGACCGGCCTGATCGACCCGCCGGTCGAGGTGCGCCCGGCCAAGGCGCAGGTCGACGACGTGCTCGGGGAGATTCGCGAAACGGCGAAGCGCGGCTACCGCACGCTGGTGACCGTGCTGACCAAGCGGATGGCCGAGGATCTGACTGAGTACCTGCACGAGAACGGCGTGCGAGTGCGCTACATGCACTCCGACATCGAGACGCTGGAGCGCATCGAGATCATCCGCGACCTCAGGCTCGGCGCCTTCGACGTGCTGGTCGGCATCAACCTCCTGCGCGAAGGGCTCGACATCCCCGAATGCGGACTGGTGGCGATCCTCGACGCCGACAAGGAAGGCTTTCTGCGCTCGGAGACGTCGCTCATCCAGACCATCGGCCGCGCCGCGCGCAACGTCGATGGCCGCGTCATCCTTTATGCCGACCAAGTCACCGGCTCGATGGAGCGGGCCATGGCCGAGACCCAGCGCCGCCGCGAGAAGCAGATGGCCTGGAACGAGGCCAACGGCATCACGCCCGAAAGCGTCAAGTCGCGTATCGCCGACATCCTCGACAGCGTCTACGAGCGCGACCACGTGCGCGCCGACATCTCCGGCTTCGCCGAGAGCCAGGGCGCGCTCATGGGCAGCAATCTCAAGGCACATCTCGAGTATCTGCAGAAGAAGATGCGCGACGCGGCAGCCGACCTGAACTTCGAGGAGGCGGCAAGGCTGCGCGACGAGATCAAACGGCTGACCGAGATGGAACTCGCCGTTTCCGACGACCCTCTTGCTCGCGAGGTCGAGAGCCAGAGCCCGTCCTCGGGCAGGGAGAAGGGCAAGCACAACAAGGGCCGGGCGCTGCACCGCGCCGTCGACGATGGCGAGCCGTCGAAGTCGCTGTTCGCCAAGCCAAATCTCGACGAGATGGGCACCTCGGGTGATCACGCGACGCCGGCCGGCGCAATGCCGCGTTCGCTGTTCAAGAAGCAGTCGCATCGCGAGGCCCACGCCTCGGATCTCGGCGTTCGTGACGAGACCGGCCCGTCACTCTTCCGCAAGAACAGCCTCGACGAGATGACCGTGCGCCGCACGGAGAAACCGGTGGAGGGCAATCGCCCGGCGAAACCCGTGTCGATCGATGTTCGCGCAACCGGCGTCGGGCGACCCGGCGAAAACGAAGCGGCCCCTGTCCGCCGCGAGCGCGCCGGAATCGGCTCCTACGAGGATCCTGCGGACGAGCGGAAGCGAAGGGGGCGACCGAAGAAGAGCGGCCGGCCCGGCCGGTAGGGCACTTCCCGCACAACGCCGTCGTCCCTGACAGGGGGCGATAGCGACTGTCGCGCCAGCCCTTCTCAGAGGCAGGCGGCGTCGAAACCGGCGTTGACGAGATCGAGGGGCAGGCGGTGCCCTTGCTTCCACCGGCTCCCGACATTCGCCTTGACGGCGGCGCGGCGCGCGTCGCCCGCGGCATAGCCCGCGGCGGCGCTGACCGCGTCGGCCACCGAAAGGATCGCCGTCCGCGCATCCTCGTCGAGGTCGCGGAAGTCCGTTTCGGGCATGATGGGGATTCTCGTGTTGGTACCCATGACCGATCCTCCGCGCGCCGGTGCATGCAGCCCGTCGCTGCGGGGCATTGGCCCGGCGCTCCATACCATGCGGCGCTCCGATTGTGGAAAATTGGTGGCCGGGGCCTTCACGGATGGCAACAGTGAGCTGACCAAAGTGAACACCTTGGCGACAGGCCGCAACGGGGCTTCGGAACATTTTGCCGATCGCGCGATTGTTTCCGGCATCCGTCGAGAAAGCTTAGCCGTGACCGACCTCGTCCGCCTCGTCCTCTTCAACACCTCCGCCGGAGGGATTCTGGGCTGCGCCTCGGCATTGGCGATATCGCTGTTCAGTGCTGGGAGCCTCGCCGAACTCCTCGATGACCGGGACCGCCTGATCGGCCTCGTGATGCTCATGTTCACGCTCGGCCCATCGTTTGCTGTCGGATGCCTCGGCACCGCGCTTGCAGGCCTTGCGGACCACTGAACTCCCGCGTCACCGCATCCGCGATGCCGGCGCTGACGAAAGCTTCGCGACTTCAGCAGGGACCGCCCTGAACCACCCTGTAGCCCGCCACATCCGCCAGGCACTCGTTGGCGAAGGTCCTGAATTCGGGACCGCGCCGGGCGCAGACCGGATCGTAGATCCTTGGACAGAACGAATCATCCCCGGGCCGGGGACCGTCCGGCCGACGGCGGCATTCGCCGCGCCGCACGATGCGATAGCCGGCGCTTTCGGCCAGGCAGGCGTTGGAGAAGGTCTGACGCTCGCCGAAGCGTTCGGCGCAGACGGGATCGTATTCGCGGGTGCAGAACGGCCCCGGCCGGTCCGGGCGCGGCGGCCGGGGTTCTTCGAAGACGACCGTGCAGGAGGAGAGGGTCAGCAACGCGACGAGAAACCCGACGGTGCTGCGTGCTGATGGCTTCCGCGACGCGATCATGCTGGTCATCCTGAAATCCGTGGCCATTCTGGCCGCGCGATTCTCGCCGATCCTGCCGCAAATGCAATATCGGACAAAGGTCCGATCGCTTGCCGCGTCAACGCAGCGGCACCGGCATGAATGCGTTCGATTGCCGGCACTCCTCCCCGAGGCAGACGCTGACACGCCGGCCGGTCCCGCCGTCGCAGGTTCCCGCGCGCGAGACTTGCCAACCGGCGGCAATGGCCGAGCAGGCGTTGGCAAAGGTGCGGCTCTGTTGCTCCCTGATGGCGCAGACCGGTTGCCAGATCGTCGCGCACATCGATTCGCTCTCGAGGCGTTGCTCGGCGCCGGCGAAAGCGGCGGCAGCGAAGAAGGCCAGGATGGCAGTCACGGCGAGGATACGCATGGCGCGGCTCCGGTGGATCTCCCGCGGAGCCTCCACCTCAAGATCGGCGGCATTGGGGCGTTGCCGCCGCGCCGCGATTCACGAATTCCGACAACCCGTTATGATCCGCACGGCTAACCCGGCGGGGCGCCACCGCCTCGCGGGAGGAAAAGCCCGTTGCGGGCGTGACGCCGGCCCATCCGGCGCCTTGACCCAGTGACGGGCAAGACCGGAGGTATCGCCTTGCTGATACCGATCCCCCAGTCTCGCGGTGGCGCTGTCTTCATGCGCCGGGGCCGCTTTCCCTCCCGCGAGGCGGCCTTGCCGCGCGGGTGGCTTCCGTGCCGGTCGACATCGGAGATGCCTGACCGTCGCGCCAAGGAAACTAGCGCAGCTTGACTGAACGCGGCGTGGCAGTGTCATTCAATCGCGGTTCATCCGGCGGCGTCGGCATACGGCGACGTGGCATCGACGCTTGCGGGGCGAAGACCGGTTGCCTACCAAATCGATACGGCACCGATCGTCAGGGAGAGGAATGGATGAGCGCAAACGGGCAGCCCGAGGTTTTCGGCTTCTTCGACAAGCGGACGTCTTCGATCCAGTACGTCGTCGTCGACCCGGAGACGAAGGCCTGCGCCATCGTTGATCCCGTCTTCGATTTCGACGAGAAGTCCGGCGCCACGGCCACCCGCAACGCCGACCGGCTGCTCGACTTCGTCCGTGAGCGGGGGCTTTCGGTTGCCTGGATCCTCGACACCCATCCGCATGCCGACCACTTTTCTGCCGCCCGCTACCTCAAGGCGCGGACGGGCGCCCCCACGGCGATCGGAGAAAGGGTCGTCGACGTGCAGCGCCTGTGGAAGGCCATCTACAACCTTCCCGACTTTCCTGCCGATGGCTCGCAATGGGATCGGCTCTTCGCCGATGGCGACACTTTCGCCATCGGCAACCTCAAGGCGCGCGTCATGTTTTCGCCGGGCCACACGCTTGCATCCGTCACCTATGTCGTCGGCGACGCCGCCTTCATCCATGACACGATGTTCATGCCCGACAGCGGCACCGCTCGCGCCGATTTCCCCGGCGGCAGCGCCGCGTGGCTGTGGAACTCGATCCAGGACATCCTCGCGCTTCCAGACGAGACACGGCTGTTCACCGGCCATGACTACCAGCCAGGGGGCCGGGAACCGCGCTGGGAAAGTACGGTCGCCGAGCAGAAGCGGTCGAACACACATGTTTCCACGTGCCGCACCGAGGCCGAATTCGTCGCGTTGCGCGAGGGACGGGACCGGACCCTGCCCATGCCGAAGCTCATTCTCCACGCGCTCCAGGTGAACATCGACGGCGGGCGGCTGCCGGAACCGGAGGCGAACGGCAAGCGCTACCTGAAGTTCCCGCTCGACGCCCTCGAAGGCGCCGCGTGGGACTGAACCGAAGGCGATTGGAGCGCGACTGAGACCGGGCTTGAGGTTATCATGCGATTCCGGGATGCGAGCGGGAGGTGGAGCCGATGAACGCCGGGGACTTCATGCCGAGTCCTGAAACGCTTGCGGGAATCCGCAAGGAGATCGAGGGCTACGAGGCCGGTCGGATCACAGCGGTGGGTCGCGTCCGCTGGCGCGTGCCGCTGTTCCTCGGGTTGCTCCTCGTGGGGGTCGCCGCGATCGCCTATCTGTTCAATGCCTTCGCCGACCCGCGGGAGCAGTGGTTCTCGGCCCCGCATGTCTTCCTCTATGTCGTGGGCTTCGTCGCTTCATTCTTCGTCTACGGCATGGCGATGAAGCCGGCCACCGAACTGCAGCAGTCGTTCCGCGACAAGGTGCTGCCGGCGATCTTCGGCTTCATCTCCGACATGCGCTACACGCGCAGCAGCACTCCCGCCTCGTTCGACCGCCTGCCGCGTGCGGCTGCCGGCTCGTTCAATCGCCAGAGTTTCGACGACATCATCTCCGGACGGTACGAGGATTTCTCCTTCGAGCTCTACGAAGCGACGCTTTCGCAAAAAGCCGGCAAGTCGACCCACACGGTCTTCAAGGGGATCATTCTTGCCTTCGAGACAGAGGCCGCCTTCCCCGGGCTGCTCGTGGCGACGAGGCGGTCGGGCAGCGTGGCGCGCTTCTTCCGCGACATGTTCGGATCTGGTGGTCTCGAGGAGTTGCAGAGCGGCTTGCCGCATCTTGACGAGCAGTACGAGTTCCGCTCCGACAATCCGTCGGCTGCGCGGCCGCTTGTCACCGGACGGCTGGCCCGGGCGCTCGACTGGCTGCGGGAGAGCTGGCCGCACGATCCCGCCCGCGTCGCCCTGAAAGGCCATGACGGCTTCCTGCTCCTGCCGCATACGAAGAATTTCTTCGAACTTCCCAGCGTCGGCACGCCGCTCGACTACGACACGCACATCAAACCGATCATCGCTGACATGGTCTCGCTGCTCGCCACCGGCGCGCTGGTCAGGAAGGTCGGCGTCAGGGATGACGCGCCCGAAAAGCCGTAGCGATCGACGCGACCGGATCGCCCCTTTGCCCGCATGCTTACAATTCGTGATCCGCGCGGGCGGATTGCATGCTTTTCGTGATCGCCGGGCGGGGGAGGCAGCGCGAAAAGGGGCGAAGTGAAGGTCGGAGCGCGACCGGCGGGGTCCCGGCATATCCACGGGTTTCGCTGCGGACGCTGGCCGCCGAACCGCCGGAACGGCGCCGCAGAACCAGAATGCGGCAGAAATAAGTCAATGAATTTGCTGACGAATATTCACTCATCGTGATTTGCGGCTAGTCGTCCGACGGTCCTAACTCCACAGCGTCGAACGGCGGTGCGGCGCCCTTGCCCTCCGCTGTCACGGCGAAAGACAAGAACGGAGAAGACAAGATGAAGACCATTCTCGCCACGGCCATCGCCTCGCTCGCCTTCCTCGGCGCCGCCTATGCCGCAACGGTGGAAGGTGTCGTCCAGGCCGTCGACCCCGCGACGCGGACTGTCACCCTTCAGGACGGCAACAGCTTCGTCGTGCCGGACAGCTTGCCGATCGAATCGATCGCCATCGGTGCGAAGATCAAGGTCACCGTCGACGACTCCAGCGGCGCCGTCACTTCCGTCGAGACGGCCTCCTGACCCAGATCGCAGGACCCGCTACGCGACGGTCGAGCGAATAGCCCCCCGCCCTGCCGCCCGTCGCGTGGGAGCCGGTCTTCGGACCGGCTCCCATTGCGTTTGGTGGCCGCTGGCGTTTCCGTACGCGCCGCGCTAACGCTAGGGAAACGGGCGGGGGACTGGGATGGAGAGCAAGCCGAAGCGGTT
Organism: Rhizobiaceae bacterium; assembly: GCA_905339215.1. Lineage (GTDB taxonomy): Bacteria > Pseudomonadota > Alphaproteobacteria > Rhizobiales > Rhizobiaceae > DUSC01. The sequence goes on from CAJPFN010000119.1 coordinate 30,854, forward strand.
CGGGATATCCAGGCGCACACTGGTCGGCATGGTCGTCGCCGCGGCCGGGCTCGGCTGGGCCGGGACGACGCTCGCGCGCCTCGGCCGCGATCCTTCCGGCCCGAAGAGCCTCGGCCGCATTGCCGACATAGACGGCACGCCGCTCGCCGCCGAAGCGCCGGGGCAGGCGCCGGCGCACGATCCGGCGCTGCCGTGGTCGATGAAGGGCGGCGAAATGAACGACGCCAGCGCCCTGTCGCGCACGCCGGTCTACGGTGTCGTCGAGGTGACCGAGGAGGCGCATGTCGCCGCCGCGCTCGCCTTCGCCCGGCAGAACGGCCTGAAGGTGTCGATGGCGGCGGTGCGGCATTCGATGGGCGGCCACGCCTTCGACGACAATGCGCTCGTCCTCGACATGCTGAAGTTCAACAAGGTCGAGCTCGACGAGGCGGCGCGCACGATCACCGTCCAGCCCGGCGCCCGGTGGCACGACATCCAGAACGTGCTGCACCCCCGCTTCGCCGTCAAAGCCATGCAGTCGAGCGACATCTTCTCTGTCGGCGGCTCGATCGCGGTCAACGCGCATGGCATGGACCACCAGGTCGGCTCGATCGCGCGCACCATCCGCTCGATGCGCGTCATGCTCGCTGACGGCAGCATCGTCTCGTGCTCGGCGAGCGAGAACGCCGATCTCTTTCGCCACGTCGTCGGCGGCTACGGCCTGTTCGGCGTGGTGCTCTCCGCCGTCATCGACATCACCGACAACGTCGTCTACCGGACCACGCGCGAAGTGATCAGCACCGCCGATTTCCCGGCCTTCTTCCGGGAGAAGCTGGAGGCCGATCCGGACATCGGCCTGTTCTACGGCCACCTGTCGACGGCGCCGGGCAACTACATGGAAGACATGATCGTCTACCGCTACGACCGCGTCGCCGACCAGCCGCCGCCCGGCACGCCGGCGCTCGCGGAGCCGTCGGGCGTGACGCTGAAGCGGCTTATCATGAACCTCGCCAAGTACGGCGGCGTCTTCCAGCGCATGAAGTGGTTCGCCGAAGAGACGCTGGAACCGGAGTTCGAGGCCTGCACCGTGCCGCGCAGCGACGCGCTCGTCGAGGGCGAGGCCTGCCTGGTGACGCGCAACGACCCGATGCACGACTCGGTTTCGTATCTGTTCAACGACCTGCAGGACGAGACCGACATCCTGCACGAATATTTCGTGCCGCGCGCCCGCTTCGCGTCCTTCGTCGAGGCTGCCCGCGAGATCCTGCGCAACCAGCCGCTGCAACTCCTCAACGCCTCGGTGCGCGTCGTCCATGCCGAGGACATCGCGCTTACCTACGCGCCGGAGCCGGCCTTCTCGCTTGTGCTTTACGTCAACCAGAGCGCTGACGAGGAGGGCAATGCGCGCATGCGTTCACTGACCCGTGCCATGATCGACCTGACGCTCTCCCACGGCGGGCGCTTCTTCCTGCCCTACCAGTTGCACTACACGGCCGGGCAGTTGCGGACGAGCTATCCCGAGCTTGCGGCCTTCCTGGCGCGCAAGAAGGAGGTCGACCCGCAGGAACTGTTCGGATCGACCTTCTACCGCGCGGTGAAGCTGCTTTCGGGGACCGCCTGATCGCGCTCAGAAGCCGGACAGCGAGATCGTCGCGAATCGGTCCATGGTCCAGCGCACCGCGCCGACCGTGGCGTCAGCGGCCGCTCCGAGCGACTGGCGCATGACAACGTAGCCCTTGACCGTGCTGGCGAAGAAGCGGCCCGTGGTGGGCGCCGCGGGCGCCTCCCCGGCAACCTGTACCGTGCCCGGCGCGTCCGGTTCCTGCGCTTCGGCTGCCATTGTCGACGCCGCCGGGGCGTAGCAGACGGCAATCACGGTCGGATAGGCGGGGCCGGCGCCGGCGAAGGTGCGCGCCCGGACGTCGGTTTGGCAATCCTCGATCGTGGTCCACTGCGCCGGCTCGTCGCGGATGTATTCGCACTGCCTGGCATCGCAATCGCAGCCGAGGATGGTCGCCGTGATGATGGCGGTCTTGAGCATGTCCTTGTCCCTCTCGCCCCCGCTCGCCTTGTCGCGCGGCTTCGCGGCGGCATTCCGCCGGGATGGCGGTGGAAGGAAGGCGGAATCGCGGGAAGGGGAGGGCGGGATCCGGACGGCCGCTCAGTAGTCGTAGACGTGCTCCAGCCGCGCCGCCTTCGCGGTCAGCGCCGGGATGGCGATATGCAGGGCGTCGACGCGGGCGACCAGTCCGGTGCGGCGGAGTGCAGGCTCGGCGGGCACCTCGTAGGAGAAAAGAAGGGCGGTGCCCGCCGGCGCCTCGATTTCTGCGTTCGACAGCACGGTCATCAGGATTTCGTCGTTACCGCCGATCTCGACGAAGCTGACGCCCTTCGCGATCAGCCGCGGGATCATGTCGGTGAAGACCTGGTACCGCTTGGTGACGAAGACAGCGCCGTCGGCGCCGAAATCGAGCTCGAGCGCGGTATCGGCCTCGCCGCGGACCGTCTCGCCGACCGGACCCTTCGCCCAGACATGGATGTCGAGTTCGGCCGGCGCCGAGGACGCCGCCAGGCCGGCGCGGATCAGGTCGGCGTAGACCTGCTTGATCGTGTAGGCGAGCCCGTAGGCCGCCTTGCGCTCCGTCGTGCGGATGGCGTCGTCCGCGCCCGGCTTTTCAAGATCGAGAAGCCCGGCGCGCTTCCCGGCATAGGGAAACTCGTACCAGGGGACCTGGTCGAGGAAGGCGGCGTATTCGGCCGCCGTGGCGGCGAGATAGCCGTCGGCGGCGGTCGGTTGCCCGGACGTCCATTCGGTCAGGCGGCCGATCGTGTTCTCGTAGGCCCACTGGAGAACGTGCTCGATCGTGTGGCTGGTGCCGATCACGACCAGCATCAGGTGGTATTCGCCGTTGAACGGATAGGCGCTGCTGGCGCGGATCATGGTGGCGTAGTCCTGCCAGAAGCGTCCGACATAGGCCCAATAGGGAAAGCCGCTCTCGCGCCGCCCGGCGACGAAGCCGGCATATTCGCGCGCCGCGTAGACGATCGCCCATTCCGGGTAGGTGAGGTAGGTCGACTCCTCCGGCCGCTGGTAGTCGGAGATTTCCTTGCGAAGGCGTTCGCCGATCGCGGCCGGCGGGACTGCGGCTTGGCCCATTGCCGTCTCCGGCGCGGATGTCGTGGCAAAGCCGTAGGCGAGGCCCAGCACCGGGATCAGCACCACCAGGACGACCAGGTAGAGGGTCGCCTTGGCGAGGCGCTTGAGCAGCCGTAGGAGGGCCATCGGGCGGTCAGGCCATTGCCGGGCGGCCGCCGGCGCGGTTCGCCAGGACGAAGCCGATGAAGACCGCGGTGCCGCCGATCACGAGATGCGGCAGGTTGGCGAAGAATCGCGTCTGCAGCTCGATGTCCTGGAAGCCGTAGAAGAAGATGCCACCGTCGAGGCAGCCCGATCCGGTGACGAGGCCGAGGATGCCGTCGAACAGGTATACGGACCCGAACAGCCGGAAGTAGAGGACCGAGGCGCGATGTGAGAGGATCGCCGCCGCGAGCGCCCACACACCCGAGAAGCCGTGCAGCAGGTCGTCCCACCATTGCAGGCTGAACAGGCCGAACAACTGGCCGTTGGCGTCGTTGAACGCCGGCACGTAGCCGATCGCGACGACGGCGAAGAACATGATCGCATAGGCGATCGCGAGTTTCTGGATCGTCGTCACGGCTGCTCCCTCCCTGCTGACCGGCGAGGCAATCTAGCCAATTCGTTTCCTGCCGCACAGGGCCGCGATGCGACGAATCTTCGATCGGCGTGGAGAACGCCGATGCCATGCGTCGGGACGGTTTCGCCGCACCGCCGTCTCCGGTACTCTGACGTCACCCTAAGGGGGGCGGCGTGAAACGCGACCTCGGAGCGCTCGATAGCCAATCCTTCGACGTGCTGGTGATCGGCGGTGGCCTGGTCGGCGCGTCGATCGCCCGCGACGCCGCGCATCGCGGCCTTTCGGTCGCCCTTGTCGAGCGCGACGACTTTGCCTGCGGGGCGAGCGAGGGGCTGCCGCGCCTGGTCGTCGGCGGTGTCGGCCATCACCTGCCGCACGGTCCGGGCGGTTTGCGGCGAACACTGGCCGAAGGGGCACTATGGTCCAGGATCGCGCCGCATCGGGTCGCCGCCCAGCGCTGCATGGTGCCGATAGCGAGCCGGAACCCCGCCCGCACGGCGGCGATGCGCCTGGCCGTCGATCTCTACGGCCGGGCCGGCGCCGGTTCGTTGCCCGTCCTCGAGCGGTCCGCCGCGCGGCTCGGCGCAGCGGAGGCCGTGGACCTCGAGCCGGCGATCGACCAGCCCGCTCTCCGCGGTGCGCTGGTCTATTTCGACTGGCGGATCGACGAGCCCGAGCGCCTGGTGCTCGCGCTGCTCAAGGATGCGGTCGCTCACGGCGCGGTGATCGCCAATTATGCCGAGTGCGATGGGTTGGTCTATCTCAACGGCAAGCTCTCGGGCGCGCGCGTCTATGACCGCATCGGCGGTGTCTGGCTCGAGGCGTGGTCATCGGTCGTCGTCAACGCGACCGGCGCCTGGTGCGAGGCCACGGTGGCGCGCCTGCTCGGCGACGAGCGCGGCATCCGGGCGAGGCTGTCGCGAGAGATCCGCATCGTCACGCAGGCGATCGCCTGCGAACACGCGTTGGTGTTTCCGGAAGTCGGCGGTGGCGACATGACGATCGTGCCGTGGCGGGGCATGAGCATCGTCGGGACGGCAACCGACGCCTTCGACGACGATCCTGCCAACGCCATCGCCGAGGCCGACGACATGACATGGCTCGGCGGGCGCGTCGGCGATCTCGCGCCGGCGGCGCGCGATGCCCTCGCATTCCCCATCGACGGGTTTGCGTCGGTGCGAGCGCGGTCGCGGACCCCCGACGGCAAGGCCGTTCATGCGCGTCTTGGCCACTTCGTCGACCATGGCAGCGACGGCGTCGCCGGTTTTCTGTCCGTCGGCGGCGGCGACTGGACGACCGTCCGGCCGATCGCCGAGCGGGCCGTCGACCGCGTCGTCGCCATCCTCGGCAGCCCCGCGCGGCCGTGCGACACGGCGCACGCGGTGCTCGCCGAAACGGCCGACGGCGAACCGGACGCTTTCGCCGCCGAATGGCGCCGTCATTACCCCTACTGGCCGGCCGGCGAGATCGAGACCTGGGCTCTGGCCTATGGCAGGGCGCTGCCGGAGGTCTTGGCGTGCGCCGGTCCCGCTCTGCGGCCGGGCGAGCAGGCGCGCGAGGCAGCGCGGTTCGCCTATGCGCAGGACGAGGAGATGGCGATCCTGCCCGACGATTTCGCGCGCCGGCTGGCACGCTGGTACGAGGTGTCGCGGCCAGGAGTGGCCGTCAGGGCCGCGGAATGGCTTGCGGGACGGTCCGGAGCATCCGATCCTGTGCCTTGGGAGACAGGGCGCTAGAAGCGCCGGGAGGGGCGGAATGGCAGTCGGTGTAGTGGTCAATCCGGTCGCGGGGAGCGGCCGGATGCGTCGCGTGTGGCCGGCGGCGCGCGAGGCGCTCGCCCGGCGGTTCGGCGAACTGATCGTCGAAGAGACCGCCGCGGTCGGCGAGGCCAGCCTCTATGCGCGCAAGCTCTCGCTGGAAGGGGCGGAGATCGTCATCGCGGCGGGCGGCGACGGCACCATCAGCGAGGTGGCGGACGGCCTTCTGCGCGCCGGCGGCGGAAGCCAGCTCGGCATCATGCCTGCGGGAACCGGTTCCGACCTCGCCCGCGGCCTCGGCCTCGACGGCGACGTCGAGGCGGCCGCAGACCGCATCGCCTCCGGATCGACGCGCACGATCGATGCGGGATGCGTCAACTACATCGACGAGCATGGCGCGCTGGCCAGCCGCCACTTCATCAACATTTCCAGCCTTGGCGTGTCGGGGCCCACGGCGCGCGCGGTCAACGATGCCAAGACAGGGGATCGCATGTCTGGCAAGGCGGTGTTCCTGTGGCATACGGTGCGCGAACTGATCCGCTACCGCTTCCAGGACGTGCGCATCGCGATCGATGACCAGCCGCCTTTCGAAGCCCGTATCGCGCTGGTCGCCGTGGCCAACGGCCGCTTCTTCGGCGGCGGCATGATGATCGCACCCGACGCAATCCTCGACGACGGCCTGCTCGACATCGTCGTCATCCACGGGCGCTCGAAGCTCTCGCTGATCAAGGATATCCGTCTCGTCTACAGCGGCGCCCATCGCAAGCTCGCCAGCTGCACCTTCCTGCGCGGGCAGAAGGTGGTTATCGAGCCGCTCGGCGATCCGCTCGCCAACGGTGCGCTTCTCGACGTCGACGGGGAGTCCCCCGGCCACATTCCCGCGACGTTCGAGATCCGGCCGGCCGCGCTGACGCTCCGCTGCTGACCTCGTGCCGATCGGGTGCGCTGGCGCAGATCGTCCCCCGCATATCTGCGCGAACCGCTTCACGTCCCGATTCAAGTCGTTCGCAGAGCGATTCAACCGCCTCGAAGGACGATTCCATGTGCCGGCGTAAGAGCCTGAAAACGCGATGTTTTCATGGGAAGAGCGGATCCGGCGCCATGTGCAGGTGCAGGGCCTTGCCGCTGTAGGGATGCGCCTCGCAGACCGCCTCGTCCAGCTCGACGCCCAGCCCCGGCTCCTTCGACGGGATGACGTTGCCGTCCTGCCATTCGATCTTCTTCTTCAGCAGTTGCGCGTGGAAGCCGTCCCACTGCTTCAGCGATTCCAGGATCAGGAAGTTGGGCAGCGTGGCGGCGAGCTGGATGTTGGCGGCGCCGACGATCGGGCCGCAATAGCAGTGCGGCGCCACTTGGACGTGATGGGCTTCGGCCATCGCCGCGATCTTTTTGGTTTCGAGAATGCCGCCCGAGCGGCCGAGGTCGGGCTGCAGGATCGTGGCGGCACCGGTCTCGATGACGCGGGCGAACTCCCATTTCGTCGTCAGCCGCTCGCCGGTGGCGATCGGGATCGAGGTGCCGCGGGCGACCTGGGCCATTACCTCAGGCATGTCCGGCGGCACCGGCTCCTCAAACCACAGCGGATCGTAGGGCTCGATCGCGCGCGCCAACCGGAGTGCCCCGGAGGCGGTGAACTGGCCGTGCGTGCCGAACAGGATGTCGGCCCTGGTGCCGACCGCCTCGCGGATGGCCTTCAGCATGCGCGCCGACAGGTCGATGTCGACCAGACGCGGCTGGTGACCGTCGAAGGACGTGTACGGCCCGGCCGGATCGAGCTTTACGGCATTGAAGCCCTGCTCGACGTAGAGCGCGGCGCATTCAGCCGCCATGTCCGGATCGTTGTAGACGTTCTTCGGCGGTGCGTCCTCGGTGTGAACGCTGCCCTCATGCGGGTAGAGGTAGGTGTAGGAGCGCAGCGCCTCGTGCACCTGGCCGCCGAGCAGCTTGTAGACGGGCTTTCCCGCCTCCTTGCCGACGATGTCCCAGCAGGCCATCTCCAGCGCCGAAACGCAGCCCATCATGGAGACGTCGGGGCGCTGGGTGAAGCCCGACGAATAGGCGCGGCGGAAGAAGGTTTCGATGTCGTGCGGATCGCGGCCGACGAGGTAGCGCTCGGCACAGTCCTCGATCATGCGGGCGGTGACGTGCGGGCCGAAGGTGGCGTTGTAGGCCTCGCCGTAGCCGACGACGCCGCCGTCGGTGGTGAGCCTGACGAAGATGAAATACTTGCCGCCGATGCCCGGCGGCGGGTTGCCGACAACCCAGGTCTTGACGTCGGTGATTTTCATGACGCGGCTCCTTCGTTTCGTGGCGGGCATGCCCCCTCCACCATGCTTTGCATGGTCCCCCTCCCCCGTGAACGGGGGAGGAACCGCAGCGCCGCGGCCGGCCTCCGCCGGAGATCCTCCCCTGCGAAGCGGGGGAGGTGGCGCGCGCAGCGCGACGGAGGGGGCGTCCTGCGCCGACGGGCGTTCACCCCTGATCCTCCAGCACCAGTTCCGCGCCCTTCCAGCCGGTCATGATCGCCGGGGCGTTGGTGTTGCCGGTGATGTTGCCGGGGAAGATCGACGCATCGATGACGCGCAGGCCTTCGATGCCATGCACCTTGAGCCGCGGGTCGACGACGGAAGACGCGGCACCCGGTCCCATGCGGCAGGTGGAGCAGGGGTGGTAGACCGTGCCCGAGCGGCGGCGGAAATCGTCGATCAGGTCGGCGTCGGACTTAACCGACGGTCCGGGCAGGACCTCTTCCGCGATCACCTCGGCAATGGCTGGCTGCGCGGCAATTCTCCGCACGAACTTAACCGCCGCCAGCATCTCCTCGACGTCGTGGTTGGTCGAATAGGCGTTGGCGACGATCTTCGGGTGCTGGCGCGGGTCGGCCGAGCGGATCATGATCTCGCCGCGCGACGACGGCCGCGCGTTGGAGAGCCCGATCGAGAAGCCCGGCCACGGGTCGGGCGCGAGGATCGGCCGCTCGCCGGCCCGCGGGATCACCGTCGAGAAGGCCTGGAAATAGAGCTGCATGTTCGGCCGCTCGCGCGTCGGATCGGTGCGGAAGAAGCCGCCGCCATTGTTGATCGACAGCGACAGCGGCCCGGAGCCGGTCAGAAGATAGCGCATGCCGACCAGCGCCTTGCCCCACCACGGACGCAGGACGGAGTTCAGCGTCGGCACCTTCGCCTTGAAGGTGTAGTTGATGCCGACATGGTCCTGCATGTTGGCGCCGACGTTCTGATTGGCAAGCAGGACCGGGATGCCGAGCCCTTGCAACAGCGGCCCCGGCCCGATGCCGGAGAGCTGGAGGAGCTGCGGCGAGTTGACCGCGCCGCCGCTGAGGATCACCTCGCGCCCCGCGCGGGCCTTTCTGGTCCGGCCGTCCTGCTCGTATTCGACGCCGGTCGCGCGCGTGCCCTCGAAGAGGATGCGGGTCGCCAGCGCGCCGGTCTCGACGCGGACGTTGCTGCGTTTCATCGCCGGCCGGAGAAACGCCCGCGCGGCCGACATGCGCCGCCCGCCCTTGGTCGAGATCTGGTAGATGCCGACGCCTTCCTGGCTCTCGCCGTTGAAGTCCGGGTTGAAGGGCAGGCCTGCCTGGCGGCCCGCCTCGAGATAGCGGTGGGTGAGCGGATGGACGGCGGGCGACATGTCGGTGACGTGGACCGGGCCGCCCGTGCCGCGCCAGCGGTTGGCGCCCGCCTGGTTGTCCTCGATCGCCTTGAAGGCCGGCAGCAGGTCGTCATAGCCCCAGCCGGGATTGCCGGCGTCGCGCCAGCCGTCATAGTCCTCGCGCGCGCCGCGGATCCAGACCATGGCGTTGATCGAGCTCGAGCCGCCGAGGATCTTTCCGCGCGGCCAGTGGTCGGCGTTGCCGGCGAGCCCCGGGTCGGGCTCGGCCTTGTAGTTCCAGTTCACAGCCGGATCGAAGAAGGTCTTGCCGTAGCCGAGCGGCATCTGCACGTAGAAGCGCCGGTCGGTGCCGCCGGCTTCCAGCACCAGCACGGAGAAGCGGCCGCTGGCCGACAGCCGCTCGGCCACGACCGAACCGGCCGAGCCGGCGCCGACGACGATGAAATCGAAAACCTGCATGGGAACCCGTCAGCCCGGAA
>CAJPFN010000120.1 GCA_905339215.1 Rhizobiaceae bacterium
GCAAGGCTGACAGCGATCAGGACGCTTGCGAGCGAACTACGCAAGAAGAGCTTCGGCATTTTCGATACCTCTTTGCTTGAGCCAGTGGACGGGCCATTCGTCGCCGTGGTGGACGCGCAGCTCATCGATGCGCTTGATGTCGTCCTTTCCGGACGCGCCGACGAAAGACAGGGTGATCGGCCCGAGGGCCATGTCGAACAAACGCCGCCCGTCAGGCGAAGCGACATAATATTCGCGCTTGGGCAGCGCGTTCGCGACGATCTCGATTTGCCGCTCGTTGAAGCCGATGCGCTCATAGAACTCGCGCGTGCCGCTTTCGCGAGCTGCGCCATTGGGCAGGCAAATCTTGGTCGGGCAGCTTTCCTTGAGCACGTCGATGATGCCTGATTTTTCCGCGTCAGAAATCGACTGCGTTGCCAGAACGACGGCGCAATTGGCCTTGCGCAGCACCTTCAGCCATTCGCGGATCTTCTCGCGGAAGGCTGGATGGCCGAGCATCAGCCATGCCTCATCGAGGATAATGAGGCTGGGGGCGCCGGTCAGGCGCATTTCGATGCGACGGAACAGGTAGAGCAGGACCGGCACGAGATTGCGGTCGCCGAGGTTCATCAATTCCTCGATCTCGAACGTCTGGAAATCCGAGAGGGTCAGGCCATCCTGCTCGGCATCGAGCAGATGCCCCATGGGACCGTCGACTGTGTAATGACGCAGCGCGTCCTTGATCTCCCGCATCTGCACGCCCGACACGAAATCGGACAGCGACCGGCGGGACGATGCGGCCATGAGCTCGATTTGCTTGGCGATTGCATTGCGATGGTCGGGCGTCACCTTCACACCCTGCAGTTCGACAAGTGTTTCCAGCCATCCGGCGGCCCAAGCCTTGTTGCCATCGTCGTTCAGTTGGGAAAGCGGGCAGAAGGTCAGCGCCTCCCCTGCCCCGACATCGTAATGTTCGCCGCCAACAGCCACCGTCAGCGGGTACATCGACTTGCCCTTGTCGAAGGCGAAGAGCTGCGCTCGGCTGTAACGGCGGAACTGTGCCGCGATCAGCGCCAGAAGGGTCGACTTGCCCGATCCGGTCGGACCGAAGATCAGGGTATGACCCACGTCGCCCGAATGGAGGTTCAGACGGAACGGGGATGATCCGCTTGCGACCTGCATCAGCGGCGGCGAGCCGTCGGGATAGAACGGGCACGGTGCAACCGGTGAGCCCGACCAGACCGAGTTGAGCGGCACCAGATCGGCAAGGTTGCGGGTATTGATCAGCGGCTCGCGGATGTTGGCGTACCAGTTGCCGGGCAGACTCCCAAGGAAGGCCTCCGTGGCGTTCAGCGTTTCGATGCGCGCGGCAAAGCCTTCGGCCTGGATCAGCCGGCGCACACCTTCGGTCTTTTCGCGAAGACGCGCCTCGTCGTCATCGAACATGACGATGACCGGCGTATAGTAGCCATAGGCGACGAGCTGTGAATTGGCCTCGGCAATGGCGTCCTCGGTCTCCGCCACCATCAGCGCTGCGTCCTGGTCGATCGCACCGCTGTTTGTCTGGAACAGCTGGTCCATGAACGGCCGCACCTTTTGCAACCACTTCTTGCGGGTGCGCTCAAGCCTTTGGCGGGCCTCGATCGGATCGAGGAAAACGAAGCGGCTCGACCAGCGATAGGTGAGTGGCATCAGATCCAGAGAATTGAGGATGCCCGGCCAGCTCTCGGCCGGAAATCCGTCGATCGCAACAACTGCGAGATAGCGGTTGTCGACCAGCGGCGAGAGACCGTGATGGAATTCGGCCGTGACGACGAAATCGAGATACATCGGAATGTCGGGCAGGCGGACCGGATGGTTTTCGCCGACGATGCAGAAGCGGGCGAACTGCAGCAGATCGTCATATCTGGCGATACGGGTTGAGCCGCGTTCCTCGGTCTCCTGTGTCACCATGCGCCGGATCGAGACGACGTTTCCCATATATTGCTCGAATTCGCGGATCGAACGCCGGAAGTGATCGAGCGCGCGATCGGCAAAGGTTGTCGCGCGGGACTCATCGTCGGAATAGACATATTTGACGAGGCCGGACTTGCGCTTCTCCGGTTCGCGATAGGTCAGGATGATGGCGTGCTGGCTCTCATAGTGCCCGTCCGCCGCCTCGAAACGCTTGCGCCGTTCGTCATCGATGAGCGCGCTCACCTTGTCTGGGAAGTGGCAGTTGTCCCGTGCCGGATAGGCCGTCGCCGGCACGCGCACGGCCTCGACCTGGATCATCCAGCCCGATCCGAGGCGGGCGAGAATGGAATTGATCTGGCGGCTGACCTCGTTGCGCTCGAAATCGGTCGAGCTTTCGCTATCCGGACCAGCGAAATACCAGCCGGCCATCAGACTCCCGTCCTTGAGCAGGACCGTGCCGTTGTCGATCAGGGCCGCATAGGGCAGCAAATCGGAAAAGGACGGGCCGGAATGGCGAAACCTCTTGAGTGCAACCATAAGTCAGAACGTCCGCCAGGGCGTGGAGGTCGGCCGGTAGTAGGGGCGGTATCTGATGTGGCGCAGGTAGACGCGGCGCATCAGCGGATCGGCTTTCGCCATCATGCGCAGTAGCCCGACAACCACGATCCAGATGACCGTGCCGAGCAGCGCCGATACGGTCGTCAGGATGACGAAGACCAGGATGACCGCGGCGAGCCCGGTCAGAAGCACGAGCTCACGGTCAGCCCCAAAGAGCAGCGTCGGACGCGAAAGGGCACGGTGTATTCGCGCCGTCGCCAGCCGGCTTTCCCTTTCAGCCATGCGGGGCAACCGCCGGCGCTTGTTCGTGCGCCTCGAGCGGCACGCCGATGGATGAGCCGCTGGAGCCGAAGAGACCGACGATCTGCGTTGCACCGAGCAGGATGCCGGCGACGAGTACGATGTAGCAGAGCCGGCGCGCGAAATCGTTCAACTCGCCGCCGAAGATCAACATGCCGCCGGCAATGGCGACCGCGGCGAGCGCGATGGCGCCGGCGACCGGGCCGGTGATGGATTCCTGAATTTGCTCCAGTGGCCCTTCCCAGGGCAGGCCCCCTCCCCCGCTGGCGAGCGCCGGTTCGATCATAACGAGGGATGCGGCCGCGAGGCCGAGGAGAAGTGTGAGAGCCTTCTTAGACGACATGAAGATTTCTTCCCTGGATGGATTCCGATTTCGACGCGCCGACCGGCGTGGTGAGGTACCTCCCGTCGCGAAAGCCTTCGACCTTCAGGATCTCGCGAACGGTTCGCCCGCCGGGCGCGCGCTCGATCGAGACGATCAGGTCGACCGCCTCTCCGATGACTTCCGGCATCGGCTGGGAGCTGACTTCGGCGACGAGCTGTTCAAGCCGGGTAAGAGCGGCGCCGGCCGAGTTCGAGTGAACCGTCGCGATGCCGCCCGGATGGCCGGTGTTCCACGCCTTCAAGAGAGTAAGGGCCGCGCCGTCGCGGACCTCGCCCACGATGATGCGGTCTGGACGCAGCCGCATCGTCGACTTCAAGAGGCGGCTCATGTCGACCGTGTCCGTGGTGTGCAGGATCACATGGTTTTCCGCCGCGCACTGGATTTCGGCAGTGTCTTCCAGGATCACCAGCCGGTGTTCCGGCGTGGTCTCGACCAGCTCCGCCAGGATTGCATTGGTGAGTGTGGTCTTGCCTGTTCCGGTGCCTCCCGACACGACGATGTTGAGCCGGTCCACGATCGAATTGCGGATCACATCCACCTGCTCGGGCGTCATGATGCCGTCGGCGACATACTGATCGAGTCGGATCAGCATCGAGGCGCGCTTTCGGATCGTGAACATCGGCGCGGGCGCGGCCGGCGGCAGAATCCCCTCAAAGCGATGCCCGCCAAGCGGCAGTTCTCCCGAAATGATCGGGTGGTCCTGGTCGACTTCGGTTTTGAGGGCGTGCGCGACCTTGCCGATGACGGTCTCGGCGTCATGGGAGGCCATCCGCCCCGCCGCCGCTATCCCCTGCCCTACCCGCTCGATGAATAGATTGCCGTCGGGGTTGAGCATGACCTCCACAACGTCATGGTCATGGAGCGCCGACGTGACGGCGGCGCCAAGTGCGTCCTGCAGTCCGAGGATCAGCCGTCGTTTCGATTCGCTCATGAACCGCCCCCTGCCCGGCTGCTGGTCAGGCCGCGGCTTCCACAGCGGCCGGAAAGAGGGGGACGTAGCTCGACGGCCGCACCAGCTCGAGGCTGGCTTCGTCGGCGGTCAAGAGTCCCGCGACAGCAATGGTGTTGCCAACAGGATGTGGCGCGCCTAGCCGCTCCAGTGGCCACTTCGCCCGGTTGAGAATGCGCTCAAACCGAACGTCCGTAACAGTGACGATCCGGTCGAACCCATTGGCCATCGACCATTCGATGATGGCGGCGAACAGAGTGTGGGTCGCATCACGCAGCCCGCTCGCGGAAACGATGTCGCTGCGTTCGGTGTCGATGCAAAAGCGCGAGCTCTCGACGACGCGGCTCGATTGGGGCACGCGAGCAGCGCCAGCCAGAAACGGGAATGTCTGGCCGAGCATCGTCGGTCCGGTGGACGGTAGCAGGCGGGCGCAACCGATCACCTGACCATCGTTGCCGACGAGCAGAAGATAGGTCGGATCGAGCCGGTCGTACTCGTCCTTTTCCTGGTTGTGCTCTACGTGCACGTCCCAATCCAGCCTGTGCTTGAAGACCCTTGCGCGCAGCTCGTGCATGCGCTCGAGCAGACGTTGCTCAGTTCTTGAGGCACTCGTACGGCAGATGGCGACGACGCGCATGAACAAATCCTCAACCCGTTGAATTGCGATCTCTTGAAGCCGGTACGGCTGCGGATCGCCAGCTGTGAAAAGTCACAGGGGATGGAGAGTCGTCGCTGTGATAGACAGTGGGGATTGCCGAGGCGCCGCTGCCGCACTTATGGCTGAATTGCCATGCAACTCGGAATTGAAACCACGCGACTTGAGGACGAAAACACCCGGAGAGGACACTTGCCGAGCAGAGCCTTCGACCAGCTGCGAGACTCACTAGAAACAGCCCGAGGCATAGCCCCGGTCAAAGCCGCGGTGAAGGAATTCGCCGGCCAATTGGGATTTGACTGGTTCGCCTATCTCTCTGTCTGCGGGCCGGAGATCGACACGTTTTCGACGTACCCGCGCGCGTGGCAAGGCCACTATATCAACAAGAAATACGCGACCATCGATCCCGTCGTGCAGGAAGCCCGCCGTTCCGAGCGCTGTTTTGCGTGGTCCGAACGCGATCTTGCACGAGCATTGTCGCCGGACCAGGTCCGCTTCCTTGGAGAAGCGAACGATCATGGTATCGCATCGGGAATATCCGTGCCCGTGTCAGCCGGATTCGGCAGGACAGTATTGTTCACGCTCGCGTCGTCTAACCGGTGTGACAATTGCCTGGTGGAATGCCCCTTCCTCGCCGCTTCGATTGCATCCCACGTTGATGTCTATGCGCGACGCTGGATGCTCGATCCAATGCCTGCTGTCGCCGTCAAGCTAAGCCCCAGAGAAAGGCTCTGCCTGAGCTGGATGGCAAAGGGCAAGCGCATGTCCGAAATCGCGCAAATCGTCGGAACCAAGGTCCGGACGGTCGAGTATCACCTGCAAAATGCTCGGCGGAAGCTCGATGCCACCAACGTCACCCACGCCGTTGCGCTTGCCGTGCGTCAACAGTTGATTTGATCCCGTTCGCCCAGTGGGAGGGCTTTTTCGTCTTTACCCCGTGTAGTTGTGGCTTGCTGGCGGTAGGAGAGTCGTCCGCGATGACGCCAACGCCCCTACCCTGCCCGGCTGGCCGTTTGAGGCATATTCGGGGTCACGTTCTGATCGGCGGCCGATATCGGCAAGTGAGATCGGCAACCAGTATCGGCATTTGTGCTGACTTGTGGCCTCTAATGCCTTACAATGCAATCCATTGAGGCACGACAGAGATCGGCAAAAATGCTTGAAACCCCTGCCCGTATTGAGCCGCTTTTTTTCGACGACGCGGTGCCGACCGTTCTGGCCGATCTTGCCATCGAGCTGCAGAAGGCGGCCGATGAACTCGGCCGAGGCCTGCATCCGGAGTCGGCTGACGAATTGGCCGACCTCGTACGAGTCATGAATTCGTATTATTCGAATTTGATCGAAGGCCACAACACGCGACCTCGAGATATAGAGAACGCACTGACCGGAGCCGAGATAGATCCCGAACGTCGTCCCCTCGCCCTGGAGGCGAAGGCCCATGTCGAAGTTCAGAGGATGATTGACGGCCTCGCGTTGCACGGCGAGCTGCCTAGCCCGACTTCGATCGATTTCATCCAGTGGGTTCATCGCGCCTTCTACGACGAGATGCCCAAGGAATTCCGGTTCATCGACAAACCTGATGGCGCCAAGGCCGAGATCGTACCCGGCGAGTTCCGGATGTCCGCAGAACACGATGTCGCTGTCGGCCGCCATCAGCCGCCATCGTCTGACAGGGTGGTGGCTTTTATGGAGTATTTCCAGAAGCGGTTTGCCATGGCCGAAAAGCAGGCCAGCCTGCGGATCGTCGCGATTGCGTCAGCTCATCACCGCCTCAATTACATCCACCCGTTTCCAGACGGTAACGGCCGCGTCAGTCGCCTGATGTCCCACGCCATGGCGCTCAGGGCCGGCATCGGAGGCAATGGCCTGTGGTCGATATCTCGTGGCCTCGCTCGTGGCCTGAAAGATCGTGGCGAATACAAGCGGATGATGGATCACGCCGACAGTCCCAGACAAGGCGACCGTGATGGCCGGGGAAATCTTTCGGAATCGGCACTCAAGGATTTCGTCGAATGGTTCCTTACGGTCGCGCTCGACCAGGTAAGGTTCTCGACGGCAATGTTCGACCTCGGGCGGCTCGACGCTCGCTACCGCGCCCTGATAAAAGATGTCGTCGACGACAAACGAGCGCCTGATCTGGTGGCGGCTGTGTTGCGGCATGGTAGGTTGCCACGTGGCGAAGCCAATTTCGTACTGAAGACATCCGAGCGCACGGCACGGAACACGCTGTCGGATCTCGTCGAGCGCGGGTTCCTAAAATCTGACACTCCGAAGGCACCGGTCCGCATTGCCTTCCCTCTCGATTTCAGAGAACGGCTGTTTCCGAATCTCTTCACCGATGTCGAACCGAATGTGCCGGAACCACCTTCACTCTCTCCCAGATGAGTGGAGTATAAGGCGTGACAACCAGGACGCCCACAGCTGACCTCGGTAAGCACGCGGGGACACTGCCTTCGGTCCGCGGAATATCCGGCCCTTACTTAAGGCCGCGACTACCGACGCGGTCGGCCCCATGCTGCTGGGCAAGCCCTTTTTCACGTGCGGCAATTGCCGGTGACTGCGGGATGCTGGACTGGACTTTGATATCGGTAGTGACGGGCGTGTAGCCCCGTCGGACCTTCCGCGCGAGCCAGGCCTCAAGCGCTTCGCCGGCCTCAGCGGCCGATGCATAGAGGTCGAGGCGTTGTCGGCCGAGCGAGCCAATACGCCCCCACGCGCGCATGAGCGCCGCATCTCCGTACAGCGACGGCTCTATCGCGAGTACGTAAAATCGCGCAACGTTGCGTGTGCAATCGCGGCGCTGAAGGACAACTTGGAGCTTCGGCTCGACCATGCCCATTTGTGACCGACTTCCGGTGTCCGCGTCCAATTCATTAGCTGAATCGTTTGGGCCGAAGGGATTCAAGTCGGTGATGGTTGCCTCTGCCGAGAAAGACGATCGATCGGAGCGAGCGTGGCTGTCCACTCGCTGCCCGTTTCCGGTCGGCCAATGAGGCTCAGAGCGTAACGGGCGCGCCAGGTGGTCCAACAGGCGCGCTGATTCACTCGGTTGGACTCATTGAGATTGGCTGCAATCGGGTGCCGGGTGGTTTTCTGTTACTGCGAAATATCACAGGGTGGGCGCAAGTGTTGTCCGCCGACAAAAACGAAGAAAAACCCAGAAGAATCAATTGCGTGAGTGCTTTCGGGGCGCCTGGCCGCGTTCCCTTAGGAATCTTCTTAACTTCTTGTTAACCTAAAATTTCTTGCTGAGCACCGCGAATCGGGCATACTCACGGTTGCTTGGCCATTTCGGGCCAAAAATCGTTATTTTGGAAGCCTGACCGAATGAACGTGAGTTCGCCCGTTTCCGAGCAGACCCCGCTGCACTTCGAGAAGAGTATTCTCGAGCAAGGTGACCAGATCTCAAAGAAGCTACACCTATTGAGCCTGCAGCGATTCCCGCCCCATGCAAAGAAGAACCTGCGCTCATTCTCGCTGGCGGAGGTTGCTACATATCTCGGTGTCTCGCAGAGCCATCTCAAGAAACTGCATTTGGAAGGCAAGGGCCCCGTCCCGGAAACATCGTCGTCGGGGCGACGGTCGTACACCGCTGAACAAATGCTCGAATTGAGGCGGTATCTCGACCAGCACGGCCGTTCGGACGCCAGGATGTATGTGCCGCATCGTCGTCCTGGAGAGAAGCTGCAGGTGCTCGCCGTTGTGAATTTCAAGGGTGGCTCAGGCAAGACGACCACAGCGGCACACGTGGGGCAATACCTCGCTCTCACCGGGCATCGTGTGCTCGCGATCGACCTCGACCCGCAAGCTTCGCTTACGTCCCTGCACGGTTTCCAGCCAGAGCTAGACCAAACCAAGTCGATTTACGACGCGATCCGGTATGACGACGACAGGGTGCCGCTATCGGAAGTCATACAGCAGACGAATTTTCCCGGCCTCGACATCGTTCCGGCTAACCTTGAGCTTCAGGAGTACGAATATGACACTCCGCTGGCAATGGCTGACAAGAGTTCAAATGCGGGCAAGGCATTTTTCACGCGCATCTCGAACGCCCTAGCCGAAGTCGACGACCGCTACGACGTCGTTGTTGTCGATTGCCCGCCCCAGCTCGGTTACCTGACAATCACGGCGCTGACTGCGGCAACTTCCGTACTGATCACAATTCACCCGCAGATGCTGGACGTGATGTCGATGGGACAGTTCCTGCTAATGCTCGGCGGCATCCTCGAGCCGATCCGCAGCGCGGGCGCGGAGGTAAACCTCTCTTGGTATCGCTATTTGGTTACGCGCTATGAGCCGACCGATCAGCCGCAGGCACAGATGGTAGCTTTCCTGCGGACGCTCTTTGGCGAGTTCATCCTCAAAAACCAGATGCTGAAGTCCACTGCGATTTCAGACGCCGGAATAACGAAGCAGACGCTCTATGAAGTGGAAAAGAACGCCATGACGCGGTCCACCTACGAACGCGCCATGGAGGCCTTGGACTCGGTGAACGGTGAAATTGCAGGTCTAATCCATCAATCATGGGGACGGTGAATGTTGTCGGCTGACAAAAAGGCGTTTTTGCCCACGAATATCAGTGGATTAGGGCAACACGGGAGCTGATGTCATGGCCCGGAAGAACTTGCTGGCTGGCTTAGCGGACGCGGAAGAGAAGGAGCAGGCAGGACCCACCGCTCCCTATGCGATCCGCGGAGCATCCAAGTCGATGATCCGCTCGGTAGGCGAGTTGGCCAAACAAGCCGACGCCTATCTCGAAGGCGAGCATGTCGTTGAGCTTGACCCACACGCAATCGACGGATCGTTTGTCTCAGACCGGATGGAAGACGACCGGGAACAGTACCAGGATCTGCTGGAGGCAATTCGGGAAAGAGGACAGGACACTCCGATTCTGGTTCGGCCGCATCCCTCCCGTGAGGGCCGGTACATGATCGTGTTCGGGCATCGTCGCGTTCGGGTTGCAAGGGAACTGGGCCGCAAAGTGCGGGCGGTCGTCAAGGCGATCGACGATAAGACCCATGTTATCGCTCAAGGGCAGGAGAACTCTGCGCGCGCCAACCTGAGTTTTGTCGAGAAGGCGGTATTCGCCGAAAGGCTCGAAGGCATGGGATACGGCAGGGACGTGATTTCGTCCGCGTTGGCATCCAATGCGGCGGCCGTTTCCAAAATGATTTCCGTCGTCAACCGCATCCCCGCGATTATCATTTCGCAGATCGGGCCCGCTCCAGCCGTTGGGCGCGAGAGATGGGTTGAGTTATCCCTGCTAGTTTCGAAGAAGCCAGAGATTGCTAGCGAAATCCTGTCCGATCCGAAGTTCTCTCAACTCGAGAGCAACGACCGCTTCGAACGGCTGTTTGCAGCCTTCAACGCAAAAGGAAAGCCCATCCGCAAGACCACGGCGAAGCCCGCACCCAGAACCTGGGCGCCCGCGGATCGATCAATCAGTGCGACACTCAAGCGGGGCGGTAGGACGGCTACGATCGCACTTGGTTCGGCGAACGGGCCGCGCTTCGCTGAGTGGATATCGGATAATCTGGACAGCCTCTACGAGGCGTTCAAGAAGTCGGAGAAGCAGTGACAGGAGACTGAACCGCAAAAGAAAAGGCCCCCGAACGTTGCCGCCGCGGAAGCCTTCTCAGATCGTGTAGCAACACTGAGAATCGCAAATCCGCGAATCACTGTCAAGAGTCATGGCGCCGCTTCGGTGAGCAGGTTTCTTTTGCCTAGCGATAGGTGAAGGACATGCAGACGCATACCGCAACGACGCCCTTTGGGCGGCGGCCGATGACACTTGGCCTGATTGCAAGCCAGGTGACGGCCAAACACATAGACCAGGACGCCAAGGTCTCGAAATGGCAGGTGTTCCGCGACATCCGCGAGGCCAAGGAAGCCCTAGGTGCAACGGACCGCGCTCTGGCGATCCTGAACGCCCTGCTGACATTCCATCGCGACGAGGAACTTACGGGCGAGGGCAATCTCGTTGTCTTCCCTTCGAACGAGCAGCTCATCCGCCGCGCCAATGGCATGTCGCCGGCGACGCTCAGGCGTCATTTAGCCAATCTGGTAACATCCGGTCTGGTCATTCGACGGGACAGCCCGAATGGCAAGCGCTTTGCCCGGAAAGGGCAGGGAGGTGCGATCGAGCAGGCCTACGGCTTCGATCTGTCGCCGATCCTTGCGCGTGCCGCGGAGTTCCGTGAACTGGCTGAAGCCGTTGCGGCCGAGCGCAAGGCGTTCCGCCTGGTCAGGGAGCGCCTGACGATCTGCCGGCGCGACGTGGTCAAGATGATCGAAGCCGGCATCAACGAGAGCGTTCCTGGCAACTGGCGGGGGTTTCAGCGCCGCTATGAGGCGATCATCGCCCGCCTGCCACGCACTGCGCCCCGGCAAGCCCTCGAGGCGATTTCCAATGAGATGGAAGACCTTTGGGCAGACGTCCACCAGACGTTGGAATTATTCGTGGAATCGCAGAATCTGAACGCCAATGAGTCTCATTCTGAGCACCACATACAAAATTCAAGCCCATACCCTCATCCTACCGGTGAAGATAAAAACGGCTCAGGAAATAAAGATGAAGCGAGCGACACCGCCGAGCATACCGACAACGTACGCAGTCTGCCAAGACGGGATCTGCCCTTGGGAATGGTGCTGAGCGCCTGCCCCGAAATCGCGCCCTACGCCGATGGCGGCCAAATTCGGACCTGGCGGGATTTGGCCGCCGCGGCGGATCGAGCGCGGCCGAGCATGGGGGTGAGCCCGAGCGCCTGGCAGGAAGCCGTCGAAGTGATGGGCCTGCAGACCGCGTCGATCGTGCTGGCGGCGATCCTGCAGCGTGCCGAGCATATCCGCAGCCGTGGCGGCTATCTGCGCGATCTGACCGAACGCGCTAAGGCGCAAAAGTTCTCGGTGTGGCCGATGATCACCGCGCTGCTCAACGCCAGGATGGAGGCCTTGGAGAAGGCGGTCAAACCGTCCGGAGCGGCGGAACCGGTAACGGGGCAGGGCGATGCGTTGACAACTGCGGACGGGCCGCTCGAGATCAGCAGCGCACTGCGCGACAGCATGAAGAAAAAGGGTTGGTGACGATGCCCACCTTACGGCGCCGGGATAGCTTTCGGCTCAGGCGGGAGCAGCCCGGAACGGCGTGCCCGGTCGATCAGGTTCTTCACCGAGGATGGCGACCATTTCGAGCCGCCGCGCGGCGTCCGTTCGTGCAACCGCTCGAGCTGGCTGGCGATCTCGCGCAGCGTAAGGTCCGGATTCGAGGCATGGATGCCGGCCACCAGCGTCATCAGCCGGTCTTCCGGCAGACGGGGTGGGGATTTTCGGAGCAGGGCAGGGTCCGCGAGATGCTCGGCGACCAGCCATTTGACGGCTCGACGCAGGCGTTCCGGCGTCCAGTCGAGGCCGCGCTGCGCGAGCACCCGCGCAATGTCGTCCCAGGTATGGTCCGGCCGCATGCGCCGCACAGTCGGCAGCCACTGGCTGGCCGTGGCCTGGATGCGAGCGCCGAACGCTGCCTTCTGCGCGGCCGCGACCTTCGCCAGCGCTTCTGGCCGACGTTCCCGGATACCGGGATTGCCGGGCTGCTTTCCTTTTGACTTCGCTGCCTTGATGCCGGCCTTGGTGCGTTCGGAGATCAGCGCGCGCTCGAGCTGGGCGACGGCGCCAAGCACCTGCAGCGAAAACATACCCTGTGCCGTCGTGGTGTCGATCGGATCGCGCAGCGAACGGAAATGCGCTCCCCTGGCCGCGAGATCCTCGATGACCTCGAGCAGGTGGCTGACGGACCGCGCCAGACGGTCGAGCCGCACAACGACGAGCGTGTCGCCGGCGC
Source organism: Rhizobiaceae bacterium (assembly GCA_905339215.1). GTDB lineage: Bacteria > Pseudomonadota > Alphaproteobacteria > Rhizobiales > Rhizobiaceae > DUSC01. Next base: position 12,620 of record CAJPFN010000120.1, read on the forward strand.
CGATCTCGCGCAGCAGCTTCGAGAGGGCAGGGCGCGCACGAGAGGCACCCGAACCGTGTTCCTCGACGATCGTGTCGCAGCCGGCCGCGCGCAGTTCCATTTCCTGCGCTTCGGTCGCCTGCTCATCCGTGGAGACGCGCGCATAGCCGATTCGTTGGGCCTGTGGTCGACGGGAAGCGCGATTCTGTGTGTCAGCGGCCATCTGGAGCGCCTGAGAGTGCGATTTGGAGCGGATTTCCAAATTCAGAGGATACGGATAACTGATCGTTTGTAAACGTCTCTAGAGCGCCTTTTCTTCGCCTCTATGGCGCCGAAGACGGCGGAAAACAATGCTTTTCGGGCTTCTGAGGCCTCTAGTGCGCAGTCCTGTACAGTCCCGATGCGGGGGCATTATCGATAGTGAAAGCGCCCGCCAGAGAAATCCTCTGTCGGTCCACCAAAGGAGAAGATGGCTTGACCAAGGCGAATCAGATAGCGTTATTTCAATGGCTTACGCACTCGACAATTTACCCCTGGACATCCTCATCGGACCGATTTCCCGCGCCACGGAGGCGCTCACCCGTCTCGACGAGCGCCTGGCGCGCTCTCCCGTCCGCGACGGCTGGGTCGAACGCTCCCATTTTGCCGACGCGGCTGCCGCGCTGTGGCTCGAAGGCGAGCTCGTCCATCTGGAGGACCTCGTGCTGCACGATGCGCACATGAACATCCGCGCCCCGACACACGCGCTCACCCGGGCGCATGGCGTACTGCGGGCGCGGCGCCAGATTTTTGCCCAAGAACGCGACTGGGCGCTCGGCCGCCACGGGCTGCGCCAGCTTGTCGGGCGCGGCGGTGTGCCGGCGACGAAAGGCGGCCGGGCAGGGGAGGGGACCTTTGTCCCTGAGGGGGAGACCGGGGAACCGGCCGAGTCGGATCCGCTCGCCAACGCGTTCGCGGCGATCGACGCAGTGCTCGAGCGCGCCAGCAGGGTGCTCGACGGCGCCGCGGTAGCCCCCACCGAGAAACCGGCGCCGCCAGACCGGCAGACGCTGGTCTACGATCCCGACTGGGACGAGGACGCCCGCCTGGACGAATGGCGGGCCGTGCTTGCTGACACGCGAGACCTTCCGGTGGTCCTGCGCGCGGCAATCGGGCTCGAGGCCTGGACCGAGATCGACGTGCTGCAGCATGGCGGCTGGCTCGGGCCGCTTCTGGTGGCGGCGCTGCTGCGGCAGGAAGGGCTTGCCGCAGGCCATCTCGCCAGCCTGCACCTCGGCGCCAAATACATTCCGCGGGAGAGAAGGCGGGCGCGCCATCGCAGCGACCGGCTGCTCGCCGCGCTCGACGCCATTCACGAGGCGGCACTCGCCGGGCTAAAGGTGCACGACCGTCTCATCCTGGCGCGGGAGCGGATGGAGCGGCGCCTCAGGTCGCGCCGCGCCAGCTCCAAACTGCCCGATCTGGTGGACCTGGTGCTTGCCCGGCCGCTGGTATCCACCGGCATCATCCAGGCCCGGCTAAAGGTATCGAAGCAGGGGGCGCTCAACCTGATCGGCGAACTCAGCCTGCGCGAGATGACGGGGAGGGGACGCTACCGGGCCTGGGGGATCCTTTGATCGGCCGGTCTGCGACGGAATGGGTTTTGCCGATGCCGAGCGGCTCAAGCCTTGCATGCGATCCTCCGCAACGGGACGGACGCTCAACTGAAGGGCCGGCACGAGATCCGCGCGACGCGCGAGGGCGATGGCTCGACGGGCTTTGAGCAGCCCGGCGTCAATGGCCCGGTCATCGACCGCAACATATTCCGCGCCGGTCAGGCGGTCGCAGGCATCGAGCCTGCGGTGGGAGCGGAACAAACGTGGGGATGATCAGCCTGTCAGACGAAGCTGACCGCCCGCGAGCCGGCCATCGACCACAGCCGCGCGGACCTGCAGCACGCGGTGAGCACCTTGTGGTGATAACCGCATCTGCCGGCGGTTGTTCATTCGCGTATTCACAAGGCTATTCACGGTCGACTCGGCGCGTGATATCGAGATAGGCAGGCCGGCTCGATAACGGCGTCCGTAGTTAATCAAGGCGCTGGTGTTCAGCCCCAAGTAGGTCTCGAGCTCCCGGACGAGCCGCGCAAAACGAGCTCGTCCTTGCCGCCCGTTCAGGACCACGGCGTTGGCGGCCATCTGCATGATGCCAGGCAGGGTGCGGCGAGCCTCTTCGGCATAACCGTTTCAGATCAGGTGTCGCAGGCGATCGACGTTGAAGGCAGCATAATCCAGCGGACCCTTGTGCTCCAGGCCCGATCCGAGCAGGCCTGCCAACGCCTGCTCGACATGACGCACACGCATGGAAATGTGGAACCAATCCAGAATGTGCGTTACGGACCAACGTATTGCTGTACGCACCGCTCCACCGAGCGAGGGATCACCATCGCTGAGTACGATCACCTTGCGGTCGGGGAGCCAACCTTGAGCTCGGAGAGCGTTGCGGATTGTGTCTGGCCCGCTCATGGAGACGTTCGGCGCGACTGCAAAGTGCCGTGCCGGTCGTTCTTCGCATCGACACGGCCGGTGGTCACTTCGAAATGGCGGGTCTGAAATCCTGGGACGGCGCGGATGTGGGCTCCGTCAAGGGAAACAATCAGCGGTCCACCCTTGGACAGGTTCATGCGATGCGGGCTGGCATTGTCGCGCGCCTCAACTTGATCGGCGATCCCGGCGAGACGGCGGCGCACCGTCATGTGATTGGCGCCGACGCCACTTGAAGGAACAAGTCAGTGACACGGGCGGCCTCGCGAAACGACAATCTGGCACCGAGTTCAGTCTGGATGCCGACGAGTTCGGGCGTGGCACGCCCTTTCAGAAGCATCGACACACGTCTGGATCGCCCGCCAGATCCCGAAGAATCGGCCTCGGGTCGACGGCAAGGGCAAGTACGGAGCCGCGGTTGGCGGACAGGCACCATGCCGAACAGGGTTTGGATGACCCGCTGCCGGCGATCGTGAAGAGGACGCGTCAAATCACAATGACAGCATCTTCGATCCAGGGCGGCGCTCTGATCGATCTGGCCGTCGATCATCCGAAGCTGAAGCTGCTGCAGCAGATCTTTCGCCTCCGCAAGTCGAAGACCAAGGTCGTCCGGAACGGGTGCTGACAGGTCGCGGCGGATTGCACCGATTTCGCAGCGCTCGCGACTCCCATCGGGTCGCCTCGTCTCAATATAGATTGCCCACTCCGTCACTGCCATTGCGCGCTCATCCCGGATCTGTCGCCAAAGCGCTCATGATCGGATGCAATCGTTACCCCCAAGTTTGTTCCGCTCCCATCACAGTGTATGAAGCTCACGAGCCAATGACATGGTCTCTCTCCCGGCGACGCGAGAGGGTTGGAGGTGAGGCTCAGTCTGCACCCAGACGCCTGGAGATTTCGCGCGCGGCATCGGTGACAAGAACTCCTATCTCGCGGAGCCGCACGTCCGGCATCCTGGCAGTCGGACCGGAGACGGAGATTCCGGCCACGGCTTCGGAGTACCTGTTCAGGATGCAGGCGGCGACGCAGCGCATGCCTATGGTCCTCTCCTCGTCGTCGACTGCGTAGCCTCGCTGGCGAGTGGCCTGCAGTTCCTCGCGCAGCCTGCCGGCGGATGCAATCGTCTTGTCGGTGAAACGCGTGAAAGTCGCCCCTTTGATGAACCCTTCCAGCCCTTCCTCGTCGAAGGCGCTGAGCAAGGCCTTGCCGATGCCCGAGGCGTGCAGGGGCGATATGGCACCGGGCGGAAAATAGGCGCGGATCATCTCGTGCGACTCCACCTGGCTGACGAACAGTACATGCCCTTCGCGCTCGATATCGAGGTTGGACGTCTCGCCCGTCTTCGACATCAGGTCGCGCATTACCGACCGGCTGCGTTCGACGATATTGGTGCGGCGCAGGAAAGCTGAACCGCGCTTGAAAGCTTCCGGCCCCACGAACCACTGGCCTTCCGGGCTGGCCTCGGCGTAGCGGCGCTGCTCGAGCGTCGTCAGGACACGGTACATCGTGGCCGCCGACTGGCCGAGATGCACCGAAAGCTCGGTCAGCGTGACGCCCTCATGGGAAGCAAGTGCTTCCAGCACATCGAGGCCCCGATTCAAAGCCTGGATGCCCGTAGAGGAGGAGGGCGGATTAACACTCTTAGGTCGCCCACGCCGCATGGACGCTTTTGGTGCCATAGCTCATCCCCCATTTTACGATTCTCACAAAGAACATCAATTAAAAAATTGTAACATATTGATTTTTCAAAACCTATAGTCTTGAAAAGGAATTATGAAAAAAACTATCAAAAAAATTTACCCGGCCGAGAACCTGTGGTAATCGTCTCCTCGAGCAGGGATTAGTCGTCATGAGTAACCAGAATCCGATCTTCATTCCGGGACCTACCAACATTCCGGAAGCCTTGCGCAAAGCTGTCGACATGCCGACCATCGATCATCGCAGCCCCTTGTTTGCCGAGATACTCGGCCCCGCTCTCTGCGGCGTCAAAAAGGTGCTGAAGAGCGAACAGGCCGAGGTGATCGTATTCCCGGCAACCGGCACGGGCGGTTGGGAAGCGGCTATTAGCAACGCACTTTCGCCTGGTGACAAGGTGCTGGCGACGCGCAACGGGATGTTCAGCCATCGCTGGATCGACATGTGCCGGCGGCACGGGCTTGATGTAATCGTCATCCCGCGGGAATGGGGTGAAGGCATTCCCGCCGACCGTATTGAAGAAATCCTGGCTGCGGACGGATCGCATCGGATCAGGGCCGTTCTCGCTACGCACAACGAGACGGCGACGGGCGTGCGTTCCGACATCGCGGCTGTGCGCCGCGCCATCGACGCGGCCATGCACCCTGCGATGCTCTTCGTCGATGGCGTGAGCTCGATCGGCTCGATGGATTTCCGCATGGACGAGTGGGGCGTCGACATCGCCGTCACGGGCTCGCAGAAGGGTTTCATGCTGCCACCGGGCCTGGCGATCCTCGGCATATCTCCGAAAGCGATGCAGGCCATGAGCGAGGCAGGGTTGCCGCGCACCTACTTCGATATACGCGACATGGCCGCCGCCTATGCCGCGGGCGGCTTCCCGTACACACCACCAGTCGGCCTGCTGAACGGCCTTAGGTCCGCCACCGAGATGCTGCTTGCGGAAGGTCTCGAAAATGTCTTCGAACGGCATCATCGCATAGCAGAAGGCATCCGCCGTGCGGTCGGCGCCTGGGGGCTGCAGCTCTGCGCGATGCGACCGGAGCTTTATTCCGACACGGTGAGCGCGATCCGCGTTCCGGACGGCTTTGACGCGAACAGGCTCGTGGCGCATGCGCTCAACGCCTACGGCGTTTCATTCGGCACCGGCCTCGGGGAGTTGGCCGGCAAGGCATTCCGCATTGGCCATCTCGGCAGCCTGACAGAGACGATGGCCCTTTCCGGTATTGCCGCAGCCGAGATGGTCATGGCGGATCTGGGGCTGCCGGTCAGGCTGGGCTCAGGCGTAGCAGCCGCGCAGGAGCACTATCTCTGTGGTGGTACCGGCAACAGCAGGCAGAAGGCCGCATAGGAAGGGGTTCACCATGGTTATTCCCACGCTCGCAGACATGCAGGCCGCGCGGGCTCGCATAGCGCCCCACATCCACGTGACGCCGGTGCTTTCCTCGCGCATGCTGAACGAGCTTTCCGGGGCGGAACTTTTCTTCAAGTGCGAGAATTTCCAGAAGGGCGGTGCGTTCAAGGCGCGTGGAGCCAGCAATGCCGTATTTGGCTTGTCGGACGAACAGGCGGCGAGGGGGGTGGCGACGCATTCGAGCGGCAATCACGGCACGTGCCTCTCCTACGCGGCCCGTCAACGCAGGGTTCCCTGCACGGTCGTCATGCCGAAAACCGCACCGCAGGCCAAGAAGGATGCCGTCAGGGGATATGGCGGAAGCGTGGTCGAATGCGAGCCTTCGATCTCCAGCCGCGAGGCGGCTTTCGCGCAGCTCGTGGCCGAGACGGGCGCGGAGTTCGTCCACCCCTACAACGACCCTCGGGTGATTGCGGGGCAGGCGACCTGCTCGGCGGAACTGATCGAACAGGTGGAAGGCCTCGACGCGGTAATCGCTCCCATTGGCGGCGGCGGCATGGTATCTGGCGCTTGCCTCACGCTCTCCAGCTTGGCGCCGAGGATAAAGATCTACGCCGCCGAACCGGAGCAGGCCAATGATGCCTGCCGCAGCTTCAAGGCCGGTCAGATCATCGCGGACGACTCGCCAAACACCGTTGCCGACGGGCTGAAGGTGCCGCTGAAGGAGCTGACGTGGCACTTCGTGCGAAACCATGTCGCCGACATCCTGACAGCTTCCGAACAGGAGATCGTCGATGCCATGAAGCTGACCTGGAAGCGCCTGAAGATTGTCATGGAGCCCTCCAGCGCGGTTCCGCTGGCAACCATCCTGAAAAATCCGAGGATATTCGCCGGCAAGCGGGTCGGCGTCATCGTAACAGGCGGGAACGTCGATCTCGACAAACTGCCATGGAACTGAGGAGGATCCCAATGAACGCACCCGCTGATCTTGCCAGCTACGAGGTGGGCTTCGACATCCCTGCAGCGATCGGTATGGACGAGTCCGACATCCAGACGCCGTGCCTGATCCTCGATCTCGACGCGCTGGAGCGCAACATCATGAAGATGGGCGACTATGCCAAGGCGCACGGCATCCGCCACCGCGCCCATGGCAAGATGCATAAGTCCGTAGACGTGCTGAAGCTGCAGATGGAACTGGGAGGTGCCGTGGGAGTGTGCTGCCAGAAAGTGTCAGAGGCGGAGGTCTTCGCCCGTGCCGGTATCAAGGACATCCTCGTGTCGAACCAGGTACGCGACCCCGCCAAGATTGATCGGCTCGCCCGCATGCCCAGGCTGGGCACACGCGTCATCGTCTGCCTGGACGATCTGGCGAATGTGGCCGACCTTTCCTCTGCGGCTGAGACCCATGGCACAATCCTCGAATGCTTCGTCGAGATCGACTGTGGAGCCGGCCGCTGCGGTGTCAAAATCACCGAGGAGGTGGTCTCGATCGCCAGGGCGATCAACGCCGCGCCGCACCTGCGTTTCAGCGGCATTCAGGCTTATCAGGGCGCCATGCAGCACATCGAGGGCTATGAAGACCGCAAGGCCAAGCTGGATGCTGCCATTGCCCAGGTGAAGGAAGCCGTCGCGGGCCTGAAGGCAGCGGGACTGGAGCCCGAGCTCGTTTCGGGTGGCGGAACCGGCTCCTATTACTTCGAAGCGGCGTCTGGAGTTTACAATGAACTGCAGTGCGGGTCCTACGCGTTCATGGACGCCGACTACGGGCGTATCCTCGACCGGGAAGGCAAGCGCATCGATCAAGGCGAATGGGAGAACGCGCTCTTCATCCTGACCTCGGTGATGAGCCATGCCAAGGCCGACAAGGCAATCTGCGATGCCGGCCTGAAGGCGCAGTCGGTCGATAGCGGGCTCCCCTTCGTTCACGGCCGCGACGATGTGAAATACATCAAATGCAGCGACGAGCACGGCGTCATCGAGGATCCGGCCGGTGTTCTCAAGATCAACGAAAAGCTTCGTCTCGTTCCGGGTCACTGCGATCCCACGTGCAACGTTCACGACTGGTACGTCGGAGTCCGCAACGGCAAGGTCGAGACCGTCTGGCCGATATCGGCCCGCGGCAAGGCATATTGAGGTTTGTCGTGACGCGGTTCCCGGCTTCTCCACGCGGCAGGGCATCATGATCGTCATTCCCGAACGCGATATTGTCCGCCTTGTGTCCGCGGCCGACTGTCTCATGGCCGTGGAGCGGGTGTTTGCTTCGTCTGCCCGCAAGATGGCCCGAAATTTTCCGGTGATACGGGAAGCTATCGGCCATGCCGATGCGCTGTATGGGTTCAAGTCGGGATTCGACCGCGAGAACCTTGCGCTGGGCCTGAAGTCGGGCGGGTATTGGCCGAACAACGCATCGAGGGGACTGACCAACCACCAGTCGATGATATTCCTCTTTGACGCGGACACCGGACGGTGCCGCGCCGTTGTCGGCGGCAACCTGCTGACGGCCTTGCGGACGGCCGCCGCTTCCGCAATTTCGATTAAGCACCTTGCCCGGATCGATTCCAGAGTGCTCGGCATTGTCGGCGCCGGTCACCAATCCACTTTCCAGCTGCAGGCAGCACTTGAGCAGCGGCAGTTCGAGAAGGTCCTCGGATGGAACAAGACGCCCGAAAAAATCGGGCGTCTGGCAAAGGTGGCGCAGGAGAGAGGCGTGCCGTTCCATGCGGCGGGCTTGGAGCAGTTGTGCGCAAGCGCCGATGTCATCATCACCATCACCTCGTCTTTCGCTCCCATCATCCCGGCAGGCCTGATACGACCCGGCACGCACCTAGCTTGTATGGGCACGGACACGAAGGGGAAGCAGGAGATCGCTCCGGAAATTGTCGGGGCAGCGACGGTCTTCACGGACGAGATCGAACAATCAATATCCATTGGCGAGGCCCAGCACGCGTTCACCCAGGGATTGCTCGACCCGGCGCAAATCGTCTCTATCGGCGATGTCATAAACGGCGACCATCCCGGACGCCGAAGCATGGAAGAAATCACGCTGTTTGACGGCACCGGCGTCGGGGTTCAGGATCTGGCCGTTGCGTCTGCCGCTGTCGATCTGGCGGTAGCCAGCGGCATGGCCATTGAGATCGATGCCTGACCTGATCGCCGTCTGGCTATCCGTTCGGGCTATCCTTCACCGAGAACCAGAGAAAAAGGGCCGCGTAGATCAATCGGATGAGGCCAGCTGCTACGAGGTGCCAGCCGACCGTCGAGGATGACAGCAAAAGCCAGCCCGACAGAAAGGGTGCCACCGCCGCAGCCAGGCTGAACGGCATTAGGGTGACGCTGATGGCGGCCGCTCGCTCCTGCGGCGCAACTTGGCTAAAGACGAAGGCTGCGCGTGTCGGTACGTCGAGCTGCGATAGGAAACCGCGCAGGACGAGGCAGGCCGCGGCGATGCCGAAGCTAGGCGCGAGCGCGGCGAGGATCAGCAGCAGGCTGGCGGGGACATGGCCGACCAGCATCGTGCCGCCGAGGCCGATCCGGCGACTGATCGGTGCTGCGAGAAGATGAGCCGCCGCGGCCATCACCCCAGCTGTGAAGAACAGCGCTCCGCTCTCCACCATCGAGGCGCCAAACCGGTTCGTGAGCCATAGGATGATCAGCGCATTGACGATGAAGCCGCCGCCGAATGCGTCGACGCAGAAGATCGCCGTCAGCTTCAGCACCTTGCCGCGCGAACCGGGAGCAAGAGCGCGCTGGCGCGGCGTTTCCGAGCTGTGCAGGTCGATCCGGGCATAGATCGCGCAGACAGCAATGCCCATGACGGCGTAGCCGATAAAGATCGCCGTCGAGGTCGTCCGTTCGCTAAGCGCGTCGAACAGCGTCGGCAGGGCGCCGATAGAGAGCGCTCCAAACGCACCCGCCAGGGCGCCCAGGAAGGAATAGTAGCCGAAGACCGTCGCTTGGGAAGTTGCAGGTACCAGATCGGCGAGCGCCGCATGCTCGATAGGGCGGAACAGGTTCGCCTCGCCGCCATGCGGGTTCAGCGAACCGAAAAAGGCGATCAGCATTAGCGAAGGCAGGGCGGGGTCCATCGACCAACCCACGCCCGAAACAACCATGCCGAGGCTGGCAACGCAGAGCAGTGCCCTCACGCCAAGGCGGTGCGCGAGCGCCCCAGCAGCGCCCAGCGTGAAGGCCGAACCAAGGAGCATGCAGGAGGCAATCGTGCCGACAGCTACGGCGTCAAAGCCGCGCGAAGTCAGGTAGAGCGGGATCAGCAATGCTACGAAGCTGTCGCAGAAAACCCGGACGGTGCGGATGCCCAGGATCGCTCTGGCCTGAAAGGCCATCGCTCCGAACGAACGCCCGATCGTCGTCACCGGCATCCCTCCGCTGACAGCGTGATGCGCCGTGGACGGTCATCGCACGTCTCGGCGGAGGCACGCTCGCCGGTGACACGCGCCGACCAGGAGATCATGTCCATACTTTCAGCTCGATTGAGAGGCGACCGCAGCTTCTTTGCCGGCCACCGCCTCGGCCGCTCAGACGGCGCAGACGAAAACCACTTCGATGAGTACCGACCGTCCCAGGTCGGCAACTCCGATTGTTGCTCGCGTTGGCAGCGTCTCGGCCGGGAAACAGGCTTTCCAGGCTTCGTTCATCTCGGCCTTCATCGACATATCGGTGATATAGACCGTCGATTGAAGTATGCGGCCCATGTCGGAACCGGCCTCGGCCAGGATTTCGGCGAGGCGTTCGGCGATGTCCCGGGTCTGGCCGCCAATTGTCTGGCTGAGATCGTTGGCGACAAGGCCGCTGACATAGAGCGTGTCGCCATGCCGCACGTAACGATGGAAGATCGGGGTCTGCTGGCCGCGCTGTATCATCTGGGTCCTTTCCTGTTAAAAACGTGTATGCCGGAACGGCGCGAGGTCTATCTTCGGGGGGCGGCCGAGGATCAAGTCAGCGACGAGATGACCGGTCATCGGCGCGCCGGTCATTCCGACATGGCCGTGTCCGAAGGCATAGACAATGTCCGGACACCGGCTCGCCCTGTCGATCACCGGCAGGGAATCGGGCAGGCTCGGGCGGTGACCCATCCAGAGCACGAGGCGCTCTTCCGCAATGCACGCCGGAAGCCCAGGCAGCATCTTCTGGCCCAGCTTGATCAGAGCGCGGGCCCGCTTCCAGTCCGGCGCCAGTTCAAGCCCCGCCAGCTCCACCGTCCCCGCCAGGCGCAGTCCATGCTTCATCGGTGTAGTGACGAACTTGCCGGATGCGTCGCAGGTCGGAACGCGCGGCTGCGACTCGGGATCATTTATCATCACGTGGTATCCACGCTCCGTCTCCAGGGGGACCCAGTCGCCGAGCATCTTCAGGAGCGCGTTGGAATGGGCTCCGGCGGCTATTACGGCAGAGTTGGCCGGCACGACCCCGTCCTCAGTCTCGACGGATTGCAGATGCCCTCCGTCAAGCCGAAAGCCGGTTGCCTTGGCACGGTGGATGGCGCCGCCCTGCCTGACGAAATGCTCCGCCAGACGCAGGACGAGGTCGCCCGGATCTGTCGTATGTCCATTTTCGCGGATCAGAACGCCGTGCGTGTAGGACGGCGATAGGGCGGGGTCGAAGTCTTGGAGCTGGCGTCGATCCAGCCAATCGAGTTGGACGCCGGCGTCCCCGCGAAGCTGCCAGCCGAAACGGTCGCCGGCCAGGGCTTTCTCTGAACGATAGACGTAGAGGTGACCCTGCTCGCGGATCAGGTCGTCGACATCCGCCCCGGCAGCGAGTTGCTTGAGGTAGGGAAGCGTGGGCCCGAGCAACGCGCGCAGCGCCGCCGCTTGTTTCTTCACCTCCTCCCGCCGGCCGGCTCGAAGGAAACGCCATAGCCAGGGAAAGAGGGTCGGCATGTAGGCCAGTCGGATCGACAATGGACCGAGCGGGTCGAGCATCCAGCGCGGTACGCTCGTCCAAATTCCCGGCATCGACATCGGCACCACCGACGACCCGTTAAAGCAGCCGGCGTTGCCGTGGCTGGCGCCGGTGCCCGGAGGATGGGAGTCGATCACGATGACTTTTCGGCCTGCTCGCTGAAGCCAGAGAGCCGAGGCGATGCCGACCATGCCGGCTCCAATCACAACGGTCATCTTGGTGCGCATAGGTCTCCACCACAGTTTCTCGAAACCTCTTATCCCCTCCATCGGTGTTGCGCAATATGGTGCACGTTAATGAATACATTTTTGTGCACGATATCCCAAACCGACGTTTTTTGGGGTTGCCAAGCACGAATGGGAGAGTCATAGTGAGCGAAGTGCAGAATAAAATTCAAAAATGTATTCAGTCTGCGCTGCCAACCGCGGGGAGCTCGGTTCCCCCGCGCTCCGGGGAACAGAAGCGAGCATCATAATGGAGAGAAACATGCCGATCGGAACGTCGCGCCGCACTTTCTTGAAGGTCGGGGGCCTTGCCGCAGGTGCCCTGGCTGCTCCGACCTTCCTGCGCAAGGCCTGGGCGCAGCAACCCTTTACGGTCCGGGTGCCGGGCGGCTACGGCGACATATGGGAACTCGCGTTCTTCAAACCGTTCGAAGCCGCAACCGGGATCAAGGCGACCGGTGTCGTATCGAAGGACTTTCCCTTCAACGAGTTCAAGATCTCTGTCGAGACTGGCGCCTATCGCTGGAGCATGGCGGCGGGCGTGACCAAGGACCTATACTTCCGTCTCAGAGAAGCTGATCTGATGGATCCCATCGACGTTAATTCGCCGGATATAGCCGACCGACCGGCCGAGAACGTAATGCCCGACTGGCTGCCCTACGGCCTTTATTGCTTCACCATGGCCTATCGGGAGACGTCGTTCCCTCAGGGCCTGGAATCCTATCGCGACATGTGGAACGTCGCGCAGTTTCCGGGCCGCCGGTCGCTCCGTAAGCGCGCGGTCGACGCAATCGAAATGACGGCCCGCGGGATCGGCATTCCGGCTGAAGATATCTATCCGACTCTCAAGACGCCCGAAGGGTGGGACAAGGTTTTCGCCGGGCTTGACGAGATCCGGCCGCACATTGCTGTGTGGTGGGAATCCGATCCGCAGATGGACCAGCTTATCGGCAGCGGCGACCTCGACATTTTTCCCATCAGCAGCCATCGGGCGCAGAAGCTCAAGAACGACGGAGCTCCCGTTGGCATCAGCTACACGGACGGCTACTTCACCACGCAAGGCTGGGCCATTCCCAAAGGCAGCCCACAGGGTGACGTCGCTCGCGAGTTCATCAAGTTCGCGGCCCAGCCCGAGCTTGAGGCAGAGTTCATGAAGTCCACGCTGATGGGGCCGATGCACCCGAAGGCGTTCGACCATCTCGACGCCGACTTCGCCCGGACGCTCCCCACCTACCCGGAGAATCTGGCCAAGATGCGCGAGCAGGACGCACAGTTCTGGCTCGAGCATGGCGAAGCGGCCAACACCCGCTTCGAAGAATGGATCTTGCGCGGCTGAGGACCCGGGTCGTGGGCCGCCAGGACAAGATGAAACTCGGACTGTCTGTCCGGGGGATAGGCTACCATGTTGCGGCTTGGCGGCACCCCGATGTTGATCCGCGCAGCGAGATGGGCTTGCCGCACTATCTTGCGGCAGCCCGCACAGCCTAGCGGGGACTTTTCGATATGATCTTCTTCGCGGATGGCGTTGCAATCCGCGAGAATGCCGGGGAGGAGCAGGCGCTGTCAGGATTCAGCACCCTAGCGTGGTCCGATGCGGAGGCGCTCAATTTCAGTCTGAAGGAGCAGATCGACATCGACATTCGCTACGAGCACGCGACCGAGTTCATCGACGTTGTGCTTGGGTTGTGGGACAGCTGGGATGACGACGCCCTCCTGTTCGACAAGGTCGGCGATGTTTCGAATTACGACGTTGACGATCCCCTGCCTCAGGTGGAGAATCACAGGATTCAGAGCATCGGCAAGGCGATGCCGGAGCAGGCGCGCAACGAACACCTAACCATTCGCCAGCCTTACGAGAAGGTAGCGAACGGGCGCGGTCATCTCTCGCTCGTGGGAAGTGCAGAGCAGGTAGCGGACACTCTCGTCCACTGGTTTGAGCGAGGGGCCTGCGATGGGTTCAACGTCGCGGCTCCTTACCTGCCCGGCTCCCTGGACGACTTCGTAGATATCGTAGTGCCGATCCTCCAGGATCGGGGTGTATTCCGCGGCGAATACGAGGGTGTGACGCTACGTGAGAATCTTGGACTTAAGTACCCGCATAGCCGGTATGCACACTGAGGGAAACTTTGGAGCCAGCCGTGGCGCATGGCGCCGCACGGTCGAGCAGGATATGCAATGAAGACGAAACTACGACTAGACCAAGTTGCCAAGAGCTACGGATCCGTCCGGGCGCTGCGGCCAACCACCCTCGACGTACCAGAGGGAGAATTTCTGACGCTTCTTGGCCCCTCCGGTTCAGGGAAGTCCACGCTCCTGCAGATACTCGCCGGGCTCACGGCCTGCGACCACGGCGACGTCTGGATCGATGGCCGCCTGTCCACCGATACGCCGCCGCACGACCGTGGCATCGGCCTGATCTTCCAGAATTATGCGTTGTTCCCGCATCTCACGGTTGCGCAAAACATCGCCTTCCCGCTTGAGATGCGCCGCCTGCCGCGTGCCGAGATCGACCGGCGTGTCGCACGGATGCTTGAGGTGGTGCAACTGCCGCATGTCGGTGACCGACTTCCCCGTGAGCTTTCCGGCGGCCAGCAGCAGCGCGTGGCCTTTGCCAGATGCTCGGTATACGAGCCCTCGATCATCCTGATGGACGAGCCGCTTGGCGCACTCGATAAAAGGCTGCGTGACGACATGCAGACGGAGATCAGGCGCCTACACAAGGAATTAGGAGCGACCATCCTCTACGTAACGCACGATCAGGAGGAGGCGATGGCAATGTCCGACCGCATTTGCCTGATGAACGATGGCGGCATCGCGCAGTTGGGAACGCCGTCCGAGATCTACTTCCGCCCGCGCAGCGTCTTCGCCGCGGAGTTCGTCGGTCACGCCAACTTCATTGCTCCCACACCCGCCAGCGCGACCAGCAAATGTATGGTACGGCCTGAAAACATCCGCCTCCTGAGGGAGGGGGAAAAGGCTGACACGGTCGTCGACGCGATTCTGGAGGATACGATCATGCTCGGCGCGTTTAGCCGACACGTTGCAAGGCTCATTACCGGAGAGCGGTTGGTCGCCGTCAACTGGAGTGACGAAAAGGGCGCACCGCATCATCCGGGCGAGACCGTTCGCCTTGGTTGGGATGCGTGCAACACGGTCCACCTAGCTGCGGAAGTCGGGCGATGACGGTGATCGCAACCGAGTTGCCGGCGACCAGAGCCGACAGGCGCCTGCTCGCCCGCTATCTGCCGCTTGTTCCTGCGGTGGCCTTCCTGGCCATCGTCTTCGTGATTCCGGTCGCGCAGCTCCTCTTTCTCAGCTTTTTTGACAACAAGGGTGTACCGACCGTCGCGCATTATGAGCGCCTAGTCGCCAACACGACCTATTTCCAGGTTGTGCTGAATACGCTGAGCTATTCGGCCTGGACGACGCTGTTCTGCATCGTCGGCGGCTATCCCATAGCATACCTGATCGCGACCATCTCCGCGCGCCACCGCAATCCGCTGTTGATTTGGATCCTGGTGCCTCTTTGGACCAGCTTCCTGGTGCGTGTGCTCGCCTGGATGGTGATCCTCGGAGCTCAGGGCGTGATCAACCGGACATTGCTCTCGCTTGGGTTGATCGAGCGGCCTTTGGACCTGATCTACAATTTCTTCGGTGTCATGGTCGGCTCGGTCCACGCTCTGATGCCGATCGCCATCCTCATGATGCTGTCGGTGATGTTGAACATCGACCGCAGCCTGTCGAGCGCCGCAAGCACGCTCGGCGCGCGTAAGTCGATGGCCTTCTGGCGGGTCTATTTCCCGCTTTCTCTGCCGGGCGTCGCGGCCAGCGGTCTCATGGTCTTCGTCACGGCACTCGGCTTCTTCATCGCGCCGCAGCTCCTCGGCAGCCCATCCAATATCATGCTTGCGCAGCTCATCATCGTCCAGCTCGAGGAGGCGCTCAACTGGGAGTTCGCGGCGGCGCTGAGCGTCGTGCTCCTCGCGGCAACCATTCTGGTCGTTGTCGTCTTTGATCGTACGCTCGGCCTCTCCAGCCTGACAGGAGAAGTTCGTGCAGGCGCCAGCACCCGCAAGGGAGGGTTAGGCAGGCTGTCCGGCGACCTGGGCCGGCAGCTTGTCTCCGGCATCGGATGGGGATCTGTCTATGCCGGCATGTTACTCGGCAAAATCCTGCCTTACCGCCGCCGGCGTCTCGGGGAGGAACGCCGACCGTTCCTGTGGATCCTCGGCCTCATCGGCATAGCTTTTCTCGCGCTGCCTACCTTCTTCCTCATTCCCATCTCGGTCTCGGAAAACCGGTTCCTTGCTTGGCCGCCTGAAGGCTTCACGTGGCAGTGGTACCAGATCTATTTCTCGTCCGCGATCTGGGTTGATGCGACTTTTCGTTCGATCGGCGTCGGACTTGCAACGGCTGCGCTATCGATGGTCCTGGGCGTGCCGGCGGCCTTCGTGCTGGCCCGTCAACGGGTCATCGGGAAGAGCGTTATTATCAGCCTGATGCTTCTGCCCATGGTGCTTCCCCACATCATCGTCGCCGTGGGTCTTTTCTATCTATACGCCAAGGTTGGTCTCGTCGGCACGAACATCGGCCTCATCATAGGCAATACGATCTTCTCGCTGCCCTATGTGGTGATCACTGTTATGGCGGTGCTGCGAAACTACGACGAGCGGCTCGACCAAGCCGCCTGGACGCTGGGCGCGACCCGCGGCGTTGCCTTCCGGCGCATCACCCTGCCCCTTCTCAAGGCGGGGATGGTGACGGCGTTCCTTTTCGCATTCGTCAAGGCGATGGATGAGCTGGCGATTGCACTCTTCGTCGCCGATGCGGGAACGCCGCTACTGCCAAAGCAGCTCTGGCAGGAAATGAGCTACAAGATCGATCCATCGCTCGCCGCAGTCTCGACGCTCATCCTGGTGATCGTCGGGCTGTCCATCGCCATCGTCCAGATCCTGAACAGCTTTGGCGCCAAAAGGAGCTAAGGCGGCCGATGACGAAGCCGAACCATGCAGCTAAGAGCGCGCAGATTGCGCCTTTCTGGGAAGTGTTGGGGGAAAGGCCGATCGGCTTTACGGTGCTGACCGCTGCGGGGGATGAGCCTGTCGGTTTCGTCGGCCTCTCCGTGGCGCATGTGAGTGCCGACCCGCCGCTTCTTTCGGCCGCACTCGGCCCGGGAAACAAGGCTTTTGGGCCGATCCGTCGATCCGGAGCGTTCGCCGTCAACTTCCTCTCGTCCCGAGACGACGCGATCGCCCGGACCTTCATGAAGAAGGGAGCATCGGCTGCGGAGCGCTTCCGGCCCGACGATTGGGAGACCCTGGCGACCGGTTCGCCAACATTGTCAACCGCGGCCGGCGTTTTCGATTGCGTGGTGGAACGCGTGGTCGAGCTCGATCATGCCAAGCTTCTGGTCGGCCGCGTCGTCGCATCGCGGACAGGCAAGGGGGGCGCGCCGCTGGTGTTCTTCCGCGGCGGATTAGGTGTTATGGCCATTCAGCGATCCAAAGATGCGTGATCGACCGAAAAGGCTGGAAAGACAGGTCCAGCGCGTTGAGCATCAGCGAGCCTTACGAGAGCTCTCGCTGTCGCGGGTGTAGATCTCCGTAACGGCGCCGCGATTGATCTCGCGAATCTGATCGAAATGCTTCTGGATATGAGCCAGCACGTAGGCGGCGCATTCCTCTTTCTTTCTCTCGGTGAGAAGCGTGGTCATATACAGATGCTGTCCGTGGCTCAGGCGGCGCGCTCACAAGTCGATCCCTCGTGCGAAGCGAATCCGTTCGGAGTTTGACCGCACCGTCTTCAGGAGTTCCTCATTCTGCGACAAGCCGACGAGGCGGAGGTGAAACTCCTCGTCCAATTTCAGCATCTCGCCAGCCGAGATTTCTTCGCTATCGTCCTGTTCCAGCAGAAAGTCACGCAGGGCGGCGATCTCTTCGTCGGAAGCACGCTGGCAGGCGAGGCGCGCGGCGGCCTGCTCCAGGAAGGCGCGCAGTTCGTAGAGGTCGAACAAAGTGTTCGCCTCCAGCACACGCGCGAAGAAGCCCTTGTTTGCCGTGGTGGTGAGAAATCCCTCGGTGGCGAGACGGTTCAAAGCCTCACTGAGCGGCGTGCGGCTCACTTTGAGCTGCGCCGCGAGTTCGACCTCGTTGATCCGTTCGCCCGCCTAAAATGATAGGAAACCGCCTTTTCCTTGAGCCGGTCTTAGAGTCTCGCGGCGCTGGTCACCACCGGCGTATGGAACGGCGGGGCCGCTTCTACAGTCGATCCTGTAGTTCGCGAATGATTGCTGTGGGCCACCGGGCGCCTTCGCCTCCCCTCGTCGCCGACACCATCCTATGCAGCGGCTTCTTGGGGATATACACCCCCAAGGGTGGTTCGCCTGTCTCGGCTGCTATCTCTGCTCAAGATGGTTTCGCCACAGAATTCTTCGGCCGCGCCAGGCCGAGACGGTCCCGCAGCGTAGAGCCCTCGTACTCGGTACGAAAAAGGCCGCGGCGCTGAAGTTCCGGCACCACGAAATTGACGAAGTCGGTCATGCTTTCGGGCAGGTAGGGAGGCAGGATGTTGAAGCCATCCGCAGCTCCCTCATATACCCACTGCTCGAACTGGTCGGCTATCTGCTTCGGCGTGCCCCAAAGGCTGCGGTGGCCGCTCGCGCCGGAAATGTGCTGGTACAGCTGACGGATCGTCAGGTTCTCCCGCCGCGCCAGGTTGATGATCACGTCGCGTCGGCTCTGTGATCCCTTCGCCTCGGGCAGGTCCTCGGGCAGCGGCCCATCTATGTCGAACTGTTTTAGGTCGATCTCGCCCAGAAGGTCCGACAACATGAACAGGCCGAAATCAGGCGGAACCAGATTGCTGACCGTCTCATACTTCGCCTTCGCTTCAGATTCCGTCTCTGCGACGTAGACCACCACGCCAGGCAGGATCTTCAAGCTATCGCTCGACCGGCCGTACTTGGCCATGCGCCCCTTAACGTCCGAATAGAAGGCCTTGCCGTCGGCAAGGGTCTGCTGCGCCGTGAAGACAACTTCCGCCGTGCGGGCGGCGAGCTCTTTGCCGGGTTGGGAGGAGCCTGCCTGCACGATGACAGGATGACCCTGCGGCGGGCGCGGTACGTTAAGCGGGCCGCGCACCTTGAAGTGCTCTCCTACGTGATTGATGAAATGGATCTTGTCGCTGAGCCCATATTGCCCCGCCAGCTTGTCGCGAATGTAGGCGCCATCCTCGATGCTGTCCCAAAGCTTGAAGACAACGTCGATGAATTCCTCCGCGCGGGCGTAGCGGTCTCCGTGTTCGACATGGCTGTCACGCCCGAAATTATGTGCCTCTGCGAGATTGGCCGATGTGACCACATTCCATCCCGCGCGGCCATTGCTGATGTGATCCAGCGAGGCAAACAGGCGCGCGATCGTATAAGGCTCATTGTAGGTCGTCGTCGCGGTGGTCACCAGACCGATGTGCTCGGTGACCATCGCGAGCGCTGCCAGGAGCGTGAAGGGCTCGAGAAGGCGCTTCGGCTCGGCCGCCATCAGCGCTTCTTTGGAGCGGTCCTGCTTTTCGGCACTGCCTTCGTAGGCGGCGATGCTGTCTGCCAGGAAGCAGAAGTCGAGCTTACCCCGCTCGGCCGTGCGCACAACCTCGGCGTAATAGCGGATGTCCGCCGCGCGCTTTGGTTGAGCGCTTGGGTAGCGCCAACCGCCATAATGGACCCCTGAGATCTGGAACAGGAATCCCAGATTCATCTGCTTGTCCGCACCCATCTTCGCGATCTCCTGTCCCTTTATGTCTGTCTGACACCAATTGCCATACAGCGGATCCGAACGATCTGCAACAAATGAATATTGATTGCAATTCAGAAGTGTAGACAGGTTGATCGGCGTGAGTGAGAGCGTGCCCGAGGCTATTCGTACAGCGAGCCGTCGAGGCAAGCGCACAGGATGTCGCGATCGTGTGGGGGCGGCACTGTAGGACTGGCGATAGCCTACGGCATCCTCAACCTCGGACTCTCGGTGGGTCCGCTTTGACGGATACGATTCCGCCTATCGTGCCTCACGCGGAAGTTTCGCCCTCGTGTGGGCCAGGCCAAAAGTGTTGGCGCACCCTCCTATGCTCGCTGGACTCAGGTGTCCATCGGCTTTTGGACGAGGTTTGCAAAGGAGCTTTCGGACGTCTGGGCTCGAACTTACTATCGGTACTTCGACGCGGGCGAGTTCGCGCGAAGGCTGGCCGTGCTGGAGCGGCATGCACTCGAACCCGGTGCCGATGGTGGCAGCAGACGAGTTGTGGAGGATTTTCCCTGCCCTCGGACCTTCGATGGCGGGGGCCAGCTTTTTGCCACGCGGCGGCAACGTAAACTCACTCCAGCCTTACCACGCCCTGATTGCCGCTTTCTGCAGGCTCGGCGGGAACTATCTCCCAGGTACGCCTGTCACGAAGATTGGCCGCGACGGCGCTGGCTTCGCGATCGTGGCGGATGACGAGTGAACGACCGCGCAGACGGTCGTCGTCGCCGCCGGCCTCGAGACCCGCCGGCTGGGCGCCCAGATCGACCTGGACATACCCGTCCGGCCGCAGACAGGCCAAGTCATCGTCACGGAAAAGGCTGTTCCGTTTCTGCCGCAGCCGATCTCGACCATCCGCCAGACGGATGAAGGCGGCGTGATGCTGGGCGATTCCGTCGAGGAAAAGGGTACCGACGACGCGACCATCCCGGGAGTCCTCAGCGTGACCGCGGCGTGACCGCGGCACGGGCGGTGGCGGCGTTCCCGGTGATCGCATGGCTCGCCGTGGTGCGCAGCTGGGCAGCTCTGCGGGTCATGTCGCCCGACGGGCTGCCGATATACCAGCAATCCTCCACCAATCCCAGGAACCTTCGCCTGCGCATGCCACAGCGGCGTCACGCTGGCGGCGGCTCATGTGCGCACCCTTGCGCGTCAGATCGTCGACGGCCGCCCTCTCAGGACTTGCCAGCTCCTTCGACACTGCGAGGTCCGATGTTCGAGCAGCTTGAGTGGAAGACGGCGGAGATAACCTTCACCTCCGAAGCCAGGCAGTGAGTCGGCAGGGAAGGCGACAGCGTTGCCGCCGCACTAATAGGCGGGCGTGCGGGTCTGGCGGACGACGCCCGTCAGCGGCGCAGAACGCTCCGCTTTCTGCATGATCCGGCGCCTGCTTCGACTGCCTCGTCGTGATCGACGGGACCGACAGCCGGCAGGCCTGCCCGACCCTCCTTCGCGAAGGCATGGCTGTGGAGCGGCAGTCCGGGCGGCGGGAACCTGTGCGATGACGGAGAACGGTGTTTTCGACGTCGTCGTCATCGGCGCCGGCCGGCTGATGCCGCCACGGCGCCTACCGCTGCACGATTTGGCGCAGCCATCTTGCTTCTCGACGAGGGCAGGGAGCCGGCTGGCAAATCTATCGCAATGTCGGAGGGAGTTCGACCCGATTGCGGCGGATCCTCGGCGGCGACTACACGAAAGGTCTGGAGATCGTCGCGACCGGCGCTCATGAGCGGCCCTTTCCGATCGAGGGCTGGGATCCGCCCTGCGTCATGGCGGCCGGCGCAGGCTGGTCAACCGTAGCCTCCAGGATCTGCCGGTCCAGGGCAAGCCGGTGACAGTGAAGCTCCTGCTGAGCCGCTGGCGATGCGCTAATCGGAAATGTGAGGCGATATCCAGGCTGATTGGGCTAACCCTTTCCATGGACGGTTCTCCCTCATGTGACTTTCGACAGCCACACTTTGGCACATTGCGATTCCGGGAGCGGAGGCCGTCCACCATATCAGGTCATTGCCAAAAGATTAATCTCCTCCATCTGTACACAAAGCGATCCACTGGATATCCTACAATTCCCTATGCCGTTCTGATTCCTAATTAGCAGGTTGCGAGGAACGCTTGAAAACTGAAGCTAAGCAACAACTGGTCCGATCCGCTAGCCGAGTTTATGATCGTGTCCAACAGATGGCGATCACTTATGCCTTGAAGCCAGGTGAACGAATCAATGAGGTAGAACTTGCGGCGAAACTGAACGTCAGCCGCACTCCGTTGAGGGAAGCCCTTAATCGGCTGGTGGCGGAGGGATTCCTTGTGGTGAAGCCCAACCTCGGTTTCTTCCGCCGGTCTCTGGACCCCGAGGAGGTATATCACCTCTACGATTTGCGCTGTTCACTAGAGATCCAATCCAGCAGACTGGCAGCAGAACGAGCAAGCGATGAGGCTCTGGAAGGCTTAATGCAAATGGTGTCTGCGGAGGAAGAGCTGGACAATGAACTTGAATTGCTCCGTCAAGATGAGACCTTCCACATTAAGATTGCGGAGTTGACCGGCAATCCGGAACTCGTCAACGTGTTGCGCGGCGTGAATAATCGGATTCATTTTGCGCGTTGGATCGATAGGCGTACGCGGCGCAATTCGCGCGAGGAACACATTGCAATTGCGCGCGCTATCGCTTCACGGGCCCCAGATGAGGCTGGCCGGTTGATGGAAAGTCATATACGCCGCCGCTATCAACAGATCGTTGAAATCATCAAAATCGGCTATGGCGAGATATTCGCAGGGGCGAACGAAATCAGTAGTATCGGTGAGGATGACCCTACGATTGCTGCAGAGTGATCGCAACGAAGCAGTTGGCTGCGCAGCGAGGCATCGCGTGCCCACTGTCAACAGCATTGAAACAGGGCTCTGACGCAATCTCGATGATCACCCATTCCGCCGATGGTAGTCTACCGTTTTGAGGAAAGTTGCGGCGGCGAATGCGTTCAATGGCATCTAGAGCAGGGTCGACTTCCTCGGGGGGGCATAGCCGGCTGCCTGAGTAACGTGCTCCCCGATTTGTCCTCGCCTATAGGTTACCCTGCCGGCGGATGGACCGCTCCCCAATGCGCTCTCGGCTGGCGCTAGAGTCCGGCCTTGATCAGCAACACGGGATGGCTGCGTGGGCCGATTTCATGAGCGCGGCCGGGACGTTGTTCCTGATCGCGCCGTGTGGTCGCTATCCCGCCTGCTGCGCAAGCACGGCAGTGTGCAACTGCTGATCCTCGACGATTGGGGCCTGGAGCCGCTCGACGACCAAGCCTGTCATGACCTCCTCGAATTCCTCAAGGATCGCTACGGGCGTCGTTCAACCATCATCACCAGCTAATTGCCCATGTCGGCATGGCACGGCGCAATCGGCAATCCTACCGGGCGAGATCCGTCTCGAAGGCCGCCCAGCTCGTGAAAGAATGCCCCGCAATCGCGTTCTTCTTCACGACGCCGCTCTCCGTCTTGCCCTTCGTGCGCGCCCGATACGGCGCGCATTCGCGCAGCATTCCTGAGGAGAAGGGAGAGGGAGGGCCGCACTTTCGATGTTCGGCGGCTCGTCGAACGTCTACCGCGATCCACCCAACATTTTCGCTCGCGTGCCAACCGCTCGTCGCCGGGCCCGGCGCTTGCGAAGCGTCCCTTCCTCTCGGAAGAGGTTGATCCCCGACGGGTAGCCCTCCCGCCGCAGCAGGACGAACTGCGTATTTTGCAAAAGCCGGACAGGGATTCCGCTAAGTCGCGGACAGTAGTTTCACTAAGTTGCGGACAGCTTGGCGGCGATGGTCCTCGTGTGCCTGATTGTCGTCATTGGTGATTGATTTCGCCGTTTTCGCTGCCGGTCAAGAGGGGCGCTGCTTTTTTCTTTCGCATGCTGTCGCCCTGAAGTGCGCTGCGGTGTGCATTGTGAACGACCCGGTCGAGAATGGCGTCGGCGACAGTGGGGTCTGCGATCAGGTCATGCCACTTGGCCACCGGGAATTGGGCAGTGATCAGGGTGGATTGCCCCGATAGCGGTTTCTCGACGATTTCGAACAGCTGGAAGCGCTGCTGGTCGGTGAGGCTGTGGGTTCCGAAGTCGTTGAGAATGAGCAGTTGCTCGCGGGTGAGCTTGTCGAAGAGGCGGGGAAAGCGGCCATCGAAACGGGCGAGCGACAGATCCTCGAACAGCCGTGGAACGCGCATAGAGCACAGAATGGTCGAGCCTAGCCGACAGCGCAGTTCGGTCTTCGCCGGACTGCCCGACTGGTAGCGGATCATCTTGCGATCGGCACCACGAAGGAACAGGCCCGACGGTCCGGCAGACGCGCCAGTCGTCACCCGAAAGCAGCCGCCAGCAAGCATTCTGGCGCGCAGC
The DNA here is from genome assembly GCA_905339215.1 of Rhizobiaceae bacterium. GTDB lineage: Bacteria > Pseudomonadota > Alphaproteobacteria > Rhizobiales > Rhizobiaceae > DUSC01. The sequence continues at coordinate 36,475 of CAJPFN010000120.1, forward strand.
TGCGGAGAGATGGCTCTCCCCCGGAAGGTTGGCGCCCTTTTCGAGCCAGCCGTCGCCGTCGGTGATGGCCATGACCTGCGCCTTGGAGATCATCGCACGGCCTCGAACTCGAAGCTGTCGAGGGTCTGCCCCGGCAGCAGACGCTGGGAGACGCTCGATGCGGCGCCGATTGCCCGGCGATTGTTGCAGGAGGCGACGCGGCCACGCGGCAGCGACATAAAAGGCCTGCCGATTTGTTTGTGTGTCGTGCTGTCTACACTTTTGTATTGCGGTCGAGCGGCACTTCTGCCATTCTCCCGCCAGTGGCCGGTCGAAGGCGCGTACAAGGAGCTGTCGGTTGGGTAGATCACTTTCTTGCCAAGGGGTCGAGTCGATCATTCGGCTTGATCGCGGTGCTAAGGCCTATACAGGCTCTCGCGCGAGCACGCTTGCAGATGTCGATCTGTCAATTTTTTGCAGGGTGAATTCCTGACGCTGCTTGGGCGGGTGCGCGTCGGCATGTCCGCGTATGCAACTGTTCTTCTCGCCGCCGGCGAAGAGCCTTCAAAATGATTGGGAGTATCCAGATGAAGAGTCATGCCCGTGTCGTCGTGATCGGCGGAGGTGTCATCGGTTGTAGCATCCTCTACTACTTGGCCAAGAACGGTTGGACGGATGTGGTGCTGATCGAGCGCATGGACCTCACCGCGGGAACGACTTGGCACGCTGCTGGAAACGTCTCTCTTGCTGACGGTAATCGAGCCGTCAACCAGTTCAATGTGCTCGCTTATAAGCTCTATCGCGAAATGGAGAACGAGACGGGCGAGCATCTCGGTTGGACCCGCACGGGATCAATCCTGATCGCAAAAACAAATGATCTGCTTGAGCGATATGCGAGCCGCACGGAAAGCGCCCGAGCGGTCGGCATTGATTATCACATGATCGGGCCGGACGAGATTAAGAAGCTGCATCCCCTGATGGAACTCGACGGTATTCTTGGCGCAGCCTACGTACCTGACGAGGGGGTGCTTGATCCGAGCATGACGACCCACGCTTTCGCTCGCGCATCGCGCGCCAAGGGCGCGGAGATCTATCGTCATACCAAAGTTACTGGTCTTACCGAGCAGTTGAATGGGGAATGGAAGGTCGGCACTGACAAAGGCGATATCATCACCGAGTACGTGGTGATTGCCGCTGGCTTTTGGTCGCCGGTCGTTGCGCGCATGGCGGGTGCACACATTCCAATTGTGCCGACCGAACGTCAATACCTTGTCACCGATGAGGTGCCGGAGCTCAGGCAACTTGATCGCAAGGTGCCGATGCTGCGCGACTTCGCGGTCCCGTTCTATGTTCGCCAGGAGCGTAATGGTTTGCTCATTGGCGTGCACGAGCCGCATACACCGTACTGCTTCCTCGACGGAATTCCTGACGACTTTGGTCAAGAGCTTTTTCCGGTGGATCTCGAACGGGGCGCTCATAGTCTCGAATCCGCAATGGCGCGCGTTCCTGCGCTCGGCCGGGTTGGGATTAAGACCGAGATCTGTGGTCCAACGAGTCGAACCCCCGATTTGCAGGGCCTGATTGGTCCCATACCTGGACTGCGAAACGTTCACATATCGGCGGGATTCGCCAACGGCATTAGCCAGGCAGCCGCACTGGGGCATGTCGCCGCCGAATGGCTGATCGAAGGCAGTCCGAGCGTCGACGTCTCTATGCTGTATGCGAGTCGCTTCGGCTGCTACGCCAACAAGCGGTTTATTCGCGCCATGCTGAGCGAAGCGCATGTCTTCGGAACTGTTGATCTCTCAGGGGAACGGTTAGCGGGTCGGCCTGCGCGGGCTAGCGCGCTTTACGATCGCCTCAAGGCTAAAGGGGCGCATTTCTCAGCCCAGCTTGGGTGGGAAACGCCTATGTGGTTCTCGCGAGGCAATGCGCGTTCAAACGGCGTCGAGGAGGCGCGCGCCGAAGCACTAGATGTGCGCAAAAGCGTTGGCATTCTCGATCTCACGGCGCTTGCGAAGTATGAAGTATCTGGACCGGCCGCCAGTACCTTTCTTGATCGGCTCTGCGCCCGTCGTCTCCCCGCCGTCGGGAGTATTGTTTCCACACCCATGCTGAATGAGCGCGGTCAAGTGATGTGCTTCACGACAATCGCGCGCGTTGAGCCTAATCGCTTCTATTTGACTGCTGCTCCGCAAGCGGAGCTGCACCATTACTCTTGGATGAATGAACAATTACCGAGGGACGGAAGCGTACAGCTTGAGAATGTCACCGGTCGCTATGGAGCGCTGCTGTTGTCAGGGCCAAGAGCCCGCGAAGTGCTCGCCAAAGTGAGCGAAGCGAAATTGTCCAATGACGATTTCCCTTGGTTGACGGTTGCAGATATCGATATTGCGTTCGGTCGCGCGCGCGCATTGCGCTTCAATATGGTCGGCGAGCTTGGATGGGAGCTTCACCACCCTCTCGAATATCAGATAGGTATCTACGAAGCGCTTGCGGCCGCGGGCGAGGAATTCCAAATAGTTGATTTTGGATTTAAGGCGTACGACACCCTGCGGCTCGAGGCCGGGTGGCCAATCTGGGGCGCAGACTTCAACACAAGTCAGACAGCAACTTCAGCTGGCCTCAGCCGCTTCGTCGATCCGAGTAAGGAAGGCTTCATTGGTCGCCGCGCGATCCTTGATACGGCACGGCCCGTGCCCTATCGCCTCGTCCACATATCGTTCGATCTCGATGGATCTCCCCCCGAAATTGGCGATCTCTTGTTCGACGGCAATGACGTGGTTGGATTCGTCCATTCGTCGACCTATGGGCCGTCCGTAGGTTCGGGCATCGCGTTTGCATCCGTGAAGGATGATTTGGTGCGGGGTGGCAAGACGATCAACTGCTTGGTGCGAGGCAACAGACTACCCGTAAGTATTCTGGAGCGTACCCCGCATGATCCAGAGAGCCTGCGTGTCAGTAGCTGAAGAGGAGATCATGACAATGCTCCGTCCGGACATGTTCGTATTGTCGACGCGTGTCAACGTGGGGATCAATAGCCGGGGCTTCGTGGCGGGTGCCAGGCGGTTGTCAAAGCCTATTTGGAAGCCAAAGCTTTCATTTACGCCGCACCGTGACGCCGCTCACGCGGCGCTTAGCTCCTCCATCATGAGTTTCGACGCAGACTCTAAGGCATAACGGATGATTCCGAATTTTGACGCCACACAGCTGCCTTCGGCAACGTTGATTGGTGGCTAAAGATCTCGCCGCTAACGCTAGAACAACTGGTTGTAAGCGAGTTTTCGTATCGGAACGGGAGTTAGTATTTTGATGAAAGTGCTCGTGCCCGTGAAGCGGGTGGTGGATTCCAATGTGAAGGTCCGGGTGAAGTCGGACGGTTCGGGGGTTGAGCTTTCGAATGTGAAGATGTCGATGAACCCGTTTGACGAGATCGCGGTCGAGGAAGCTTTGCGCCTGAAGGAGGCCGGCAAGGCGAGCGACGTGGTGATCGTCTCGATCGGGCCGCAGCAGGCGCAGGAGACGATCCGCACCGCGCTCGCCATGGGCGCCGACCGCGGGATCCTGGTAAAGGTCGAGAGCGCGGTAGAACCGCTTGCAGTGGCGAAGATCCTTAAGGGTGTGGTCGAGGCGGTGCAACCGGGCCTTGTGATACTGGGCAAGCAGGCGATTGACGACGATTGCAACCAGACCGGACAGATGCTGGCGGCATTGCTCGGCTGGCCACAGGGCACCTTTGCCTCGAAGATCGCCGTCGAGGACAGTGCGTTCCTGGTCACCCGAGAGGTTGACGGGGGCTTACAGACGGTGAAGCTCAACAAGCCGGCGATCGTCACCACCGATCTGCGCCTCAACGAGCCGCGTTATGCGTCGCTGCCGAACATCATGAAGGCGAAGAAGAAGCCGGTCGACGAGAAGGTGCCGGGCGATTACGGCGTCGATGTCGCGCCGCGCCTTGAAGTGGTCAAGACCACGGAACCGCCGAAGCGGCAGGCGGGGGTAAAGGTTGCGTGCGTCGCCGATCTTGTCGGTAAACTCAAGAACGAAGCCGGAGTCTTCTGATGACCACGCTTTTGATTGCCGAGCACGACAACACGACGCTCAAGGACGCGACCAATAAGACGCTCACGGCCGCGAAGGCGATGGGCGGCAACGTGCATATCCTCGTTGCGGGCATGGACTGCCAGCCGGCGGCCGAAGCGGCCGCCAAGCTCGACGGCGTCGGCAAGGTCCTCGTTGTCGACGATGCCGCTTACGAGCATGCGCTCGCCGAGCCGCTTGCCGCGCTCATCTTGTCGCTCGCCGAACCGTATGACGCGATCATCGCGGCGGCGACCACCTCGGGCAAGAACTTCATGCCCCGCGTCGCCGCGCTCCTTGACGTTATGCAGATCTCCGACATCCTCAAGGTCGACGGGCCCGACACCTTTGAGCGGACAATCTATGCCGGTAACGCCATTCAGACGGTGAAGTCGAAGGATAAGAAGAAGGTGGTTACAGTGCGCACTGCCGCCTTCCCAGCGACAGGCGAGGGCGGCAATGCGCCAATCGAGGAGGCGAAGGTGGCGGAGGCGCCGGCTATCTCGAGCTTTGTCGGCGAGGAGCTCTCCAAGAGCGAGCGGCCTGAGCTCGCTTCGGCCAAGATCATCATCTCCGGCGGCCGCGCCATGCAGAGCCGCGAGAACTTCACCAAATATATCGAGCCGGTTGCGGACAAGCTGGGCGCGGCCATTGGCGCCTCGCGCGCGGCGGTCGATGCCGGCTACGCGCCGAACGACTGGCAGGTGGGGCAGACCGGCAAAGTGGTGGCGCCGCAGCTCTACATTGCAGTCGGCATCTCCGGCGCGATCCAGCATCTCGCCGGCATGAAGGACTCCAAGATCATCGTCGCCATCAACAAGGACGAGGAGGCCCCCATCTTCCAAGTCGCCGACTACGGCCTCGTCGCCGATCTCTACCAGGCCCTCCCTGAGTTGGAGAAGCAACTGACATTCCTGTCAAGCGACTCCGGGGATTGACCCCCTTTGGCGACATGAAGAACTAACCCCCTCAATGTTGGCGGTTTGGCCTGCTGCCGGTTTCGTGGACACCGAGACAAGGTGTTTTGACGGAACTGGAGAGTGGGAATGCGAAGAAGGAAGTTCAGCCGCAAGCTCAAGCTTGAGGCGGTGAGGCTGGTGAAGGGCGTTGCGGTGGCGCAGGCAGCCCGTGATCTGGATCTGCACCAGAACGTGCTGCGCAAATAAATTCGGGAACTCGGCGCCGATCCGCAGCGTGCGTTCTACCGGCCTACGGACAGATGAAGCCGGAGCAGCTTGAGATTGACCGGCTGCGCAAGGAAGTCGCGAAGCTGAAGGCGGAGCGCGACATCCTAAAGAAGGCCGCAGCCTTCTTCGCGAGGGAAGCGATATGAGATTCGCCTTCATTGCGCACCGGAGCCTTACTCATCACCATCCGCGGCAAGATTGCCGCTTGCGCGAAACGCGTCGTGCCGGCCTTCTGCAGAAGGTCGGCATGACGCACGAACGGCAAAGTGAACCCCCCGCACTCAAGCTAGCGCTCATGGACAAGGGTTGACTGAGGAATCCGGTTTTGATTCAAGGCTTCCATTTGGAGGCAGCCTTGGGCGAACGGATTGGTTTGACGGACGAGGAATGGGCGCTGATCGGTCCGCTTCTTCCTGCTGAACGGGGGCGCGGATGCCGCCCTGCTCATGACAATCGACGTTATTTCGAGGGCATGATGTGGATGGCGCGCACGGGCGCGCAATGGCGACATCTGCCTGACGAATACGGCAAATGGAACAGCGACTTCCGCCGTTACCGACGATGGGTCGAGACCGGCGGGTTCGAGGCGATGCTCGAAACGCTGGCTGAACTGGTCGAGCGGGATCGAAGCGCCGACATGATCGATAGCACCGTTGTCCGGGCCCATCATTGTGCGGTCGGCATAAAAAGGGGACTCAGGAGGCCGAGGCGCTTGGCCGATCGCGCGGCGGCTTCACCTCCAAGCTCCATGCCGGCTGTGATGCGAAAAGGCCGCCCGCTCGGCTTCGTTCTGACACCCGGGCAAACGCACGACACCCAGGGCTTTGCGCCATTGTTCCGGATGGTCTCCGACCGGATCGAGGCATTCCTCGCCGACAAGGGCTATGACGCCGACGCCATTCGCGAAGAGATCGCCAGCGCCAACGTCGAGGCTGTCATCCCGTCAAAGAGCAACAGGCGCGATCCGATCCCACACGACAAAGCCAAATACAAATGGCGAAATCAGATCGAGCGCCTCTTCAACAAGCTCAAGAATTGTCGGCGCATCGCAACGCGCTACGACAAGACCAAGGAATCCTATCTCGGCTTCGTCGCCATCGCCGCAGTCAAACTATGGATACCCTTTGTCCACGAACGCTAGGAAATTAGCCGCCATTAATCTGCGAAGCACGCGAGACAGCGCCTGCCGACAAAGGCTTTGCACAGCAAAATAACGGTCATAGTGGGTGGTGGAGTGCCCCTCATTTCACCGGACACCCGCCCACTGGGTCTGGGCTCGGAGGAACTCACTCGGGGAGCGCGTTCTCCCCGGAGGCCGGATTTCGATCTTCCGCGGAGTTTGGCTGCGGAGGATCGTCATGAACACCAGAACCACTTACCCGATAACCGACTGCTATGTCGCTTTGGAACAAGAGGTGGACCCGATAGGGGCTGGGAGGCTTCTCAAAGAACGGTATTGTAGCTAGATGTGCAGGTCGGGCTTTCCCTGATGGGGGCCGGTGAGAAACGCTTTCAGCACGCGCGTGGCGACGATGAGATCGGCGGGGTTGATATCCGCCAGCTGTTCGTCCTGGTAGGCCTAATCGGCCCGAAGCTGTGATTTTGGCCAAGTTGTGGAACGTTGCGGGAACGGATTGACCGCCCTGGTTTTCTCGCCTGACAATTTGCTCCTGGAACAGGGAGTGGATTTATGGGTCTGCGTGTTTCACCTGAGTC
>CAJPFN010000121.1 GCA_905339215.1 Rhizobiaceae bacterium
GCCAGCGCCACCGCGATCGAGACCGGATCGGTGGGAACCACGTCGCTCGGACCCTGCGGCTTGTAGTGCTCCTCGAGGGCCGCGGCGACCGAAGGGTTCTCACCCTGGAGAAGCGCGTACTTCCGCCCCATGGCGCCCTGCAACTCGGGGAATTCGCCGACCACTTCGGTCTGCAGATCGGCCTTGGCCAGCACCGCGGCGCGGCGGGCGAGCGCCGGGTCGGCGCCAACGATGGGCGCGATCTCCTCCGCCAGCCGCGCGATGCGCTGGACGCGTTCGCCCTGCGTGCCGAGCCTGGCATGGAAGGTGACGCCAAGCCGGTCGAGCCGGGCCATGCGCTGGTCGAGCGGCTTTGCCAGGTCGAGGCCGAATTTTTCCGCGCTGTCCTTCAACGCGTCGATATCGGGCAGGTCCGACTGGTCGGTCTTCCAGAAGTAGAGCGCGTCGGAGAGCCGGGCACGCACGACCTTGCCGTTGCCGTGGACGATCTCGGCGCCGCCGTCCTTCGCCTCGATGTTGGCCGTCAGCAGGAAGCGGTTGGTGAGTTTTTCGGCGTCGCCATGCGGACGGCAGACGAAGCATTTCTGATTGGCGCGAATGGTCAGCCGGATCACCTCCGGCGGGATGTCGAGATAGGCCTCCTCGAACGAGCCCATCAGCACCACCGGCCATTCGACCAGCCCCGAAACCTCTTCCAACAGGCCTTCGTCCTCGACGAGGTCGAGGCCGTTGGCGAAGGCGAGGTTGCGGGCGTCGGCGAGGATGATCTGCTTGCGCCGCTCGGCGTCGACGATGACCCTGGCGGCCTCGAGTTTCGCCACGTAGTCGTCAAAGCGGCGGACCGTGATGGCTTCCGGCGCATGGAAGCGATGACCGAAGGTGACGTTGCCCGAGCGGATGCCGTCCACTTCAAAGTCGACGACCACCGGATCGGAGGTCTCCGGGCCGAAGGTGCAGACGATCGACTGCAAGGGCCGCACCCAGCGCAGCGAGCCCGGCTTCGCCGAGGCCGGTCCCCAGCGCATCGACTTCGGCCAGGGGAAGGCGCGGATCACCTGCGGCATCAAATCGGCAATGATCTCCTCCGCCGCGCGTCCGGGCTTGGAGACATGCGCGACGTAGAAGTCGCCCTTCTTCGGGTCGGAATGGACATGGGCCTCTTCGATCGACGCCAGGCCGGCCTTGCGCAGGAACCCCTGGACGGCCTGTTCCGGCGCCTTGGTCGACGGGCCCTTGATCTCCTCGCGGACGTCCTTCGAGCGCGCAGTCAAGCCGCGCAGGTCGAGCACCAGGCGGCGGGGCGTCCAGTACTCCTGGCAACCCTCGTAGGTCAGGCCCGCCTCGACGAGCCCGTCGGTGACCATCTTGCGCAGATCGCCGGCCGCCTTGCGCTGCATGCGGGCAGGGATTTCCTCGGAACGGAGTTCGAGCAGGAGGTCGGGCATCTGGAGTTCTCGCGGGAGGCAAGGGACGGCGCGGAATAGCAAGTCAGCCGGGGCCTGTCACCCCGTGAACCTTATCGAGGTCTGCCGCGACTGAAGAGAACAACGCTCTTCGGACACACGGCAATGAACACGCTCTCCTTCACGATCCGCATCGCCGCACTTGCCGCCTGCCTGGCGACGCAGATCACTGCGCCGGCCGGATCGAGCATGCCGGGCATGCGGCGGGCGCTGCAGACGCTGGAGCGAAGCGATCCGCAAGTCATGGAAAGCGCGGCGATCAGCGACGATCAGTAGGATCGTCTCCCCGCGTCAGCCGGCGTAGCCGCCCGCCTCGGTGAGCAGGAAGGCCTCGCCACAGGCCTTGGCGAGGTTGCGTACGCGCAGGATATAACTTTGCCGCTCGGTGACGGAGATCACGCCGCGCGCGTCGAGCAGATTGAAGGCATGGCTGGCCTTGATGCACTGGTCGTAGGCCGGCAGCACCATCTTGTGGCGCGCCTGGTTGGCCTGCGGGCTCGGCGCACCGGCATCAAGCAGTGCCCTGCACTCAGCCTCGGCATCCTCGAAATGGCGCAGCAGCGTCGCCGTATTGGCGTACTCGAAGTTGTGGCGCGAATACTCCTGCTCGGCCTGGAGGAAGACCTCCCCATATGTGACTTTCTCGTCACCCTCGCGGCCGTTGAAGTTGAGATCGTAGACGTTGTCGACGCCCTGGACGTACATGGCCAGCCGCTCGAGCCCGTAGGTCAGTTCGCCGGCGACCGGCGCGCACTCGATGCCGCAGACCTGCTGGAAGTAGGTGAACTGCGACACTTCCATGCCATCGCACCAGCACTCCCAGCCGAGCCCCCAGGCGCCGAGAGTGGGGCTCTCCCAGTCGTCCTCGACGAAGCGGACATCGTGGACAAGGGGATCGATGCCGATCGCGGCGAGCGAGCCGAGATAGAGTTCCTGCAGGTTCGACGGGTTCGGCTTCAGGATCACCTGGTACTGGTAGTAGTGCTGCAACCGGTTCGGGTTCTCGCCGTAACGGCCGTCCTTCGGCCGGCGCGACGGCTGCACGTAGGCCGCGTTCCACGGCCGCGGCCCGAGCGCCCTCAGCGTCGTCGCGGGATGGAAGGTGCCGGCGCCGACCTCCATGTCGTAAGGCTGGAGAATGACGCAACCGTGGTTCGCCCAGTAGTCGTGCAGGGTCAGGATCAGCCCCTGGAAGGAGCGGCCGGGGTGCATGTGGGCAGGCAGGGCGGCGTTCACGGACAAGCCTCGTTCGGTCGGCGAGACATTCTCCTAGTGAGCGCGGCCGAAAGGGTCAAGGCGCGGCCACCCCCTCGGCGGCAGCGGCTCAGCGCACGCCGTCGGGCAGCCGCAGTTCCTGTCCGGGAAGGATGCGCCCAGGATCGCCGCGGAGCTGCGGATTGAGGTCGAGGATTTCCAGGTAGCGGGCGCCGCTGCCGAGCCGGTCGACGGCGATCGACCACAGCGACTGCCCCGGCTGCACCGTGTAGGAGGCCGGGATCGCCGCCGAGACCTCCGCGTCCGGCGCTGTCTCTGACGCAGGGACCGGCACCGCGTCGCTGCGCTTTTCGCCGTCCCCGGCCGGCTCGGCCGGCTTCGGCTCGATCGCAGGCGTTGCCGCGGGCGCCTGCTCGGCTGTCGCCTTGTCGGCCAGTGGCGGCAGGCCCTTGGCGAGTTTCTCCAGAACCGTGGCCAGCACGTCCGGCTCCGGCTTCATGTCGCGGGCGTGGCTCCACTGGAACGTCGCCTCGAGCCGGCGTCCTACGCGCCAGTAGGCATCGCCGAGATGGTCGTTGAGGATCGGATCGTCGGGCTTCAGCGATACGGCGCGCTCGAGTTCGGTCACAGCTTCCTCGAAGCGGCTGAGCCGGAAATAGGCCCAGCCGAGCGAATCGACGATATAGCCGTCACTCGGCCGCAGATCGACGGCACGCCGGATCATCTCGAGGCCTTCCTCGAGGTTCATGTTCATGTCGACCCAGGAGTAGCCTAGATAGTTCAGAACCTGCGGCTGGTCGGGGAACAGTTCGAGCGCCTTGCGGAAGTTCGGCTCGGCCTTGGGCCATTCCTTCAGCCGCTCATAGGCGATGCCGCGCTGATAGAAGATGTTCCAGTGCTCGCGCGTCGGCTTGGCGATGCGCAACACCGCGGCGTCATAGAGATCGGCAGCGGCGCGGTAGTTTTCCTTCGATGCGTAAACGCCGCCCAGCGCCAGATAGGCGCGCATGTCGTCCGGATCGCCGTCGAGCAAGGCCTTCAGATGCGCGATGGCTTCGTCGTGGCGGTCGAGATCGGCGAGGTTGAGGCCGAGCTGCAACTCGGAGACGCGCTTCATCGGCGAGCCGGCGGGAATGCGGCTGTAGAAGGCAATCGCATCCTCGGCGTTCTGCTGCTGTTCGGACACGGCCGCAAGTTGCAGGAGCACCTGGTCGTTGTCGGGCTGGAGGGCGCGCGCATATTCGAGGTAGAGGCGGACATAGGCTTCGCCGCCGCCGCGGTTGAGCGCGGTGCCGAGATTGAGCAGAACCTCGGTGGCGCCGGCCTGCGGCCCGTCGACCAGAGGCCGGATCGCAGCACCCGAATTGATCTGTCGGCGCAGCGCTTCGATCGGAAGACGCCCGCTGGCGAACTCGTCGGCACGGTCGAGGATACCCAACGCGCGCTGCTTCTCGCCAGTTCGTGCGAGGAAGCCGGCATAGGATTCTGCAGCCCGCAGCCAGGTGTCCGGGGCGGCGCCACCCGCGGCCATGTTGTCGACAGTCGCCTTGTAGGCGGCGTCGGCCTCGGCCTTCAGCCCGGCGGCATCGGCGACGAGCGCGCGATGGTAACCGGTGAACAGCGCGTACCATTCGGGACCGTCAAGCCCCTCAAGGAAGGACAGCGCCCCATCGGCATCGCCCGAGCCGACCTTCGCCCAGGCCGTGACGAGGCCGGTGATGAGGCGGTCGAGATCGGATTCGAGAGCGAGCTTGAGCCAGGTCTCGGCGCCGGCGAAGTCCTTGCGCCGGATGGAATCGATGGCCAACGCCAGCCGCGAGAAGCGCTCGACCTCGGGCTCGGTCTTCAGCTTGTCGGCAAATGGCAGTGCCTCGTCGAAGCGTCCCTGGGAGATGAGCGACAGCATCAGGCTCTGCTGGAGCTGCTTGTTTGCGGGATCGAACTCGAGCGCACGCGCATAGTATGCGGACGCCCCTTGCCGGTCGTTGTCGCTTTCCGCGATCCGGGCCGCGAGGTAAGCGCCGGAGAACGAGCCGATGTTGATCGGCTCCGACGCGCTCCGGGCGCTGACCGGGCTCGCGGCCAGCGCCATGACCGTCATAGCTGCCACGCCCGCAAGCCAGTACCCGCGTTTAGACCGCATCATCTTCCTTCCTGCCGAGCGTGCTCCCGCGGGAGCGATGACTCAGGCCGCCAATGGGCGAAAAGAATGGCCTTTTTGGGATCGCGCTGCAATCGGGCCGGGTTCACAATCCGGTCACGGCACCGTCTTCAGGAGACGCGGCTGATGCAGAAGTCGATCACCTCGAGCAGCGCCGCCTTCTGCGGCGATGCCGGCAGCGGCGCCAGCGCGTCGCGGGCGATGCCGCCGAAATGCCTGGCCCGGCCGATCGTGTCGGCGATAGCGCCGTGACGGCTCATCAGACCGACGGCCTTGTCCAGCGCGGCATCGTCGGTCTTGCCGTCTTCGATCGCTTCCTTCCAGAAGGCGCGCTCGGCCGCCGAGCCGCGCCGGTAGCTGAGGATGACGGGAAGCGTAACCTTGCCCTCGCGAAAATCGTCGCCGACGTTCTTGCCGAGATCGTGGGAGCTGCCGCCGTAGTCGAGCGCGTCGTCGATCAGCTGGAAAGCGAGGCCGAGATTCATTCCGTAGGAACGCAATGCCGAGCGGTCCGTGCGGCCGGTGCCGGCAATCACCGGTCCCACCTCCGCCGCGGCCGAGAACAGCGCCGCGGTCTTGGCCTTGATCACGGCGAAATGCTCGTCCTCGGTCGTCTCGAGGTTCTTGGCCGCGGCAAGCTGCATGACTTCGCCCTCCGCGATGACGGAGGCAGCGGTGGAGAGGATGTCGAGAGCATCGAGCGAACCGACGTCGACCATCATGCGGAAGGCTTGACCGAGCAGGAAATCGCCGACGAGCACGCTCGCCTGGTTGCCCCAGATCATGCGCGCCGTCTTCCGGCCGCGCCGCAGTGCGCTCTCGTCGACGACGTCGTCATGGAGGAGGGTGGCCGTGTGCATGAACTCGACGCTGGTGGCGAGCTTCACGTGGCCGTCGCCCTCATAGCCGAACATCTGCGCGGCGGCGAGGGTGACCATCGGGCGCAACCGCTTTCCACCCGACGAAATCAGGTGATTGGCGATCTCGGGGATCATCTCGACGTCCGATCCCGCCTTCGACAGGATCAGCTCGTTGACGCGGCCCATGTCGGCGGATGTCAGGTCGACCAGGGCGCGAATCGACCTCGTCTCGCGCTTGCCGTCCTCTAGATTGACTACGACGCCCACAGTTCTACTCCCTGCCCCAGCGGTTACCTTAGCTGAAAGCCGATCCCGCCGCATCCCGCAACAGGCGAATTGGCGCGGCTTGATCCCGCCGTCAAGCCTGGGCGATTTACAGGGCTCCCGCAACCTGCGAGTTTCCGCCCATGGTCGAGCTCATGCGCACCAACGACGCAGTCATCATCTCATTCGTCGAGGCCTTGCTGAAGGATGCCGGTATCGCCTGCTTCGTCGCCGACCGGAACATGAGCATCCTCGACGGATCGATCGGCATCCTGCCGCGCCGCGTGATGGTGGGAGACGACGACCTCCCCGAGGCAAAGCGCATCCTCACCGACGCCGGCATCGCCAACGAACTCAGAGGCGACTGAAGCCGCCGCCATGCCCGTGCAGGACTTCACGATCGACGCCTTCCATCGCGGACGCTTCTTCCTGGTGCAGCCGGGCGCACGCGGGCACAGGGCCGGCATGGACGCCATGATGCTCGCCGCCGCCGTTCCTTCGGCCTTCGCCGGACGGCTCGCCGATTTCGGCGCCGGCGCCGGGGCGGCCGGCCTCGCCGTCGCCGCGCGCTGCGAAGGCGCCAGCGTGGTCCTGATCGAGCGTGCGCCTGAGATGGCAGCCTTCGCCCGCCGCGGCCTCGCCCTTCCGCAGAATGCAGGCGTTGCCGCCCGTGCTTCGGTCCTCGAGGCGGACGTCGGCCTGACCGGCAAGGCGCGAGTCGCGGCCGGGCTGGGCGATGCCTCGTTCGATTTCGTCATCATGAACCCGCCGTTCAACGCCGGCCACGACCGGGCGACGCCGGATGAACTGAAACGGCAAGCCCATGTCATGGACGTGGGCCTGTTCGCGACATGGATCCGCAGTGCCGCGGCGGTGGTGCGCCCGCGCGGCGGGCTTGCGGTGATTGCGCGGCCGTCGTCGCTGCGCACCATCCTCGATGCCATGGACGGCCGCTTCGGCGGAGCGGAAATCGTCGCGATCCACCCGCGCGCCGGAGAGACGGCCATCCGCGTCGTGGTGCGTGCCGTTCGCGCGTCGCGCGCGGCTCTGTCGATCTGCCCGCCGCTCATCCTCCATGACGCCGGCGACCGCTTCTCGGCGAAAGCCGATGCGATCAACAACGGCAACGCTTCGCTTTTCGGCGACTGAGCGGCGATCGCCGCGATCCACCATTGCGGACGTGTCGCAAATCCCTACATGGACGAGACGCAACCGACGGAGACCTTTCCGCCTTGAGCCGCCTCTTCGACCGCCTTATCCCGAAATTCCTGCGTTCGGACGCCGTGACGATTCCAGTCGTCAGGCTGCACGGGACGATCATGTCGGGCGGCGGCCAGTTGCGCCCGACCTTGTCGCTCGCCAATACGGCGGGCCTCCTGGAAAAGGCATTCTCCTACAAGGACGCGCCGGCCGTCGCGATCTCGGTCAACTCGCCCGGCGGCTCGCCGGTACAATCGCGGCTGATCTTCCGCCGCATCCGCGACCTCGCCGCGGAGAAGAACAAGACCGTGCTCGTGTTCGTCGAGGACGTCGCGGCGTCGGGCGGCTACATGATCGCGGTGGCGGGCGACGAGATCATCGCCGACCCCTCCTCGATCGTCGGCTCGATCGGCGTCGTTTCGGCCTCCTTCGGCTTTCCCGAACTCCTGAAGAAGCTCGGCGTCGAGCGCCGCGTGCATACGGCGGGCAAGAACAAGGCCGTGCTCGACCCCTTCCAGCCGGAGAAGAAAGAAGACATCGAACGGCTGAAGGCGCTGCAGATCGAGGTCCACGAGACCTTCATCGATCTCGTCAAGGAACGCCGCGCCAACCGCCTCAAGGACGATCCCGACCTTTTCACCGGGCTGTTCTGGACCGGCAAGAGGGGTCTCGAACTCGGCCTGGTCGACTCGCTCGGGGACATGCGCTCGGTGCTGAAGGGGCGCTACGGAGAGAAGACCCGGCTGAGGCTGATCACCGCGCCGCGCGGGCTTTTCGGCCGTCGCCTCGGCGTCTTCGGTTCGTCGAGCAGCGGCGCCTCGAGCGAAATCGGCGCCGCCCTCGCCGGCGGCCTGATCGATGCGGCCGAGGAGCGCGCGCTGTGGAGTCGCTACGGCCTTTGAATTGCCGGGAAAGGCGGATAGCATCCGTGCCTTCTCCCATCGCCTGACCGGCCAGGCCATTCGCCGGCGCTCTTTCGGAGGAGCAAGGGACATGCCACAGCTCATCTTCTTCGCGCTTGTCGGCGTCGCGGCCTATGTCGGATACCGCGCCTTCGTCAAGGAGGCCGAGCGGGTCACGCAACGCGTGCGGCGCGCCGAGAAGCAGGCTTCGACCGGAGCGAATGGCACGCTGGTCAAGGACCCGGAGACCGGCGAATACCGTCTGGCGAAAGACTGAGTTTCCCGGTCCGCGGTGCGAGGCCTTTCGTGACGGAATTTCGGCTCGCACCGGCTAAGATCAACCTTGCGCTGCACGTGACCGGCCGCCGCGCCGACGGTTATCACCTGCTGGAAAGCCTGGTTGCCTTCACACGCTTTGGCGACCGGCTTGCCGTCCGGCCAGCGCCGATCGACGCCTTTTCGGTCGCCGGTGCGTACGGACAGGCCATTCCCGCCGACGACGGCAATCTGGTGCTGCGCGCCAGGGACCTGCTGCGGCAGGCGGTAGGCCCTGCGGCGCGACCGGTGGCGATCACGCTCGAGAAGAACCTGCCGGTAGCTTCCGGCGTCGGAGGCGGTTCGAGCGACGCGGCAGCGACCTTGCGCGCGCTCTGCCGCGTATGGGACATCGATCCGCGTGGCGAAGCCGTGCGCGGCGTCGCAGCCGCACTCGGCGCCGACGTTCCGATGTGCCTTGCCGCGCGGCCGCTGGCAGCGAGGGGAATCGGCCACGACATCACCGCTCTGCCCTTCTTTCCGGCGCTGCCCGTGGTGCTCGTCAATCCGGGCGTCTCGGTTTCGACTCCGGCGGTCTTCTCGCGCCTCGCCGGCAGCGAGAACCCGCCGCTGCCGCTGCTGCCGCCCTTCACCGACGAAAAGGCCGCAGTCGACTGGCTGGCGACGACGCGCAACGACCTCGAGGCGCCGGCACGGGCACTGGCGCCTGAGATCGACGCAGCGCGCGCCGCACTGGACGTGGCCGGCGCAGGCCTCTCGCGGATGTCGGGCTCGGGCGCGACGTGCTTCGGCCTCTTCGCCTCAATCGAGCACGCGACCGCGGCGGCGGAACGCATCCGCGGAAACCGGCCCGGCTGGTTCGTCGCGGCGACCCACACCATGGCATCGGGAGAATTCGAGGATGAGCAGGATTGACGAGAAGAGACCCTTCATCCCCGTCGGCATCGCTATCCTGACGATCTCGGACACGCGCACGCCCGCCGACGACAGGTCGGGCCAGACGCTCGCCGACCGTATCGCCGAGGCCGGACACCGGCTCGCCGCGCGCGACATCGTCCGCGACGACCGTGAGCAGATCCGCGAGCGCGTGCTGGCGTGGTCAAGGGAGCCGGGAATCGACGTGGTCATCACCACCGGCGGCACCGGCTTCACCGGCCGCGACGTCACGCCGGAGGCGCTGGAGCCAATCTTCGAAAAGCGCATGGACGGCTTCTCGGAAGTGTTTCACCGCATTTCCTACGACAAGATCGGCACCTCGACGATCCAGTCGCGGGCAACCGGCGGCGTCGTCAATGCGACCTTCGTCTTCGTACTTCCCGGATCGCCCGGCGCCTGCAGGGACGCCTGGGACGGCATCCTCAAGCCCCAGCTCGACTACCGGCACATGCCCTGCAACTTCGTCGAGATCATGCCGCGGCTGGACGAGCACCTGCGGCGGACGGGCAAGTAGGGTGGATCAGGCCTTCGCCGGCGCCGGCTGAATCTCGCCTTCCAGACGGCGGGCCGCAAGTCCGCGGGCGAGGGCCTCGGCCGACTGCGCGCCACGCGACAGCGATGTTGCCTGCCGCTTCGTGATCACCAGGCCTTCGGCGAGCGCTCGATGGGTTCTGAATATCCGGGAAAGAAACGGCCGTCGCGCCGAGCGCGAGCGCGAGAATCGCGCCGCCATGACATGGCGCGCCGCATGCTCGGCGACGCTTTCCGTCCATCCTTCCACCAGCCTGGCTCCGGGCTCCAGGATCAGCAACCACTCGCCCTTAGCCTGGCGAATGCCTGCAGCTATCCCGCCCGTCGCCAGGAAATGGCACCCGGCTTGTTCTGCGACCCGATGCGTGTGGTCGGTCGACTCGCGATCGCAGACGATGACTTCCCTGACCATGCCTTCGACGGCGGCCGGAACGAGGGAAGCGAGGGTCCTTGTCAGGCCCTCCTCGTCGTTGCGGGTCTCGATCAGCACGCTCAGCATGCACGCCGCTTAGACGAAACGTCGCCGCCGCGCCAGTTTCCCATGCGAATCGCAGAATGTTCTTGATTCGTTCCTGTTCTGCGGATAGGAATAGTTTCATGATCACAGCAAGCCACAAAGCCGACGAGACCCCTTGGGAGCGAGCCAGGATGGAACAGATCGTGCGCGCCGACATTGCAGCCTTTGGAGCGGGACGCGTCGAAATGGCAAACGCGATCGTCGAGCAGAGCGGGATGCGGGTTCGCCCGGAGCGCGGTCGCGGTCGGTCGGCGGGAATCAATCCGTCGGGACGGTTCGAGCCGGTCAGCCGCCACGTCTTCGACGACGGCTGGAACTCGCTTGAGGAACTACCGCCGTTCAGGACCGAGGTCCAGGTGGAGCGGCCGCGAACCATCATCACGCGCAACGAATCGCCCGACATCTCCTTTGATCGCTCGATCAATCCCTATCGCGGCTGCGAACACGGCTGCGTCTACTGCTTCGCGCGGCCGACGCACGCCTATATGGGGCTCTCCGCGGGACTGGACTTCGAGGCGAAGCTTTTCGCCAAGCCGGATGCGGCGAAGCTCCTCGACCGGGAACTGTCGAAGGCCGACTATCAGCCGCGTACCATCGCCATCGGCACTAATACCGATCCCTACCAGCCCGTCGAGAAAACGCACCGCATCATGCGCGAGATCCTCGAGGTGCTGGAGGCGCGCAACCATCCGGTCGGCATCGTGACAAAGTCGGCGCTGGTGATGCGCGACGCCGACATCCTGTCGCGCATGGCGGCCAGGGGTCTCGCCAAGGTGGCGTTCTCGGTGACGACGCTCGACCGGACGCTGGCGCGGACCATGGAGCCGCGGGCGGCGACGCCGTCGCGCCGCCTGGAGGCGATGCGGACCATGGCCGAGGCCGGAATCCCGGTCTCGGTGATGGTGGCGCCGATCGTGCCGGGACTGAACGACGCCGAGATCGAGCGCATCCTCGACGCCGCCTATGCGGCGGGCGCGCGCGAGGCCGGCTACATCATCCTGAGGCTGCCGCTCGAGGTCAGCCCGATCTTCAAGGACTGGCTGCTGCGCCACTACCCGGACCGCTACCGCCACGTCATGTCGCTGGTCAGGTCGATGCGCGGCGGCAAGGACTACGATTCAGAATGGGGCAAGCGGATGAAGGGCTCGGGCCCCTATGCATGGCAGATCGGCCGCCGCTTCGAGATCGCCGCACGCCGGCTGGGCTTCAACGCCGAGCGCCGCCAGCTGCGCACGGATCTCTTCGCCGCGGCGACGAAGGAGAGCGAACAGCTCGTGCTGCTCTGACCCTGCCGGCGGATTTCGCATCGGCATCATCGTTTCCGTCGGGCCATCCCCGCCAGACGGCGCCTTTCCCGCTCCGCCGCCCCGTTGGCGGGAAAGGCTCACGGAGGACCCTGGACCGTCGCGGATTCCGCCGCCAACGATCCGCCGGTCCGGGTCCTCCACATTCTTTCCGTGCCGCGCCAGGCGCGGTACGGCGTCCCTCAGTCGACCTCGTCGAGGGCGACGTCTACCAAGGCTTCGAGACCGAGCGAGAGCTGAGCCACGGGGCGGAACGACTGCCGGTGGTGCCGCGTCGGGCCGAAGCGGGCGAGCGCGTCGAGATGGTCGGCCGTCCCGTAGCCGGCGTTCTTCTCCCAGCGGTAGTTCGGATGGCGGCGTCCGAGCATGCGCATCAGCCGGTCGCGGCAGGTCTTGGCCACGATCGAACTTGCGGCGATCTGCGGCACCGTCGAATCGCCCCTGACCACCGCCTCGCAGCGTGAGGCAAGGCCCGGTGGCACGTCGAGCCCGTCGACATAGGCGGGCAGATCGTCGGCGGCGAGTTCGAGCGAGAGGCCCGCTATCGCCCGGCGCATGGCGTCGAGCGTCGCGGTACGGATGCCAGTGCGGTCGATGGTGAACGAGGAGGCCGCGGCGACGCGCACGCGCGCCGTCTCGACAATGCGCCGGGCGAGGTGCTCGCGCCGCGCCGCTGTTATCTTCTTGCTGTCGTCAAGTTCGCAGAAGAGGTCCTTCGGCAGTGCGCGCGGATCGAACCAGACGGCCGCGACGACCACCGGGCCGCAAAGCGCCCCGCGCCCGACCTCGTCGCAACCGATCGCGGTCGGGTATTTTGCGGCGCGGCGCGGATTGAAGGGGCCGGTCATGCGTTCGTCTCTTCCGGGGACGCGACGGAAGCCTTCTCGATTCGGCCGCCGAAAAGGACAGTGGCGCGGCCCGCTCGCCGGCGCAAGCCGGCGAAGGAGCCATGCGCAGGGCAAGCTAAGCGTCAGGCGGCGTCGTTTGCCCAGCCGGAGATCGCCTTGACCTCGAGGAACTCCTCCAGGCCCCAGTGGCCGCCCTCGCGGGCGCGGCCGGACGCCTTGACCCCGCCGAAGGGCGATCCTGCCGCGCGCGACTGGCCGTTCATCTCGACCATGCCGGAACGCAGCCGGCGGGCGAGGCGGTTGCGCCGCGCGCCGTCCTGGCTCTGCACATAGTTGGTGAGACCGTAGGGCGTGTCGTTGGCGATCTCGACGGCTTCCTCCTCGCTGTCGAACGGCAGGATCGACAGGACCGGGCCGAAGATGTCCTCGCGCGCGATCGTCATCTGGTTGTTGACGTCGGCGAAGACGGTCGGGCGGACGAAGTAGCCGCGGTTGAGATCGGCCGGGCGGCCGAGTCCGCCGGCGACGAGGCGGGCGCCTTCGTCGATGCCCTTCTGGATCAGCGCCTGGATCTTCTCGAACTGGCCCGCCGAGACGACCGGACCGATATGGCGGCCGGTTTCGTGCGCGGAGGCGACCTTCGTCGATTCCGCCACTTCGCGGGCGATCTCGACGGCGCGGTCGTAGACCGGGCGCTCGACCAGCATACGGGTCGGCGCGTTGCAGCTCTGGCCCGAATTGTTGAAACAGTGCTGCACACCGCGCTTCACCGCATTCTCGTCGGCGTCGGCGAAGATGAGGTTGGCGCCCTTGCCGCCGAGTTCCAGGCAGACGCGCTTCAGCGAATCAGCGGCCGCCTTGGAGATGGCGATGCCGGCGCGCGTCGACCCGGTGAAGGAGATCATCTCAACATCAGGATGAGTGGACAACTGGCTGCCAACGCCAACGCCGTCGCCATTGACCATGTTGAAGACGCCGGCGGGTACACCGGCCTCGTCGACAATTTCGGCGAAGACGATCGACGACAGCGGCGCGATTTCGGATGGCTTCAGCACCATGGTGCAGCCGGCGAGCATGGCCGGGATCGCCTTCAGCGTCACCTGGTTCATCGGCCAGTTCCATGGCGTGATCAGGCCGACGACGCCGATCGGCTCCATCGCGATGCGGTCGTTCGGCGCATGCGCCCCGAGGGGGCGAATGAACTCGAACGTCTTGAAGGCGGTGATGAAGTTGGAGATGTGCCACGTGCCGGAAGTGGCCTGGCTCTGGCGGGCGAGGTCGATCGGCGCACCCATCTCCAGGCTGATGGCACGCGCCATGTCCTCGGCGCGGCGTTTGTATATCTCGAGGATCGTCTCGACGTAGCGCAGGCGATCGGCCGGCGCCGTCATCGACCAGGTGGAGAAAGCGCGCTTCGCCGCGGCAACCGCTGCGTCGGTGTCGGCCCGGCCACCCAACGAAATGACCGCGCAGACCTCTTCCGTCGACGGATCGATCACGTCGAAGTCTCGAGCCGTAGCCGGCGCGACCCATTTGCCGTCGATGTAGAATTCACGCTTCACGATCATTTCCATCTCCGTCTTTTCCGCAACTGGACTTCTGGAATCCGTCCGCCCGCCCGTTATCAGGCCGCCGCGTTGCGCGGCAGTGCCGCACTCGCCGTAAGATTGCGCCAGGGACGGCGGCAGTGTCACCTGCGGCGCCCCCCGGCCAAGAAAAAACCGCCGGCGAGCGGCGGTTTTCCTGTCGTCCCATAGGGGATACCTGCCTAGTTGAGGCGCGCCTTCAGCTCGGCAACCGATGCCTTGAACAGGTCGGAGTCCGCCTTGCCGTCCACCTTGGCAGCGAGGACCGAGCGGGCCGCCTCGACGGCAACGTCCACGGCGCGGGCGCGCACCTCGTTCACCGCGTCGCGTTCGGCCTGGCCGATCTTCTGTTCGGCGAGTGCCGTCCGGCGGGCGACGTATTCATCGGTCTTCTTCTTCGCGTCTTCGACCAGCTGGCCGGCCTCACGCTTGGCCGCGGCGACGATGTCGCCTGCTTCCTTCTCGGCTTCCTTGCGCTTGCGCTGGTATTCGGCGAGGAGCTGCTGGGCTTCCTCACGCAGGCGCCTCGCCTCGTCGAGCTCATTGCGGATACGAACCGCACGCTCGTCGAGCGACTTGGAGATGGTCGCCGGAACCTTTAGGTAAAAGATGATGGCGACGAAGATGACGAGGGCGACGAAGGCCCAGAATGTCGCGTCCATTGTCGGTTACTCCCCGGCTGCCTTGACCGCCGCGGCGATCGACGCCTTGTCGGGCTTGCCGCCGACGAGTTGCTGAACGATCGCGGTGGCCGTGTCCTCGGCGATCGCACCGACCTCGCGCATCGCGGCCGCCTTGATCGAGGCGATGCGCTCCTCGGCTTCGCCAAGCTTGCTCTCGAGGCCGGCCTCGACCGCCTTGCGGGCGGCGTCGGCGTCGGCCTTGGCCGAGTCACGAGCCTGCTGGCCAATCGCGTTGGCCTTCGAGCGGGCTTCCGCCAGCTCCTGTTCATAGGCCGCAATCGCGGCGTCGGCCTCGCTCTTCAGGAGCGCCGCCTGGTCGAGGTCCTGGGCGATACGGTCGCGGCGAACCTCGAGGATGTTGCCGATGCGTGGCAGCACCACGTTCTTGAGGAACAGGTAGAACAGGCCGAACGTGATCGCCAGCCAGAGCAACTGCGACGCGAAGGTCGTGCCGTCGAATGGCGGGAACACGCCCTTGGCGTGTCCGGCGTCATGCTCGACGCCGACCTCGGTATGGACCTCGCCTTCGGCCGGAGCCGCTTCCTCGGCATAGCCGGGTGTCACATACATCGTCATCCCCTGTTCGCTCGCACCGGCCGCGATCGCGCGCGGCCGGTCATGTCGATCCGTGCGCGGTTCTTACGTGAACAGCAGCAGGAGCGCGACGAGGAGGGAGAAGATGCCCAGAGCTTCCGTCACGGCGAAGCCGAAGATCAGGCGGCCGAACTGGCCGTCGGCGGCGGACGGGTTGCGGAGCGCGCCCGAGAGATAGTTGCCGAAGATGGTGCCGAGGCCGATACCGGCGCCGCCCATGCCGAGGCAGGCGATGCCCGCTCCGATTGCCTTTGCTGCTTCTACTTCCATTGTCCAACTCCTTGTGGATCGAGATCAGGTTTGGTTCCGGTCGGCGGGTTCCCGCCGGCGAAGGGTCAGTGGCCGGGATGCAGGGCGTCGTTGAGGTACATGCAGGTCAGCACCGCAAAGACATAGGCTTGCAGGAAGGCCACCAGGAATTCGAGAGCGGTGATGGCCACCGTCATGATGAGGGGCAGGATCGAGCCGGCGACGCCGACCGCGCCGAGCGCGCTGAGCGAGGTGACGAAGCCGGCGAAGACCTTCAGCGTGATGTGGCCGGCCAGCATGTTGGCGAACAGACGGACGGAAAGGCTGATCGGGCGCGAGAGGAAAGAGATGACCTCGATCAGCACCACCAGCGGCACCAGTATTCCCGGGACGCCGTGAGGAACGAAAAGTTTCAGGAAGCCGAAGCCGTGCTTCATGAAGCCGTAGACGACCACCGTGCCGATCACCAGCAGCGCCAGCGCGAAGGTGACGATGATATGGCTGGTGACTGTGAAGAAGTAGGGGAACAGGCCGAGCAGGTTGGCGACCAGCACGAACATGAACAGCGAGAAGACGAAGGGGAAGAACTTCATGCCGTGGGAGCCGGCGGCGTCGCGCAGCATGGAAGCCACGAATTCGTAGGACATCTCCGAAACCGACTGCAGCCGGCCGGGAATCAGGCCGCGGGTCGAGGTCGTCAGGAATAGGAAGGCGCCGGCAGCGGCGACGGTCGCCACCATGAAAGCGGAGGAATTGGTGAAGGAAAGGTCGAGCCCGCCGATCTCGATGGGAATCCACTTGGAGATCTGGAACTGATGGATCGGATCGTTGGCCAACTAGACCCCCTCGATGTCGTCCGCGCCAATGGCGCCGTTCAATTTCCGTTTCGCCCGCCGTCCCGGCCGGGTTTGCGCAAACCCGGTTCGGCGACGAGCCCCGCCGACCGCATCACGTTGAGCACGCCGGCGCCGAAACCAAGGAGCAGGAATACGATCAAGCCCCATGGCGAAGAACCGGCCAGCCTGTCCACCACCCAACCGAGCCCCGCACCGACCGCGACCCCGGCGATGAATTCGCTGGAGAGCTTCAATGCCTGCCCGTATCCGGTCGTGCCGCCCGGCTTCGCGCCTTCGTCCCCGTCCCGCCCTCCAGGCGCCCTTGCCGCAAGTGATGCTTCAAGCGCGCGCCGGCGTCGTTCCAGGTCGTCGTCGCGGAATTCGGGTCGTTCCGTCTCGCCGGGCCCGGTCTTTCCGGTTTCGTCTGGCCTATCGGAACGGGCCACCGCAACCTCCCTGCCCGGCCAGCGGGTCACCCGCCGTCCGCTTCAAAGTCGCGCGCAACATAGTTAGGCCGCCTCCCCCCGTCAAGCCGAGGATTGGCCAGCGACCAAATGTATTTTTTTGTTTTATTTCATATACTTGGGAGGGTGCGGCATCGTGTCGGCCGCTTTCCCCGCCGGGTCTCCGGCGGAATCGGCGGGGAAAGCCGCGCCGCGGCGACGCCGGCGGAGCGGTCCGCCAAGGTCAGCTCCAGCCGCCGCCATAGGTGCGATAGAAGATGTGCAGCCCGATCTTCTTCATCTTCTCCATCGTCCGCGACCAGCGCGGACTGACGTAGGTCGCGTGATAATGCGTCGACGACCCGACGTCGGAAATGAAGATCTTGCCGGCGGTGACCGCCAGGGCGATGTCCTGGGCGAGCCGATAGTGGGCGGGGCTGGTGATGCGGTCCTTGATCCCGTCGCAGGCAAACGAGAACTGGCAGGCGTTGCGCCAGTTGTCGTTCTGGTAGACGACGCCGCAGATGGTGCCGGGATAGGTGGGATTGCGCACGCGGTTCAGGATGACCTGGGCAACTGCCGCCTGGCCGCGCGTGTTCTCGCCGCGCGCCTCGAAATAGATCGCCGTGGCGAGGCATTTCTGTTCCGCTTCGCCGAAGACGCTGGCCGGCAGCGGCTTGCTCATCCATTCGTGGTCGCCACGCGCGACCGGCGGGATGAAGCGGCCCTGGGCCGGCTCCTCCCGGAGCAGGCTTTCGAAGGGCGAAGCCCGCGAATAATCCGGCTCGGCCGGCGCATAGGCGGTGGCAAGCACGTCGGCCTGCTCGTTGTTCACCAGATCGGCGATCGCCGCCGGGACGCCCGGATCGACGCGGTCCTCGCGGACGTAGAATGCCGTCGCGATCTGGATCTCGCGGCCTTTGATGTCGGGCCGGACGAAGGCCATCTTCAAGTCGCCGTCGAAGGTCGGGCGCAGCAGGGAACTGCTGCGCTCCAGCACCGAGCCGGCGTTGAAAGCCTTTGGCGGCGCGACGGGCGCGACCTTCACGACGCGCCCCTTCTTGTCCGCCCTGGCGATCCTATCCTCGTCCGGCGCCTCGCCGCTGACCGCGCCCTTGCCCTTGAAAGCAACGGCGCCGATGCCCGGGGCATTGAGACCCGACCCGGAGATCGAGCCGGTGGCCATGTCGCCGTCGATGAACGCCATCTCTGCCGAATGGACGGAGCCGGCCACCGCCTTCTCGATAAAGCCGCCCCAGCGCGCGCCCGCGGCTTCCGAGCCGGAAACCATGCTGGCCATGTCCTGATAGGCGCTGACCGTCGGGAATCCGATCCAGATGCCCAGACCGATGATGAGGGAAGGAACGAGGGACGGCTTCTTCGCGCGTGCAGCCCTTAGCGGCCGCAAAACAAGTCGTCGATGCACGGAAACTCTCCAGAACGCAACGCTTACCCACCGAAAGGGGACAGTGCTGCATTAACCTTGATGGAGCGTTAACGGTGCGTGCCGGGCCACATTAAGGCGGTACCGCGGCTCAATTGCGTTTTTTGGCGCGCCCGGCGAAGGGGTTTTCCGAGGCGCGAAGCGCGATGCGGATGGGCACGCCCGGCATGTCGAAGGTTTCCCGCAAGCCATTGACCAGGTAGCGAACATAGCTGTCGGGCATGGATTCCGGCCGGGAACAGGAGACGACGAAACCGGGCGGCCGCGTCTTCACCTGCGTGACATATTTCACCTTGAGCCGGCGTCCGGCGACTGCCGGCGGCGGGTGGTGCGTCAAAACGCCCTCGATCCAGCGATTGAGGCGTCCGGTGGAAACGCGCCGGTTCCACACCTGGTGCGTCTTCACGACCGCGTCCATCAGCTTGTCCAAGCCGCGTCCCGTCTCCGCCGACACCGTCACCGCCTGGATGCCGCGCAACTGCGGCAAGAGACGCGTCGTCGCCTCGCGAAGTGCGGAAAGCGTTTCCTGCGGCGTGTCGATCAGATCCCACTTGTTGAAGGCGATAACCGGAGCGCGCCCCTCGCGGGAGATCAGGTCGGCAATCTGAAGATCCTGCTTCTCGAAGGGGATCGTCGCATCGAGGACGACGATCACGACCTCGGCGAAGCGGATCGCCCGCAGGGCGTCGGCGACGGAGAGTTTCTCCAGTTTCTCCTGGACCTTGGCCTTGCGGCGCATGCCGGCCGTGTCGAACAGCTTCATCCTGCGGCCGCGCCATTCCCAGTCGACCGAAATCGAATCGCGGGTAATGCCGGCTTCGGGGCCGGTGAGCAGGCGCTCCTCGCCGATCAGGGCATTGATCAGCGTAGACTTGCCGGCGTTGGGCCGGCCGACGACGGCGATGCGCATCGGTTTGGTCTCGTCGTAGGCCGGTTCGGCGTCGGGGTCGGCGATGTCCTCGCCAATCAGGACATCGCTTTCGGCAGGCGCCTCGTCTTCGTCCTCGGCGAAGACGCGGTCGTCGCCCAGGGCGGCAATCACGGCGTCGCGCAGGTCGGGCAAGCCCTGGCCGTGCTCGGCGGAAATCGGGACCGGTTCGCCAAGGCCGAGTTCCCAGGCTTCCAGCATTCCGGCCTGGGCCCCGCGCGCCTCGGCCTTGTTGGCGACGAGCACGACCGGCTTGCCGGCGCGGCGCACGATCTCGGCGAAGGTGCGGTCGTCGGGCATCAGCCCTGTCTTGGCGTCGACGACGAAGAAGATGAGATCCGCCTCGGCGATGGCGATCTCGGTCTGGGCGCGCATGCGGCCCTGCAGCGTCGCGGCCGCGGCATCCTCGAAGCCGGCGGTGTCGATCACCTCGAAGACAAGGTCGTAGAGCTTGGCCGCATGCACACGCCGATCGCGGGTGACACCTGGCATGTCGTCGACGAGCGCCAGCTTGCGCCCTGCGAGACGGTTAAAAAGCGTGGACTTGCCGACGTTGGGCCGGCCGATGATGGCAACCTTGAAGCTCATCGTCGATCACGACGCATCGCCCGAGCCGCGGATCAGCTCGACCATCATCGTCGCCCTTTCGCGGCTGTTTCGCGGTGCGGTGGGATCGTCGGCCACCTGCTCGAAGAGCTTCAGCGCGTCGACGGCGCGGGCCTCCTTCCAGGCGGAAAGGCCGAGCGCCTCGCGCGCCGAGTGACGGAGCGGATTGGAATCCGCCGTGAGCGTCTCGACGCGCTTTGCGACGTCGGCATAGGCACCGTTGTCGACGAGGATCAGAGCCGCGCGAAGCCGCGCCATGTCGCGGATCGACGCCGGCACGGAGCCGTCGGCCGCCACCGCGTCGAAGCCGGCGACGGCGCCAGCCGTATCACCCTTGTCGGCAAGCACGGTAGCGGCGCGCATGCGGGCGAGCAGCGGATAGGCCCCGTAGCCGTCCTTCTCCAACGCGGCGAGCGCGGCCAGCGCCTCGTCGCTCTTGCCCTGGTTGGCGAGCAGCAGCGCCTGCGAGAAAGCGTCGCCCGACTTGTTGGCGCGCGAGGTCGTCCAGTAGTCCCAGGCGACCCAGCCGGCGGTGACGAGGACGACAGCCACCGCGATACCGAGGACGAACGGGCCGTAGCGGTCCCATAGGGCCTTCGCCTGGTCCTGGCGAAGTTCCTCATTGACCTCGCGGATAAAGCTGTCGTCGGACATCAGATCAAACCGTCAAATCCCGTTTCCCGTCGCGGGACCCGTCGTGAGCCGCCGTTTTATCCGAAATTCGCCGCCATGGAAGGGGCGTGGCGGCAAAAACGACCGCGCGCAACAGCGCAGCGGCGACTGCGTCAACCGAAGGGCGCGACGCCGATCAGCCAGACATGCAGCCGCCAGACGAACAGCAGGTAGAGCACGACACCGACCGCAACCGCGGCGAAGTCCATCGTTGCCGGCCCCGGCCTCGGCACCGTCGCGCCCCGCCGCTTGGCCGCGACCCTGTCGGCAGCCGCCCACAGGAGGAAGGCGCCGAAAAGCACGACCGAGGCGAGATCGCCGTTTGCGATCAGGTGCGCCAGCGCCCAGATCTTCACCGCGAGCAGCATCGGATGCTTGAGAATCGGTTTCAGCCGACCGGCCGGCAGCATGTAGACCGCCAGCGAGACGAAGGAGAGAAGCATCAGAAGCGCGGCAAGGTGGCGCGTCCACACCGGCGTGTCATAAAGGACGACCGGCGCCTCCCATGCCTTGCCGTAGCCCCAGACGATGAGGACGAGGCCGACGGTCGAGAGTATGGAGTAGACGCCCTTGAACGGTCCCTCGCCCCAGGCGGCGATACGCGCGTCGCGCCAGGCCGGTGCGACGATACGTACCGAATGGGCTCCGAGGAAGATCACCAGACCGAGGACGAGCCAGAGCATCGCGGAGCCTCCACGCCGGCAGGCTGATTAACTGCGTTGGCAATCGCCGGCCGGCATTTCGTACACTGTTATCGTCTGCTGCGGAACCATCCAACCGCAGCCACATTCGCGCCCTATCCAATCCTGCCGGTGAAGAGAGCTGTATCCATGCCCGCATCCGTCCGCGTCTGCGCCGCGTTCCTGGCCCTCGGCACGGCGAGCCCCGCGCTTGCCCGGCCACCCGAGCCTAAAACGCAGTTCGTCATCATCTCCTTCGACGGCGCCCACGACCTCGCCCAGTGGCAGCGCAGCCGCGCCCTGGCGATAAAGACGGGTGCGACCTTCACCTATTTCCTGTCCTGCGTCTTCTTGCTCTCCCCAGAGACCAAGGCCACCTACAAGGCGCCGGGCAAGGGTGCGGGGCGTTCCAATGTCGGCTTCGCCGCGTCGAAGGGAGAGGTCGCCGGCCGGCTCGGCGCGATATGGGATGCCCGAGCGCAAGGCCACGAGATCGGCAGCC
Organism: Rhizobiaceae bacterium; assembly: GCA_905339215.1. GTDB lineage: Bacteria > Pseudomonadota > Alphaproteobacteria > Rhizobiales > Rhizobiaceae > DUSC01. The sequence continues at coordinate 21,701 of CAJPFN010000121.1, forward strand.
ACGGCTGCGGCCACTTCGACGGCGGGAAATGGAGCGCCGGGGATTGGAACAGCGAGTTCGATTCCTTCACCGGCACCCTGCGCGACGCCTATGCGCTAAATGGGATCGATGGCGAGCCGGCGGGCTGGAAGGACTTCGCCACGGCTGAAATCACCGGCTTCCGCGCGCCGTATCTTTCGACCAGCGATGCACTGCGCAGCGCGCTCGCAGCGGCGGGATTCACCTATGACGCGAGCGACGTCTCGCGCGGGCCGGCGGAGCCGGGGTTCATGGGCCGACTGACGCGCTTCGCCCTGCCGCAGATCGCCGAAGGCCCGACTGGCCGGCCTGTCATCGCCATGGACTACAACCTCTTCGTCCGCCACAGTGGCGTTTTCGAGCGGGAGGACGCGGACGGAGCGTTCGAGAAGCGCACGCTGGAGGCGTTTCAAGATGCGTTCGACCGCGAGTACCGCGGCGGCCGCGTTCCGCTGCAACTCGGCTTCCACTTCACCCTGATGAATGGCGGCGCCTACTGGCGCGCGTTGGAGCGCTTCGCCGAGGAGGTGTGCGGCAAGGCGAACGTCGCCTGCGTCAGTTACCGCGACTACCTGAAGCGCCGGCCGGCGCCGGCGAAGGACGCCGACGGCGGCACTGCTATCCAGGCCGGCGGCTGACGGTCAGGCCAGCCGCCGCGCGATCGTCGCAGATCATGCCGCCGGCTGGTCCTGCGGCTCCACACCCGTCCGCTCGCGTTCCACGTAGCGGCGGTCGATGTCGGGCAGCGGCTCACCCTCGATGGCGGCCTCGAAGGCGCGCAGGCGCTTGTAGATCGACAGGAGCTCGACGATCGTCGTCCACGAATTGACCAGGTACTGGAAGGACGAGCGGACCTGGGCGAACGCGTTGAGGATCTGGTTCATCGCGCCGAGCGTGATCTTCCCGGCGACGATGGTCGGCGCCAGTACGATGTAGGGAAAGATGTTGTCGGTCTGCAGGTAGAAGATGCGGGCGACGTTGAAATACATGTAGTGGAAGTAAAGGCGGAAATAGTTCCTGCGCACGTTGGAGAACAGCTCCCCGACCGTCGGCGGATCGGCTCGGGCGGCGTTGTCCTCGCCGTAGACCAGTTCCTTGCGGTAGGCCGCCTCGACACGCTGGTTGCGGAACTCGAGGCCGGGTAGTTTGATGCCGACCAACGCCAGGAAGGCGGTTCCGAACAGCGACCAGAGGATGGCGACAACGACCAGCGCGTGCGGCACAGGGCCGACTATCGGCAGCTCGGTGACGTTCTCCGACAGGCGCAGCAGGACGGGCAGGAAGGCGATCAACGTCATCACCGAATCGACGAGGCTGACGCCGAGGCCCTCCATCGTCGAGGAGAAGCGCATCGTGTCTTCCTGGACGCGCTGCGAGGCGCCTTCGATGTGGCGCAGTTTAGGCCAGTGATGCATGTAGTAGTCGTTCATCGCCGTGCGCCAGCGGAAGATGTAGTGGCTGACGAAGAAGCGGGTGAGCACGCCGACCGCCACCGCGACGAAGGCGATCCCGGCGAACGTCGCCAACTCGCCGTAGAAATCGGCGATCTCGACCGGCGCCGACTGAGACAGCGCCGTCTGTATCATGTTGTAGAATGGCCCGTACCAATTGTTGATGGCGACGCTGACCTGGACCTGGAAGTACGTCGAGAACAGGATCAGCGAAGAGCCGAGGATCGACCATCCTGCCCAGGGGTGCGGCGACCAGAAACGCCAGAAGGCGGCGAACAGCGCCACGCCGGCGGCGAAGTAGAGGTAGAACCACAGGAACGGCGGCGACCAGAAGGAGGTGACGCCGATGATCGGCGCCGCGTCGGGGGCAGGCGGCTGGAAGCCGAGCAGCGCGCCGAGCTGGTCGCCCATGAAGAACCAGACGAGGACGAGGAAGATCGACCAGCCGATGGCCGACAGAAAAAACAGCTTCGGCTGGGGGAAGAACGATACGAACACGTCGGGGATTCCTTGTGGCGTGCGAGCCTTGAGGCGAATCGGGGCATGAAGTCACACTTCGCGTCGAATGTGAACGACAGCCGCAGCGAAGGGCGCGCCCTTTCACCCTACGATCATGGCGATTTTGTCGCCTCGCCGGCCGAAAGCGCGACGAGCGCGGCGGCGAGCAGCATGGCGGCGGCGGCGAGCGACGGCAGCGAATAGCCGCCGGTTCGGTCGGCGAGCAGGCCGGCGGCGAGCGGGCCGAGGATCTGGCCCGTGCCGAAGGAGACCGTCATCAGCGCCAGTGCCCGGCGCGGTGCCGCCGGCGCCAGCAGGCGCCCCATCTGCAGGCCGATCGCCGTAACGGCGATGAAGGTGCCGCCGAGCAGAGCGCCGCCGACAAGCGGACCGGCATGACCGCCGAGCCCGACGCTGGCGGCGACGCCGACCGCCTCCACCACGCAACCGACCGCAAAGGCAGCCGTCAGGCCGATGCGGCGCGCAAGGCGCCCCCACAGATAGACCGACGGGATGCCGGCGAGGCCGGTCACCAGCCAGACGGCGGATTCGAACAGCCGGCCGCCGTCACCGGCGCGCACGATCGCCACCAGGAAGGTGGCGGTGACGATGTAGCCCAGGCCGAACAGGCCGTAGGCGACGATGACGCGGTTGAGCGCGCCGCTCTTCGGCAGCGGCGGCTCGCGCACTGCTGCGCCCTGGACCAGCGGGCCGCGATCGACCAGGACCGCGGCAGCGGCGAAGCCGACGGCCGAAAGAACGGCGGCCCAGATCCAGCCGGCGAACCACTGGGAATCGGCGATCACCAGCGCGCCCGTCATCAGCGAGGACACGGAGATGCCGAGCGCCACCCCGGCGAAGTGCACCGCCTGCAGATCGCCGCGCCCGGCGGCGGCGAGATGGCTGAAGACGATGGTCGACAGGAACACCATGACGAAGGCGCTGGCGACGCCGGCGAGGAAGCGGACCGCGAGGAAAGGCACCATGCCTTCGCCGGCGGCCATGAGGGCTGCGAGCAGCCCGCTCGCTGCGAGGGCCGTCAGCATGATCGGCCGCTCGCGACCGGAAGCCCAGCCGCCCGCTGCGGCGAAGGCGCCGACGAGATAGCCGAGGTAGTTGGCCGAGGCGATCAGACCGGCGTCGGACGCCGTCAGGCGCAGTTCGTCCATCATTCCCGGCAGGATCGGCGTGTAGACGAAGCGACCGATGCCCATGGCCACCGCCATCGCGATCATGCCGCCGATCGCGTAGCGCAGGGGGGATGCTGGATTCGCGGCCATCGACGCGACGATACCGGCCGTTTGCTGCGATGCAACCGGGCCGGCGGACGCAGCGGCGCGTTTCGGCTGGTCCAGACGTCGCATTGCGCGGCACGCCGCGTCTGGTATGTGTTCGCAGCCGTTCATCCGGGGAACCCATGACACAGCCAGCCATTGCCATCGTCGGCTTCTACGCCGCGCTCAACGTCTTCGTCCTGTTCTGGTTCGTCTGGCAGACCTCGGTGCTGCGCGGACGCCACAAGATCTGGATCGGCGACGGCGGCAATGCCCACCTCGCTCGCGTCATGCGCGGCCACGCCAACGCCATCGAGAACATGCCGATGATGTTCGTTCTGCTCATCGTCGCCGCGCTGCTCGGCGCGCCCGCCGTCGCGCTGCACGTACTCGGCGCCGGCTTCACGGTCGGCCGCTTCATCCACGCCCTGCACTTCATTCAGGCGGACGCTCCGCGCTGGCAGCGCGGCGTCGGCTATACGCTCAGCTTCTTCGGCCTGCTCGGCGCCGCGGGCGGAGTGCTCGCCCACGCCTGGCCGCTGGTATTCTGAGGGTCGCCCGTCCGGCGCGTCGGCGACCGCCTTCGCTGCATCAGCCTGCGGATGAACCGGCCTCGCAACTCCGCAGGTTAATACGTTGATGCCCGAGCGGCAGGTCGGCCAGTTCGCGCTCGTTCATGGCGCTCAGTACCGGATGCGATAGCGGGTCGCGCCGCCACGCGGCCAGCATCTCCGCGTCGGCCGGTCGGCACGCCGTGCGGCGAAATCGTGGAATGTAGAACATCTTCACTGCTCTTCTCTGACGTTCGGGGTTCGTTTCGTTGCATTCTCGCGGAAAACCGCGCATCCTCAATGAAGAATTGATCCGATGCGGTTTCAGTTTTTCTCAATGGCAAACCTCAATTCATTCCATCTGACCGGACTGCGCGCTGTCGAGGCGGTGGCCCGTTGCGGCTCGCTGCAGAAGGCGGCGGACGAACTCGGCGTCTCGATCAGCGCGGTCAGCCAGCAGGTCGGCAGGACGGAAAGGCAGCTCGGCCACGCGGTATTCGAGCGCAGCGCCGCCGGTCTCAAGCCGACGCCCTTCGGCCGCGAGTTCGCCGCCCGGCTCGGCGCCGGCTTCCGCGAGATCTCCGGCGCACTGGCGATGGCCGAAGAGACCAAGAGCAACACGCTGGTGGTCTCGGTGGCGCCGTCATTCGCCTCGAAATGGTTGCTGCCGCGCCTGTCGCGGCATTTCGAGCGCTATCCCGACGTACTGCTCAGGATCGACGCCTCGACCCAGCTCGTCGACCCCGACAACTCCGACGTCGACGTCGGTATCCGCCTCGGGCGGGGCAACTGGCCGGGCGTGCGCGCCGAGAAGCTGCTCGACCTCGAGATCCTGCCGGTCTGCTCGCCGCGCATCGCTGCGGACCTGCATGAGATCGCGGATCTCGCGCGCAGTTGGGAGATCGCCGACGAGAACGCGATGTTTGCGTGGGGCGCCTGGTTCGCGGCGACCGGGACACCACCGGTGGCGCTGCAGCCGGGCGCGCGGTTCTCCGATCCGATGCTGTGCCTCGATTCGGCGGTGGCCGGTCACGGCGTGCTGCTCGCCTGGCACCTGCTCGCCGCCGACGCGCTGGCCGACGGCCGGCTGGTGGCCCCCTTCACCGTCTGCGCGCGGATCGACCTCTCCTACTACTTCGTCACCGCCGCGTCGCGGCGCGAGAGCCCGAAGGTGCGCGCCTTCAAAGCATGGCTGCGCGAGGAGGTCGAGGCGACCATGGCGCGCTTTCGCGCGGCCTACCCGTGCCGCACCTGACGAACGGGTGGCAAGCTCCCCACCAGCGTTCTATGTAGTGCCAAACGAGTTCCATTCGGCGAAGGCAATCCAATGACGTCCCATCCGCGCAATCTCTCCGCATCGATCGACCCGGTGAAGCTCGACCGGCTGGCCGAGGTCGCCGTCCGCGTCGGCCTGCAACTACAGCCCGGCCAGGACCTGGTCATGACCGCGCCCATCGCCGCCCTGCCGCTGGTGCGACGCATAGCGGAACACGCCTACAGGGCCGGCGCCGGGCTGGTGACGCCGTTCTTCGCGGACGAGGAACTGACGCTCGCCCGCTACCGCTACGGCCGCGACGACAGCTTCGACCGCGCCTCGGGCTGGCTCTACGAGGGCATGGCAAAAGCCTTCGCCGGAAACGCCGCGCGGCTCGCGGTCGCCGGCGACAACCCGATGCTGCTCGCCGAGCAGGACCCGGCCAAGGTAGCGCGCGCCAACAAGGCCAACTCGGTCGCCTATCAGCCGGCGCTGGAGAAGATCGCCGGCTTCGACATCAACTGGAACATCGTCGCCTATCCGAACCCGTCCTGGGCCCGCCAGGTGTTCCCAGGCGAAGACGAGGACGTGGCGGTGGCGAAGCTCGCCGACGCGATCTTCGCCGCCTCGCGGGTCGACGTCGAGGATCCGGTCGCGGCCTGGGCGGCGCACAACGCAGCGCTGCGCGGCCGCACCGAGTGGCTGAACGCCCGCGCCTTCCATTCGCTGCGCTTCAGCGGTCCCGGCACCGACCTGACGGTGGGTTTGGCGGACGGCCATGAATGGCACGGCGGCGCCTCGACGGCGAAGAACGGCATCACCTGCAATCCCAACATCCCGACCGAGGAGGTGTTCACCACGCCGCACGCGCGCCGCGTCGAAGGCCATGTGACCAGCACCAAGCCGCTTTCGCACCAAGGCACGCTGATCGACGGCATCGCCGTGCGCTTCGAGGGCGGGCGCATCGTCGAGGCGAAGGCGAGCCGCGGCGAGGAGGTGCTCTTAAAGGTGCTCGACACCGACGAGGGCGCCCGCCGTCTCGGCGAAGTGGCGCTGGTGCCGCATTCCTCGCCGATCTCGAAGAGCGGCCTTTTGTTCTTCAACACGCTGTTCGACGAGAACGCCGCGAGCCACATCGCGCTCGGCCAGTGCTACTCGAAATGCTTCGTCGACGGCGCCTCGCTGACGCCCGACCAGATTGCGGCGCAGGGCGGCAACAAGAGTTTCATCCACATCGACTGGATGATCGGCTCGGACCGAATCGACGTCGACGGCCTCGCCGCCGACGGCTCGGCGGTGCCGGTCATGCGAAAGGGTGAGTGGGTGACGGCATAGGCCGTCCTCGCCGAAGCCCTCAGGCCGACAGGATCGCGTCGGCGGCAGCGATACCGGAAAGATACGCGCCATGGGTGGTGGCGAAGTAATCGGCTGAGGTCGCCTCCCCGGCGAAGAACAGCCGGTCGTCGACCGGCTCGGCCAGCGCCCGACGCATGGCGCCATCGCTGCCGACCGCATTGAACGAGTAAGCGCCGCGCGCGAACGGATCGGCCGCCCAGCGGGTGACGATCGATCCCAGCGGCGCCGGCACATCTGGGCCGAACATTGCGCGCAGCGCCTTCAGCGCCGCATCGACGACGGCGCCGTCGTCCAGCGAGCCGAGGGCACGCCCATAGGCGCCGCCGTTGAAGCCGACCAGCACCGAAGCCCCCGTGGCGCGCGCCAGGCTCAGCCACTCCGACCACTCGCCGCGCCGGCCGGAGACGAACTCGATCCAGTCTACGTCGCGCGGCCAGAACGGCTTGCCGAAGCGCAGGCAGCACTTCTCCAGAATGCCGAAGCCGAGCTTTTCGATGGCCTCCCGGTGCGCGGCCGGGAGCGCCGGCGCGAAGGCGATGCGGCCCTCCTTGAGCACGCCGAGCGGGACCGTGACGACGACATGGTCGGCGGCGACCGCTTGACCGTCGACGAGGCGTACGGTCACCGCCTTGCCGGTGGTGGAAACGGCCGCAACGGCCGCGCCCAGGCGAATGTCGAGGCCGCGCGCCATGAATGCCGGAACCACGTCGTAGCCATCCGGAAAGAGCACGTCGGCGCCACCGAAGCCGCTGTCCTCGTCAAGCGACCACGCCGACAGCTCCGACCAGTCGCCGGCGTACTCCAGCTCGTATTGTGCGTTGACCACATGGGCGAGCAGCATGAGTCCGCGTTCGTCGAGGCGGTGGTAGCGCGGGTGCGCCTCGATCGCTTCCTTCAGCGACACATCCGCATCGAGGTCCCCGGCGGCGTCCCGGGCCTCCTCGATCAGCCGCTCCATGCCGGCGACGTCGGCGTCGATGTCGAGAACGCCGCCGTCCGGACCGTAGGCCACCGAAGCCTCGTAGGAGGTCGCGACGCGGCGAGCGCCTGCCTCGCGGGCGAGCGCTGTGACCGGATTGCCGGAAGCGCCGTGGATCCACGAGGCGCCGAGGTCAACAGGCCGGCCGGACCAGCGCCGGTCGGTGAGGATGCGGCCGCCGATGCGGTCGCGCGCTTCGAGGACGACCGTCTCGAAACCGGCGCCGGCGAGCCTACGCGCGCAGGCGAGCCCGGCAATGCCGGCGCCGATCACCGCGGCACGTCGGGGCGGGGCAGCGTGCGCGGGCGCCATCGCCAGCGCCAGCGGAGCGGCAAGCAGGGTCCGTCGCGAGATCGTCATGCCGCGCCTCCCCATCCGCCGCGACTCGCGGCGGCTGCGCTTTCGCGCGGATGCTACGACGGATCGCGCGGACGCGGAATGAGGGGAAAGAGGCGCCGCCGAAGACCGGCCCGCGTTCCGGTTCTTCGTGACAGCAGGCGGCATTTGCGCAATAAATGACCATGCTGCCGCGAACGGCCGCAGGATCTCTCCCGGGAGGAACATGCTGACGCCGAGCTACGATCACGCCCTGGTGCTGGCGTCGATCGCCGTTTCGATCATGGCCTCGTACACGGGCCTGACGCTCACGCGGGGCATCTCCGTGCTTCCTGACACGCAGCGCAAGTTCATGATCGTGATGGCATCGCTCGCACTCGGCGGCGGCATCTGGTCGATGCACTTCGTCGCCATGCTGGCAATGCGCATGCCGCTGCCGATCCACTACGACGCGCTCTACACGCTGGGCTCGGCGCTGATCGCCATCCTGATGTCCGGCGTGGCGTTCCTGATCCTGCACTATTCGGGGCGTAGCTGGACCCACATCACGGTGGCCGGCGTCATCCTCGGCAACGGCATCGTGGCGATGCACTATGTCGGCATGTCGGGCATGCGCGGCTGCCTGCCGATCTTCTCGCCGGCAGGCGTGGCGCTGGCCATCGCCGGCGCGACCGCGATGGGCGTCGTCGCGCTCGGGATCTCCTATCGCAGCCGCTCAACCATGCGCATCTTCGCCGGGGCCGTCTCGTTCGGCCTATCGGTCGTGCTCGTCCATTTCGTCGCCATGGGCTGGACGTCCTTCGAGGAAGCGGCGTCGGCGCTCGCTGCCACCCCGCTCCTCGACAACGGTACGCTCGCCATCCTGGTCATGCTGTCGGCCTTCGTCATCTGCGGTACCTTCCTGCTCACCTCGGCGAATTTCATCTTCGCCAAGGAGCCGGCGGCCGTCGCCGGATCGGCCGCGCCGGAGGTGCCCGACGCGCGGGCGCCGGCCGCTCCCGCTGCCTTCGCGGCCCTTCCCGCCGGAGAGGACGACGAAGCTCCCCTGCCCGAGCGGCTGTCGGTCGCGGCGTCGATTGCCGAGCGCCTGCCCTACGAACGCGACAAGCGCACGCATTTCATCGAGGCGGACCAGGTCGCGGCAATCCGCGCCGAGGGCCACTACTCGATTCTCTACACGCGCGACGACAAGCTGTTCTGCCCGCTTTCGATCTCGACCGTCGAGAAGCGCCTGCGCCGCGGCGCGTTTGTGCGCACCCATCGCAGCTATCTGGTCAACAAGAACCGCGTGGCCGCCTTCGAGCGGCAGAAGGACAACGGCATCTGCCTGTTCGAGGGCGTGCAGTCGCTGAAGGCCGCGCCGGTCAGCCGCGGCTATATCCCGCAGGTCCGTTCCGCGCTCGGCATCTGACCCGCTTTCGCCACCGGCGGGAGATGATTCCGCATTTCGTGCAGCCATATCGCATTTCGTGCACGGCGCCCCGCAGGCCGGGCGTTCGCCGTCGCGCCGTGCGGCGTTCGGCGTCTCCATGGGAAACGAAGCGCGTCGGGAGGGACGCGCGTCGGTTCTCTGGGAGGAGACAGATGATTCCAGCACCCTTCGAATATCACCGGCCGGACTCCGTCGATGCGGCGGTCCGGCTGATGTCGTCGCTGGGCGAAGGCGCCCGCGTCGTCGCCGGCGGCCACAGCCTGGTGCCGATGATGAAGATGCGCATGACCGACATCTCGCATCTCGTCGACCTGCAGGCGATCGGCGCGCTGAGGGGTATCGCCGTCGATGGCGCTTCGGTGCGCATCGGTGCGATGACCACGCAGCACGAGTTGATCGCCAGCGAGGCACTGGCCAAGGCGGCGCCCATCATCCGCGAGGCCTCGCTGCAGATCGCCGACCCGCAGGTGCGCTACATGGGCACGATCGGCGGCAACGTCGCCAACGGCGACCCGGGCAATGACATGCCGGGCCTGATGCAGTGCCTGGACGCCACCTACGATCTCGCCGGCCCGGGCGGCAACCGCTCGGTCAAGGCCCGCGACTTCTACGAGGCGGCCTACTACACGGCGCGCGCCGACGACGAGATCCTCACCGCGATCCGCTTTGCGGCGAAGCCGTGCGGCTACGCCTACGAAAAGCAGAAGCGCAAGATCGGCGATTACGCGACCGCCGCCGCCGCGGTGACGATCGAGAAGGCGGGCGGCCGCTGCACGGCGGCTTCGATCGCCATGACCAACCTCTCCGATACGCCGGTCTTCTGCGAGGAAGCGGCCGCCGCGCTCGTCGGCAGCACACTCGACCAGGCGGCCGTCGGCAAGGCGGTCGCAGCGATGCTCGGCGCCATCAATCCGACGGAAGACAATCGCGGCCCGGTCGAATTCAAGCGCCACGTGGCCGGCGTGATCCTGCGCCGCGCCATCGAACGCGCCGCGTCGCGCGCATAGGAGGAGCGAGATGACGAAGACCCACATCAAGCTGACGGTCAACGGCAAGCCGGTGGAACTGCTGGCCGAACCGCGCGAGCTTTTGATCCACGTGCTGCGCGAGGAGCTTTCCGTCACCGGCCCGCACATCGGCTGCGAGACCTCGCATTGCGGCGCCTGCACGGTCGACATGAACGGCAAGTCGGTGAAGTCGTGCACCGTCCTCGCCGCCCAGGCGGACGGCGCCCAGATCACCACCATCGAGGGCATCGGCGGGCCGAGCGGGCTGCACGTGCTGCAACAAATGTTCAAGGAGCACCACGGCCTGCAATGCGGCTTCTGCACGCCGGGCATGATCACGCGCGCCTGGCGCCTGCTCCAGGAGAGCCCAGACCCGACCGAGGAGGAGGTGCGCTTCGGCATGGCCGGCAACCTCTGCCGCTGCACGGGCTACCAGAACATCGTCAAGGCGATACTCGCTGCCGCCGCGGAGCTCAACGCGGCTAAGGAGGCTGCACAATGAACGACATGACCCCACCCAAGACCGAGCGCGCCGCGGCACTAAAGGGGCTCGGCACCGCCCGCAAGCGCGTCGAGGACGCGCGCTTCACCCAGGGCAAGGGCAACTACGTCGACGACATCAAGATGCCGGGCATGCTGTTCGGCGACTTCGTCCGCTCGCCCTACGCCCACGCACGCATCAAGTCGATCGACGCCGACAGGGCGAAGGCGCTCCCCGGCGTGATCGCCGTGCTCACCGCGGACGATCTGAAGCCACTCAACCTACACTGGATGCCGACCCTCGCCGGCGACGTGCAGATGGTGCTGGCCGATGGCAAGGTGCTGTTCCAGGGCCAGGAAGTCGCCTTCGTCGTCGCCTCCGACCGTTATGTGGCGGCCGACGCGGTGGAACTCGTCGAGGTCGAGTACGAGGAGCTCCCGGTCGTCGTCGATCCGTTCAAGGCGCAGGAGCCCCATGCGCCCGTGCTGCGCGAGGATCTTGCCGGAAAGACGTCGGGCGCCCACGGCCCACGCCGCCACCACAACCACATCTTCACCTGGGAACAGGGCGACCAAGCCGCGACCGAGGCCGTTCTCGGATCGGCCGATGTGGTGGCCGAGGAGATGGTCTACTACCACCGCACCCATCCCTGCCCGCTGGAGACCTGCGGCTGCGTCGCTTCGATGGACAAGGTCAACGGCAAGCTGACCGTGTGGGGCACCTTCCAGGCGCCGCACGCCGTGCGCACCGTCGCCTCGCTGATCTCGGGCATCGCCGAGCACAACATCCGCATCGTCTCGCCCGACATCGGCGGCGGCTTCGGCAACAAGGTCGGCGTCTATCCCGGCTACATTTGCGCCATCGTCGCCTCCATCGTCACCGGCGTGCCGGTGAAGTGGATCGAGGACCGCATGGAGAACCTGTCCGCGACGGCGTTTGCCCGCGACTACTGGATGAAGGGCAGGATCGCGGCGACCAAGGACGGCAAGATCACCGGGCTTGCATGCCACGTCACCGCCGACCACGGCGCCTTCGACGCCTGCGCCGACCCGACGAAGTTCCCGGCCGGCTTCTTCAACATCTGCACCGGCTCCTACGACATCCCGGTCGCCCATCTCGCCGTCGACGGCGTCTACACCAACAAGGCGCCGGGCGGCGTCGCCTACCGCTGCTCGTTCCGTGTGACGGAGGCCGCGTACTTCATCGAGCGGATGATCGAGATCCTCGCCATCAAGCTCGGCATGGACGCGGCGGATCTCAGGGCGAAGAACTTCATCCGCAAGGAGCAGTTCCCCTACCACTCGGCACTCGGCTGGGAGTACGATTCCGGCGACTACCACACGGCGTGGCAGAAGGCGCTCGACGCCGTCGACTACAAGGGCCTGCGCAAGGAGCAGGCCGAGCGGATCGCAGCCTTCAGGCGCGGCGAGACGCGCAAGCTGATCGGCATCGGGCTAACTCATTTTACCGAGATCGTCGGCGCCGGGCCGGTGAAGAACTGCGACATCCTCGGGCTGGGCATGTTCGACAGTTGCGAGATCCGCATCCATCCGACCGGATCGGCGATCGCGCGGCTGGGCACGATCAGCCAGGGCCAGGGACATGCGACGACGTTCGCACAGATCCTCGCCTCGGAGATCGGGCTTCCCGCCGACGACATCACCATCGAAGAGGGCGACACCGACACCGCGCCCTACGGGCTCGGCACCTACGGATCGCGCTCGACGCCGGTGGCCGGCGCGGCGACGGCGATGGCGGGGCGCAAGATCCGCGCCAAGGCGCAGATGATCGCCGCCTACCTGCTCGAGGTGCACGACGACGACGTCGAATTCGACGTCGACCGCTTCGTCGTCAAGGGCGCGCCCGAACGCTTCAAGACGATGAAGGAGATCGCGTTTGCCGCCTACAACAAGGCCATCCCCGGCCTCGAGCCCGGGCTGGAGGCGGTGAGCTACTACGATCCGCCGAACATGACCTATCCGTTCGGCGCCTATATCTGCGTCATGGAGATCGACGTCGACACGGGCGAATGGTCGATCCGCCAATTCTACGCGCTCGACGATTGCGGCACGCGCATCAACCCGATGATCATCGAGGGCCAGGTGCATGGCGGCGTCACCGAGGCGCTGGCCATCGCCATGGGCCAGGAGATCGCCTACGACGAGATGGGCAACGTCAAGACCGGCACGCTGATGGACTTCTTCCTGCCGACCGCCTGGGAGACGCCGCACTACACCACCGACCACACGGTGACGCCGTCGCCGCACCATCCGATCGGCGCCAAGGGTGTCGGCGAAAGCCCGAACGTCGGCGGCGTGCCGGCCTTCTCCAACGCCGTCCATGACGCCTTCCGCGCCTTTGGCCTGGTGCAGACGCATATGCCGCACGACCACTGGCGGATCTGGCGCACCGCGCGCGACCTCGGCCTGCACGGCTGAGGCGGTCTTGAACCAAGGGAAGGCGCGGCAGGGTCCGCGCCTTCCGGAGACCTTTCGATGGACTGGAAGACGCTCCAGACGGACCTCTTCGACAAGGGCTACGTCGCCGGCGATGAGCTGGCGATGGCGCTTCATCTTTCGGTCACGCTCGGCAAGCCGCTGCTGCTCGAAGGGGCGGCGGGAACCGGCAAGACGCAGATCGCCAAGACGCTGGCCGAGCTGTTCGACACGCGGCTGATCCGCCTGCAGTGCTACGAAGGCCTCGACGCCTCGGCGGCGATCTACGAGTGGAACTACCAACGCCAGCTCTTGTCGATCCGGGCGGCCGCCGAGACGCACGAGAGCGGCAAGGACATCGAGGAGCGCATCTTCTCGGAGAAATTCCTTTTACAGCGGCCGCTTCTCGAGGCGATACGCCAGGATCGGCCGCCGGTGCTGCTCATCGACGAGATCGACCGCGCCGACGAGGAATTCGAAGCTTATCTGCTCGAAGTGCTGTCCGATTTCCAGGTATCAATCCCCGAACTGGGGACGATCGCGGCGAAGACGCGGCCCTATGTGATCCTCACGGCCAACGGCGCGCGCGACCTTTCAGATGCGCTGCGCCGGCGCTGCCTCTACGCCTTTGTCGACTACCCCGACCGGGCGACCGAGCTCGCCATCCTGGCCAAGCGGAATCCGGGCCTGAACGAACGGCTCGCCGAGCAGATCGTCGGCGTCGTCCAGGCGCTGCGTAAGGAAGACCTCGAGAAGAAGCCGGGCGTTGCCGAGATGCTCGACTGGGCGGCGGCGCTCGCCGGCCTCGGCGTCAACGACCTCGCCGACGATCCGCAGCAGGTGCAGGCGACACTGGTCTGCCTCCTGAAGACGCAGGCCGACCGCGCCGCAGTGCCGATCGAGGTGCAGCAGCGCCTCGTCGGAAAGGCGGCGTGACCATGCGCGCGACCCGCTTTCCGACACGCGCATCGGGCGTCGCCGACCGGATGGCTGGCTTCATGGCGCACCTGCGCCTGAACGGCCTGCCCGCCGGCCTGCTCGAGGCGGAGACTGCGCTGCGCGCGCTGGAGCGCATCGCGCCGACCGATCCGGGTGAGGTCCGCCTTGCCTTGAAGGCGATCTGCGCAACGGACGCCGACCGGCGGGCGCGCTTCGACGAATTGTTCGACGCATACTGGCTGGACGCCGGGCGGGTGCGCCATCGGCCGGCGCAGGCGGCGGACAGTAGCAAAGCCGCGCCGCGGCAGACTTCGCACCTGACAGTGGCAGCAGCTGCGGAAAGTCGCGGCACGGCCGACGCGCCGGAGAATTCCGGCGACGGCGAAGCCGACATGTCGGGCGAAGGCCGGCTGGTGGCGTCGCGGCTTGCCAATCTGCGCAAGACCGACCTGCGCGCGCTGGCGACGCCGGAGGAATTGGCCGCCGCGGAGACCATCGCCTTCCGCCTGGCGCGGGCCATGCGCGACCGCCGCTCGCGCCGGCGCGAGGCGGCCCGGCGCGGCGCCCAGCTCGATCTGCGCCGCATCGCCCGCCACAGCGTCGCGCGCGGCGGCGAACCGCTCGTGCTGCTGCGCAAGCGCCGACCGGACAGGCCGGTACATATCGTCGCGATGCTCGACGTGTCGGGTTCGATGACGGTCTACGCCCGGGTCCTACTTTCCTTCGTGCGCGGCCTGACCAGCGCCGACAGCCGCACCGACGCCTACCTGTTCCACACCAGGCTGGTCAGGATCTCCGACGCGCTGCGCGACCACGACACGCTGCGCGCCGCCGGCCGCATGTCGATGATGGCCGAGGGTTTCGGCGGCGGCACGCGGATCGGCGCCAACCTGAAAGCCTTCAACGAACAGTACGCCCGCCACGGCGTCGGCGGCCGCAGCGTCGTCCTGATCCTCTCCGACGGCTACGACACCGACCCGCCGGAACTGATAGACGCCGCACTTGCCCGCCTTCAGAAGCGCGGCTGCCGGATCGTCTGGCTGAACCCGCTGAAGGGCTGGAAGGACTACGCGCCGGTGGCGCGCGGCATGGCAGCCGCGCTGCCTCATCTCGACCTCTTCGCGGCGGCAGCCACACTCGACGACCTCGCCGCGCTCGAACCCGTCCTCGCAGGCCTGTGATGGAGCCCGCCATGTCACGACAGCCAAGCATCCTCGACCATGCCGCCCGGCTGCGCCTGGCCGGCGAACCCTTCGCGCTCGCCACCGTGGTGCGCACGGTCGCGGCGACTGCTGCCAAGGCCGGCGCCAAGGCGATCATCCGCGCCGACGGCTCGGTCGCGGAGGGCTGGATCGGCGGCGGCTGCGCCCGCGGCGCCGTGCTCAAGGCGGCGAGGGACGCGCTGGCCGACGGCCAGCCGCGGCTGGTTTCGGTACAGCCCGAAGAAGAACTTGCCGGGCACGGCGTGGCGGCCGGCAGCGTGCGCGAGGGCGTCCGCTACGCCCGCAACATGTGCCCGAGCAAGGGCACCATGGACGTCTTCGTCGAGCCGGTGCTGCCGATGCCACAACTCGCCATCCTCGGCGCCAGCCCGGTGGCGGTGGCGCTCTGCGACCTCGCGCCGCGCTTCGGCTTCCGAACGCTCGCCTGCGCCCCGGCGGCCGACCAGAATGCCTTCGCCGGCGCCGACGAGCGGATCGACGGCTTCCTCCTGCCGGCGCAATCGCCCGGCCAGCGCTTCGTCGTCGTCTCTACGCAGGGCCGCGGGGACGAGCCCGCACTGAGGGCCGCGTTGCAGGTCGAGGCCCTGCATGTCGCCTTCGTCGGCAGTCGCGCCAAGGCGGCGTCGCTGCGGCAGAGCCTCCTCGCCGACGGCGTGCCCGAAGACGCCTTCGAACGGCTGAAGGCGCCGGCGGGCCTCGACATCGGCGCCATCACGCCGGAGGAGATCGCACTGTCCATTCTCGCCGAGACGATCGAGGTCAGGCGCCGCGGCCAGCGCGCGCCGGGAGGCCGGCCGTGAAGGCCGCGATCGCCATCGCGCGGAACTGGCGCGACCGATTGCGCGCACGGCTGGGCCGGAGAGCGCCGGAATCGATCGCCGCGATACACCCGCCCGAGAATCTCCGGGTCGAAATCCTCCTTCGCATCCACTCCTGCTGCGGCTGAATAGAGGACATCCATGGAACTCAGCGACGAAATCCGCATCCCGGCCCGGCGCGACCGCGTCTACGCGGCGTTGAACGACCCGGAGGTTCTGAAGGCCTGCATTCCCGGCTGCGAATCGCTGACCAGGCTTTCCGACACCGACCTCGAAGCGAAGGTGACGCTGAAGGTCGGGCCGGTGAAGGCAAGCTTCGGCGGCAAGGTCAAGCTCGACCAGGCCGGGGCGCCCGGGCGCTTCTCGCTCTCGGGCGAAGGAAGCGGCGGCGTCGCCGGCTTTGCCAAGGGCGGCGCCGAGGTCGAACTCGTCGAGGATGGCGACGGCACGATCCTGCGCTATGCCGCCAAGGCCGACATCGGCGGCAAGATCGCCATGCTCGGCAGCCGGCTGATC
>CAJPFN010000122.1 GCA_905339215.1 Rhizobiaceae bacterium
GTAACTACCAACCCCCGAACGCCAGCCTGAGGGTATCGAAAGGATTAAGGCCGTTCAGTTTGCTGGTTTCCCAGACGGAGCGGATGACGCAAAAGGCGTCGGCACCGCCGACGGCGCGGAAGCCGCCGATCACCTTCAGCTTGACCTTGACCGGGCGCACCATGCGTTCGGCGAGGTTGTTGTCAAACGGGACGCGCCAGTCCGTGAGGAACCGCAAGACCTGGTCCTTGTAGTCCCGCAGCCGCAGTAGCAGGTTGGTCGCGTCGTGCTGCTTGGCCGGGCCTTTTTTCCCGCCCGGCCCGGGCGGGCGCACCGGCCAGGCGTCCAAGCCGATCTTGACTTGTTCGTCGTAGCGGGCCTGCAAACCGGCCAGTTGCTCAGGCTCCAGGGCGGTTTGCCCGGCGGCCTGGGCGTCGGCCACCGCGTCCTTCGCGTCCAGCAGGACGCGGCGCAGTTCGGCCGGCCACCAATGCCCCGTCAACTCCTCGCAATAGGCCAGCTCCCGCAGGTGGTGGGCGTTGCACAGCGCATGCGAGCAGTGCGTGTAAACCCGGCAGGGCTTCCAGTGGTCATGGACGGCGACGCCTTGGAACCCCGGCAGGATGCCCGCGGCGTCCATCGCCTCGCTCCCGCGCCTCGGATGCCAGGTGTAATGCACCGCCGTCCCGGTCGCCGCGACATGAAGCCAGTTCAACGCGCCGTCGATGCGCATCCCGCTCTCGTCGAAATGGGCCACCTCCGCACCGGCGACCGACTGCCGTCCGGCCTCATACCGGGGGGCCAGCAACTGTCCTGCCTTGACGATCCATCGCTGCACCGACCAGTCGGAGGGTTGCACGCCGCACTGGTCCGCGACGATCTCGCAGACCCTCGCCAACCCCGCGAAGTGCCCCTGCGCCAGGCCCACCGCGTAGGCCTTCAGGCGCGGGCCGTAGCTCACGTGGGGCGTGACCGAAGGCGGGAACTCGCCCGCGTGGACACGTCCGCAACCCGGGCAGTCGACCCGCATCTGCCGGTACTCCGTGACCGTCGCCTTCGGCTCGGGCATCTCGATCTGCTGCCGCCGCTCACCCGCCACCGCCCCCAGCCCTTCCAGGCAGGTGCCGCATTGGCAGAACCCTTGCGGGCGCAGTTCTTCGATCCGGTCGGGATCGGCAACCATCTCCCGCGTCGATCCCTTGTGTCCGGGGACGCCGCCCACCGGCCTTTCCCCATTTTTGCGCGGCTTCGCCGCTTCCTTTTTCAAGCCGTCCGAGGACGGCGGCTTGTCCGAATTCCGGCTGGTCTTCTCGACCTTGCCTTCCAACTCCTTCAACCGCCGCCCGAACTCCTCCAGCACGTCAAACAGCGACAGGATCAGCGCATCCTTCTCGGCATGGCTCATTCGGTCAAGGTCAGTTTGTGTCGGGCGCTTCAGTTCGGGCATGGGCGCAGAATAGCGAACTTTGGAGGGGGTTGGTAGTTAC
>CAJPFN010000123.1 GCA_905339215.1 Rhizobiaceae bacterium
ATTCCGACGACATGGGTAACACCTTTGACCCGAATGGGTTTTGAAGGGGTTCGAGTCGGCACGTCTCATCGTCGAAATATCCCAGATCGTAGTCCATGAAGCTGACGAGCCATATGTGGTCGTCGGTCTGCTTGATGCCGACGGTCTGTCCGGCGAAGACCTGGCTGAGGGTGATCTTCTTGCGATTGTAGCAGATGCGGCCGCAGGTGGTCACGGTGACGGCCTTGTCATGGAAGGGGTACTCGAGGTCCTGGAGGCCCTTATAGGCTCTTGCGGATGGGGTGTAGTGCTCGGCCGGGCAGGCCATGTCGAGGGCCTGATGGGGTCTTTCAGTGTTTCAGACCTCGATGAAGTCGTCGAACTTGCCCTGCTGCTCGAGGAAGTTGGCGGCCGCCGGCCTGGCTGCTTCCAGCTTGAGGGTCAGATGCATGCGCTCATGGCGGCCGTTCTGCTGCGGGTTGCCGGACTTGATCCGCTCGATCTCGATGCCGAGCCTGAGCCACCGGACCGAGAGCTTCGACAGGTTGAACAAGGCGTTGGGCGAAGCGAGGGGTACGCCGTTGTCGGTCCTGATCGCCGCCGGCAGGCGACCGAACTCCTCGAAGGCCCGCTCTTTCCCGGTCGGACGCTTCTACAGGCGATCAGGGAAGTATCGGGGCATACCGACCCCCAACCTCACCACCAAGTCCCAACGCGCCATCCGCGACATCTTCGACCGATAGGGCGACGCAGGAACTGGGATCGGCGTGCCGTCCAGACATGCTGGGCCATACCAAAATCGAAAGATGCGGTTCGGTATCCGGATGTCGATATCGAGGTCGCGCTCGAACTGGCGGAGAGACCCGAGATCGAGATCTACGGCGGCCACAGGCTGCGTACAAGCCCGCCGCTGCCGACGGCGGCAGATCTCCCAGCGGAACGCGGAAGGCGTGGGAAGTAGCCCTTCGCCGTCGCGGCATGATTTCCCGGTACGTTTACGCGCCGTTTATGCCTCCCGGGTGGATCGGATATCGCGCGTTGATGCCGCCCCGCGATAGACAGGATACTCAAGAAACGACGGAGCCTCCCATGCTTGACATCCTCTACATCGCACTGGCTGCCGGCTTCTTCATCGCCGCAGCGGCGTCCGTGCGGCTTCTCGAACGGCTGTGAGGCTGGCCATGACGCTCGACCTTCTCCTCGGCGGCGCCGTCGCCGCACTCCTCCTCGTCTATCTCGCCTACGCGCTGGCCCGGCCCGAGCGGTTCTGAGCGCGCAAGGAACTTTTCCCATGGCACCCGACATCCTCCAGTTCATCCTCTACGCCGCTGTCCTCACGGCGCTCGCCTGGCCGCTCGGCCTCTACCTCGCCCGGGTCTACGAGGGCGGCCGCAACTGGCTGACGCCAGTGCTCGCGCCGGTCGAGCGCGGGTTCTACGCGCTGGCCGGCATCAGGCCCGACCAGACCCAGCACTGGACCCGCTACGCCCTTTCCGTGCTCGCCTTCAGCCTTGGCTCGTGGGCCGTGCTCTACGCGATCCTCAGGCTGCAGCACCTGCTGCCGTTCAACCCGCAGGGGTTCGGGCCGCTGTCGCCCGATCTTTCCTTCAACACGGCCGTATCCTTCACGACCAACACCAACTGGCAGGCCTATGGCGGCGAGACGACCATGTCGTATTTCAGCCAGATGGCCGGCCTGACGGTGCAGAACTTCGTCTCGGCCGGGGTCGGCATGGCGGTCTGCGCTGCGATCATCCGCGGCTTCTTTGCCCGCGAGCAGAAGGCGCTCGGCAATTTCTGGGTCGACCTCACGCGCTCGGTGCTCTACGTGCTGCTGCCGCTGTCGATCGTGCTGACGCTCTTCCTCGTCTGGCAGGGCGTGCCGCAGAACCTGATGGCCTATGTGTCGGCGACTACGGTCGAAGGCGCGCAGCAGTCGATCAGCCAGGGCCCGGCCGCCTCGCAGATCGCCGTCAAGCAACTCGGCACCAATGGTGGCGGTTTCTGGAACGCCAACTCGGCCGTTCCCTACGAGAACCCGACGCCGCTATCCAATCTCGCCGAGATGGTGTCGATCCTGCTCGTGCCCGCCGCCTTCTGCTTCATGTTCGGCAGGATGGTGAAGGACATGCGCCAGGGCGTGGCGATCTTCGCCGCCATGGGGATCCTGTTCCTCGGCGCCTTCGCGCTCACCTACGTTTCCGAGGTGCCGGGCAACCCGGCCTTCGCCTCGCTTCCGGTCGACCAGTCGGCGGGCAACATGGAAGGCAAGGAGGTCCGTTTCGGCGTCGGCAACTCCGCACTGTGGGCGACCGCAACAACGGCAGCGTCCAACGGCTCGGTCAATTCGATGCACGACTCGTTCATGCCGCTCGGTGCGCTCGCCCCGATGCTTCTAATGCAGGTCGGCGAAGTCGTGTTCGGCGGCGTCGGCTCCGGCTTCTACGGCATGCTCTCCTTCGTCGTGCTCACCGTCTTCCTCGCTGGGCTGATGGTCGGGCGCACGCCGGAATATCTCGGCAAGAAGATCGAGGCGCGCGAGGTGAAGCTCGCCGTCGTCGCCTTCCTGGTCATGCCGGTCGGCGTGCTCGGCTTCGGCGCGCTCGCCGCGGTGCTGCCGATGTCGCTGTCGTCGCTGCAGGACGCCGGCCCGCACGGCCTGTCGGAAATCCTCTACGCCTACTCCTCGGCGACCGGGAACAACGGCTCCGCCTTCGCCGGCTTCGGCGCCAACGTGCCCTATCACAACACCATGCAGGGCATCGCCATGCTGCTCGGCCGCTTCGTCTACATCGTGCCGATGCTCGCCGTCGCCGGCTCGCTGGCGGCGAAAAAGTCGGCGCCGCCGTCGAGCGGAACCTTCCCGACCCACGGGCCGCTCTTCGTCACGCTGCTCGTTGCCGTCATCCTGATCCTCGGCGGACTGACCTTCTTCCCGGCGCTGGCGCTCGGGCCGATCGCCGAGCACGTCTCCATGCTCGCCGGCAAGACCTTCTGAACAAGCCTTCACGAGGCATTATCATGCGCAAGAAACCAGACATCTCCCTCTTCGACTGGCGCGTCACCGGTCCGGCGCTGAAGGCCGCGCTCGCCAAGCTCGATCCGCGCGTCATGGCGAAGAACCCCGTCATGTTCGTCACCGAGGTGGTCGCGGCGCTGTCGACGCTGCTCTTCCTCCGCGACCTCGTCATCGGCGGCGAGACCGTCGCCGTGACCGGCCAGATCGCGGCGTGGCTGTGGTTCACCGTCTACTTCGCCAACTTCGCTGAGGCGATGGCGGAAGGCCGCGGCAAGGCCCGCGCCGACACGCTGCGCGCCACCCAGTCGGAGACGCCGGCGAAGAAGCTCGCCTCGCTCGGCGCCGAGACCCACGAGGTCGTCTCCAGCCGCGCGCTGAAACCCGGCGACCTCGTGCTGGTCAGGGTCGGCGACATCGTGCCCGCCGACGGCGAGATCCTCGAAGGCATCGCCTCGGTCGACGAGAGCGCCATCACCGGCGAATCGGCGCCGGTCATCCGCGAGGCCGGCGGCGACCGCTCGGCGGTGACGGGCGGCACGCGCGTCGTCTCCGACTGGATCAAGGTGAAGGTCACCTCGAAGCCGGGCGAGAGCTTCCTCGACCGCATGATCGCCATGGTCGAGGGCGCCGAGCGGCAGAAGACGCCGAACGAGATCGCGCTGAACATCCTGCTCGCCGGCATGACCATCATCTTCCTGATCGTCGTCGTCACGCTGGAGCCGTTCGTCATGTATTCCGGCGCGGTCGTCTCGGTCGTCTTCCTCGTCGCGCTGCTGGTCACGCTGATCCCGACGACCATCGGAGGCCTGCTCTCGGCGATCGGCATCGCCGGCATGGACCGGCTGGTGAAGTCGAACGTCATCGCCAAGTCGGGCCGCGCCGTCGAGGCCGCCGGCGACGTCGACGTGCTGCTCCTCGACAAGACGGGCACGATCACCTTCGGGGCGCGCATGGCGGACGCCTTCGAGACGCTGCCCGGCGTATCGGCGAAGGAGATGGCGGAAGCCGCGCTGCTGGCCTCGCTCGCGGACGAGACGCCGGAAGGCCGCTCGATCGTCGACTTCGCGCGCAAGCACATCGGCCGGACACTGGACGGCACCGACCTCGTCGCGGGATCGATCCCGTTCTCCGCCAACACCCGTGTCTCCGGCGCCGACCTGACGGACGGCACCAGCCTGCGCAAGGGTGCGGCAGATGCGATCCTCGCCTGGTGCGGACTGATTGCCACGCCGGAGCTGCGCGCCATCGTCGAGGGAATCGCCAAGTCGGGCGGTACGCCACTGCTGGTCGCCCGCGACAGGCGCGTGCTCGGCGTCATCCACTTGAAGGACATCGTCAAGCCCGGCATCCGCGATCGCTTTGCCGAACTGCGCCGGATGGGCGTGCGCACCGTCATGATCACCGGCGACAACCCGCTGACGGCGGCTGCGATCGCCGCCGAAGCCGGCGTCGACGATTTCCTCGCCGAAGCGACACCCGAGAAGAAGCTGGAACTGATCCGCAAGGAGCAGGCGCTGGGCAAGCTGGTCGCCATGTGCGGCGACGGCTCGAACGACGCGCCGGCGCTCGCGCAGGCCGACGTCGGCGTCGCCATGAACACCGGCACGCCGGCCGCCAAGGAGGCGGGCAACCTGATCGACCTCGACAGCGATCCGACCAAGCTCATCGAGATCGTTCTGGTCGGCAAGCAGCTGCTGATCTCGCGGGGCTCTCTGACCACGTTTTCCGTCGCCAACGACGTGGCCAAGTATTTCGCCATCCTGCCGGCGCTGTTCGTCACCGCCTATCCGGCGCTCGACGCGCTCAACGTCATGCGCCTCGGCAGCCCCGGCAGCGCCATTCTCTCCGCGGTCATCTTCAACGCGCTGATCATCATCGCGCTGATCCCGCTGGCGCTTCGCGGCGTGAGATACCAGCCCGCCACCGCGGCCAGCCTGCTGCGCCGCAACCTGCTCGTCTACGGGCTCGGCGGCCTGATCGTCCCCTTCATCGGCATCAAGGCGATCGACATGATTGTCAACGCCGCCGGCATCGTATGAGGTAAGCCATGATTTCCGAACTGAGACCCGCGCTCGTCATGCTGGCGCTGTTCACCGCACTCACCGGCATCGCCTATCCCCTGGCGATGACCGCGGCGTCCCAGGCGCTGTTCCCCGACCAGGCGAACGGCAGCCTCATCGAGCGCGACGGCCAGGTCGTCGGCTCCTCGCTGGTCGGACAGGCTTTCTCCGGCGAAGGTTACTTCCACGGCCGTCCCTCGGCTGCCGGCAGCGCCGGCTACGACGCTGCCGCGACGAGCGGCAGCAATCTCGGGCCGACCTCGAAGGCGCTGGTCGAGCGCGTGACGGCCGACGCGCAGCGGCTCAGCGCCAGCAATGGCGGCGCGCGCGTCCCCGTCGATCTCGTCACCGCGTCCGGCTCAGGCCTCGACCCGCACATCTCGCCGGAGGCGGCCGACTTCCAGGTGGCGCGGGTCGCCGCGGCGCGCGGCACGGACGTCGACACGCTGCGCGCCCTCGTCGACGAGTTCACCGAGGGCCGCGCGTTCGGGCTGCTCGGCGAGCCGCGCGTCAACGTGCTGCTCCTCAACCTCGCTCTCGACGAGCGGATCGCGCCCGCGCGCACCGGCGACTGACCGTGGAGAAGGAGAGCCGCCCCGAGCCGGAGGCCCTGCTGGCAGAAGCCGAGAAGGAGGGCCGTGGGCGGCTGAAGATCTTCCTCGGCGCAGCACCCGGGGTCGGCAAGACCTACGCCATGCTCGAGGCTGCCCAGCGTCGGCGGGCCGACGGCGTCGATGTTGTCGTAGGCATCGTCGAGACGCACGGGCGCGCCGAGACAGAGCGGCTCGTTGTGGGCCTCGAAACGCAGCCGCGCGGCGAAATATCCTATGGTGGCCGAGTTCTCGCCGAAATGGACCTCGACGGGCTGCTGGCGCGCAAGCCGCGGCTGGCGATCGTCGACGAACTCGCCCACACCAACGTACCCGGCAGTCGCCACGCCAAGCGCTGGCAGGACGTCGAGGAGCTGCTTGCGGCCGGCATCGACGTCTACTCGACGCTGAACATCCAGCACCTCGAGAGCCTCAACGACCTCGTCGCGCGCATTGTTCGGGTCAAGGTGCGCGAGACGGTTCCGGACAAGATACTCGAGATTGCCGACGAGATCGAGCTCATCGACCTGCCACCGGAGGAACTGATCGAGCGGCTGCGCCAAGGCAAGGTCTACATCCACGATCAAATCGCGCGCGCCATCCAGAACTTCTTCGCCAAAGGCAACCTTACCGCGCTGCGCGAGCTCGCCATGCGCGTCGCCGCCGACCGCGTCGACGCGCAGATGACCGCGCACATGAAGAGCCACGCGATCCCCGGCCCATGGCCGACGCAAGACCGCGTGCTGGTCTGCGTCAACGAGGCGCCGGTGTCCAAGGCGCTGGTCAGAGCCGCCAAGCGCATGGCGGAGCGCTCGCGCACGGAATGGATCACGGCGAGCGTGATTACGCCGCAGTCCGAGCATCTTTCGGACTCCGCCAAGGACGCGATCGCCGAGACGCTACGGCTCGCGGAGTCGCTCGGCGCAGAGATCGCCACGATCAACGCGGAAAGCCACGTCGCCGACGAAATCCTCGCCTTCGCCCGGGGCCGCAACGTCTCGCGCATTCTGATCGGCCGGCCGCGGCGGCGCTACTTCACCGCCTGGCTCTCCCGCGAGACGGTGGGCGAAGAAATAGTTCGCAAGGCCGTGGACTTCGAGGTGACGATCATCTCCGCCGATCCCGTCGAAGCGCGTAAGTCGATCATAAAGGGTCCGCTGCCAGAACCGGAACGGGATCCGATTGCCTATCTCTGGGCTACCGGCGCCGTTGCCGCCTCCGGCGCCGTCGCGATGCTGGTCAATCGCCTTTTCCCGGTCGAGAGCCTGTCGCTGTTCTTCCTGGTCAGCGTCCTCGCCGTCGCGAGCCGCTTCGGTCTGTGGCCGTCGGTATACGCCTCGGTGCTCGCCTTCCTCGCGTACAACTTTTTCCTCACCGAGCCCTACTATACGTTCGAGGTCGCGCACCAGAACGTCCTCATGACGCTATTCCTGTTCCTGCTCGTCGCAATCGTCACAGGGAACCTCGCGGCGCGGTTGCGCGACCAGGCAAGGGCGCAGCGCGCCATCGCCCGGCGGACGTCGAACCTCTTCGATTTCGCCCGCCGGGTGGCGAGCGTCGCCTCCCTCGACGACGTGGTCTGGGCAGCGGTCCACCACGTTGCCTCGACAATGCGCTGCGCGTCGTTGATCCTCATGCCCGACGCCAGCGGACGCCTCGAAATCGTCGGCGGCTACCCGCCCGAGGACCAGTTGGAGCCGCGCGACCAGGGGGCCGCCGAATGGACTTGGGAGAAAGGCGAGCCGGCGGGATGGTCGTCCGCGACGCTGCCCTCGGCGAGCTGGCTGTTCCTGCCGATGAAGAGTGCCGACCGGCGGCACGGCGTTCTCGGCGTGCGCTTCGGCGAGCGCCAGTACATCACCACGGACGAGCGCCGGCTGCTTGATTCGCTCGTCGACCAGGTCGCCCTCGCCGTCGAGCGTACTAAGCTGGCGTCGGACATGGAGCAGACGCGCCTGCTTGCCGAGACCGAGAGCCTGCGCGCCGCGCTTCTCTCCTCGGTCAGCCACGACCTGAGGACGCCGCTCGTCTCCATCATCGGTGCCGCCACGACCCTTGTCGAGGCCGACGGCTCGCTGGGCGCGGCGGGGCGCAAGGCCATGGCGGAGACGATCCGCGACGAAGGCGAGCGCCTCAACCGCTACGTACAGAACCTGCTCGACATGACCAGGCTGGGCTATGGCGGATTGCAGGTCGCCCGCGAGCCGGTCGACCTGCGCGAGGTTGTCGGCCGGTCACTGCGCCGGCTCGGGCGCGACCTCGCCGGCCATCGGGTAATCCGCGATCTTCCCCCCTTGTTGCCAGAGGTTCGCGGCGACGCGGTTCTCCTGGAGCAGGTGGTGACGAACATCCTCGACAATGCCGCGAAATATGCGCCGCCCGGATCGGAAGTGCGAATTACCGCGCGGGAGGAGGACGACCGCGTCGTGCTGTCGGTGGCCGATGACGGGCCAGGCATCCCCGAAGAAGACCGGGCGCGGATCTTCGACATGTTCTACCGCGTGCGCGCGGGCGACGGGCGACCCGGCGGGACCGGCCTCGGCCTAGCCATCGCCAAGGGCATCGTCGACGCCCACGGTGGCGCAATCCGCGTTGAGGCGGCGCGACCGGACGGCGGCGGTGCGCGCATCGTGATCGCTCTGCCGACGAACCAGGCGCCGGGGCCTACATGACCAGCGGCCGTATCCTCGTCGTCGAGGACGATCCCGGGATCCGCAAGTTCCTGCGCGTCGCGCTCGAGGCACAGGGCTTCGAGATCGGCGAGGCGGCGTCCGGCAAGGACGGCGCCGGCAAGGCCGCCGTGGCGACGCCGGACCTCGTGATCCTCGACCTCGGCCTTCCGGACATGGACGGCAAAGAGGTTATCGCCCGCATTCGCGAGTGGTCGGAGGTGCCGATCCTGATTCTCTCGGTGCGCCAGGCCGAAGCAGAAAAAGTCGCCGCGCTGGACGCCGGCGCCAACGATTACGTCGTCAAACCGTTCGGCATCGCCGAACTGTTGGCGCGCGTGCGCGCGCTGCTGCGCTTGAGCCGGAGCGCGATGGCCGCGGTACCGGAGATCGTGCACGACGACCTGCGCATCGACCTCGCCCGCCACGAAGTCACACTCGCTGGCGAGCCGGTGAAGCTGACGCGCAAGGAGTTCGACCTTCTAGCCCTGTTGGCGCGCAATGCCGGCCGCATTGTCACCCACCGCCAGCTCCTGAACGACATATGGGGGCCGGCACACGAGCATGATTTGCAGTATCTGCGCGTCTTTATCGGGCGTCTGCGCGCCAAGCTCGGCGACGACCCCGCCGCGCCGCGCTTCATCCTCAACGAACCGGGAGTGGGCTACCGGTTCCTGGACTGACGTGCGGGCTTGGCACTGGCGTCACTCGAAGTCCGCTGTGGCGCTTACCACGCCGCAAACCCGAGTGTTCCCTCTTTGCCTCCCCGGCGGATCGCGTCGCGATGCCGCATTTCGGTGCGACTTTCATCGGTCGGTGAAGCCCGGTCTGGTATGGCTTCTGGCGAGGCGGGTCACGAAACGAAGTCGTTCCTTCATCACCGAACCCGCTCTCCGCGGAATCGACGCCTCCCGGGAAAAAACCAAAAGTGTTACCAAGATCCGGTACGAAACGTCACCTATGTGTCGGGCCGTTCAGTGACAAATTGTTGATAATCAAACGTATTGAAGGCGGCCGACGTCGTCTCTCTCAATCCCGCTTGCTGCCTTCCCGCGTGAGGAGGCCCCGTGGCTTTCCGTGATGCTCTGGACCGGAAGCCCGTGCCTGGATCGCCGGGGCAAAGAATGCGGCTGCAGCCGCGTCCGCGGCTTTCACGATAGTGATCCGACAATGCATTCCGGGTTTCGCAGGGAACCGCCGCCGAGCCTTACGGCCCGGCGGCGTATTGCGAGACGGTCAGCCCGCGACATACTCCATCGACTTGTAGGAGAGATCCGCCGCCGAGGCCGGAGCATCCGAGATCTTCCGGATGTTGGCCCAGGTGTGCTTGTAGTTCGGCAGGATCAGCTCGTTTGTCCCGGCGTTGACGATGTTGCCCTGCGCGCCGTTGGGGGCGCCGAACACCATGAAGGTCTCCTTCCGCCGCGCGGTCGGTGTCGGATAGACCAGCGCCTGCGTCGCGCCGACGTCGTTGAACACTTCGACCAGATCGCCCGCATTGACGCCCAGCTCCGCCATGTCCTCCGGATTGATCTCGATGAACGGGATCGGGAAGCGGTCGGAGACGAAGTCGTTGGCCTTGTCGAGGAACCAGTTCTGCCAGATGATGTTGGCGCGGCCATTGTTGATGAGGAACGCATAATTGTCCCTCTGGTAGGCCTTGCCCGGCGCCTGAAGCCCGCGCCACTCGCCGCCGCAGAACAGCGCCTTGCCATCCTCGCGACCGTGGCGGGTGAACTTGCCGTCGGTGTAGAGGCGCTTGGTGCCGATCAGCTGGCCGTTGTCGAAGCCGACCACGGGTTCCTGTACGCCATTGTTACCCATGGCGCGAAGGCGTTCGTAGGTCACTTCCGGGTTGCCGGAGTGGTAGCCGTCCATGAAGGCGTCCTCCTCGGTCTTCCAGTCATAGCCCTTGAACTGGTCGGCATAGGCGTCGCGGCCTTCCTCGCGCAGGACCCGCTCCAGGTTCTGCGCGATACCGGCCGCAATCAGGCAGTCCGGCCTGGCATTGCCCGGACCGTCCATGTACTTCTCGACGAGGCGCAGGCGGCGCTCGCCGTTCATGGAGGTCAGGTTCATCTCGCCGGACTCGACCGCCGGCAGGATGACGTGCGCCGCCTGGCCGATCTGGCTGTGGATGATGTCGACGTTGACCGAGAACAATCCGCCGGCGTTGACTGCGGCGGCGATGGCATCCACCAGTTCCTCGCGGCTCGATCCCGCATGGGCGTCCATGGCGTCCTTCACCATATTGGTCCGGCGGTTGTACTCGCGCTTGAACTCGGTCGCGTTGAGCGTCGTCTTGTAGTGGTCGTTCGCCCAGACGTGATGCACCTTGCCCCGGCCCGCGATGATCAGCTGGTCGAGGTAGGGCGCCGGCCGGCCGACATGTGCGTCGGAGGGTCGGAAATAGCCTTCCTGGTGGCCGCCGAGACGACAAACCCCGCCGCCCTCGCGGCCGATGTTGCCGGTTGCCAGGCCGATGTTCACCAGCGCGCCGATGACGCGGTAGTTGTCATTGCCCCAGATGATGCCCTTCTCGTAGCCCGTGGCGCACTTGCGCCGCGACCCGTCGTCCTTGGGCTTGGCGATCCACTCGGCCGCCTTGACGATGTCGGTTTCCGACAGGCCCGTGATCGACGCACCCTCGGCGAGCGACGTCTTGCACTTCTGTCGAGCCATCTCGAACGAGCCGAGCGCCGCGGGATGCGCTTCGTCCAGCGCGACCGCCACGTCGCCCTGGAAGGTGGACGCGGCGATGAAGTCCTTGTCCACCCAGCCCTGGTCGGCGATGTAGGTGAACAGCGTGTTGAACAGCGCGAGGTCCGTACCGGTCTTGATCGCCAGGTGCAGGACGTTGTCTCTGCCGGCCTCGACCTCGCAGGCGTTGGCGGTCACCGTGCGCCGCGGGTCGACGATGATCACCTTCGCGCCGTTCCGCATGCCCGGAACCATGTGGTTCAGGAACAGATTGGTCTGGCATTCCAGCGGATTGGTGCCGACCAGCATGATCGTGTCGGTCAGCGTATAGTCCTCATAGGCGTAGTTCAGCTCGTCGATGCCCATGTCGCGGGTCGAGTGGACCTCGGAATTGTAAGCCGGCCTGTTGTGGATACGGCAGTTCTTCACCTTCATCGAGCCGAAATAGAGCTTGCCCGTGCCCCAGGTGTTCTCGTAGCCGCCCGCCGAGCCGCCATGGTCGAACATCGAGACGAACAGGTCGTCTTCGTCGCCCTTGTCGATGACGCGGGCGGTGACGCGGGCGACGAGGTCGAGCGCGTCGGCCCAGCTCGTCGGCTGCCAAGTGCCGTAGCGCCAGACCATCGGCTCGGTCAGGCGCTGCTGCTGCGTGCCGGTCTTGTCGGAGCGGCGGTTCTCCGCCATCCGCGCGCCGCGCACCGAGCCGAGGCCCGAATTCACCACACAGCCGTGGTCGGGCTTGATGACGAGGTGGACGTCCTTCCCGTCCTGCCGGACGATGTTGTACATCGACGGCGAATACCAGGCGTCCGTCTCGGCCGGCTGCTGCTCGGCGAGATTGACGCCGAAGGCGTTGGCGGCGGCTTCGGTGCCGCCCTGCTTGTTCACCGGCCAGGTGTAGGCATGGTAGCCGCAGCCGACGATGCAGTAGTGGCAGGTGACGTTGTGCTTCTTGGCGTCCGCCGGGATGATCGGCAGGCGGTCGATCTGTCGCTTGTAGGCCATGGTTCCCTCCCTCAGAGCACGTTCGACAGGCGGCCGTAGAGAAGCTCGTCCACGCCCTCGGCGTAGATGTCGCCCTTCTCGTCCACCCTCAGCGCATATTGCGGCAGGTTCTGCGTGGCCTGGCCCCAGATCTGCTGGCCGCCGGCCTCGCAGTCGAAGCGGGAATAGTGGCCGGGGCAGTTCATCGTCCGGTCGGCGGCGACGTAGTTGAGCGGGAATCCCTTGTGCGGGCAGATGGTCGAGAAGCCGACGATGTCGCCATCAGGTCCGGCGCCGCCCTCGACGCGGGTGCCGAGCTTGATGAGCACGCCGGGTGCGTTTTCGTCCGGGTAGGCGACGTCCAGGGGTTCGTTCGACTTGAGGTCGGCCACGTTGGCGAGCCGGTTGGAGGGATAGTCGACCCGGGCGAGCGCCGCAGCTTTTACAGGCGTGGCGGGAAGCGCAACTGCGGTAGCGGTAGCAGCGGCTGCGAGCGCACCGCCCCTTAGAAACTGTCGGCGGCCGACGTCGACCAGCCTGTCGCAACGATCCATTTTCATCCTCCCTGGTTCGCGACTGGATACGGGAGAAGGTTTTGCAAAGACGGTGCCAATCGTCGCGCCATGTCGGAGAGGCAGGAAATACAGCCACTTGCCGGATAGCCGCCGGGGGCCGCGTCCGGAAATCCGGACATGCTGCATCGCCGAAGGTCCGAAAAACCGGACAGCGCCGAAAATACGGGATTCGGGTCGATTTTAGCGGTCCGCGACGTTACTCTGGCGACAGGGAGGATCGAAAACGTGAACGAACACTGCCCAGCGAAGAGCCGGATGCTCACGCGCCGATCGGCGCTTGCGCTGTGCGGCGGCGCGGCCGTTTCGCTGGCGCTTTCGCCGAGCCGGGCCCCAGCGCAGGAGGGGTTCAAATTCGGCCTGACGCCGGTGTTCCTGTCGAGCGATCTCGAACTGCTTGCGGTCCTTCGTACCTATCTCACCGAGGCGATCGGCGAACCGGTGGAACTGGTCAGCCGGCGGACCTATCAGGAAATCACGGCGCTGCTCGTGGCAGGCCAGCTCCATGCGGCGTGGATCTGCGGCTACCCGTTCGTGCAGTTCAAGGCCGAGCTCGATCTGGTGGCAACCCCGTCCTGGCACGGAAAGCCGCTCTACCAGTCCTACCTGATCGCGGCCGCCGGCAGGCCCGCCGAACGGTGGGAAGACCTCAGGGGCGACATCCACGCCTTTTCCGATCCGGATTCGAATTCCGGCTACCTTGTCACGCGGGCGCTGCTGGCCGAAAACGGCCTGAAGCCGGAGGGCTTCTTCGCGCGGTCCTTCTACACCTACGGCCACCGCAACGTGATCCGCGCGGTGGCGTCGGGCCTCGCGCAATCCGGTAGCGTCGACGGCTACGTCTGGGAAGTGATGCGTGAGCTGGAGCCTGAACTCGTCGGCCAGACCCGCATCGTTCGCCATTCCGAATGGCTCGGATTTCCGCCCGTGGCATCGCCCAAGGCCCTTGCCGGGGATCCGCGCATCGTGCGGCTCAAGGATGCGCTGACCGGAATGGACCGTCACGACCAGGGCCGCAAGGTGCTGGCGCTGCTCCGTATCGACGGCTTTGTCGCAGCCGAACCCGCTCTCTTCGACACCATCGCTGCCAAGGTCGATGTAGTGAGGCGGTTCGGATGAGGTTCTTGCGTCGCGGCCGCGCCATTCCCGTCTCCTATCGGGTGCCGATCCTGGTGGCCCTGCTGATGGTGGCGATCAGCGCCGTGATCTCCGAGCGGGTGCTCGACCGCCTTTCCCGCACGCAGGAATCTTTCCTCGACGGTCTGGCCGGCAGCTATCTGGACGGATTGACTGCTGCCGTCCTGCCGGCCGTCCTGCGCGGGGACGTCTGGGAGGTGTTCGACGCACTCGACCGGTCGCAGAAATCATATCAGGCCCTCTCGCCGATCGAGGCGGTCGTCACCGGCGAGGACGGAAGGGTTCTGGCGGCGACAGACCCAAATCGCATCCCGTCCTTCTCGGATCTGCCGGACGCCTATGCGTCCCGCTACGACGCCAGCGCGGTGACCCTCGACCGCAACTCGGATACCGGCTTCGCCCACCGCGACCTCGTCTATCAAGGCCAGAAGGTCGGCGCGATCCACGCCGCCTTCGACGCCTCGCACATCTTCGCCGAGCGCCGCGAGATCCTCGTCACGCTGCTCGTCACCAACGGTGTTCTGGCGGCGATCTTCGCGCTCGGCGGCTTCCTCCTGGTACGCCGCATGATCGAACCGATGCGGGTTCTGGAGGATCACATGCGGGCGGCCGCGAACGGCATCGCCGAGCCCATCCCCTCCCGGGATTTTCCGTCGCGCGGCGGAGAGGTGGCGAGCCTGTTTCGCGGCTACAACGCGCTCGTCCACGCCGAGCGGGAACGCGCCAACTTCGCCATGCAGCTTGCCGAGGAGGAGAAGCTCGCCAGCCTCGGAAGGCTGGCCTCCGGCATGGCCCACGAGATCAACAATCCTCTGGGCGGCCTGTTCAATGCCATCGACACGCTGAAGACGCACGGTCGGACGCCGGGCGTCCGCGATACCTCCATCAGCCTGATCGAACGCGGACTGCAGGGCATCCGCGAAGTGGTCGAGGCAGCGCTTGCCACCTATCGCCCCGAACGATCGGGCCGGCCGCTCAGCGCCGACGACCTCGAGGACGTCAGGATCCTGATGAAACCGGAACTACGCCGGCGCAGGCAGAGACTGGATTGGCAGGTTGACTGGCCGGCCGGGTTCGTCGCAACGATCCCCGGCGGCCCGGTGCGGCAGGCGGTCCTGAACCTTCTACTCAACGCCAGCGCCGCCACGCCGGAGGCAGGCGCGATCGGTCTCGGGATCGAACGAACGCCGGACCAGCTGAAGATCTCGGTAACCGACGAAGGTCCGGGCATGCCAAGGGATTCGATCGCCATGCTCTGCGACGACGATCCCGGCCCGGCCGTCCGTGCGGGGAGAGGGCTGGGTCTGTGGATGGTCCGCCGCATGGTCGATGCCTGCGGGGGAAAGGCAACCGTCGAGGCCGGCCCATCGGTCGGGTCAATCGTCACCTTGGTATTGCCGATCCGAGAGGAAGCTCAGCATGAACGCAGCCATGCCGCCTGAGCGCGCGCGCGTCGCGGTGGTCGAGGACGATCTGGTCATGGGCGGCTCGATCGTCCAGCGACTGGAACTGGAAGGCTGGGACGTGACCTGGTGGCAGACCGGCCGGGCGGCAGTCTCGGGCCTGAGTGGTATCGCCGGCGCGTTCGAGCTCGTGATCTGCGACATACGGCTGCCCGACATGTCCGGCGAGGCCGTATTCGAAGAGATGGCACGGCAGCCGAACACGCCGCCGTTCCTGTTCGTCACCGGCTTCGCCGAAATCGACCAGGCCGTCCGGCTCATGCGCTCCGGCGCGGTCGACTTCATGACCAAGCCCTTCCCCATGGACGATTTCCTGAAACGGATCGCCGCCAGCCGGCGCAGCACCCGTTCCGGCATGCGGCTGAAGGACTACGTGCTCGGGCGGTCGCCTGCGATCCAGCATGCCGAGGATCTCATCCACCGTTACGCGTCGCACGATCTCCCGGTGCTCATTACCGGGGAGACCGGATCAGGCAAGGAGGTCGCCGCGCGGCTCCTGCACCAGGTTTCGCCGCGCTCCGAAGAACCCTTCGTTGCAGTCAACTGTGCGGCGATCCCGGCCGATCTCCTGGAGAGCGAAATCTTCGGCCACGAGAAGGGAGCGTTCACCGGGGCGCACCAGCGCCACCTCGGTTACGCCGAACGCGCCAGGGGCGGCACGCTCTTCCTCGACGAAATCGGCGACATGCCTCCCGCGTTGCAGGCAAAACTGCTCCGTCTGATCGAGAGCGCGTCCCTGACGCGCCTGGGCGGCGAGGCAGCCGTGCCCTTTCGTGCCCGGATCGTTGCGGCAACGCACCGAAACCTAGCGCCGGGGCAGGCATCGGGCTTCCGCGAGGACCTCTACTTCCGGCTCGCCGTGCTACCCGTCGAGATACCGCCGCTGAGGCAACGGCCGGAGGACATCGTCTGGCTGCTCGACCGCTTCCTGGAAACCGCCGTCGCGCGCTCGGACGTCCGCATTCGCGGCTTCAGCGCCTTGACGGAGGAAGCAGCCCTCGCCCACCCCTGGCCGGGCAACGTGCGCGAGCTGCGCAACCGCATCGACCGCGCCGTAGCATTGACGGCGTCGGAATGGATCATGCCGGGCGATCTGTTTCCAGACCGTCCCGGAACGCAGGCCGCGACGGGATTCCTCCCCCTCGCCGACGTGCGCGATGCGGCCGAACGGAGGCAGATCGAACGCGCCCTCGAACAGACCGGCGGCCAGGTCATCAAGGCCGCCGAACTTCTCGGCGTCGGTCGCTCGACGCTCTGGGAGAAGATGACGCGGCTGGGGATCCGAGGTTGAGGCAGATAACCTCGGCTGAGCCAAGCGCTTTGCCTCCAGAGCACCAAGGTGGTGCCGGGAGCTGCCGCATGGCCTCGCCGGGCGGCATGTTCTGTCGCGGAACTTGAGCCGACGGTCGCCGCCGATCGGCTATGAGACGACGCCCTGCTGCGCCAACTCCTCGCCGCCGCTGCGGCCGATCGAGAAAGGCACGTACTCCACATCGTAGCCGAAATAGCGCGGACCGACGAGTTCGATGCCGGCCGGCGTCAGCCATTGCGGGTCGCTGGGGAAGGCGAGCGCGACCAGCCTCAGCCCGTAGCGTAGTGCGTCCGCCGTCACCGGATTGCCGCTCTCGGCTTCCAGCAGCGTGATCAGGTCCGGCGTCGTCACCATCAGCTTTCCGTCGCGCTCGGCCATCAGGAACTCGTTCTGGAAGTCGAGCTTGAAGGAATGGCCTTTCCACTCGTCGACGCCGTCGAAGCGCGCCGAGCCGCGGGCGAAGCCGCCGACGGTGCGCCGGTCGATGTCCTTGACGCGGCCGTGAAAGATGATCTGCGCGTCGAGCATGTCGGCCACGGCGCGGACCGGGTCGCCATGGGCGGCGCGGGTTTCGCGCAGGGTCCGGCCGAGCCGGGCGCACAGCGACAGCGTGCCGCGCACGGCCGCCTTCTTCGCCACCGCGCCGCTCATCGGATAGAAGGCGAGCAGCGCCGAGCCGCCCATCTCCACCGTCGCAGCGCGGGCCAGCCGCTCCGTCCATGCGTTGGAGACGGTCTCCAGCACAAGCGAGTTGCCCTTGTCGTCGCACAGCACCATCGGCGTCGCCGAGACGCCGTGCATGGTGAAGGTGACCATCTGCAGCTCGGGATAGGCGCGACCCATGCCGTCGCCGTCGACCAGCGGCATCCCCGACGCGGCCGCAACGACGAAGGGTGTCGTCGAGTTGACGCCGCCGGCCTCGCCGCACAGCACCGCGTCGATCTTGCGGCCGAGGAAGTTCTCCAGCGCGCGGAAGGCGTTCATCAATTCGTCGCCCTGTGGCAGCTTCTCGGTCATCACCGTCGGCGCGCCCATCATGCACACCGGCACGACGAGGGCGTCGTCGGCGAGTTGGTCGACGTCGATCAGCTTGACCGGCCCGTGCTTCCTGATCGCCTGCTGGGCCATCAGCTTGCCGATGTAGGGGTCGCCGCCGCCGCCGGTGCCGAGGATGGCTCCGCCGATGGCGATGTCCTCAAGGTCTTCGGCGTAGATGTTGCGCAGGATGTCCATGTCGTCGCTCCTTTCACGCGGCGATCGGTCGGCCGTCGAGCGGCACGAAGGTCAGTTCCGGATAGCCGAAGGCGCGCGGCCCGACGATCTCGAGCGCCGCCGGCGTCTTCAGGAGGTCGTGCGCGGGCAGCCCGATGACGGCGACCCGCTGGCCGTAGCGCAGCACCTCGGTGGTGATCGGCTCACCCGTGTCGAGCTCGAGGTTGACGATCAAATCCGGGACCATGATTGCCGGCACGCCGTCGACCCAGAGCACGAGGTTCTCGTTCTGGATGGCGATGCGCGCCTCTGAACCTGCCCAGGCGTCGACGCCCGACAGGATCGCGTGGCCGCGGGCAAAGCCGCCGGTCAGCTCGCGCCTGACGTCGGTGATCTTGCCGGTGAAGAACAGCTTGCCGCCGGCCTCCGCGACGACGCGCTGCACGACGTTTTGCCGCCTGGTGCGGGCATCGAGCACGGAGCGTCCGATGTTCAGCGCCTGCGTGACCGTTCCCGGCACCGCGGTGCGGCGGACGAAATCGGCACGCATCGGCGCGATCGCCAGTCCCGCCGCAGCGCCCATGTCGACGGAGACCGTGCGCGCGAAGCGCTCAAGCCAGAACATGTCGATGACCTCCTTGAAGACCACGACGTTGCCCTTGTCGTCGGCGATCGCCGCCGGCGCCGCCTTCGCCCCGTAGATGAAGAAGGTGGTCATCTGCACTTCCGGGAAGGCGCGGCCCATGCCGTCGCCGTCGACCACCGGCAGGCCGGCGAGCGCGGCGGCGATGATCGGCTCCAGCGAGTTCGACCCGCCGATCTCGGCGGAGATCATCGCCGAGACCTTCACGCCGGCCGCCTCCTCGACCGCACGCATGGCGCGGTAGCACTCGCCGCCCTCCTCGATCTTCTCGATGCCGACGACCGGCGCGCCGATGCCGCCGACCTCGCAGACCCAGGCGTCGTCGGCCAAGGATTCGGCCGGGATGACGCGAACCTCCGCGCCTTTCCTGACCAGCTCGCGCATGCGCAGCATGCCGACATAGGGATTGCCGCCGCCGCCCGTGCCGAGAAGCGCCGCGCCGATCGACAGCGGCAGGAGGTCGGCCTCCTTGAGGATGTAGCCCTTATCCGACATGAAGTTCACCCACGGCCTTGATGCGCACGCGCGTGGCGTTGCCGGGGAGGTAGGCGAGCGGCACGTCCTCGACGTCGACGATCTCGACGCTCTCGCGCAGCGCGCCGGCGGCGACCGCGGCCTCCACCGCGCGCTGCTTGGCGTCGTCGAGCGCCTTGTCGCGGCCCATCTCGGCGAGCGCATAGACGCGGTCGACCTCGCCAGAGACCTGGGCGATCGCCGCGCCGACGGCGTTGGCGACGGCGAAGTGGTTCGGCTTGATTACCTCCAGCCCGCCGATCGGCCCGTTGACCAGGATCGAGCCGCCGCCGACCACGATCACCGGCAGGGGCTCGGGCGACAGGCGCGAGCGCTCGACGCAGTCCTCGAGCATCTCCATGATGCGCGTTTCGGTGCGCGACACCAGGTCGGCCGGCAGGTGGGCGACGCGGGTCGCGTCGCCGAGCTTGATCCGGCCCGCCGCCACGGCGACGTCGGTGGTGGTCAGCGTCTGGCCGCCGAACACCAGCGCCTCGGTGACGATGCGGTAGCCGACCGAGGTCGGACCGACCTTGACGCCCTTTTCGGTCTCGACGACGTGAGAGCCGCCGCCGAGCCCGATCGAGAAGACGTCGGGCATGCGGAAATTCGTGCGCACGCCGCCCACCTCGACGGCGACGGTCGCCTGGCGCGGAAAGCCCTTCTGCAGCGAGCCCACGTCGGAGGTGGTGCCGCCGATGTCGACGACGATGGCGTCGGCGACGCCCGACAGGAAGGCGGCGCCGCGCATCGAGTTGGTCGGCCCCGAAGCGAAGGTCAGCACCGGGAACTTCTCGGCGAAGGCGGCGTCCATCAGCGTACCGTCGTTCTGCGTCAGGAAGAACCTCCCCTTCACGCCTGCCTCGGCGATCGCCGTGCGGAACGCCTCGATGACGTGGGTCGAGAGGTCGCGCAGGCAGGCGTTCATGATCGCCGCATTCTCGCGCTCGAGCAGGCCGATGCGGCCGATTTCGGAGGACAGCGTGATGTGCGCGCCGGGCAGCGCCTTGGCGAAAATCTCGCCCGCCTTCTTCTCGCATTCGTTGGAGACCGGCGAGAACACCGAAGAGATGGCGACGGTGTTGATGCCCTTCTGCCGGATGTCGTCGGCGATGCCGAGAAGCTCGGCCTCGTCGAGCGGCGAGATGATGCGCCCGTCGAACTCGTTGCCGCCATGGGCAAGATAGACGTGGTTGCCGATCGAAGCCCTGAGATCTTCCGGCCAGTCGACCATCGGCGGGAGCGAGGCGGTCGCCGGCAGGCCGAGGCGCACGGCCGCCGTCGGCGCGAGGTCGCGGCGCTGTACGACGGCGTTGGTGAAGTGGGTAGTGCCGACCATGACCACGTCGACCGCGGACGCGGCCATGCCCGATTCGGCGAGCACCGCCTTCAACGCGTTGACGACGCCGGACATGACGTCCGCCGTGGTCGCCGATTTCACGCCCGCGATGACGCGCGGGCCGTCCATGATGACCGCGTCCGTGTTGGTGCCGCCGACATCGATGCCGATTCTGATCATGATCCGTGAACCTCTGTGGTCGTTTCCGTTGCGGCCGCCCCCTGGCGCAGGGCGAGCAGTTTCTCCGCCGTCGGGATCTCGCCGTCGATCAGCGGGATGACCGGCCGCATCGCCTCCTCCTCGGCCGAGATGACCGGGACGGAAGCGAGCAGCAGGCGCGTGTAGTCGTGCTGCGGGTTCTCGAAGACGCCCGCCGTCCCGCCGGCCTCGACGATGCGGCCGCGATAGAGCACGCCGACCTCCTGGGCGAAGTTGCGCATCAGGCTGAGGTCGTGGGAGATGAACAGGAAGGTGAGATCGAGCCGGTGGCCGAGGTCGACGAGCAGATCGATCACCTTAGCCTGCACCGACACGTCGAGGGCAGAGGTCGGCTCGTCGAGGACCAATAGCTTCGGCGCCACCGCGAGTGCGCGGGCAATCGCGACGCGCTGCTTCTGGCCGCCCGACAGTTCGTGCGGGAAGCGTTGGGCGAAGTCGGCAGGAAGCTGCACCATCTCCAGCAGTTCGCCGATGCGTCGCTGGCGGTCGCGGCGCGGGTGTCCGTGTGCGGCAAGCGGGACGGCGAGCGACTGGCCGACGGTTCGCCGCGGGTTCAGCGAGGAGCCCGGATTCTGGAACACCATCTGGGCCTTCGCACCGCGGCCGCCGCCGTTCCGGACGACGCTCTCGCCGTCGATGACGATGTCGCCGGCGGTCGGCGGTGTCAGGCCCATGATCATGCGCGCGATCGTCGACTTGCCCGAGCCGCTTTCGCCGGCCAGCCCGTAGACGCGACCGCGTTCGATCTTCAGCGACACGCGGTCGACGGCCTTGACCTCGCCGACCGTGCGGCCGAAGGCGTTGCGCACCGGGAAGCTCTTCGACAGTTCGACGATCTCCAGCATCGGCCGCGTCATGGGCGCGCCTCCTGCTGGCCGAAGTGCGTGCCACCGGTGAGCCGCGGCACGGCCGCGATGAGCGCACGCGTGTAGTCCTCGCGCGGATCGGCGAACAGCCCGGCGGTGGGGCCGTGCTCGACGATGTTGCCCCTGTTCATCACGTAGACGTAGCCGCAGGTCTCGCGCACGACGCCGAGGTTGTGCGTGATCATCAGCAGCGCCAGCCCGCGCTCGGTGACGAGGTCCTTGAGCAGCCTGAGGATCTGCGCCTGGGTCGTCACGTCGAGCGCCGTGCCCGGCTCGTCGGCAATTAGCAGCTTCGGCTCGCTGAGCAGC
Source organism: Rhizobiaceae bacterium (assembly GCA_905339215.1). Taxonomy (GTDB): domain Bacteria; phylum Pseudomonadota; class Alphaproteobacteria; order Rhizobiales; family Rhizobiaceae; genus DUSC01. The sequence goes on from CAJPFN010000123.1 coordinate 21,587, forward strand.
GCCATGGCGATCAGCACGCGCTGGCGCATGCCGCCCGAAAGCATGATCGGATAGGAGCCGGAGACGCGTTCGGGCTCGCGCATGCGCACCTGCGCCAGCACCTCGTGGACCCTGGCCATGCGCTCGCGGCGGCTGCGGTCGCGGCCGAGCCGGCGGTCGGCGTATTTCAGGATGGTGCCCATCTGATCGCCGACGGTGAACACCGGATTGAGTGAACTCATCGGGTCCTGGAAGATCATCGACATCGCCGTGCCGCGCAATGCGAGCCGCTCGCGGTGGGGCATGGTGAGCAGGTCCCTCCCGTCGTAGAAGATGCGGCCGGAGGTGATCGTCGCCGGCGGCTGGCGCAGCAGGCCCATGATCGCTTTCATGGTCACCGACTTGCCCGACCCGCTCTCGCCGACCAGCGCCACCTGGCTGTGCGCCGGGATGTCGAGCGAGACGCCGTGCAGCACGGCGTTGCTCTGCCCGTAGGTGGTGAACTCGACCGAGAGGTCGCGGACCGAAAGCAGCGCGGCGCTCATCGCACGTCCTCCACGTCGAAGAGATCGCGCAGCCCGTCGCCGAGCAGGTTGAAGCCGAGCGCCAGAAACAGGATGGCGCAGCCCGGAAGGACCGATTCCCACCAGTAGTCGGGCAGGAATGAAGCCCCGGACGCGACCATCGTGCCGAGGTCCGGCGTCGGCGGCTGAATGCCGAGGCCGAGGAAGGAGAGCGAGGCGCCGACCAGGATGACGAAGCCGCAGTCGAGCGAGGTCTTCACCGCCAGCGCCGAGACGCAGTTGGGCAGGATCTCGCGGAACAGGATGTGGAACTTGCTGGCGCCGAGCGTCTCGGCAGCCTCGACGAATTCCTGCGTCCGGATCTGCCGGGTGATCGAGTAGATCAGCCGCGTGTGCCAGGTCCACCAGAGCGCGGCGATCGCCATCATCGAGTTGATCAGGTCGGGCGACAGCACGGCGGCGACTGCGAGCGCCATCACCAGCGGCGGGATGGCGAGCGCGATGTCGGTGATGCGCATGATGACGATCTCGACCCAGCCGCCATAGTAGCCGGCGAGCAGGCCGAGCACCGTGCCGAACGGGATCGCCGTGCCGAGCACGACGACGGCGAGCAGAAGCGACACCCGCATGCCGAAGACGACGCGCGAGAAGATGTCGCGCCCGACATTGTCGGTGCCGAACCAGTATTCTGCCGACGGCGGCAGGTGGCGGGCGCGGAAGTTCACCACCGCGCCGACATGCTCCGGATAGGGCGTGATCAGCGGCGCGAAGATCGCCGCGAGCACGCACACGACCACGATCGTCAGGCCGATCATCGCCGTCGGATTGCGCGAGAAGCGGTACCAGTTCTGGTAGGCGTTGGAGAGGCGGCGGACGCCTGCGACGGTCTCGGCCGACATCAGCGCCTCCCCCGGATGCGCACGCGCGGGTCGACGAAGCCGACGAGCACGTCGATGACGAGGTTGACCATGACGAAGAAGACGCCGGACACCATGACCACGCCCATCACCGCGTTGAGGTCCTTCTGCAGGATGGTGCGGATGCCGTAAGCGGCCATGCCCGGCCAGGAGAAGACCAGCTCCACGACGAAAGCGTTGCCGATCAGCGATGCGAATTCGAGGCCAAGGATGGTGAGTGGCGGCACGAAGCTCGGCCGCAGCATGTACTTGAACACGCGCACCGGTTCCGGAACGCCGAAGGCGCGCGAGGCCTCGATATAGTCCTGGCTGGAGACGTCGATCATGGAGGCGCGCGTGATGCGGGCGATCTGCCCCATCGTCGCCGCGGCGAGCGCGGTCGCCGGCAGCAGGACATGGCGCAGCCCCTCGGCGAAGGCATCGAAACGGCCCTGGAGCAGGCTGTCGATGAGCACGAGCCCGGTCATGTCGGGCGAGAAGACCATGGTGGGCGGCAGTCGCCCGGTGGTGGGCAGGACGTGTAGTACGTAGCCGGCGAGGATCTGCAGGAGCAGCGCCAGGAAGAAGCTCGGCGTGACGGCAGAAAAGATGGCGAGCAGCCGGACGACATTGTCGGGCCACCTGTCCTTCCATCGCGCCGCGGCGACGCCGAGCGGCACGCCGAGCACGAAGGCGAAGGTGATCGTGACGAGTACGAGCTCGAAGGTTGCGGCGAAGGTGTTGCGGATGTCGTCGTTGACGGGCCGCTCGGTGAGCAGCGACTGGCCGAGGTCGCCACGTGCGAGGCCGGAAACGTAGAGTCCGTACTGCTCGATCAGCGGGCGGTCGAGGCCGAGCTTCTCGCGCAGGTCGTCGACCTGTTCCTGGCTGGCGCGCGGGCCGAGCGCCATGCGGGCCGGGTCGCCGGGCATGCCGCGAGCGATGACGAAGATGACCACCGACAGGCCGACGAGGACCAGCAGCGACCACAGCACGCGCCTGATGAGGAAGAGTGCGAATTCCACCGTCGTGTCCCGGCAGCAGGGTTGCAGGAAGCGAGAATAGGGCGAGCGCCGGCGCCGCCGCCAGAGGCGTCAGGGTTCGTCGCGGCCGCCGGCGCGGGTCGTTGCCCCGCGCCGGCGCTTGGGAGAAGCGTCTACTTGCAGGTCCAGCTGTAGCGGGTGAAGTCGTAGTCGAAAGACTGCATCGGCACCGCGGCGAAGCCGGTCAGGCACTTGTCCATGGCGTGTTGAACGGTCTGCGTCAGAAGGAAGACGTCCGTCTGCATGTCGACCAGCTTGTGCTGAAGCTTGCGGTAGATTTCGGCCTGCTTGGCGACGTCACCGGTGCCGCGAGCTTCATCGATCATCGCATCGACCTCCGGATCCTGCACCCACTCCATCGACGCCCATGTGCCGGCCGCCTTCGAATGGTACTGGGTGAAGAACATCGAGTCCGGCGACGGATAGGTCGGGCCGAAGAAGATCTGGCTCGCGGCCGGCGTTGACTCGACCTTGGTCGCGATCTCGGTGATGCGGTTCCACGGATCGGCCTGCTGGGTCACCTTGAAACCGATCTGTTCGAGATTGGACTGCATCAGCAGGCTGATCTCCTCCTCGAACTTGGTGCCGGCGACGTAGCCCAGCGTGATCGGAATCTCCTGGCCGGCATATTTCGACTTCGCCACCTCCGCCTTGGCCGCCTCCAGGTCGAAGGTCGGTTCCGCAATGTCGTCGGCGTGGAAGTCGGCGAAGGCCTTCGGCAGCGGCGTCGACAGCACGCCGCCGGGGAAGATCACCTCGCGGATGGTGGCGTAGTCGGTGGCCAGCGCAAGGGCGCGGCGGATGTGGACGTCGTCGGTCGGCGCCACCTTGGTGTTGAGCTTCAGGTAGAAGGCGGTCGATGTGTCTTCCTTCACAAGGTTGAAGCGACCCATGTCGACCAGCGCCTTGTAGGTCTCCGGCGACTGGAACTGGCTGGTCATGGTGAGTTCGCCCGAAGCCGCAAGCGAACGCACGGTTGATTCGTCGTTGGTGATGATCCACCGCACCTCGTCGATCGGTCCTTCGCCGAAGCCCTTGTAGTAGTCGGGATTGCGCACGATGGTCATCTGCGCGCCGCGGTCCCAGCTCTTCAGCGCGTAGGCGCCAGCGCCGGCGACGTTGGTTGAAAGCCAGGTCTGGCCGTCGTCCGATCCCTCGTTGGCCTTCACCAGCTCCTCGTTGAGGATCATGATCGCCGGCACCGTCGTCAGGAACGGCGCGAAGGTCTTGGACAGGGTGAACTTGACCGTCTTGGCGTCGACGGCCGACACCGCGCCGGGCGCCAGCACGTCGGCGAACAGGTTGGCCGGACCCTGGTTGATGCGCAGCAGGCGCTCGACGGTGTAGACGACGTCGCTCGCCTCGACCGGCGAGCCGTCGGAGAACCTGGCGTCGTCGCGAATCTTGAACACCACCTCCCTGGCGTCGTCCGAAACCGTCCAGCTCTCGGCGAGTTCGGGGACGAGGTTGCCCTTGCCGTCGACCGTGACGAGCCCGTCGTAGAGGTTCACGGCCGCCATGTAGTCGGTGTAGTCGGAGATCTTGGCCGGGTCGATCGTGCCGAAGATCTGCACGGTGTTCATCGTCACGACGTTTGCCGCCAATGCCGGCGTCGCGCCCAATCCTGCCAGGGCCAGGGCCGCGACTGCGGTCGAAGCCCAAAAACGGTGCTGTTTCATGTCGTTCCCCTTCGCTCTGAACCTCGCGCGGCGCGCTCCGGGTCGGGCAAAGTAACCCCGCCCGGCATCCGCATCGCGGCCGGCCAATTCGTTGATTCTGTCTGTCGGCCGGCGGCGTTCCCGTACCGCGAACCTTGTTCAGCATGACGCGTGGTGACCCGGAGTCACAACAACCCATTGGTCTAGGTTTTCGACTAAAAGGTCTAGGTTTCGTGTCGCGAGGGGCAGGTGCCGGCCAGTGACGCAATCGCAACCGGGCCGTCCGGCGCCGTCGAAGGTGCGGGATTTGTGGCCGTCAGGTCACCAGGCCCATCGCCCGCGCCGCACCGATCGCCTCGCGGCGGCTCTTGCAGCCGAGCTTGCGGTAGACGTTGCCGAGGTGGAACTTCACCGTCGCCTCGCTCAGGCCAAGCGTGTTGGCGATGAACTTGTTGGCCGCGCCCTCGGCGGCCATCAGCAGCACCTTGGTTTCACGCCGCGACAGGTTGCCGGCGCGCCCCAGGGCGCCGACCGATACCAGCCCGTCGCGCAGGCGGCGCAGTACCTGGCGGGACGGCCCGGACGTATCGAGGAACTCGGCGATGCGCTGGGTGGCGAGCAGTTCGCCGAGGAAGTCGCGCTCCTCGGCGAGCGGCGCCATGGCGCCGAGCCGGGCCGCGCTCTCGAAGGTCTTCTGCAGGATCGCCCGGGCGCTGCCGAGGTCCCGGTTGCGCTTGGCGACGTAGGCCGCCCAGATGTCGAGGCCGATGCGCTGGCGTTCGGTCAGGTGAAGGTTCTGCCGCATCGCCCCGAGCTGCACGGCGAGTTCGGGACGCGTCGGCATCTCGTTGACGTGATGGCGCAGCCACAGGAGCGCCAGCGCGATGTCGTCGCGCTCGTGCAGCCGGGCGAGTTCGGCGCCGGCGCCGAGAACCCACGCCTTGCCGATGACGGAAGGAATGGTGGCGAGCTTTTCCGCCGCTTCCTGCCAGCGATTGGCGTTCTGCAGGATCGCCGCCTCGCGCAGTTCGATGGCGTTGCGGAACTGCCTGTTGCGGATCTGGAAGACGCGCCAACGCTCGAGGAAACCGAGCGCGGCGATCGTCGAGAAATGCTCGCTCAGCGCCTGGCTGCCGTAGAGCAGGGCGAACTCGATCAGACTCGGCCAGATCTCGCCGTGCGTGAAACCCTCGAGCTCGACGCTGAGGAAGCGGGCCAGCGGTTCGGCCTTGCCGCCTTCGTAATCGATGCAGGCGTTGAGCAGCACGAGCAGCCGCTTGTCGTTCGGGCTGTCGAAGCCGACCTTGTCGAGCGAGCGCTTCGCGTCGGCGGCATAGGCGCGGGCGCTGAGCGCGTCGCCCATCATCATGCGCATGATCGCCTGGTGGAGGCTGATGTAGAACGACAGCAGCGGCGCCCCGGCGCGCTCGTAGTGGAAGTGCGCGCGCTGCGCCAGATCCTCGGCCTCGGCGAAGCGCCGGCTCCTGAGATAGAACTCGAGCACCGAATTGTAGAACGAGCCGCGCAGGAAGTGCGCGTCAGCAGGGTATTCGGCGAGCATCGCGAAGATGTTCTGCAGCAACTCGTCGGTGAAGAACACGTCCTCGTAGATCAGCATGACCAGGCGGAAGGAGCGGAACTCGCGCGAAAACACCGACTTCGGCGAGAACACCTCGCCGGGATCGTTGGCGGCGTCGCCGAAGCGGTCGGCGAGCAGCCGCCGCGCCAGCGAGACGTCGCCGCGCTTCAGCGACTGGACGGCCAGCCCCATGATGATGGTCTCGCTCTGCATGGCGAAGCTGGTCGGGAAGCCGGCAAGTACCCTGTCCAGCGCGGCGGGTCCGTAGAGGTAGATGAAGAAGCGCCCGTGCGCGGCGGCGAAGGTGCGCAGCGCGAGGTCGTGGAAGCCCGCGTTCTGGTAGGCGGCGATCGCCTCCGTCATCTCTCCGCGGGCGGCGTGCGTTTCCGCAATCGCCTTCGCCTCGGCGGGGATCGCCGTGCGGTCGGCGAGCAGTTGCTCCACCGCCTCGGCGATCGGCGCACGCACCGATTCGGCGACGAAATGTATGTTGCCTTCGCCGTCCCGGCGCACCAGCGGCACGAGGTCGTCGCCGTCGGCCCGTATGGCGCAGCCGGCGAGGAGGGCGCGAAGGTCTACCAGTTGGGCCGAGTTCAATGGCTCGAGAAGTTCTTCCTGGAGGAAGCGGCGCATCACCCCTTCGTCGGGCGAGCTGCCGGCGAAGCGGGCGACGAGCAGCGGCCAGCCGCCGCTCGCCTCCATCACCGACTTCGCCGAGGAGCCGAAGGCGGCCGCGATCTCGTCGCCGTCGAAGAGCAGCTCGGCCGGATCGAGCGAAAAGGCGTGGCCGTAGGCCGCCGCGCGCGACAGGCCGCGCAGGCGCGTGTGCGGCCGCTTCGCCACGACGACGCGCCGGGCGCCGGCGACGAAGGGCTCAGGCAGCGCCTCCGGCTCGGAGCCCGGCGGGATGTCCCACAAAACCGGCGCGGCGCCGTCACCGGGCTCCGGGGCGGTCTCGCGCGCATGAACGGCGGTGCCCAGCCGCTCGGCAATCTGCATCAGCAGCAGCGACTTGCCCATGCCCGGCGCGGCCTCGACCAGCACGACGGGCTCGCGCCGGGAAAGAACCCGGTCGACGAGACGGCGGCGGGCGATGGGGTTGAAGGAGGCGAAATCGGCCATCGCGCGAGTTTCAGCCCAAACCGCCGCGTTTGCCAAGCGCCGCGGCCGTGGCCTCGTGTCGGCCGCAGCGACGGCGGCCTCACATCAGCCGCTGAGCGCCATCGACGGTGAGCACGCTTCCCGAGACGTAGCGGGCGTCGTCGGAGACGAGGTAGGCAAAGGCCGCGGCGATGTCGGCCGGATCGCCGAAGCCGTCGAGGCCGGGCAGCCGCGACCGGCGCAGGGCGAGTTCCGGATCGGCGCCGGGCAGCGGCGCCGCCCCGCCCATCGGCGTGCGCACACCGCCCGGGCAGATCGCGTTGGCGCGGATGCCGGCGGCGGCGAACTCGGCGGCGATTGTCTGGGTGAGCGCGATGACGCCTGCCTTGGCCACCGCGTAGGCCGCCGCATAGGGCAGGCCGTCGAGCGCGGCGATCGAGGACGTGTTGACGATCGAGCCGCGGCTTTCCTTCAGCGGCTCGATCGCGCGGCGGCAGATGGCGAAGACGCTGGTCAGGTTGACGGCAATCACGCGGTTCCAGTCGTCGATTGCCATCTCGGCGAAGTGCGAACGCGCGTAGATGCCAGCGATGTTGCACGCCGCGTCGAGCCGGCCATGGACGGCGAGCGTGCGGTCGACGAGGGAGGCCGAGGCGGCCGCGTCGGCGGCGTCGTAGTCGAGCGCCACGACATCGCCGCCGAGCGCGGCGCGCACGGTCTCCAGCCCGGCGCGGTCGCGATCGGCGAGCACCGGAACGGCGCCCTCGGCCGCCAGCCGCTCCGCCGTGGCGCGGCCGATGCCACCGGCGGCACCCGTGACCAGGATGATTCGTCCCGCGAGCCTTCCCTTCATGGCGTCCTCCTCATGGTCGGTAGGCATGGCGCCCACGCCCGAAGATGCGGTCGAGATCGTCGGACGACGCCTCGGCCAGGCGCGATTTCATCTGCGCATGGACGTCGAGCGCGCGCTTCACCGCTGGTCGCCCTTCGCAGCGGTCCACCCATGCCGCGAGATGCGGGTGGTCTCCAGAATTGCGGTCGAGGAACGGAAAAGCTTCGCCGAGCCGCCGCGACTGGATCAGCACCCAGGGAAACACGGCCATGTCGGCGATCGAATAGGTGCTGCCGCCGAACCATTCGGCCTCGCCGAGACGTCGCTCCATGACCCCGTAGAGGCGCTTCAGCTCGGTCAGGTGGCGGCTCAGCGAGTAGTCGTTGCCCGCCGGCGCATAGCGCTCGAAATGGTTGAACTGGCCGTTGGCCGGGCCGAGGTTCGCCGCCTGGAAGACCAGCCATTGCAGGACCTCGTAGCGGGCGCGGCCCGAGGCGGGCAGGAACCGACCGATCTTCTCGGCGAGGTATTGCAGGATCGCGACCGATTCGAAGATCACAATGCGCCCCTCCGGCCCGTCCGGATCGACGAGCACCGGCACCTTGGCGTTGGGGTTGAGTGCGACGAAGCCAGGGGCGAACTGCTCGCCGGCCCAGACGTTGACCGGCTTCAGCGCATAGGCGAGGCCGCATTCCTCGAGCATGAGCACGACCTTCAAGACATTGGGCGTGGTCGAGGAATACAGCTCGATCATTCGCGCCTCGCCTCCGGGC
>CAJPFN010000124.1 GCA_905339215.1 Rhizobiaceae bacterium
GAGCGCTCGCTATGGTACTTCCAGCGCTACGTCGAACACCTGCCAGGCGGCGGCGAAATGGTCTTCTTCGACCGCTCCTGGTACAACCGCGCCGGCGTCGAGCGCGTCATGGGCTTCTGTTCGCCCAACGACTACCTCGAATTCATGCGCGACTGCCCCGAACTCGAGCGCATGATCGTGCGGTCGGGCGTCAGGCTGTTCAAGTACTGGTTCTCGGTGACGCGCGAGGAGCAGTTGCGCCGCTTCAACCAGCGCGAGACGGACCCGTTGAAGCAGTGGAAGCTGTCGCCGATCGACAAGGCCTCGCTGGACAAGTGGGACGAGTATACCGAGGCGAAGGAGGCGATGTTCTTCTTCACCGACACCGCCGACGCCCCGTGGACGATCATCAAGTCCGACGACAAGCGGCGCGCCCGGCTGAACTGCATGCGCCATTTCCTCTCGGCCCTGCCCTACCCGAACAAGGACCACCACGTCGTCGAGGCGCCGGATCCGCTGCTCGTCGGCTCGGGCGCGCATGTCATCGGCCGAGACGAGCACATCCTCGGCAAGGCGCTGCATCCCGAGCATCGCCGGGCGGCGCGGTAAAGCGGCGGGCGGGCCGCGCCTCGCGGCCCCCCGTCCCCGGGTAGCCGTCAGTCCGCGAGCGAGGCCTTCGCTGCGGCGAGCAGCGTCTCGCAGCCGAGGGCGATCGCCCGGTGCTCCGAGGCGATCGCCTGGAAGCGGAAGCCCATTGCCGCGTAGCGTCCGGCATAGCCCATGTCGTTGACGTACATCGCCGCTACCTTGCCGGCGGCAAGCGTGCGCGCGGCGATGCCGGCCACCGTCTCCATCAGGTCCTCGCGCAGCGGGTCGAGGCTCTCGCCGCGCGACCAGGCGATCGAGAAGTCGGACGGACCGACGAAGATACCGTCGATGCCCGGCGTCTCGAGGATGCCGTCGAGCGCCTCGTAGGCCTGTCGGGTCTCGACCATGGCGAAGGCGAGCGTCCTGCCGTTCGCCTCGGCGAAGAAGCGCTTCGCATCGCGGATGCCAGCGCGTCCCATGGCGTAGGTGGCACCCCAGGAGCGCTCGCCGAGCGGCGGATACTTCATCGAGGCGGCGAAGGCGCGGGCATCCGCGACCGAGTTGATCATCGGCGCGATCACCGCCTCGGCGCCGAAGTCGAGCACGCGGCTCGCCGCGTCGAACCGGCCGACCGGAATACGCACCACGGCGTGCTTGCCGGCATTGAGGATCGCGGGCAGGCAGCGCAGGACGCTGTCCTCGTGATGGCCGCCGTGCTGCATGTCGAGCGTCACCGCATCGAAGCCGTGCGCGGCCATCGCCTCGATCGTCAGCGGGTCGGGAATGGCCGACCAGGCGGTAAACACGGTCTCGCCGGCGGCCAGGCGCGAAAGCAGGGTCATCTTGTCGTTCCGTTGATCGAGCGGTCCGCATTCAACCCGAGCGCGGGGGATTGGCAACAAAAAACCGCCCGGCGGCGGGCGGTTTTGTGATCGAAGGCTCCGGTCGTCAGCTGTTCTTGATCTGGTCGACGGCCGTCGTCAGCAGTTCCTCCATGGTGCGGCGGATCTGGTGGTCCGTCTGCGCCACGCCCGCGACGTCGAAGTCGCGGCGGATCTTGCGGAACACGTCCTCGTCGCCCGCCTCCTCGAGGTCGGCGACGACGACCTCCTTGGCGTAGGCGTCGGCAGCCTCGCCGGTCTTACCGAGCTTCTCCGCGGCCCACAGGCCGAGCAGCTTGTTGCGCCGCGCCATCGCGCGGAAACGCTGCTCCTCGTCGAGGGCGAACTTGCGCTCGAACCCTTCCTCGCGATCCTTCATGCTGCTCATGGGATACCTCCGGAGTGAATGCCGATTCGCGGCACGCTGGCTGATCCTGCACAAACCAAAAGGCGGCTCCGTGGTCAATATCGCGCCGGGATTGCTGCGGTGCGACATTTTCGGGGCCGGAAAGCCGTTGATGGGTCCAATTGATCATTGAGCCAGCGGCTGGTTTCGGATAGAGACCGCGATTGAGACAACAGGCAGCGCCATTTGGCGTGCGCGAGCCCCCCGGAGGAGCGATCATTGGCCGATCGCCCTGAAAACCAGAGAAAAAGATTATGAACCGTCGCCGCCGTATCTATGAGGGCAAGGCAAAGATTCTCTATGAGGGTCCCGAGCCCGGCACGCTGATCCAGTTCTTCAAGGACGACGCCACCGCCTTCAACAAGAAGAAGCACCAGGTGATCGACGGCAAGGGCGTGCTCAACAACCGCATCTCCGAGCACATCTTCACTCACCTGAACCGGATGGGCATCCCGACCCACTTCATCCGCCGCATCAACATGCGCGAGCAGTTGATCAAGGAGGTCGAGATCATCCCGCTCGAGGTGGTGGTGAGGAACATCGCCGCCGGCTCGCTGGCCAAGCGCCTCGGCATCGAGGAAGGCACGGTCCTGCCGCGCTCGATCATCGAGTTCTACTACAAGGCCGACGCGCTCGACGACCCGATGGTTTCGGAAGAGCACATCACCGCCTTCGGCTGGGCCTCCCCCCAGGAGATCGACGACATCATGGCGCTGGCCATCCGCGTCAACGACTTCCTCTCCGGCCTGTTTCTCGGCGTCGGCATCCAGCTCGTCGACTTCAAGATGGAGTGCGGCCGGCTCTACGAGGGCGACATGATGCGCATCGTCGTTGCCGACGAGATTTCTCCCGATTCCTGCCGGCTGTGGGACATCACCACCCACGAGAAGCTCGACAAGGACCGCTTCCGCCGCGACATGGGCGGCCTCGTCGAGGCCTACCAGGAGGTGGCGCGCCGCCTCGGCATCATGAACGAGAACGAGCCGACCAAGCCCGCCGGCCCGGTGCTGGTCTCCTCGACCGACACGCCGAAGGGCACCAAGCACTAGTTCGCGGGCGGCGCCTGCCGCCCGCTCCGCAAGACCAGAGCCGACAGGACCGATCCGTGATCAAGGCCCGTATCACCGTTACCCTCAAGAACGGCGTCCTCGACCCGCAGGGCAAGGCGATCGAGCACGCGCTCGGCGCGCTCGGCTTCGACGGCGTCGGCCAGGTCCGCCAGGGCAAGGTGTTCGACGTCGAGCTGGAGGGAACGGACAGGGCCAGGGCCGAGGCCTCCCTCAAGGCCATGTGCGACAAGCTCCTCGCCAACACGGTGATTGAGAACTACAGTGTGACGCTTACCTGAAGTTGTACCGGAGGGTGCGATGGCGGAAGTCACCAGCGAACTGATGTACGGGCTTCTGAAGCGTATCCATGAACGCATGGATCGTCTTGAACACGGTCAGGACGAGATGAAGCAGGAAGTCGTTGCCGTGCGCCTGCAAGGCATGGCGGTGCAAACCAACATCAACAACATCTACGGCGTGACGGCACGAATAGACCAGCGTCTCGACCGCATCGAACGGCGCCTCGATCTCCGTGAACTTGGCGAAACCCAGAAACCCTACGAGCCGCAATGAAATCCGCCGTCGTTCTCCTGCCGGGCCTCAACCGCGACCGCGACATGATCGCGGCGCTGACCAAGATTTCCGGCCACAAGCCGGCGACCGTGTGGGAGACTGACACGACGATCCCCGACGTCGACCTGATCGTCATTCCCGGCGGCTTTTCTTATGGCGACTATCTTCGCTGCGGCGCCATCGCCGCGCGCATGCCGGTCATGCGCGCCGTCGCCGAGAAGGCCAAAAAGGGTGTGCTGGTGATGGGCGTGTGCAACGGCTTCCAGATCCTTGTCGAGGCAGGCCTGCTGCCCGGCGCGCTGATGCGCAACGCCTCGCTGAAGTTCGTCTGCCGCGAGGTGAAGCTGTCCGTCGCCAATGCCAACACCGCCTTCACGCGGAGCTACCGGCCGGGCCAGGTCATCCGCTGCCCCGTCTCCCACCATGACGGCAACTTTTTCGCCGATCCCGAGACGCTGGCCCGGCTCGAGGGCGAGGGCCAGGTGGTGTTCCGCTACGCCGAGGGCACCAACCCGAACGGCTCGATCAACGACATCGCCGGCATCGTCGACCGCGGCGGCAACGTGCTCGGCATGATGCCGCACCCGGAAAACCTGATCGAGCCGGCGCACGGCGGCTCGGACGGCCGCCCGCTGTTCGAGAGCGTTCTGGGTCTCGCCGCGTGAGGCCGCGCAGCCTTCTCGCCGCGGTGGCTCTCTCGGCGGCGACGGCATTGGCCGCCTGCCAGTCGGACGACAAGCCGGCGCCCGGCGCTGGCGGCAAGAGCGCCGCTCTGCGCACCATGGAGCAGGTGGCGATCGCCGCGCACAAATGCTGGTTCGCCGCCAAGGACCCGGCATTCCGCGACTTGAGCTTCGCCAACGAGCTGAATTCCTTCTCGGGCAAGCCCCGCTTCCTCCTGGTGCCGAAGCGCAACTTTTCCGGCAAGCCGCTGCTCGTCGTCCAGGCGGAAGGCCCGGCAGGCCGCGTCTCGGCCTTCGGCCCGCTGATGGACGGCCCGCTCGGCCCCCGCATCGCCGCCGACGTCGGCCGCTGGAGCACCGGCGACGGCGACTGCGCCGGGAGCGCGTGAGCGTGGCCGGGCCGCCGCGACCAGGTTTCGGCGGCCGGCGATTTCGCGTGGAATCGCGCTCGCTTTCTTTGCCGTCGCCGGCCTCTTCGTGATATCAGCCGACCGACTTCTTCCCGATCCGACCCAGGACTGACATGACCCTTCGCAACGACATTCCGATCACCGCGGAACTGGTCGCCGCCCATGGCCTGAAACCCGAAGAGTACCAGCGCATCCTCGATCTGATCGGGCGCGAGCCGAGCTTCACCGAGCTCGGCATCTTCTCGGCGATGTGGAACGAGCACTGCTCTTATAAGTCTTCGAAGAAGTGGCTGCGCACGCTGCCGACCAGCGGCGCCCGAGTCATCCAGGGTCCCGGCGAGAACGCCGGCGTGGTCGACATCGGCGACGGCGACTGCGTCGTCTTCAAGATGGAGAGCCACAACCACCCCTCCTATATCGAGCCCTACCAGGGGGCGGCGACCGGCGTCGGCGGCATCTTGCGCGACGTCTTCACTATGGGCGCCAGGCCGATCGCGGCGATGAACGCACTGCGCTTCGGCGAACCCGGCCATCCGAAGACGAAGCATCTGGTCTCCGGCGTCGTCGCCGGCGTCGGCGGCTACGGCAATTCCTTCGGCGTGCCGACGGTGGGCGGCGAGGTCAATTTCGACGCCCGCTACAACGGCAATTGCCTCGTCAACGCGTTCGCCGCCGGCCTCGCCAGGACCGACGCCATCTTCTACTCGAAGGCGTCGGGCGTCGGCCTGCCGGTCGTCTATCTCGGCGCCAAGACCGGCCGCGACGGCGTCGGCGGCGCCACGATGGCTTCCGCCGAATTCGACGACAAGATCGAAGAAAAGCGCCCGACCGTGCAGGTCGGCGACCCCTTCACGGAGAAATGCCTTCTGGAAGCATGCCTCGAGCTGATGGCGTCCGGCGCCGTGATCGCCATCCAGGACATGGGCGCGGCGGGCCTGACCTGCTCGGCCGTCGAGATGGGCGCCAAGGGCGACCTCGGCATCCGGCTCGAGCTGGACAAGGTGCCGGTGCGCGAGGAGCGCATGAGCGCCTACGAAATGATGCTCTCGGAGAGCCAGGAGCGCATGCTGATGGTGCTCAGGCCGGAGAAGGAAGAGGAGGCGGAGGCGATCTTCCGCAAGTGGGGCCTCGACTTCGCCATCGTCGGCCACACCACCGACGATCTGCGCTTCCGCGTCATGCACCAGGGCGACGAGGTGGCCAACCTGCCGATCAAGGACCTCGGCGACCAGGCGCCCGAATACGACCGGCCGTGGGTCGAGCCGAAGCTGCAGGCGCCGCTCGCCGCCGACGACGTTCCCCAGGCCGACGTCGCCAGGGCGCTCCTGAAGCTGGTCGGTTCGCCCGACCTCTGCTCGCGCCGCTGGGTATGGGAGCAGTACGACACCCTGATCCAGGGCAATTCGCTGCAGCTGCCCGGCGGCGACGCCGGCGTCGTGCGCGTCGACGGCCATCCGGCCAAGGCGCTCGCCTTCTCCTCCGACGTGACGCCGCGCTACTGCGAGGCCGACCCTTATGAGGGCGGCAAGCAGGCGGTCGCCGAATGCTGGCGCAACCTGACGGCAGTCGGCGCCGAGCCGCTGGCCGCGACCGACAACCTCAACTTCGGCAATCCCGAGCGGCCGGAGATCATGGGCCAGTTCGCCCGCGCCGTGACCGGCATCGGCGACGCCTGCCGGGCGCTGGGCTTCCCGATCGTCTCCGGCAACGTCTCGCTCTACAACGAGACCAACGGCCGCGGCATCCTGCCGACACCGACTATCGGCGGCGTCGGCCTCATCGACGACTGGACGAAGATGGTGCGCATCGGCTTCGTTGCCGAAGGCCAGGCAATCCTCCACGTCGGCGCGCGCAAGGACTTCGGCGGCCATCTCGGCCAGTCGCTCTACCTGCGCGAGGTCCACGGCCGCCGCGACGGCCCGCCGCCCCCGGTCGACCTCGCCCACGAGAAGCGCGTCGGCGACTTTGTCCGCAAGCTGATCCGCTCCGGCGTCGCCACCGCCTGCCACGACGTCTCGGACGGCGGTCTCGCGGTCGCGGCGGCCGAGATGGCGATGGCGTCCGGCATCGGTGCGACGATCCCCGGACCCGCCGAGGGCGACCCGCTCCCGTTCCTCTTCGGCGAGGATCAGGGCCGCTACCTCGTCACTGTCGGGCTCGACCCGCAGGGCGACGAGATCGACGACCTCTGGCGCGAGGCGGAAGCGGCCGGCATCTTCGCTCCCTGGATCGGAACGACGGGCGGCGACGCGCTGAAGCTCGGCGATTATTGGTCCATCCCCGTGTCGCACTTGAAAGATGCGCACGAATCCTGGTTTCCTGCTTATATGAACAGCTGACGGAGGCCGCCATGCCAATGGACGCCCGCGACATCGAGAAAATGATCAGGGAAGCGATTCCCGACGCAAAGGTGACCATCCGCGACCTCGCCGGCGACGGCGATCACTACGCGGCCGAGGTGGTCGCCGAAAGCTTCCGAGGCAAGAGCCGCGTCCAGCAGCACCAGATGGTCTACCAGGCGCTGAAGGGTCAGATGGGCGGCGTGCTGCACGCGCTGGCGCTGCAGACCGGCGTGCCGGACTGAGGAGACCGCCCATGTCGGTCCTCGGTGATATCGTCGAACAGGTCGTCGGCGGCGCGTTGCAGGAAATCCTCAAGAAGACCGGCACGCGCAAGCGCGCCCGTCGACGCAGGCGCGCGCTCACCCCGAGCGAGCGGCTGAAGAAGATCGAGAAGCTGCTGAAGCCCGACGAGACTGGGCCGGCGCGCACGGCGGACGGGCGGTTCAAGAAGACCCGCGCGTCCCGCCCCGCCAAGCAGCAGACCAGCCGCCGGCGCACGGTGCGCGCGCGTTCCAAGGCGAAGCGGCGCGGCTACTGAGCCGGCGGGCGCTCCGACGATCTGGCCTTGATCGCGACGATCGGCCCCGCGGGGTACTCGCCACCGATCACATATCTCTCGCAGTCGTGCAGCGCCGAGATCGTGCCGTCGAAGAACAGCGCATTGGCGCAACCCAGCGCATCTCGGAACAGGCGCGCGAAGCTGCCGAGGCTGACCGGCCCGTGCGAGATGGCGAAGACCGCGGTCTTGCCGGTCACGCCGACTCCGTTGCGCACGTGGCGCGATTCGCCGTTCGGTTCGAAGCGCGGGTGGATGGCGCCGTCGATGACCAGCATCGGCCCGGATTGCGTGGCCATGCGGGGCGCGATGTTGGCGGCAGCGTAGGCGTTCGTTTCCAGGACGCCCGGCGTGCCGTCCGCGTCGACGAAGAACACGCCGTTCGGCTTCAGGAAAAAATTACCTGGCGCGTCGCCGAGGTTTAGCGGCGCCTGCTCGACCCCGTCCTCGACGTGCAGTCCCACCGGCGAGAAGTCCTCGTGGTACATGCCGGCATTCATCGCAAGATCGAACGGCTCGGACGCGGCGAGCCTGCCCAAGTCCTTGTAGGGACTGCCGGCCCGATCGGCGCGGCGCAGCAGGATGTCGTAGTCGGTCGTGCGGATCTCGCAAACCGCGTACGAGACGCCCTCGAACGCCAGGTCGCGGCATGGCACGGGGAGCCCAGGCGGTACCGGTGTTTCAGGTCTCATGAAGCTCATCCAAAGAACGCCGGCCAGTATCGCCACAGCCGGCGCCGACGCCGCAACAAGCCGTTTCCGCATCGCCTCGAATATTCGCGTTCAATCTTGCCTGCGGCTGCACCAGCATCGGCATTTGCGCCTTTTCCAAGACGCAAATTCGGACGTCGCATGCCTGGCAGCCCGTGCAGCGTCTTGTTTCAGGCCGCACACGGGTCTATTTGGAGGGCAATTGCGATCGCGTCGCGCGCTGCAGAGGATTCGACATGACCGGCATCAATGAATTCATCGACAACGAAGTGAAGACGAATGACGTCGTGCTCTTCATGAAAGGCACTCCGGGCTTTCCGCAGTGCGGCTTCTCCGGGCAGGTCGTACAGATCCTCGACTACCTCGGCGTCGACTACAAGGGCGTCAACGTCCTGACCTCGAACGAGCTGCGCCAGGGCATCAAGGACTATTCGAGCTGGCCGACGATCCCGCAGCTCTACGTCAAGGGCGAGTTCGTCGGCGGTTGCGACATCGTCCGCGAGATGTTCCAGGCGGGAGAGTTGCAGTCCATCCTCGCCGAGAAGGGCGTCGGCGCCCGCGGCGCAGCCTGACCGCACCAACCACCGGAGCTCCCGGGTCCGCTTCCGGGTTAAGTCTCTGAGCGATGCGCCGCCGCCGCGGCGCATTTTCCCTTTCTTGCCCCGAGAAAAGGACGCCAGCGATGGACGGAAGCCCCTTGCCGAAAGAGTCCGCGCGTCTTCTCGCGATCCCCCGCTGGGAATTCATCGCGCTCGTCGCCGCCCTCATGGCGCTGAACGCGCTTGCCATCGACATCATGCTGCCGGGCTTGCAGCAGATCGGCGCCAGCCTCGGCGTCGAGAACGAGAACCACCGGCAGTACGTCATCACCGCCTACATCCTCGGCTTCGGCGCGCCGCAGCTCCTCTACGGGCCGATCTCGGACCGCCTCGGCCGCCGCGGCCCGCTGATGGTCGGCATGGTCGTCTATGTCGCGGCGGCAGCCGCCGCCTCCTTTGCGCCGAGTTTCGAGATGCTGCTGGCGCTGCGCTTCCTCCAGGGGATCGGCGCCGCGGGAACGCGCGTCATCGCGGTATCGCTCGTCCGCGACGTTTTCGGCGGCCGCGCCATGGCCGAGGTCATGTCGCTGGTCTTCATGGTGTTCATGATCGTCCCGGTGATCGCGCCGCTGCTCGGCCAGGGCGTCATGCTGTTCTCCGAATGGCCCGTGATCTTCGTGCTGATGGCGGCAATCGCAGCGGTAGCGACGCTGTGGACGTTCGTGCGGCTGCCGGAGACGCTGGCGCGGGAGCGCCGCCGGCCGTTTTCCGTGGCTGCGGTCCTCGACGGCTTCCGCATCGTGCTCACCAACCGCGTCGCGCTCTCCTATACGATCGCCTCGACGTTGGTCTTCGGCGGCCTGTTCGGCTTCATCAACTCCGCCCAGCAGATCTATGTCGGTATCTACGGGCTCGGCGTGTGGTTCCCCGTGCTGTTCGCCGCCGTCGCCGGCATGATGGCGGTCAGTTCCTTCGCCAATGCGCGCCTCGTCGGCCGCCTCGGCATGCGCCGCCTGTCGCACGGCGCGCTGCTCGGCTTCCTTGCCGTCAACCTCGTGACCTTCGCCCTCGCCCTCGCCGGCCCGGTTCCGCTGGTTGTCTTCGCCACGCTGTTCACGCTCGCCATGCTGCAGTTCGGCTGGATCGGCTCCAACTTCAACGCCATCGCCATGGAGCCGCTCGGCCACGTCGCCGGCACCGCGTCGGCGGTCCAGGGCTTCGTCCAGACGCTCGGCGGCGGGCTGATCGGCGCCGGCATCGGCCAGGCCTTCGACGGCACCGTGGTGCCCTTCACTGCCGGCTTCTGCCTGCTCGGCTTCGGCGCGCTCGCGCTCGTGCTCGTCGGCGAAAGGGGCCGGCTGTTCCGCACCTACAACCCGCCGGTGCGGTGAAGCGGGGCACGCACGAGCCCCTCTCCGCCTCGCTGCGCTCGGCACCTCTACCCGCTCCGCGAGGGAGAGGATGGGCGCTAGATGTCGTTGTCACGGGGGTTGTCCGTGACAACGACAGCTAGCAGGCTGCTAGGCCGCCGGGGCGGACAGCGTCTGCTCGAAGACGCGCAGGAAGTTGCCGCCGATGATCTTGGCGACGTCCGCCTCGGCGACGCCGCGCTTCAGAAGCGCGCCGACGATCAGCGGCGTCTTGCGGTAGGTCTCGAAGACCGGCTTGTAGTTGGCGTCCATGTCGGAGCCGATGGCGACGTGGTCGATGCCGACCTTGTCGACGAGCTGGCCGATGCGGTCGATGAAGCCGTCGAGCGATTTGATGCCGATGCCGGCCGGCCAGGCGCCGATGTAGCCGCCGGTGGCCGCGATTCCCTGCGCCAGTTCGTCCGAGATGAAGCGCGGATGGCCGACGCCGAGGCTGTTCAGATGGGTGTGCGTGGCCACCGCCGGCTGTCGTGTCACCGCCAGCGCGCCGAAGGCGGTCTTTTCGTCGGCGTGGCTCAGGTCGAGCATGATGCGCGCCTTGTTCATCTCGGCGACCACCTCGCGGCCGAGCGCCGTCAGCCCGCCGTTCACCGGCGGAGCCGTCATGATGTCGCCGATCAGCCCGCCGGCGAGGTAGTGGACCAGCGTGATCATGCGCACGCCGTCGGCGGCGGCCTCGGCGATCCGGCCGGCGTCGTCCTCGACGAAGTCGCCTCCCTCGACGGCGAAGATCGCACCGGGCTTTCCGGCCGCCCGCGCCGCCGCGACGTCGGCGGGGACGAGCACGGGGTGGACCAGGCCGCGCTCGGCCAGCGCCTTCAGGTTGGTCATCTGTGCCTTGTAGTAGGTCCACGCTTCGCCCGGCGCGAAGGAACGCGTCGAGACCAGCCCCTCGCCGGAGAGGTTGAGGACCGGGAAATCGGCGACGCCGGAGAACGACGCCGCCGCGATCTGGCCGTCGACCATGTCGGAGACGACGCGGTCCTCGAAGGTGCCGAACTTCTGGTAGAGCCACAGCTTCCAGTCGAGGCCCGTTGCCCCGCGCACGAAGGTGCGGCCGGGATGCGCATGGCTGTCGATCGCGGGATTGGCGTCGAGGAAGGCCTTTGCCCGCGCCAGTTCGTCCGCTGAAAGGTCGAAGCCGACAGGCGCCTCGGGCGGCACCAGCTTCGGCCACGCCCAGGCCGCGAAGCCGCCCAGTGCCGCCACCGCCACGCCGCCGCCGATCAGCAGATTCCTTCGCGAAACCATTCCACCTGTCCTCCCCAGTCGCCCGGCATGCCCGCCGGCCCATCCCTGCCCTATGCGCCGGCCCACAGCTCGCGGCGGATTTCTGCCCAGCTGTCGCGGTCCGGCGCGGCGATCAGCCCGCCGGAGAGATGCGAGGGCCGGTAGCGGCTGCCGTCGATCCGCGCGGTATGGCCGCCCGCCTCGCTGTGGATCAGCACGCCGGCGAGATGATCCCACGGCATCAGCTTGTTGTAGACGACGAAATGGGCGTGGCCGCTGGCAAGTAGCCGGTACTCGTGCGCCGAGCAGCGGTAGCCGAAGGCGGCGAGCGTTCGCGTCTGGTTGCGCGCCAGCAGCGACCGCTGCGGCTCGGCGAAGTACTGCCAGGAGACCGATCCGGTCATCTCGGCGAAGGGCACGGGTTCGGCGACGCGCACCGTCTCGCGCGTGCGGTCGCCGCGGAGGATGTGGCTGCCGGCGCCGGCCGCGCCGATCAGCGTGTCGCCGCCGACCGGATCGTGGATGAGGCCCGCCACCGTCTCGCCGGCGACGACCACGGCAAGCATCACGCCGAACAGCGGCACGCCCGAGGCGAAGTTGAAGGTCCCGTCGACCGGATCGACGACGAAGGCGAGGTCGGCCTCTTCCAGGCCGGCGAGCCGCGCCGGGTCTTCCGAACAGGCCTCCTCGCCGACGATCAGCGCGCCCGGCCAGCGCCGGCGCAGGCGTTCGGCGATCAGCCGCTCGGCGCGGACGTCGGCCTCGGTGACGAGATCGGCGGCAGAGGTCTTGCGGCGCACGTCGTCGGCGGACAGCCGGCGGAAGCGCGGCATGATCTCGGCCTTCGCCGCCTCGACGACGATATCTTCCAGCGCCTCGATGGAGGCATCGTCAAAGCGCATCGGCGGCGTCCCCGGCAGCTTCCCCGTCGCGCCGCCCGTCGAGCGCGGCGAAGTCGAAGACCCGGCGGTCGAGAAGGTGCGAGGGCCGGACGTTGCCGAGCGCGCGGATCATCGTGTCCTTGCGGCCGGGCATCTTCTTCTCGATGTCGTCGAGCATGGCCTTCATCGCATTGCGCTGCAGGCCCTCCTGGCTGCCGCACAGGTCGCAGGGGATGATCGGGAAGGCCATCCCTTGAGCGAACTTCGCCAGATCGGCCTCGGCGCAGTAGCTCAGCGGCCTGAGCACCATCACATCGCCCTCGTCGTTGAGCAGCTTCGGCGGCATCGCCGCCAGCCGGCCGCCGTGGAAGAGGTTCATGTAGAAGGTTTCCAGGATGTCCTCGCGGTGGTGGCCGAGCACGAGGGCGGCACAGCCCTCTTCGCGGGCGATGCGGTAGAGGTGGCCGCGGCGCAGGCGCGAGCATAGCGAGCAATAGGTATTGCCCTCGGCGATCTTGTCGGTGACCACCGAATAGGTGTCCTGGTACTCGATCCGGTGGGCGATGCCGTTGGCGTCGAGATAGTCGGGCAGCACGGCCTTCGGAAAATTCGGCTGGCCCTGATCGAGGTTGCAGGCGAGGAGCTCGACCGGCAGCAGGCCGCGCCACTTGAGGTCGAGCAGCAGCGCCAGCAGCCCGTAGGAATCCTTGCCGCCCGACAGCGCCACCAGCCAGCGCTCGCCGGCGCGCACCATGGCGAAATCCTCGAGCGCCTGGCGGACGTTGCGCAGCAGCCGCTTGCGCAGCTTGTTGAACTCGACCGACGACGGTGCGGCACGGAACAGCGGATGGGTGCCGCCCTCGTCGGCGAGCGGCGCGTCGGTGATGGCGATGTTCATGAGCGGGACACCCTGGCTATGCGCCGAAGATAGACCATCCGGTGCGCTGCGCCAGCATCTCCAGCGCCAGCGAGCCGAGCAGCGAATTGCCGTTCCTGTTGAGGCCCGGCGACCACACCGCGACGGAGGCCCTGCCGGGTGCGATGGCCAGGATGCCGCCGCCGACCCCGCTCTTGCCGGGCAGGCCGACGCGGTAGGCAAAATCGCCCGAACCGTCATAGTGGCCGCAGGTCAGCATCAGCGCATTGATGCGGCGCGCCCTGTCGCGCGAGACGACCGTACGTCCCGTCGCCGGGTTGCGGCCGCCGGCGGCGAGGAAGAGGCCCGAATGGGCGAGCTGCCGGCAGGTCATGGCCAGCGCGCAGTGGTGGAAATAGACGCCGAGCACGTGCTCGGCCGGATGGTCGAGCTTGCCGAAAGAGCGCATGAATTGGGCCAGGGCGAAGTTGCGGAACCCGGTCTCTGTCTCCGAGCGCGCCACCCGGTCGTCGATGACGATCGTCTCGTCCCCCGCCAGGAAGCGGACGAACTGGACGATCTCGCCGATCGCCTCCTTCGGCCTGTGCCCGGCCAGAAGCACGTCGGCAACGGCGATGGCGCCGGCATTGATGAAGGGGTTGCGCGGCTTGCCGTGCTCGAGTTCGAGCTGCACGATCGAGTTGAACGGGGTGCCGGACGGCTCGCGGCCGACCCGGTTCCACAGCCGGTCGCCGACCGTGCCCAGCGCCAGCGTCAGCGTGAAGACTTTTGACACGCTCTGGATGGAGAAGGGGGTATCGGCATTGCCGGCGACGAATTCCCGCCCGTCCACCGTTGCGACGGCAATCCCGAAATGGGCGGGATCGACCGCGGCAAGCTGCGGTATGTAGTCCGCGACCTTGCCGCGCTCGGTGTGCGCGGCGATCTCCCGGTGGATGTCGTCGACCAGCGCCTGCAGATCGTCCATCGCGACCTCCGTACCGCGGACGAAAAAGCCGCCCGGAGGCGGCTTTCCCAAATCTCTCGTGCGCCGGGGCCCGCCTTAGCGCGAGTAGAACTCGACGACCAGGTTCGGCTCCATCTGCACCGCGAACGGCACGTCGGACAGGCCCGGAACGCGGCCGAACTTGGCGACCATCTTGTTGTGGTCGACCTCGATGTAGTCAGGCACGTCGCGCTCGGCGAGCTGGACAGATTCCAGCACCAGCACCAGCTGCTTCGACTTCTCGCGGACCTCGATCACGTCGCCCGGCTTGCAGCGGTAGGAACCGATGTTCACGCGCTTGCCGTTGACGTTGATGTGGCCGTGGTTGACGAACTGGCGGGCGGCGAAGATCGTCGGCACGAACTTGGCGCGGTAGACGACCGCGTCGAGGCGCGATTCGAGCAGGCCGATCAGGTTTTCCGAGGTGTCGCCGCGGCGACGGTTGGCCTCGTCGTAGGTCTTGCGGAACTGCTTCTCGGAGATGTCGCCGTAGTGGCCCTTCAGCTTCTGCTTGGCACGCAGCTGCAGACCGAAGTCGGACAGCTTGCCCTTGCGGCGCTGGCCGTGCTGGCCGGGGCCGTATTCGCGCTTGTTGACCGGCGACTTCGGCCGGCCCCAGATGTTTTCGCCGAGACGGCGGTCGATCTTGTACTTCGCGGATTCGCGCTTGCTCATCGCATTCCCTTTCAAAACGTTGCACCCGGACGCTCGCGCGCCGGATGAAGGAAACGCGCCCTCCTCTGGTTCCCTTTTGCGGAACCTGACAGGGTCTTCCACGCACGCATTGCGGAAAAGGCCCACGGGACACGTCAAATGAAACACCGGGCATCGCTGCCCGGCGCTGGCGCGTCACTAGTCGAACGGCCGGCGGAAGTCAACCGGCGTGAGCCTCCGTGCCGTAAGCATACGGGTGTCCGGATTAGGTAGCACACGAGTTGTCCGGTTTCATTCCTGCGGAAGGAGGCCACGATAGACCGGCAGGACGGCAAAGGAACCTGCGGCAGCGGGCGACGCCGGTGGTGTCGACAATGCCGCAGTTCCACGAAGGAGGTGATCGATCTATAAAGGATCATCTGAAAGGAACTATATATGCCCGCCTCCTCTGCCCGCCGTGTCCGCGGCCTTCCCCTGCTCATCCTCCTCGTCGTCGGCGCGCTCTGCGCCCTGTCGGTATCGTGGATCGGCGTCGGCGCGACGCTGACCGTCGCCGCACTCGCCGCAACCGCGGCGATGTTCGTCGTGCTGATCGACCTGACCGGCTTCTGATCAAAACAGGGCGGGGAGCGCAGCCACGCCCCGCCCAAGGCGCCTGTCGGCGCGCAGGTCTGCGCGGCGACACCGTCGCTCGCCGGCCCGGATCCCCACGTCGCCGGCATCAGCCGATGGCGCTGAACACCGCGTAGATGATGAAGATCAGCGCCGCCGACAGGCCCGCCGCCGCCAGCATAAGCACCGGTTCCTCGAAACGCTGCCAGATCCTCTTCAACGGCTTCAAGCCACCCCGCACGATTCGCCGATCGGTCGCCCGACTACACTTGATACTTGTGTACGTTAACGTACAGATGTATCCTCGTCTAGTTCCTTGGGGGTGGTCCGACGCGCAACGGCCTTTCCCGGCAACGTCCATTCGGCCGATGCGTCCTTTTGCGCCACGTTCACAGGCTGACACGGGACCGGAGATCGCCCGCGGTCCGAAAGGTTGCTACATGAAAGTATTCCTGGAGAGCGTCGAAAGCGGACAAGACCTTCCGATCGCCAATCTGAACGTGCTGTGCCACGGCGAATTGGTCGGCAGGATCCTTCTGCGCGTCGATGGAGCGCAATCGGACGTTGCCGCGATCGGGGAACTTCTGCGCGATTTTGCGGATTGCCTCGTCGAGTGGACCCGCCGGGGAGCCGGCCTCGTGGCGGCAGACGTGGACGCCTATTCCGAACCGACGGCTTCGAAGGCACGCGCATTGTCTTCGCCGGCCGGCGCAGCCAGCGCGGAACTGCAAATCCGCCGGTAGCATTCGCAGGCGTGCGACTCGAGCGCAAACCGGTCCCTCACCGTGATGTTGCCGCGGGCCTGGCCGATCACCCCGGCATCCATCAACGTCGCGCAGACCTGGTTGACCGTCGCCCGGCGGAAGCCGAGCGATTCGGCGATCGCCTGCTGTGTGACGTCGAGGCTCTCGCCGCGCACGCTGTCGATGGCGTGCAGGAGCCAGCGGGCGACGCGCTGGTCGGCCGTGTGCAGGCTGTTGCAGGCGACCGTTTCCATCAGCTGCACGATCAGCGCCTTGGCGTATCGCAGCATCGTCTGGGTGACGCATTCGAACTCGGCGACCGCCTCGTCGAGGTCGGAGACTGCGAGCCACGAGGCATAGCCCGGCACGCGGACGACAGAACGGCTGACGGCCTTTCCCCCGCCCAGCACGAGGGCGAATCCGAGGAACCCTTCGGGACCGATCGACGTCTTCTCGACAGTGCGCCCGCTCTCCATGATCGCCATCAGCGAGAGGCGACCCTCGTGGGGGAATACGGCGTGCGTGAAGGGCGCGCCTTCCTCGTAGATCACCTCGCCCGCGGCTATCGGGCGGGTGACGAGGCGCCTGCCGATGAACTCCATTGCCGCCGGCCGAAGCGACCTGAGGACCCTGTTGCGGATTTCGAACATCGCGGCGCCTTGAGGGCTTGTTTCTTTCGCGCATCGAAAACGTGTTTGAAGCCCCAAGGCAAGCAAGAATTCCCGGACGAAGGATGGTGCGTCACTCGGCAGCGAGGCCGAAGCCGTGGATCAGCCGGCGCGTCTGGTAGTCGGGCGAGCCTGATGTGAACACCGCAAGGTCCGGCGCGCTGTCGAGCGCCGGTTCGCCGCCCCTGGCTTCGCCGATCAGCGATAGCGCCCGCCGCGCGATCGCCTCGGCCGGGTCGAGCCAGTCGACCGGCCATGGCGCCGTCTTGCGCATGCGGTTGACCAG
This sequence comes from Rhizobiaceae bacterium, assembly GCA_905339215.1. Classification (GTDB taxonomy): domain Bacteria; phylum Pseudomonadota; class Alphaproteobacteria; order Rhizobiales; family Rhizobiaceae; genus DUSC01. The sequence continues at coordinate 17,083 of CAJPFN010000124.1, forward strand.
GAACGGGTAGTGCGTGCAGGCGAGCACGACGATGTCGGTGCGTCTTCCGTCCTGTTCGACGAAGCACGGCGCGATCTCGGCGCGCACGGTTTCTTCGTCGACGAAGCCGTCGCGCATGTAGCGCTCGGCGAGCGAGGCGAGCCGGTCGCTGCCAACGAGGCGCACATGGCACTTCGAGGCCCACTGCCGGATGAGATCCCGCGTGTATTGCCGCTTCACCGTGCCCGGCGTCGCCAGCACGGAGACCAGGCCCGACCAGGTGCGCTCTGCCGCAGGCTTGATCGCCGGCACCGTGCCGACGAAGGGATGGCCGGGATAGGCCTGGCGCAGCGCCTCGATGGCGAGCGTCGACGCCGTGTTGCAGGCGATGACGGAAATCTCCGGGCGGAAGCGCTCGATAAGCTCTCCGAACAGGTCGATGATGCGCGCGCGCAGCGCCGGCTCCTCCCAGGCGCCATAGGGAAAGCCGGCGTCGTCGGCGACGTAGACGAAGCGGCGGTCGGGCATGAGCACGCGCGCCTCGCGCAGCACGGTCAGCCCGCCGATGCCGGAATC
>CAJPFN010000125.1 GCA_905339215.1 Rhizobiaceae bacterium
GGTGAGGCGCGAGACGCCGATGGAAAAGCCCGTCGCCGGCACCGGCTCGCCGCGGAAGCGCGAGACGAGCCCGTCATAACGCCCGCCGCCGCCGACCGAGCCGAAACGCACGATCTGGCCCTCGTCGTTGGGGATTTCCGCCAACAGTTCGGCCTCGTAGACGGGGCCGGTGTAGTATTCGAGGCCGCGGACGACGGAAGGGTCGAATCGAATACGTTGGGAGCCGTATCCCGCCGCTGCGGCAATCTCAAATATCTGTCGCAATTCGAGAAAGGCTTCATAACCAATAGTCGTCTGTGTGATGTTGGAAAGCGCGAGATCCACGTTTTTAAAATTGTCTAGCCAAACCTTCCGACCACCGACCACTTTTGTGTAGCCATCGACAGGCTTGGCGCCAGGATATTCGGAGTCATCGACGAAGGAACTGCCGGATGTAGAGATGAGGTAGTCGATGACGACTTTCGACTGCCCGTCATCCAGCCCGGCACCCTTCGTAAAATCCCCTTCACCCTCTTTCCCGCCGTCCCAGCGCCCAGCGCCCAGCAACAGCTTCACGCCCTCGACGCCGAACTTGTCGAGCTTGTCGATGGCGCGGAGCACGATCAGCCGGCGGCCCGCGTTCTCCTCGCCGCCCAGCCCGATCGCCTCCAGCACGCCGTCGAGCACCTTGCGGTTGTTCACGCGGATCACGTACTGGCCGCGCGCGATGCCCAGCGCTTCCATCACGTCGGCCATCATCATCGCCATCTCGGCATCGGCGGCCACACCCGGCGTGCCCACCGTGTCGGCGTCGAACTGCATGAACTGGCGGAAGCGGCCCGGTCCCGGCTTCTCGTTGCGGAACACCCAGCCCTGGCGATAGCTGCGATAGGGCTTCGGCAGCTTCTCGAAATTCTCCGCGACGTAGCGGGCCATCGGCGCGGTCAGGTCGTAGCGCAGCGACAGCCACTGCTCGTCGTCGTCCTGGAAGGAGAATACGCCCTCGTTCGGCCGGTCCTGGTCGGGCAGGAATTTTCCAAGCGCGTCGGTGTATTCGATCATCGGCTGGTCGACGGGTTCGAAGCCGTAAAGCTCGTAGACCGCGCGGATCTTCGCCGTCATCTGCTCGACGGCGCGGATGTCCTCGGCCGAACGGTCGACGAATCCGCGCGGCAGCCGCGCCTTCATTTTCTCCGACTTGTCGGCCATCGGTATCGTCCGCTCGTGCATATCATCGCGCCGTATCGCGTGGAAACGCGCGGCGGCGCCGGTGTCCTAACCGATGCGTGCTGGAGCGGCAAGGGCGCGGGAGGGCACAGCCGCGCGCATGAAGAAGGGCGGCGTCGCCGCCGCCCTCCGCCGTCGGTTTAAAAGGTCGTCAGAGCGCGTCCTTGATCTTCTCCTTCAGGTCGCCGTAGCCCTTCTGCACCTTGCCCTCGACCTTGTCGGCCTTGCCCTCGGCCTCGCGACGGGGGTTGTTGGAGAGGCTGCCGGCGGTCTCCTTGACCGAACCCTTCACCTGCTTGGCGGCGCCCTTCACCTGGTCCTTGTTCATGTCGTTCTCCTGTTCTTCGAACACGGAGAAGAAACGGCGAGGGGCCGTGTGGGTTCCCCAGTCAGAGCAGTCCCGAATACTGGAACGTCTGCCAGCCGGCGATGAGCACGATCAGCGTGCCGATCAGCCTGAGCAGCAGGTTTTCGTGCAGCGCCTTGACCATCCAGCCGGCCAGCGGGGCGGCAAACAGTCCGCCCGCGATCAGGCCGGCGACGGCGGCGAGGTTGTCGGCTAGCTCGCCGGCCTCCTCCCAGTGTCCGCTGAGCACGGCGAACAGGAAGGTGAGCGAGACCGACAGCGTGATCAGGAACTCGCTGGCATTGACCGTGCCGATCACGTAGCGCGGCGCGCCGCCGGCGCCGAGCAGGCCGGTCGTGACGATCGGTCCCCAGCCACCGCCGCCCGCCGCGTCGAGAAAACCGCCCGCCGCCCCAAGCGGCGCGACGACACGGCCCGAGACGGGTCGTGTGGGCAGCTTTCGGAACGAGCGGAAGAAGAGCCAGAGGCCGACGGTGGCCAGATATGCAGTGACGTAGGGCTTCACGGTCGCTCCGTCGATCGAGGTGAGCACGTAGGCGCCCAGGCACCCGCCGATGATGCCGAACGGGGCCAGCCGCCGGAACAGCCGCCAGTCGACGTTGCGGTGATAGAGGTGCGCGGAGCCCGACGCCGCCGTCGTGAACAACTCGGCTGCGTGCACGGCGGCGGAAGCATGCGCCGGAGACACGCCGAAGGCGAGCAGCGTCGTCGACGAGATGACGCCGTAGGCCATGCCGAGCGCGCCGTCGACCGCCTGCGCAAGGAAGCCGACGGCGGCGAAGAGCAGAAATTCCTCCATACAGGGTCCCCTGCGTTTTCGCGCAAAGTACTGTCCGCCGGATGGGCGACCAAGGAACAGGCTTTCGCGCTACGTCACGGAATGCGGAACGCGTTTCCAATTTGTGGGCCCGGTGGGGATCGAGCCGGCGCCGGCTCACATGCTGCGAGCCATTGACACGCCGGGCGTGCGATGGCTGGCTTCAACGCCGGAAGCACGTGAAGGGAGCCGCATCATGAGGTTCGCACGGGCAGGGCGTGCAGTGCTCGTCGGCGCCGCGGCGCTGGCGGCCATCTACGGCGTCGCCTATGCGGTCGCGTGGACGCGGACCGACAACTCCGGTCTCGCCCGGTCGATCGCCTGGGGCGAAGCCGACGTCGACGACCACACGCGGTTTCCGTCGCGCGCCGTCCCCGCCTCGGGGACGGCCTATGTCTACGAGAAGGCCGAAGGCTACCCTGACGGCTTGCCCGCGACGATCGCCGTCCCGGGCGGAAAGAAGCTCGGCGAACTGCTCGCGGCCTCCGAAACGACGGCCTTCCTCGTCATCAAGGACGACCGGCTGGTCTACGAGCACTATTTCAACGGGTCGTCGCACGATGCCGTGCAGACCTCGTTTTCGGTCGCCAAGTCGTTCGCCTCGGCGCTGCTCGGCGCGGCAATCGCCGACGGCAAGATCGGCAGCGTCGACGATCCGGTGACAAGATACCTTCCGGAACTGCTGGAGCGCGACCCGCGCTTTGCCGACATCGCCATCCGCCATCTGGTCACCATGTCGTCGGGCCTGCACTACGAGGAATACGGCCTGCCGTGGTCGGACGACGCGCTGACCTACTACGATGCCGACCTGCGCGGGCTCGCCCTGCGCAAGACCCGCGTCGAGGAGCCGCCGGGCCTGCGTTTCCACTACAACAACTACAACCCGCTCCTCCTCGGCATGATCCTCGAGCGCGCCACGGGGCAAAGCGTCGCCGCTTACCTGTCGGAGAAGATCTGGAAGCCGGTCGGTGCGGAGGCCGACGCTTCGTGGTCGATCGATTCCAATGAGCACGGCTTCGAGAAGATGGAAAGCGGCGTCAACGCACGCGCCATCGACTTCGCCAAGCTCGGCTCGCTCTATCTCCATCGCGGCGAATTCAACGGCCGGCGCATCCTGCCTGCCGAGTGGATCGACAACTCGACGGCGCCCGCCCTGCCGACCGGCCTCGCCTTTTCGTCGGGCTACGGGCGCTGGTGGTGGACGCACGGGGCCGAAAGCCTCGGCGCCTACTATTCGGCGCGCGGCAACAAGGGCCAATTCGTCTTCGTCTTCCCGTCGAAGGGGCTGGTGGTCACCCGCCACGGGCGCGACTATGGCGGCGTCGACTGGAGTGCCGTGGCCGAGGCGGTCGCGAGCGGCTTCTAGAAACCGGCAAGGAAAAAGGGCGGCCCTCGCGAGCCGCCCCTTCGATATCAGCTTAGGTTGGCCGGACTTAGAAGTCCATGCCGCCCATGCCGCCCATGCCGCCGCCGGGCATGCCGCCGGGCATGCCGCCGGCCGCTTCCTTCTTCGGCGCCTCGGCGATCATCGCCTCGGTGGTGACCAGCAGGCCGGCGACCGAAGCCGCGTCCTGCAGAGCCGTGCGCACGACCTTGACCGGGTCGACGATGCCCATCGCGATCATGTCGCCGTACTCGCCGGTCTGGGCGTTGTAGCCGAAGGTGACCGACTTGTTCTCGAGGATCTTGCCGGCGACGATCGAAGCTTCCGCACCGGCGTTGGCGGCGATCTGACGGCACGGGGCCTGCAGCGCCTTGCGCACGATGTTGATGCCGGCGTCCTGGTCGGCGTTGGCGCCCTTGGCCTTGACGACCGAGGACGAACGCAGCAGGGCGACGCCACCGCCCGGAACGATGCCTTCCTCGACGGCCGCGCGGGTCGCGTTGAGGGCGTCGTCGACGCGGTCCTTCTTCTCCTTGACCTCGACTTCCGTCGCGCCGCCGACGCGGATCACCGCGACGCCACCGGCGAGCTTGGCGAGGCGCTCCTGGAGCTTCTCGCGGTCATAGTCCGAGGTGGTCTCATCGATCTGCTGCTTGATCTGGGCAACGCGGCCCTGGATCTCGGCCTTCTTGCCGGCGCCGTCGACGATGGTGGTGTTCTCCTTGGAGATCGACACCTTCTTGGCGCGGCCGAGCATGTTCAGGCCGACGTTCTCGAGCTTGATGCCGAGGTCTTCCGAGATCACCTGGCCGCCGGTCAGGATGGCGATGTCCTCGAGCATGGCCTTGCGGCGATCGCCGAACCCCGGGGCCTTGACCGCGGCGATCTTCAGGCCGCCGCGCAGCTTGTTGACGACCAGCGTGGCCAGAGCCTCGCCCTCGACGTCCTCGGAGATGATGAGCAGCGGCTTCGAGGTCTGCACGACCGCCTCGAGGACCGGCAGCATCGCCTGCAGGTTCGACAGCTTCTTCTCGTGAAGCAGGATGTAGGCGTCTTCCAGCTCGGCGACCATCTTGTCCGGGTTGGTGACGAAGTAGGGCGACAGGTAGCCGCGGTCGAACTGCATGCCCTCGACGACCTCGAGCTCGGTCTCGGCGGTCTTGGCTTCCTCGACGGTGATGACGCCCTCGTTGCCGACCTTCTGCATCGCTTCCGCGATCATCTTGCCGATCGAGTCCTCGCCGTTCGCCGAGATCGTGCCGACCTGGGCGACTTCCTCGGAGGTCTTGATCTTCTTGGCCTTCTTGACGAGGTCGGCGACGACCTCGGTGACGGCGAGATCGATGCCGCGCTTCAGATCCATCGGATTCATGCCGGCAGCAACCGCCTTGGCGCCTTCCTGGACGATCGCCTGGGCGAGCACGGTCGCGGTCGTGGTGCCGTCACCGGCAATGTCGTTGGTCTTCGAGGCCACTTCGCGCACCATCTGGGCGCCCATGTTCTCGAACTTGTCTTCCAGCTCGATCTCCTTGGCGACGGTGACGCCGTCCTTGGTGATGCGCGGGGCGCCGAACGACTTGTCGATGACGACGTTGCGGCCCTTCGGGCCGAGCGTGACCTTCACCGCGTCGGCGAGGATGTTGACGCCGCGCAGCATGCGCTCGCG
>CAJPFN010000127.1 GCA_905339215.1 Rhizobiaceae bacterium
ATTTGTTCGTACGTTGCCCACACCGTGTCGCTTTCAAAATCGATGGGGAAATCAATCTCGGTGCTGCCGGCCTTGAATTTGGCGAAGGCGTCGAACTGGATTACCGACTTTACAAGGCGGGCCGCACTTGCTGCGCTATCCTTCAGGCGCTGCGTTAGGCTGCGGCGCGCGCTTTCATTGTCATCCGTCATAGGACATAAACCTTTCGTTATGTCGTTATGCGGCGCTCATGGGTATTGACACGCAAGGGGAACTTCCCACATGTGTGCCAACGTGATCACGAGCCACCGCAAGGTGGGACTATCTGGCCCGGGCGGTGCGCTAACACCTTCCGGGCCGCTCCATGTCTACCGGTACGAATCCGATAAACCTGCGATAGATAGGGGTCGCTTGCCGCAACGGCAAGGCGAGTCTCCTACTTTTACACCGACCGCTGCCAATAGCCCGCCCACACGCGGCTGACCGGGTGCGCCAGCGCGCCGCCGAGCAGCGCCATGGCGTTCCCGCCATTCGAGCGGCGGCGGTGATCCTCCAGCCAAGCGGCATGGTTCGCGTACTGGTAGAGGTAGCGGTGCGAGACGAAGTGATGCTGGCCGCCGACCATGCGGCGAAGGCGGCTGAAATAGCTTTCGACCATGTTGGTGTGCTTGCCGTGGCCTTCGCTATAGGAGACCGAGTGATTGATGCGGCCGGTTTCGAACTGCATTTCCAGAACGTCCCAATGCGAGGCTTCGTCGGCGAACAGCTTGGCGCCGGCCACCATGCGAGCGCGGGCGATCTGAACGCCTTCGGCTTCCGACTTGCGGACGAATGACAGGGTGCGTCCGCCGCGCTCGCGAAGGGCGACGACGACGCGGCGACGGTCGGACTGGTTAGCCTTCTCGCGACGGTCGATGCGATCTTCCTTGCGGTTCTCGGGGCGAACGTGGCCGCCGAAGTAAGCGCCGTCGATCTCGACTTCGCCGTCCAGCGTTTCCGTCGCGGTTTCGGCCGACAGGGCTTCGCGGAGCTTGTGAGCGAGGACGAAGGCGGTCTTGTACTGAACGTCCAGATCGCGAGAGAACTGGACCGCCGACATGCCCTTGGAGCCGTTCACAAAGAGGCAGATCGCGGCGAGCAGATCGGTGAAGGACAGCTTGCGCGAGGCGAACATGGTCCCGCTCGTAACCGAGAACTGCGCATGGCAGCCGACGCACTTGAACTTGCGGCGGGTGGGAATGTCGTAGTGGTCCAGGCAGCCGCACTTCGGGCAAACCGGCTCGCCATCGGTCGACGGCCAGCGCAGCTTGCGGAACTCGGTGTAAGCCTTTTCCTCGCCACCCTTGTAGATATCCTTGAGGGAGAGGGCGCGGCTTTCGGCGGAGAGGAGGAAGTGCTGTGCCATTTGTCATCATATCCGATGATGTTATACATCGGATATGATGGTTTACACCGCCATTGTCAAGGGTGTATATCATCGAAAATGATGATATTCGGAAGGCAAGCGCAAATGCCACCCCGCAAAGACAACCCGATCAATGTCGAGTATGAGGCGAGAGCTAAGAACCTATTGAAGTCAGAATTGAAGCGAAAAGGCGTTACCTATGCCGCTCTCGCAGAGAAACTCGCGGCAATCGGCGTCCATGAAAATGAAAGAAACCTGAACAATAAGATAAGTCGTGGTGGATTTTCAGCCGCTTTTCTGATTCAATGCCTTGAAGCGATCCAGGTAACAGACATTAGGCTGTAAAATGGTCGAGTTGCTTTCCGAACATGACGGCGACCGTATCGTAATATTCCTCGATCCGGGGCAGCCCGTCGAGCTTGGCGATCTGTCAGAGAGCTTTGCTGCCTTGGCCAGAATGTACGAGCGGCACTACCGCTCGAATGGCGAAATCGCACCGAAGTTATTCGTTACGAAGCTTGAAACCGGCTCCATTCTCATGGAGATCGCGCCTTACTTGCCTTTGATGGGGCACGTTGTCTCAACAATGGATACAAGCATTATCGTTGCCGACTTCACCAATCGCATGTGGCGCGGGATCAAGGCGTTTTCCAGCGGCCCGCATGATACGCCGAAGCTTGAAGCCCCCTCAACAGACGACGCGCGAGATATCCGAGAGTTTGTGAAGCCGCTTCTTGGCAAGAAGGGTGCTGAACTCGGAATCACGCACGCTAAATACGAGAAGACGGATGGCGAGAAGCGAACGGTTGTCGAATACTCATTCGACGAAGCCGAACTGAACCGAGCGGCTATAAATATCGATGCCGCTCTAAACGAACCCTTGGCGTTGCCGTCCCCGAATGCCGCTACGACAAAGACACTATACGAAGTGATGTTGTTCATGGATCAGGCCAATCGCGGACCCGGCAAAGAGAAGGGCCGCACAGGCGACAAGGGCGTGATACCGGAAGTCTCCGACAAGGCATTGCCAGTCTGGTTTCGGAAAGGGTACCAGGATTTGAAAGAACATATGACAAAGGACGTGAACCCGATGACCAGCACGTTCGTCGTGGATGCGTTCGTGCAACTCGTGAATGATGAGCCTCGCGGCTATATCGTTTTCAATGTCCATCAAGCCATCCCGGATGGCGAACCACATTAGGTAACTTTGTGGGAGGGGATATCGCCAAACTCCTCGCTTATCTCCTCGTCCATTGCGACCCTGAGGAAAGCCCTCAGGGCAGTCTCATCAACTTGGCTAATCCCCTCGTTTAGACGACATGCGATAGGGTTTGTTTCACAGAATTTGTCGAGCGTCTTATCAAGGAAGACCTCATACTTCAGAAGCTTTTTCTGAGTATCGGAGAGCCCATAAATCGTGCGCTCCCTCGTTAACCCCAAGGCCATAGTCTCGAACACACTTACCGAACGGACCACATTCGGCTCTTTCAGCCTGCCCCAAGGGCTTTCCTTCATTAGTTTTAAAGCGTCGTCGCGTGTTATCCAAACCTGCTCTGACACCAATCTTCTCCACTTAAAGAGCCACCTGTGACGAAGCCGCCAAAATGGTTTCCATGCCCATGCGGCAAGAGATACCCCCACGACTATCAGGAGTCCACGAATCCACCATTGGTTGACGACCTCAGAAAACTCGACGGCTTTCTCGGCAAGCTCTAACACGCGGGGATCGTAGGCCATCCTATCGATCCACTTCGCCCAGGTGGCGATGTCGTCCGGCAGGCCGGCTAACCCAATCAAAGCCAAACCGCCGCCAACGATACGCTTGCCCCATGACCACGTTCGCTTGCCGACAATCGACATCGCACGTTTTGGCTTTACCGGGACGGGTAGGTTCATCTGGCGAAGTAACCACGGCGCGCGTGATCTGTGGAGTCGCCATATCAGCAGATCCCGTCGCCGGGCTTGGTGCTTTTGCTACATAAGGCCGCGGAAGTGATTTGAGGTGCCGCCAAGCGGCAAGACCAGCCGCCGACGCGCGAGGAAGGGTAGCAGGCCACGGAACAGCGCGGCGTATTCGAGCGCGAACAGCCGTGCGATTGGCCCAGCGTTGCCGTTTGAAATCTCCAGCGGCGCCTGGAGGCAGGCGAGGTCGGGTCCGCCGGTCCGGAACCTTTGCCACGCCTCGAGGAGCTGAAGCGGATGGGGCTTGTCCTCCGCGTCGTAAAGGACGACGAACTCGCCCTCGACCGTGGGCAGAGCATAGGCAAGCGCCTTGGGCTTGGTGCGGGGCCCTGCGGGAGGCACTTCGATCACCTCGATATTGGGCCGGAGCGGATGAGCCCGGATGGCGGCGATCGTGTCGTCGTCGTCGGACTCGCACACGAGCTTGATCTCGAGCTTGCTGCGGGGCCATTGAAGCCGCCCCAGCGCAACGAGCAGTTCCGGCACGATCCCGGCTTCGCGGTAGAGCGCGACCAGTACGGAATAGACCGGCAGGTCGCGCGCCGCGAAGGGTTCGATCGGCGGGGGCTCGGGCGGCGCCGCGACGGTCATCGCCATGATCCGCAGCAAGACGCAGCCGAAGAAGAACAAGGAGAGGAAGCCCTGCAGGGCGATCAGGGTCTCCAGCGGTGCGAGAACGGCGGCCGCGACGGCAAAGAAGCCGCCGAAGCCGATGAGAAAACCCTGCCAGGCATTGGCGATGATGACCGCCGAGCAGTGCGGTAGTCTTTCGAAGAGACCCGAGACCGCGAGAGCGGAAAGGCTTGCCCGCGCCCGGCCGAGCAGTGCCTGCCGCACCGCCGAGGGCGTCGCCACCCGGATACGCGACGCCAGCGCAGGTGCAGCTGACAGCCACGCACGCATCGCGGCAATGTCCAGGCGGTCGGTTGCGAGGACCGTCGCCGCCTGCCCTCCCCCGTCGACGACGCGCGCCGGCGCCACGCCGGGGCTGCGGCGCAACAGCGCGAGGGCGTGCTTCTCCTGGAGGACGAGGTCCTCGGGCGCGACCAGCGGCAGGAACCGGACGCCGAGGCAGTCGGCAAGGGAACGATAGAACGCGTCCTCCCCAACCCTGCCGGAGATCAGGATCTCGCGCTGGAACGTGGTGCCGTGCACCCTCGCCCGCAAGGCTGCCTGAACACGGACTCCATCGGCAACCCCCAGGCGGTCGAGCACCGGCGCCCAGTGCTCCAGTTCCGGGAAGAGCGCCGGCATCACGCCGCCGCCCTGGCGCAGGAGAGGGCCGGACGCGGATGGCTCGCGGTATACGCCATTGCCGGCATTCGGGCCGACAGGCCCGTCGAGGGTCGCGGGCGCGGGGACAGAATGCCCCGGGCCGCGACGTCGGACGGGCACGCCGTCGCCCACGCCGCGACCCGGCATGATCAGCCGTCCCGGGCCATCAGGCCGCCATCCGCGCAATGCGCTTCAGCCGACGCAAGGTTTCGTCATCCTGCAACGCGCGGTGGAACAGCGAGATTTCCCGGTCGATCCTCTCGCAGAGATGGCGGGCGTCGCCGCGCAGCAGGCTGCGCGTCTGCAACAACGCCGCGACCGGCTTCTTGGCGAGCCGACGGGCGAGTTCGGCAGTGCGTTCCTCGCACCGGCCGGGCTCGACCGACTCGGCGATCAGGCCCAGCGCCATCGCTTCATCAACGCCGAGGCTCTCGCCGAGGCAGAAAAAGCGAAACGCACCGCCGTAGCCGAGCTTCTCCGGCGCCAGGATGCTGGTCGCTGCATCCGGAACCAGCCCGAAATCGACGAACGGCACGCGGAACGTACTGCCCGCCGAGGCAACGACCATGTCGCAATGGAACAGGATCGTGCAGCCGACGCCGACGGCATCGCCGTCGACCGAAGCCAGAAGCGGCTTCGGGAAGGTGGCGAGCGTGCGGAAGAGGCCGGTCACCGCGTCGATAAGGCACTGGTGCTTGCCGGCGTCGAGGAACTCGGCGAAGTCGCCGCCGAGGCAGAAGCAGCCGGCAAGGCCGCGCAGTATCACCACGCGGGTTTCCGGGTCCGCGGCCGCCTGGGTGAGCGTGCGATCAAGGCGTTCGTAAGCGTGGTGATCGAGTATAGGCCGACCGTCGTCGGACGACACGGTGACGGTCAAGACATGGTTATGGAATTCGGTCTGAGGTCGGTTCCTCATTTGCCCCTCCGATTGAATAAGTTGAAGCAAGCGCCGGTTGTGAAGGCTGGCAGGCGTGTCCGTCCGGCTAGGACGCCTGTTTCCACGAATAGAGTTCGGGAGTTCCTATCCTGAGCACGGGGGCGGAATGGGCACGCCGGGCCCGGACCACCTGCAAGGTGGCTTCGTTGAAGGTCAGCAGCGTCGCCACAACTTCCTGGCGGCCGTAGGTCCTCTGGTAGCCGAGCGGTGTCGCGAGGAAATGCAGTTGCAGAGCGCGCAACACCCACATCGGCTCGAACTCGATGATGACCTTGTCGACGCCGCGCGACAGGCCCCATTCGACGAACCCCGCGATCAGTTCGCTGCCGACGGTGGACACGCCGCGCCGTCCGTCCCGGTATCCCCTGGCAACGGCATAGCGCGTGAGTTCCCACACGTCGCGACCCGCCGGCGGGGTACCGACATAGAGATCCTGGAGAACCTCGGTGAGCAGGTGCGGCCGCGTCGTCGGCAGCATGCGCTGATAGCCAGCGAGTTCACCGTTGCGGATCACGAGATGATGGATTGCCTCGTCGTGATCGAACTGGTCGATCTCGAGATGGTCAGGACGGCGAAGCGCGTCCCAACCCATTTCCTCGACGAATATCTCGTAACGCAGCCTGTGCACCGCGCGCCAGAGATCTGGTCGTTCCATGAGTTCCGAAGTGGTCAATGCGTACATGTTTTGCCCCTGGTTTGTTAACCAAGGGCAGCTTATGTCCGTGGATAAGGCGGGGAATTACGTGATCGCGTAGTTAACGGCAGGCTGGCCGGTGCGCTAGAATATCTAGCTTATGAATCCGCGCCGAATGGCTTCGGCGACGGCTTGGACGCGGTTGACCGCGCCCAGCTTGTTTTTCGCGCTGAGCAGGTGCTTCTCCGACGTATGCTCCGAAATACCCAGGATCTGAGACATTTCCTATTCGGACTTGCCGACGGCTGCCCACTGCAGACACTCGATCTCACGCCGCGTCAGTTCTATGTGATCGATTGTGCGCGACTGCAGGCTCTGGAGCTGCATGGCGCGGCCGATGGCGTAGGTCGAAACCAGTGAGATCATGTTGAATTCGGCGTTCGACAACTCGACGGCTTCGCCGCCCAGGGACACCATGACGACGGTTCCGTCGAGCGTCACCAAGGGAAAAGCCAGGCCGTCGCGCAGCTTGAATTCTCCGGCATCGCCCATGACCCTGATTGCGTCGCGGTCGACCTGGGTCTGCGTCGCGGCCTCGCGCCACTGGAACGGCGCCTGGAGGCTCTTCATGTGGACGACGACGGGGTCATGGTCGACATAGTTGCGCGCAACGTAACGCTGCAGCCATTCGACGGGCCAATCGCAGAGCATCACGTGATCCTTCTGGCGACCGGAAGGCGTGTTCGGCTGCGGTACGGTTCCCGCCATCAACGCCGTCAGGCCGAAGGTCGACGTCACGCCGAGGAGTTCGCGGCAGATCGCATCGGCCGTGTCGGCACGCTGCAGCCTGTCGATGTACGCAAGCGTATCCTCGAAATGTCTCATGGCAACGGCTACCCCTCGTGCGCCTTCAAGACATTCGCCATGCTGGCCGCGTCAGCGGGCGCGTGGCGTGTTTATTGGGTAGTATTAGCATCATTTAATCAATATTTGCCACCACTACGTCGCCGCAACCACTGTGCCAGAAAAAGACAACGAATTCAGCGGCCACCGCAGCGGTGGCGCAGCGGTGAGCCTCATCGTATAGGGAGGAAGCAGGCGGGAGGGACCGAAATGCAGGGAGCGGCGGCGGACAGATGAGAAGGATCGTCATGGCGATGGCTTTCGCCGCGCTTTCAGCGATCGCTCCGGCGCGGGCGGCGGATCCCGAGATTCCGCTCTTCTGGGATATCAAGGAACGCCTGACGAAGCCGGATCTCTCGGCGATGGCGCGCCTGCGATTCCTGACGACCGTAGACTTCCCGCCATTCAACTATCTCGACAACGCCGGACGGCTCAGCGGCTTCCATGTCGATCTCGCCCGCGCCATATGCGCGGAGCTGGACCTCCAGCAGAAATGCCAGATCCAGGCCCTGCCGTGGGGCGAGCTCGAGCAGGCGCTGGCGGACAGGCAGGGCGAGGCGATCATTGCCGGGATCGGGATTACCGCCGAGAACCGCGAGCGCTACGCCTTCAGCCGGTCGTATCTGCAGTTTCCAGCGCGCTTCGTCACGCCGAAGGCCGATGCCATCAGCGAACCGATCCATGGCAAGCTGGAGGGGCGGCGCATCGGCGTGATGGCAGGATCGGCGCACGAGCGGATGCTGCGCGACTATTTTGCGGGCGTGAAGGTCGTCACCTACACGCGCCAGCAATGGATGTTGCAGGACCTGAAGGAGCGCAAGCTGGCCGGCGTCTTCGGCGACGGGATGCGCCTGGCCTTCTGGCTCGCCGGGCCGGATTCGGGCAATTGCTGCCGATACTCCGGGGGACCCTATCTGTCGCCCGACTATCTCGGCCTCGGACTGGCGATCGCCGCGCCGGCGTCCGAACGCGGACTGGCCGACGCCTTCGACTATGCCCTCCAGCAGATCAGCGCGAAGGGCATCTTCGCCGAACTGTACCTGCGCCACTTCCCCGTCAGCTTCTACTGACCGGCGCACGCCGGTCGGCCGGGCCTCAGGTCAGCATACGATGGCGCGCCTTGGCGGCCCGCTCGATGGCAAAGGCGACATTATCCTCTAGGTCGAGGGCCTCGCGGAGCCGGTCGAGCACCCGCACTTCCTCCATGCGCATCTCGAGATCGACCGCCGCAACCTCGAAGGCCGCCGCATAGGCGGTGTCGCGCAGGCGCGGGGGGATCGCCGCGCGCGCCAGAACAAGCACGCCGTCCAGTCCGGCCTCCTCGTGCAGCAGCTTTTCGCACTTCTGTGCCGTCGCGACGAGCTTCTCGGCGTCGAAGTCCTCGAATACCGGCCAGGTGCGGACGACTTCGCCGATACGCGCCAATTCGATGTCGGTCATGTCGCGGTCGGATGCCGAGGTGATCACCATGAGATAGATCATGGCCTGGTGCGTCGTGGTGGCTGGCATCGGGTACTCCTGATTCGAGCGCAAGGTAGGAACGGGCCGGGCGGCGGGCAAGGAAAAACGCCGCGTCGCGTTGACGCCTCCGGCCGCGCCGAATAGAGCATGCCAGCCCGCCGGGAAAGGGCCCGGCCAAGGAATCCAGGAACGGCGACATGACACTCCCTGCAATCGATCTCTCTCCCGAGGTTCTTGCGGCGGCCGCCGAGAGCAAAGCCTGGCCGTTCGAGGAAGCGCGCAAGATCGTCGAGCGCTACAAGGGCCGCGGTTTCCCCGCTACCGTGCTTTTCGAGACGGGATATGGACCGTCGGGCCTGCCGCATATCGGCACGTTCGGCGAAGTGGCGCGCACGACGATGGTCCGCCACGCGTTCCGCGTGCTGACCGAGGACAAGGTGCCGACCAAGCTGCTCTGCTTCTCGGACGACATGGACGGCATGCGCAAGATCCCGGACAACGTGCCGGATCGGGCTTTCCTGGAACCCTACCTGCACATGCCGCTGACGGTGGTGCCGAACCCGTTCGGCGGCGACTACGAGAGCTTCGGGCACCACAACAACGCCATGCTGCGGCGCTTCCTCGACACGTTCGGCTTCGACTATGAGTTCGCCAGTGCCACCGACTACTACAAGTCCGGCCGCTTCGACGCGATCCTGAAGCGCGTCGCGGAGCGCTACGACGCCATCATGGCGATCATGCTACCAACGCTCGGCGAAGAGAGGCGAGCCACCTATTCACCGTTCCTGCCGATCTCGCCGAAGACGGGGCGCGTACTCTACGTGCCGATGAAACACGTCGACGCCGAGGCAGGCACCGTCACCTTCGACGACGAGGACGGCACCGAAACGACGCTGCCGGTGACCGGCGGCCGCGTGAAGCTGCAGTGGAAGCCGGACTTCGGCGCGCGCTGGGCCGCGCTCGGCGTCGACTTCGAGATGTTCGGCAAGGACCATGGGCCGAACATGGGCGTCTACGACCGCATCTGCGAGGCGCTCGGCGGCCGCGCCCCGGAGCATTTCGTCTACGAACTCTTCCTCGACGAGAACGGCCAGAAGATCTCGAAGTCGAAGGGCAACGGGCTGACCATCGACGAGTGGCTGACCTATGCGCCGACCGAGAGCCTCGGCCTCTACATGTACCAGCGGCCGCGGCAGGCGAAGAAGCTCTACTTCGACGTCATCCCCAAGGCGGTGGACGAGTATTACGCCTTCCTTGCGGCGTATCCCCGCCAGGACTGGAAAGAGCGGCTCGGCAATCCGGTCTGGCATATGCACAACGGCGAGCCGCCGCGGATCGAACTGCCGGTCTCGTTCGCGCTCCTGCTCAACCTGGTCAGCGCCTCGAATGCCCACGACAAGGGCGTTTTGTGGGGCTTCATCTCGCGCCACGCGCCGGGTGTGACGCCCGAGAACCATCCCGAGCTCGACCGGCTGGTCGGCTTTGCGATCCGCTACTTCGATGATTTCGTCATGCCGGCGAAGGTGTTCCGCGCGCCGGACGAGGTCGAGGCAGGCGCTCTGCGCGCGCTCGCCGCCAAGCTCTCCACCCTCGCGGAGGGATCGTCGGGCGAAGACATCCAGAACGCCGCCCTCGACGTCGCGCGCGGCATCGAGCGCTACCAGGATCATTCGAAGACAAGCCCCCAGGGAGGCCCCGGCGTCTCCGGCTCGTTCTTCCAGATGATCTACGAGGTGCTGATCGGCCAGGAGCGCGGGCCTCGCTTCGGCTCGTTCGCCGCGCTCTATGGCGTGGCAAACACGTGCCGGCTGATCGAGAAGGGTCTCGCCGGCGAACTCGCCGGCTGATCATCCGGGTCCTTCGGACGCAGGCGCGTCGCTCGCCGCATCGGGCGCGAGCTCGCCGGCGGGCGCAGCCTCGAGCCGGTCGAAATCGGGCAGTTCGGTTTCCGGCAGGGAACTCGGCGGGAGCTGGTAAGACGATTCCGGGACGACGCCGGCTGGCGGCGCGCCAAAGACGCCCAGTTGCTTCTCGCGCGCCGCCCGGCCGGCCGCTTCGTAGGGGCCACCCTCGGCGGCCCGGGCCCAGCCGTTGGTGACCAGCCACAAGCCGACATCCTGCTTTCCGAGGCGGCATGCCGCCACGACCAGATGGCGGTCGCTCTCCGGCGGAATGGCGCAGGACAGCGAGCGGCCCCTCAACCAAGTGCGGAACGCGGTGCGCGCGCGGACGCCGCACGGCCACGGGCGCCCTTGCCACGAACAGGCTTCGTCCGGCTCGACGCTTTCGATCCCGGCAAGCGCGACGCTGCGCCCCATCGCCTCGAAACGCGCCGAGGCGACGGCGACCGGCCGATGCAGGAGGCTCCCCTTCCACTTGTCCGGCGGCACCGGCTTCGGCGGCAAGGCGAGAGCCAGGTCGGAAAGCGGTTGCCGCGGCTCGGCGCGTTGCAACTCGGCTGGATCGAGCGGAGGCGGTGCCACGATCTCCGGCGCCACGGCGCGCGGCGGGGCCGCCTGCGCCAGGTGGTCGCTTTGCCCGCGAGCGGGACCGGCGCCGACGGAGAGGGTTCGGCCTTCGGCGGCGCGCCGTGGCGGCGACGAACCGGCGTCGTCTGCGGCCGGAAGCGGCCCGGTAGAAGCGTGTTCAAGTGTCGTGGGTGCAGCTTCCGGCAGCGTCGATGCGCTCTCGACGGAATCCGGGGCGAGGAGCGTACGCCCGGCGAGGCTCAGCATGGTCCCGGCCAGGCCGATGGCGAGGACGGCGGCAGCCGCCAGGACCGGCCGCATCGGCCTACTGGCTCGCCCAGACGATGCGCGCGATCCACTCGATCTGGGAGAGCGGGATGTGGCGGACCGGGTGGGCCGGATTGAGCGAGACGAGCTCGACCATCGTCGCGGTCCTGCGTTCCAGCAGCTTCGCCATCACCTCGCCGTCGGTTGTCTTGACGACGACGCGGTCGCCGCGGCGCACGGCGCCGCCCGGGCTGACGATGAGGACGTCGCCGTCGCGATAGAGCGGCAACATGGAATCGCCCTGCACCTGGAGCGCGTAGGAGCCTTCTCCGGCACGCTCCGGCACCTCGACCATGTCCCAACCCTGGCCGGCGGGGAAGCCGGCATCGTCGAAGAAGCCGCCGGCGCCGGCCTGGGCGAAACCGATCAGCGGGACGGTCGAGCCCTGTGCCGGAAGCGCGCCCTTGGTTTCCGGCGCGCGGCCCTCGATCAGCCCGAAAAGCTCTTCCAGCGACGAGTTGGTCGCTTCGATGACCTTGGCCAGAGACTCCGTCGACGGCCACCGCGGCCGGCCGTCGGCCGAAAGCCGCTTTGACTTGTTAAAGGCGGTCGAGTCCAGCCCTGCGCGCTTGGCAAGGCCCGAGGCCGAAAGCGAATAGCGTTCGGCGAGCGCGTCGATCGCGGCCCATACACGGTCGTGCGAGAGCATCATCCGCTCCCCGTCCAACAGGAAAATATGCCTTTAGTACTGCATCTAGTCCCAGGCTACCGCGATGTCCAGCCGAAAACGCCGATTGCCGTAGATCACAATGGCCTGAACGGCGGTCGGCCTGTCGCAAGCGCGTAGTCGAGAAGGTCGAGCCGGTCCTGCCCCCAGAAAGGCTCCCCGTCGAGCACGAAGGACGGCACGCCGCTGGCGTCGACGGCGATGGCGTCCTCGGTATTCTTCATTCGCATGGCGGCGATTTCCACCGTCTTCGCCCGGTCGAGCACCGCGGCGGCGTCGAAGCCGGCGGAGGAGAGGAGTTGCGCCAGAGTCGCCTCGTCGGCGACGTTCTTCTCCTCCGCCCAGACGGCGGCGAAAACGGAGCCCATGTATTCAAGCGGGTCTCCGCCGGACGCCACGATGGCGCAAATCGTGTGGTCGGCAAGCGTCGGATCGGTGGGGAAGAACGCCGGGCGGAGATTCAGCAGCTTGCCGCGATAGTGCGCGAAGCGCTGCAGCTCGATCAGGCGGTAGCGCTGGCGAACGGCCGGGCGCTCCGCAAGCGGTACCTGCCCCGACACCTTGAACATGCCGCCAAGGTTCACGGGGCGGACGGCGAGGGTCGCGCCGTGCTTCGCGGCGAGCGCTCTGGCCGGGTCGTGGCCGAGATAGGTCCACGGAGAAATCGAGGTGAAGAAGTAGTCGATGGTGGCGGGCATTGAGGGTCTCGTCAAAGGGGCATGCGCGGTCGCGCCAATCAGCCTAGACTATCCGGCGAGCTGCTGGAAACCGCAATGTCGGCAAATCGGGCGCGGTCGTCAGGGTCCCTTCGCCAGCCGCCTCAGGCCGGCGTGGGAGGCCATGAAAATGCGCTCCTCCTCAGTCGGCGGGCGCGGGACGATATGGCCGCCGAGCGCTGCAACGATGTCGTCGATTGGGACAAAGCGACGGTTGCCGAAATCGTAGATGCCTGCCGTGGTCATGACCAGGGCGGCGGTCTGGCCGCCGTCGAGGACGAAGCGGTGGCGGCCGATGACCTGGGTGTCTTCCCACGTCTCGATCGTGGAGACGACCTCGAACCTCTTCCACAGGCGGATCTCGCGGACGTAGACGGACTGGAGACCGCCCATCATCGGCGCCCAGCGGTTCTTGCGGGCGAGGTCGAGCAGCCCGGCGCGCAGGAAGATGTCGATGCGGCCGACGTCGGCGAGCATCATGTAGCGCGCGTTGTTCAGATGGAGGTTGGTGTCGACGTCGAAGGGCAGGCAGCGGAAGGAGAGCCGGCTTGCGTCGCCGAACCGGTAGCGCCCGCGGCTCTTCGTGGTGAGCGCCATGCGCGCGAAACGGCCCCAGACATACATGTCGAGATCCTCGATACGTCCCTCGGCGAGAGGGCGGGCAATCGCCACAACGGCCGGCGGACGGGTTCGATACCGCAGCGCGCGGCGTCGAACCATGGTTCCCAAAGCGTCGCGGCCCTCCCCGCTAGGGGGAGGGCCAGCCGGCGTCAGGCGGCCTTCTTCGATGGCTTCGCGTAGGGGTCGAAGCGGTCGTAGAAGGTCTCGCCCTTCTCGGCCATGTCGAGGAGGAGCTTCGGCGCCTTGAACTGCGCGCCGTACTTCTTCTGCAACTCCTTCGCCCGCTTGACGAAGGCCTTGCCGCCGATACCGTCGATATAGGACAGCGCGCCGCCCGTATAAGGGGCGAAGCCGAAGGCGAGGATCGAGCCGACGTCCGCCTCGCGCGGATCGGTGACGATGCCCTCCTCCATGACGCGCGCGGCCTCCAGCGCGATGGTGAAGAGGAACCGCTGCTTCAGTTCCTCGACGTCGATCCTGTCGGCATCCTGCTGCTTGTAGAGATCCTTCAGGCCGGGCCACAGCTTCTTCTTCGCCGGCTTGGCCGGGTAGTCGTAGAAGCCCTTGCCGTTCTTGCGGCCGAAGCGGCCGTGCTTGTCGACGAGCGTGTTGACCAGGTCGAACTGGTCCCGGTCGACCGCCTTCTCGCCGAGATCGCGGATGGTCTGCTTCATGATCTTCTGGGCGAGGTCGATCGCCGTCTCGTCGGTCAGCGCCAGCGGGCCGACGGGCATGCCGGCCATCTTCGCGGCGTTCTCGATCATGGCGGCAGGAACGCCCTCGATCAGCATCTGGTAGGATTCCGACATGTAGCGGAGCACGCAGCGGTTGACGTAGAAGCCGCGCGTGTCGTTGACCACGATCGGCGTCTTCTTGATCGCGCGCACGTAGTCGATGGCCACCGCCAGCGCCTTGTCGCCGGTCTTCTTGCCGAGGATGATCTCGACCAGCATCATCTTGTCGACGGGCGAGAAGAAGTGGATGCCGATGAAGTTCTTCGGCCGCGACGAGTTCTTGGCCAGTCCGCTGATCGGGATGGTCGAGGTGTTGGACGCGAACACCGCCGAGGATTTCAGCACGGCCTCCGACTTCTCGGTCACGACCCTCTTGATCTCGCTGTCCTCGAAGACCGCCTCGATGACGAGGTCGCAGCCTTCCAGCGCCGCGTAGTCGGGCGTCGCCGTGATCAGCGAGAGCAGCTTCTCCTTGTCGTCGGCCGTCGCGCGGCCTTTCTTGACCAGGCCGTCCATGAGGCCCGCGGAGTGGGCCTTGCCCTTGTCGGCGGCTTCCTGGTCGCGGTCGATGAGCACGACCGGGATGCCGGCCTTGGCGGTCACGTAGGCGATGCCGGCGCCCATGAAGCCCGCGCCGACGACGCCGATCTTCCTGAACTTCGTCTCGGGGACGCCTTCCGGCCGGCGCGCACCCTTGTTCAGCTCCTGCAGCGAGACGAACAGCGAGCGGATCATCGCCTCGGCCTCGCGGCTCTGAAGCACCTGCGCGAAGTAGCGCTGCTCGATCCTGAGGCCGGTGTCGAAGGGCACCAGCAGGCCTTCGTAGACGCATTTCAGGATGGCGCTGGCGGCCGGGTAATTCCCGTAGGTCTCGCGGCGCAGGATGGCGATCGCCGGCGGCCAGAGATTGGCGCCCGCGGCCGAGTAGACCGGGCCATCGGGCAGCTTGAAGCCCTTCTTGTCCCACGGCGCCACCGGATCGAGGCCGTTCCTGATCATCGCCTTGGCCGTCTCGACCAGCTTCGCCGGCTCGGCGATCTCGTGGATCAGGCCCATCGACTTCGCCTTCTGCGGCGAGAGGTTCTGGCCCGACGTCAGCATCTGAAGCGCGTCCTGGCCCTTGGCCAACCTGGGCACGCGCTGAGTGCCGCCCGCACCCGGGAAGATGCCCACCTTGACCTCAGGCAACGCCATCTTGACCTTGTCAGAGTCGGCGGCGACGCGGCCGTGGCAAGCCAGCGACAGTTCGAAGGCGCCGCCCATGCAGGTGCCGTTGATCGCCGAGACCCACGGCTTGCCGGAGGTTTCAAGCTTGCGGAACAGCCAGGTCATACGGCCGGCGCCGTCGAACAGCATCTTCACTGCTGCCTCGGGGTTCCTCGCCCGCTCTTCCTTGAAGATGCCGAGCATCTTCTGGAGCATGGTAAGATCGGCGCCGCCGGAGAAGCTGTCCTTGCCGGACGTGATGACCGCGCCCTTGATGCCGGCGTCGGCAGCAACGTGGTCGACGATCTTTTCCAGTTCGTCCATCACCTCCTCGGTGAAGACGTTCATCGACTTGCCGGGCATGTCCCAGGTGACGAGGGCGATGCCGTCGGCGTCGGTCTCGACGGTGAAATTGTTGTACTTTGCCATTGGAGAAGTCCCTCCTAGAGTTCAGATGCGGCGCCGCCGCGGGTTCCCTCCCCCTCGAGGGGAAGGCGCCGAGCAAAG
This sequence comes from Rhizobiaceae bacterium, assembly GCA_905339215.1. GTDB lineage: Bacteria > Pseudomonadota > Alphaproteobacteria > Rhizobiales > Rhizobiaceae > DUSC01. The sequence goes on from CAJPFN010000127.1 coordinate 15,803, forward strand.
CGAGGCGGGGCGGTTTCCCGAAGCCGAGCTCGGCCTGTTTCCTGCGTCGAGTGCGGCCTTGACGACCCTACCCGGTCCGCTGCGCGGACCACCCTCCCCTCAAAGGGGAGGGACAAGGCGCTAGACACGCTCGATGATCGTCGCGGTGCCCATGCCTGCGCCGATGCAAAGCGTGACGAGCGCCGTGTTCAGGTCGCGCCGCTCCAGCTCGTCGAGGACCGTACCGAAGATCATGGCGCCGGTGGCGCCGAGCGGGTGGCCCATGGCGATGGCGCCGCCGTTGACGTTCATCTTGTCGTGCGGAACGTCGAAGGCCTGCATGAAGCGCAGCACGACCGAGGCGAAGGCCTCGTTCAGCTCGAACAGGTCGATGTCGCCGATCTTCATCTTGGCACGGGCGAGCAGCTTCTCGGTGACGTCGACCGGACCGGTCAACATGATCGCCGGCTCGGAACCGATGTTGGTGAAGGCGCGGATGCGGGCGCGGGGTTTCAACCCCATCGACTTGCCGCCCTTCTTCGAGCCGAGGAGAACGGCCGCGGCGCCGTCGACGATGCCGCTCGAGTTGCCGGCATGGTGGACGTAGTTGATCTCCTCGACTTCCGGGTGCCGCTGGATGGCGACGGAGGCGAAGCCGCCCATCTCGCCCGGCATCTGGAAGGACGGGTTGAGCGAAGCAAGGCTCTGCATGTCGGTGGAGGGCCGCATGTGCTCGTCGCGGTCGAGGATGGTGAGGCCATTCTGGTCCTTGATCGGGATGACCGAGTTCTTGAACCAGCCCTTCTCCCAGGCATGTGCCGCGCGCTTCTGGCTCTCGACGGCGTAGGAGTCCACGTCGTCGCGGGAGAAGCCGTACTTGCTGGCGATCAGGTCGGCGGACACGCCCTGCGGGACGAAGTAGGAGGGCAAGCCGACGGAGGGATCCATGAACCAGGCGCCGCCAGACATGCCCATGCCGACCCGCGACATCGATTCGACGCCGCCGGCAATCACGATCTCATCCGATCCGCCGGCGATCTTGGCGGTACCAAGGTTGATTGCATCGAGGCCGGAGGCGCAGAAGCGCGACAGCTGGATGCCCGGCGCCTTCAGGTCGTAGCCGGCCTCGAAGGCAGCGGCGCGCGGGATCACCGATCCCGCCTCGCCGACCGGATCGACGCAGCCGAAGATGATGTCGTCGACGGTGCCGGTGTCGAGCCCGTTGCGATCGCGCACCGCCTCCAGCACCTTGGCGCCGAGGCGCACGGCCGGCACCTCGTGGAGCGAGCCGTCCTTCTTTCCGCGGCCGCGCGGCGTGCGCACGGCGTCATAGACAAACACGTCTGCCATTTTCGTCTCCTCGTGTTTCCGGACCGGGCTCAGAGCGAGCGCGCGATCAGCAACTTCATGATCTCGTTGGTGCCGCCGTAGATGCGCTGGACGCGCGCGTCGCGGTACATGCGCGCGATCGGGTACTCGTTCATGTAGCCGTAGCCGCCGTGAAGCTGCAGGCACTCGTCGACGACCTTGCCCTGCAGATCGGACAGCCAGTACTTGGCCATCGAGGCGGTGACGGGGTCCAGGCCGCCATTCACGTGGCGCTCGACGCAGTTATTATAGAAGACGCGGCCAATCGTCGCCTCCGTCTTCAGCTCGGCCAGCTTGAACTGGGTGTTCTGGAACTCCAGGATCGACTTGCCGAACGCCTTCCGCTCCTTGACGTAGTCGATGGTCAGGGCGAGTGCGCGTTCGATCATGGCGATCGCGGTGGTGCCGATCTGCAGGCGCTCCTGCGGCAGCTGCTGCATCAACTGGACGAAGCCCTGGCCTTCGTCGTGGCCGAGCAGGTTGGACGTCGGTACGCGCACGTCGTTGAAGAACAGCTCCGACGTGTCGTTCGACTTGAGACCGATCTTGTCGAGGTTGCGGCCGCGCTCGAAGCCCTCGACCTCGTCGGTCTCGACGACGATCAGCGAGGTTCCCTTGGCGCCCCTGGCCGGGTCGGTCTTGGTGACGACGATGATCAGGTTGGCGAGTTGGCCGTTGGTGATGAAGGTCTTGGAGCCGCTGATGCGATAGTGGTTTCCGTCCTTTTCGGCGCGCGTCTTGACGCCCTGGAGGTCGGAGCCGGCGCCCGGCTCGGTCATGGCAATGGCGCCGATCAGTTCGCCAGTGGCCATCTTCGGCAGCCATTTTTTCTTCTGCTCCTCCGAGCCGTAGTGGAGGATGTACGGGGCGACGATGGAGTTGTGCAACGCGATGCCGAAGCCGTCGACGCCGACATGGCTGATCGCCTCGATGATGGCGCTCTCATGGGCGAAGGTGCCGCCAGAACCGCCGTACTCCTCGGGCATCGAGGCGCAGAGCAGGCCGTTCTCACCTGCTTTCCTCCAGCTCGCGCGATCAAAGATCTCGGCCTCCTCGAAGGCGTCGTACTTCGGCGCTATCTCCTCCGAGAGGAAGCGGGTGGCCATGTCATAGAGCATTGCAACGTCGTCCGTGACCCAGCGGGCCTTCGGCAGTTCGAGTACGGATGCGGGATTGGTCGCCAAGCATGCCTCCCAATTGGCTCACTATAACCACTCTGTTCAATATTGAACAGAGTGGTCTCGGTATCGACGTCAGAAGGCTTCGGCGGGCAGCGCCATCATCGCGTCGGCACCCGTCGACAGGCGGGCGAGGTGCGCGGCCGTTTCCGGCATGACGCGCTCCATATAGTAGCGGGCGGTGACCAGCTTCGCCTCGTGGAAGGAACCGGCGCCTTCGGCGAGCTTGGCCTGCGAGACCTTCGCCATGCGCGCCCACATGTAGCCGAGCGCGACAAGGCCGAAGAGGTGCAGGTAGTCGGTCGAGGCGGCACCGGCATTGTCCGGCTTGGCCATGGCGTTCTGCATCAGCCACATGGTCGCGGCCTGAAGGTCGTTCAGGCCCTTCTTCAACGCCTTGGTGAAGGGCGCCATCTTCTCGTCGGCGCGGTTCTCCTCGCAGAACTCGCCGACCTCCTTGAAGAAGGCCTGGATGGCACGGCCGCCGTTCATTGCCAGTTTGCGGCCGACGAGGTCGAGCGCCTGGATGCCGTTGGCGCCCTCGTAGATCATGGCGATGCGGGCATCGCGCACGAACTGGCTCATGCCGTGCTCTTCGATGTAGCCGTGGCCGCCGAACACCTGCTGCGCCATCACCGCGTGCTCGAAACCCTTGTCGGTGAGTACGCCCTTGATGATGGGCGTCATCAGGCCGAGATGGTCATCGGCTGCCTGGCGGTCCTTGTCGTCGCCGGAGCGATGGGCGACGTCGGACTTGAGTGCGGTCCACAGAACCAGCGCACGGCCGGCCTCGTTGAAGGCGCGCATGACCATCAGCTTGCGGCGGATGTCGGGGTGGACGATGATCGGGTCGGCCTTCTTGTCGGGCGCCTTGGCACCCGTGAGCGAGCGGCCCTGGATGCGCTCCCTGGCATAGGCGACGGCGTTCTGGTAGGCGATCTCGCCGATCGACAGGCCCTGCATGCCGACTCCGAGGCGCGCCTCGTTCATCATGACGAACATGGCCTTCAGGCCGCCGTTCTCCTGGCCGATAAGGAAGCCCTCCGCCTCGTCGTAGTTCATGACGCAGGTCGAGTTGCCGTGGATGCCCATCTTCTCCTCGATCGAGCCGCAGGAGACGGCGTTGCGCTCGCCCGGATTACCGTCGGCGTCGAGCTTGAACTTGGGCACGATGAACAGCGAGATACCCTTGACGCCCTCCGGCGCGCCCTCGATGCGAGCGAGCACCAGGTGGATGATGTTCTCGCTCATGTCGTGCTCACCAGCCGAGATGAAAATCTTCTGGCCGGAAATCCTGTAAGAGCCGCTACCGGTCGGCACCGCCTTGGTGCGCAGCAGGCCGAGATCGGTGCCGCAATGGGGCTCGGTGAGATTCATCGTGCCGGTCCAGGTGCCCTCTGCCATCTTCGGCACGAAGGTCCGCTTCTGCTCGTCGGAACCATGCTCGAGGATCGCGGCGATCGCGCCCTGGGTGAGGCCCGGATACATCATCAGCGCCATGTTGGCCGAGGAAAGATATTCGCCGACCGCCGAGTGGACCGTATAGGGCAGCCCCTGCCCGCCATATTCCGCCGGGATCGCCAGCGACATCCAGCCGCCCTCGCGGTACTGGTCATAGGCGTCCTTGAAGCCGTTCGGCGTGGTCACCGAGCCGTCATCATGGCGCACGCAGCCTTCGGCGTCGCCGACGCGATTGAGCGGGTGCATCACATTCTCGGCGAGCTTGGCCGCCTCGCCGAGGATTGCCTCGAGCACGTCGGGCGTGGCGTCGGAGAAACCGGGGAGGTTGCTGTAGCGCTCGTAGCCGAGCACGTCATTGAGGACATACAGCGTGTCCTGAACCGGCGCCTTGTAGGACGGCATGGGGGTCTTTCCTCCGAAAACGCGTAATTCGCGTCCTCCGTAGGAGGACACGACAAAACTATCGGAAAGTCATTTAGCAAATATTGACGTTTGCGTAAACGTCAATTTTTTCCGGTGAGCGTTTTTCCACCGGCGGCTTGATCGAATGGAGGGGAACGAAAAAGGGCGGCGGCCCATCCGGACCGCCGCCCCGTCGAATTCGCCGGCGTTTGCTCAGCGGAATTCCTGACGCCCTTACTGACCCGCGGACGCCTGCCGATCGGCGAGCGCGCGGCGCACATGCGAGATCGCGCCGGTAAGATCGGAAATCGCCTCGTCGATCGCATCGCGCTGCTTCTGCAGCCGAGCGAGCTGCTTTTCCGACTTGTCGAGCGCCATCTTGAGCTGGCGCGCGTTGGTTCCCTTCGGATCGTAGAGATCGATCATCTGCTTCACGTCGCGAAGCGAGAAGCCGACCTTGCGGCCGAGAAGAATGAGCTTGAGCCGCGCCCTGTCGCGACGCGAATAGAGGCGCGTGGCCCCTTCCCGCCGCGGCGAGATCAGCCCCTTGTCCTCATAGAAGCGCAGCGCCCGGAGCGTCACTCCGAACGTTTTCGCCATCTCGCCGATGCGCACGTAGGTATCGGTCGTTTCTGCGGAAATATCCATTTCGGCTGCCGCATTGCCAGCCTCTGACCAGTTGTTTTCCATTGCGCTTTCCCAGATGCGGCTGCCGATCGCGACCGCTTCGAGCAAAGGCGCCTGGGGCTGCGCTTCGCCCGCGTTTCTAAAAGAAAAGAGGCGCGGGGACCACGCCTCTTACGTTTACGTAAGCAAATAGCGATCACCGCCCCGGTTTACAAGGGCGACGGGCGCATGCCTGCCATGCAATCCGGCAATTAGTTTCCGCCACGGTAAGGTTGGTTAACGCCTTGTTTACCACGTTCGGGGAATTGTGGACACGTCGGTATCCCGTGCTTCTCCTGTTTTTGCTTGTTTCACGGTCTTCGAGGCGGGGGCGAAAGCCCCGAGGGCACGAGAACGCCCTGCCGTGCGTCCGACGGTCGCACCGCCACCGACGACGATTTGGCGAGCCGGTCTTCCGCCGGCACGGTTTGGCAAACGGACGTTTCGATGAACAGCAAGCGGTCCTATCTCGACACATTGAACGCCGGACGGTCGAGGCGGCAAAGCGTCTCGCTCGAGGAACTGAACCGTTCCCTGCAGAATCTCGAGAGTCGGCTCGACCGGGGCGGCGAACCGATACCGGACCGCCGCCACCCGGATCCGGCAGAGCCCTTCGGCCACCGGCGCGGCGGATACGACCAGCCGCAGGCGAAAGCCTGGGATGAGCCGAGGTCGTCCTCGCGGATGCAGCCGGGAGCATCCTACCAGGCGCTTGCCCGCGATATCGATCGTGTCCGCGGCCAGGAGGAAGGCGCGGCCTCGATCGGGCGCATTGCCGGAGAGTTGAAGGGTCTGCGCGAGGAACTCCGCCATCAGATGACGGCCGGAATCCGCCGGGAATTCGACGCACTGCGGACCGAGATCTCACGCGCCTACGCGAGCCAGCCGTCCGCAAGGGACGGCGCCGAACTGGGCGCCGAATTCGAGCGGCTCTCCGAAACCATCCAGCAACTTGCCGAGCGGAGCGACGACCGCGGCGTCAGCATGCTGCGGCAAGAAATCGAACAGGTGAGAGGCGCTCTCGACGCCCTGGCGCGTGAGGAGACGGTGCGGGCAGTCGACCGCCGATGGGACGACTTCGACAAGCGCTGGACGCGGTTTGAGGACAGCTACGCGCAGCGCTCGAAGCCGGTCGCCGATCCGGCGCTCGACGCCCTCAACAAGCGGCTCGAGCAGATCAACGAAGCCGTGAGCGGCCTGCCCGAATCGCTGTCGTTGCGGTCGCTGGAGGAGAAGGTGCGCGTACTCGCGGCCGCGCTCGACCATTTCGCGAGCCAGCAGGACCAGAAGGGCTACGACACGTTCGCCCTGATCGAGGAACGTCTCGACGAGATCTCCCGTGCGATCGTGGCGTCGAGCGCGGCAGCCAGCACGCCGCACTTCGATCCCGAGCCGTTCGAACGCATCGAAGCCCGGATCGCTTCATTGGCGCGGCAGGTCGAGGAACTGACGGAAGACCGGCCCCTCGCCGAGGTGATCGCCCGGCTCAACACGCTGGCACAGCAGGTCGACGAACTCGCCACCCGCGGAAAGGGTCCCGATAAGGCGATGGAACGCCTCGGCAAGCAGATCGCCGCCGTGGCCGAGCGCATCGAGCGGATGCCGGCGACGCCGGACGTCGAGCCGATCTTGCGCGGCATCGAGCAGCGCTTCGATGTCCTGTCGCAGGCGCTCGACCGGCGGCAGGACGCCGCGGTCGAATACGGCCAGAGCCTGTTCCGCGATCTCGAGCAGCGCCTCAACGAGGTGGCCGGACGGATCGACGCGAGCCGTCCCTCAATCGACCCTAACCAGGTGATGCGCGAGATCGAACAGCGGTTCATGTCGCTCACGGAGACGATCGACCGCCGCCAGGGGGATGCCATGGAGCATGGCGAGACCATGCTCCGCGACCTCGAACGTCGCCTCGAGCAGGTTACTTCCAGGCTCGACGAGCGGCAGGCCATACCCGCTTTCGACGACAGCGGCATCATGAGCGCGATCGACGCGCGGTTCGCCGAATTCGCGCGCAGGCTGGAGACGCCGCGGCCCGAGACCGGCGGCGAGGCGATGAAGGAGGTCGAAGCCCGGCTGGAGGATATTTCCTCCAGGCTCGAGTCGTCGGCCGCACAGATCGCCATGATCGACCCGGCGATCATCCGCGACCTGGAGTCCCAGGTTGCCGAACTGTCGGCGCACCTGTCGCGGCCGAGCGCACCGCTTCCCGAACGGGAGGATATCGCGCCGCGTCTCGAGGAGATCGAACGCTCGATATCGGCCAGCAGGGATTCGATCCTCGAAGCGGCGCGCGAAGCAGCGCAGCAAGCCGTCGCCGGATTGTCGGGCGGCAGCGCGGATGCCGCGGCCGTGACCGGCCTTGCAGAGGACCTCAAGGCACTCGAGGCACTCACCCGGCGCTCCGACGAAAGAAACACCAAGACCTTCGAAGCGATCCACGACACGCTGCTGAAGATCGTCGACCGTCTCGGGACGATCGAGCAGGAGGCGGAGACGAAACCCACCGCCGTACTGCCGCCGGTCGCCCCGGCTGCGTCAGCGATGGTGCAAGTCGCGGAGGCCCCCTCCATCGAGACTGACGATACCTTTCCGCCGATCGATGTGGAGCCTTTCGGCTCGGGTCCCGCGCCACGACGCAGTCCTGCCGAAGCGGCCGCGGCGGCCGCGGTGGCGGCGATGGGTTCGGAGGAAGGCGAAGGCACGGAACAGCCCCGGCGCGTGCGTTCGATGCTGGGCGGCCTGACGCGTGCTTTTTCCGGCCGCAAGAACAAGGAGGAGCCGGTGCTCGCCGGCAATGCCGACCCCCAGGCGCCGACGCCACCGCCGAGCGTGGAACTCGATCAGCCGCTCGATCCCAAGGCTGCCAACAGGCCTCTCGAGCCAGGATCGGGCGCACCCGACGTCGAAGCGATCATGAAGCGCGTTCGCGGCGAACGCCCGCAGGCCGGTCGCCAGGGCGAAGCGGAGACTGCGCGCTCCGATTTCATCGCGGCAGCGCGGCGCGCCGCCCAGGCCGCAGCCGCCGAAGCCGGGACGATTCGGCGAAGCGAGCAAAGCAGCGACGCCAAGAAGTCGTCGGGAATCGCGAATCTCCTGCGCCGCCGGCGCAAGCCAATCCTGATGGGTGCGGTGGCAATCATGCTGGCGCTGGCCGGCCTTCAGCTCGGCAAAGCCTTCTTCGCCGGCGATCCTCAGGTCGCCGACGGTGGCGCCGAACCGACAACTCTCGGAACGGCTTCGCAAGGCGTTCCCACGACGACGCCCACCTCCGTCGAAGACAACACGCGTGAACCGGAGGACGTTTCCCCGATCGAGACCGCCGCCGTCGCCGAGCCGCGACCGGCGCGGCAGGCCACGGAGACCGCGCAAGCAGCGGCAACCGCGACCACTCCCGTCCCGCCGACGGCCGAGGCAGCCGCTCCGATCGACAGCAGCGCACAAGTGACCCCAGTGCCTGCCGCGGCCAACGAGGAGATCGCTGGCTTCGAGCCGGTCCCGGTCGAAGCGGGACCAGTGGCGCTGCGCGAAGCGGCTGATTCCGGGGATCCAAAGGCACTGTTCGAGGTCGGTTCGCGCTATGCCGAAGGCCGCGGCGTGAAGTCCGACATGACCGCTGCAGCGAAATGGTACGAGCGCTCCGCCGAACTGGGCTTCGCGCCGGCGCAGTACCGGATCGGCAATTTCCTCGAAAAGGGGACCGGCGTCGAACGCAGCATCGCAAAGGCGAAGACGTGGTATCAGCTGGCGGCCGAGCAGGGCAACGCGAGTGCCATGCACAACCTCGCCGTTCTCTACGCGATGGGTGCGGACGGCGTCGCCGACAACGACTCCGCAGCTCGCTGGTTCACCAAGGCCGCCGAACTCGGAGTGAAGGACAGCCAGTTCAATCTCGGCATTCTCTCGGCCAAGGGCGTCGGCGTGCCGCAGGACCTCGAGGAGTCCTACAAGTGGTTCGCGCTCGTCGCCAAGGCCGGCGACCGCGACGCGGCGGCCAAGCGCGACGAGGTCGCCAATGCGCTGCGCCCTGAGCAGCTCGCCCGCGCTCGCGCCACGGTGGAACTGTGGAAGCCCAAACCCGTCGATCCCGAAGCGAACGTCGTCGAGATTCCCGAGGGTTGGGGAGAGCCCGGTACCAAGACCGCCAGCGTCGACATGAAGAAGGCGATCGCCAACGTCCAGAAGATCCTGAACAAGAACGGCTACGAGGCCGGCGGCGCCGACGGCGTCATGGGCGAGAAGACGAAGGCCGCCATCATGGCCTTCCAGACGGACAACGGCCTCGAGCCGACCGGGGAAATCGACGAGAAGCTGGTCAAGCTGCTCCTGGAAAAGAAGTGACCTAACGGCAACGGTTCGATGCGCGAGGGGCAGGCGGGATTTCCCGCCTGCGCCATTTTAACCTCGCGTGCCAAAGCCGTTTGACTTCGCCTGCCGGTCGGCCCAAGAACAGCCTGATTTTCCGGGCAAGTGCCTATTGGGGAAGAGGTTTCCGGGATCGGGCAGGCATGCCCGCAGAAGAGTCGAGCAAGACGGGTGGGCATCTATCTGCCGATAGCCGAAATGTCGGTCAACATCCTCGTCCTCCTGGCGATGGGCGCGGCGGTCGGCTTCCTGTCGGGCATGTTCGGCGTCGGCGGCGGATTTCTCATCACACCCCTGCTGATCTTCTACAACATCCCCCCCGCCATCGCCGTTGCGACCGGCGCGAACCAGGTCATCGCCTCGTCGTTCTCCGGGGCCCTCGCGCATTTCAAGCGCGGCACGCTCGACGTCAAGCTCGGCACGGTACTGCTGCTCGGGGGCATCGCCGGTTCGTCGATCGGCGCCTATGTGTTCGCCCTATTGCGGCGGCTCGGCCAGCTCGATCTCTTCATTTCGATATTCTACGTGGTCTTCCTCGGCATCGTCGGCGGGCTGATGCTCGTCGAGAGCGTCAACGCCATCCGCAAGGCGCGCGGCGGAACGACGCAGCCGATCAAGAAGTCGGGCCAGCACAACTGGATCCACCGCCTGCCCCTCAAGATGCGGTTCCGCACCTCCAAGCTGTTCGTCAGCGTCATTCCCGTTATCGGCATCGGCGTCGGCATAGGTTTTCTCGCCGCCATCATGGGCGTCGGCGGCGGCTTCATCATGGTCCCGGCGCTGATCTACCTGCTCAAGGTACCGACCAACGTCGTCGTCGGCACGTCGCTCTTCCAGATCATCTTCACCGCGGCCTTCACGACAATCGTGCATTCGACGGCGAACCAGACGGTCGACGTCATCCTCGCCTTCCTTCTGATGGTCGGCGGCGTCGCCGGCGCGCAGTACGGCGCCAAGGTGGGTCAGCGACTGCGCGGCGAGCAGTTGCGCGCGTTGCTAGCCCTGCTCGTGCTGGCCGTGGCGCTCAGGCTGGCATTCGACCTGTTCGTACCGCCGCAAAACTTCTATTCCCTGACCTCGCTGGGCGCGAGCTGACCGATGACGTCGTTCCGCACCCTCTTCGTCCTGGCCGTCGTCGCCCTGTCCGCGGGGCTCGGACCGGCGCTAGCGCAGGCGCAGGAAGGCAATCCCGAAAAGATCGAGATCGGCCTCTCCACCGACCTCATCGCCATCACGGCGGACTTCTCCGGCGCCGACCTGACCATATTCGGCGCACTCGACAACGCAGATCCGCTGATCAACCGGCAGGGCCGCTACGACGTGATCGTGGTGCTCGAAGGCCCGGCGCGACCTGTCGTAGTGCGCCGCAAGGACCGCGTCTTCGGCGTATGGATGAACACGGTTTCGGAGACCTTCGTCAATGTGCCGGTGTCCTACGCCGTCGCCACGACGCGGCAGATGCAGGACATCACGGACGCCAACAACTACCGGCAGCTTTCGCTCGGCGCCGAGAACCTTTACGTCGAACCGCTCGACCGCACGGAGGCTCCGGCAACGATCGAGGAATTCACGCGCGCTTTGCGTGACCGCAAGAAGGCGTCGGGCCTTTACAACGAGCGCATCGGCGGCGTGCAGTTCCTTTCGCAGAACCTTTTTCGCGCGACCGTCTCGCTTGCGCCGAACATTCCCGTCGGCACACACAAGGCGCGCGCCTTCCTGTTCCGCAACGGCGTCTTCCTCATGGAGACGTCGGCCCCACTCGCCATCGTCAAGTCCGGCTTCGAGCAGTGGGTCTATCGCTCGTCGATCGACTACGGCCTCCCATACGGCATCTTCGCCGTGGCATTGGCGATGCTGACGGGCTGGCTCGGCCGCATCGTCTTCCGCAGGGATTGAGGCCATGGCCGGGCCCTTCGACATAGATCGGACCGACGGAGAGGCAACATCCGCCAACCGCACAGCCGTCCGCCTTGGAATGCTCGGCGCCCTGCCCTTCCTCATCCTGTCCCTATGGCTCGCCGGAATCGCCGGCGACCATCCGTGGCGGGCGACGACCATCCTGCTGCTGACGCAATATTCGGCAGTGGTGCTGTCGTTCCTCGGCGGGATACGATGGGGCCTCGCGATGCGCCGCGCCACAAGCCCGGCGCGGACGCTCGACATGGCGATGACCATCCTGCCGCCGCTGGTCGCCTGGGCCAGCCTTTCCGTGCCGCTTCCCTACACCTTCGCTGCTCTCGCGGCCGCGTTTGCGGCCCATGGCGCATGGGATGCCTTCGCCGTCCATTCGGGCGCGGCGCCTTACTGGTACGGCAGGCTTCGCGGCGGGCTGACAACCGTCGTGGTCGCGGCGCTTGTGCTGGCGTTCTTCGCGACGGGCTGAGGTTCCCCCGGCCGGCCCTCAGCCGATCAGGTTGCCGAATCGCACCACGTAGACGCGGTCGCGGCCGAGCATGTGCGCGACCAAGCTCTGGCGGTCGAACAGGCCGGCAAGCGCGCGGTGCCTCAGGTCGAGCCCGCCCGACATGACGCCGAAGGCCGGCATGACCATGCGCGCGCCGTCGGTGGCGAAGCAGGCGCGGCGCACCGACTTGTCGCGGCGGCGCACCGTCGCCGACGGGTGCAGGTGGCCGGCGACCTCCCCCACGACGGCAACCTCGGTCGGTTCGTGGCGGAAGGCGAGGCCGGCGAAATGCAGCTCGTCGGCAGAGATACCCGGAAGACCGGCGGCGCCATCCGGATCGTGGTTGCCGTTGATCCAGATCCAGTCGCGGCCGCGCGCCATGGCGACGATCCTGTCGCGGAAAAGGTCGGGCAGCAGGGCCGAGCCGACGCGGTCATGGAAATTGTCGCCGAGCGAGATGACGACGTGCGGATCGTAGCGGGCAATCACGGCATCGAGGATGGTCAGCGTCGCGAGCGTGTCGTAGGGCGGAAGGAGGCTGCCGCGGCGGGCGAAGGCGGCGCCCTTCTCGAGATGCAGGTCGGAGACGACCAGTGTGCGCGTCCCCGGCAGGAAGAGCGCGCCGAACGGATCGCAGACGGCTTCTACGCCCGCGATCGTTGTCCGCGACGCCGCGGCCGGATTGAACGCGATATCGGCGGTCGCCATCGCGAATCTCGTCCTTCCCGTCACCCGTCCTCCTTCTTTCCTCATCCCATGGCCTCGGCGACGAGGTCTTCTGCGGCCTCGGCGAGAAGCGTGTCCTGCGCATCGCCGGCGACCGATTCCTTGCCGATCTCCAGCATGATCGGCACCGCCAGCGGCGAGATGCGATCGAGCACCTTATGCACGATTCGGCCGCGCACGCGGGAGAGCATCTCGGCGAGCCTCCTGACATCGAGCAGTCCGCTCGCGGCGTCGGCGCGGGTCGCCTGCAGCAGGATGTGGTCGGGCTCGTGGGTGCGGAGCACGTCGTAGATCAGGTCGGCCGAGACGGTTACCTGCCGGCCGGTCTTCTCCTTGCCGGGATGACGCTGCTCGATCAGGCCGGAGATGACGGCGCAGTTGCGGAAGGTACGCTTCAACAACCAGCTCTCGGCCATCCAGGCATCGAGGTCGTCGCCGAGCATGTCCTCGTCGAACAATTGCCCGAGCGACGGTCTGCCCTTGCGGAATAGGTGTCCGAGGTCTTCCAGCGCCCAGACAGAAAGCGCGTAGTCGGTGGCGACGAAGCCGAGCGGCCGCGCGCCTGCCCGCTCCAGCCGGCGGGTGAGCAGCATGCCGAGGGTCTGGTGCGCCAGCCGCCCCTCGAACGGATAGGCGACCATGAAGAAGCGGCTGCCACGAGGAAAGGTTTCCACCAGAAGGTCGCCGCGCTTCGGCAGGATCGACTTGTCCTTCTGGATGCGCAACCAGTCGGCGACCTGCTCGGGCAGCGCACCCCATTTACGAGGATCGGCTAGCATGGCACGCACCTGGTCGGCCAGGTAGGTCGACAGGGGGAACTTGCCGCCGGCATAGACCGGAACCTTGGCATCGAGGCCGGCGCCGTTGGAAACGTAGCACTCGCTCTCGCGAATGCCCTCGAAACGCAGCACCTTGCCGGCGAAGAGGAAGGTGTCGCCGGGCGCCAGCGTCTCGAGGAAATACTCCTCGATCTTGCCGAGAACCGCGCCGCCGCGCGAGCCCGCGCCGCGCCCGCTGCGCACGTAGCGCACGTTGAGCATCGGTGATTCGACGATCGTGCCGACGTTCAGCCGGTACTGCTGCGCGACCTGCGGATTGGAGACGCGCCAGAGCCCATCCTTCGTCGCCCGGATGCGCGCATAGCGCTCGTAGGTCCTGAGCGCATAGCCCCCGGTGGCGACGAAATCGACGATGCGGTCGAAATCGCGGCGCGGCAGGCCGGCATAGGGCGCGGCGGCGCGGACCTCCTCGTACAGCGCGTCCGCCGAGAACGGCGCTGCGCAGGCGCTGCCAAGCACGTGCTGGGCGAGCACGTCGAGCGCGCCGGCGACCAGCGGCGGCGTGTCCTGCGCGCCGAGATAGTTGGCGTCGAGCGCCGCCCGGCATTCGAGCACCTCGAAGCGGTTGGCCGGCACCAGGATCGCCTTCGACGGTTCGTCCATGCGGTGGTTGGCGCGGCCGATGCGCTGGGCGAGACGGCTCGCCCCCTTCGGCGCGCCGACATGGACGACGAGGTCGACGTCGCCCCAGTCGATGCCGAGGTCGAGTGTCGATGTGGCGACGATGGCGCGCAGCGCGCCCGCCTCCATCGCCTTCTCGACGCGCCGGCGCTGGCCGACATCGAGCGAACCGTGGTGCAGCGCGATCGGCAGGCTGTCCTCGTTGATCTGCCAGAGTTCCTGGAAGAGCAGTTCGGCTTGGCTGCGCGTGTTGACGAAAAGCAGCGTCGTGCGGTGCTTGCGGATAGCCTCGTAGACCTCGGGAATGGCGTAGCGGGCCGAGTGTCCGGACCACGGCACGCGCTCGCGCGAATCCAGGATGGAGATCTCCGGCTTCGCCCCGCCGGCGACGGTGATGATCTCGGCGAGATCGCCAGGCGGGTTCTGCGGCACCAGCCAGCGGCGCAGTTGGTCCGGCTCGGCGACAGTGGCGGACAGGCCGATCGCCTGCAGGCCTGGGACGAAGCGCCTAAGACGGGCAAGGCCCAGCGCCAGGAGGTGCCCGCGCTTCGACGTGACCAGCGAATGCAGCTCGTCGAGCACGACGTAGCGCAGGCCGGCGAAGAAGCGCGGCGCCTCGGCCGAGGCGATCAGCAGCGCCAGTTGCTCAGGCGTGGTGAGCAGGATGTCGGGCGGCGCGAGCTTCTGCCGCTGGCGCTTGTGCGCCGGCGTGTCGCCGGTCCTGGTTTCGATGGCTACTGGCAACGCCATCTCGGCGACGGGCTTACCCAGGTTGCGCTCGATGTCGACGGCGAGCGCCTTCAGCGGCGAGATGTAGAGCGTGTGAATGCCGCGATGCGCCTCGCCCGGCCGCCGCTTCGGTCGTTCCGCGAGGTCGATCAGCGCCGGCAGGAAGCCGGCCAAGGTCTTGCCGGCGCCGGTCGGGGCGATGAGCAGGACGGATCTGCCCCCCTGGGCGCGCGAAAGCAGGTCGAGCTGATGGGCGCGCGGCGCCCAGCCCTTGGCCGCGAACCATTCGAGGAACGGCCGCGGCAGGCGGACGGGGGGCGATGCGGGATCGAGAGGCGTGAGGTCCGACACGAAGTCAGACGTAGCGCGGCGGCGGCGAACCGCCAAGCGGGAAAGCGAACAAAAGGGGATCAAGCACTCTACCGCGAGACGGTTCCCCATGCCCTCCCTTGTGCCGACCTACCGCTTTACCGTCACGACAATCAGGCCTTCCACCGGCTCGCCGCGGTCCATCCGGATCGCAGCCGCCACGAACGAGGCGACGGCGAGGCCGGCACCGTCGAGCAGACGCCGGACATAGGCGTCGGCATGCGCATAGCGGCGCGACGGGCGCAGCACGAAATCCTCGGGGCCGGAATGCCTTTCGACCGAGAAGGCGAACAGGCCGCCGGGCTCGAGCCATGCGGCGATGCGGGCGACGATGCCGTCGAGCGCGCCGAGATACATGAAGACGTCGGCCGCGGTGACGAGGTCGGTCGATGCGGGCTCGAGGTCGAGCGCCTGCAGGTCGGACTTGACGAGACGGTCGTAGCAGCCGCGGGCAGCGGCCTTCTTCAACATCGCCGCGGAAATGTCGTGGCCATCGAGCCGGTCGCAGAACGGCCGCAGTTGCTCGCCCATCAGGCCGGTGCCGCAGCCGATGTCGACGGCCCGACCAAAGCGGCCGCGACCCTGCCGGGCGATCGCCTCGGCAAGAAGTTCCGGCACGCGATAGGCAAGCTTGCCGACGAGGGAAGCGTCGAAATTCCCCGCATACTGGTCGAACAGTTCCTCGACGAAGGCCGACGGAGGCGCGGAGGACGAAGGCGCCTCGCCGGCAAGTTCCAGCTTCAGGGCCGCACCCGTCCTGTCGTCGGGATCGAGCTTCAGCGCCATGCGCCAGGCTTCGCTCGCCGCAGGAATGTCACCGGCTGCCTCGTGCATCTCGCCCATGCGGAACCAGCCGAGCACCCAGCCCGGTGCGAGTTCCAGCGCGCCGAGCATGATTTCGGCGGCGGCCGAATGGTCGCCGGAAGCGAACAACATTTCGGCATAGTCGGCCCGCCGGTCGGCGAGAAGATCGCCCGAGGCGCGCGGCAAGGATGTCACGGGAGCCCCCATGTCAAGGATGCGCGGCTATAGCGCCTGTCAGCAGGATCAAGCAACGGGCTTTCCGCGGTTCGCGGAATCCCTATCTTTCAGGCAGAATGCGCGCGTCAGACCTGCTTCATCCCCGCCCCGAAGGGCTCTATTGCCCCGCCGGGGATTTCTTCATCGATCCCGTTCGGCCGGTGGCGCGGGCGCTCGTCACGCACGGCCACTCCGACCATGCCCGTTCCGGGCACGGTAGCGTACTGGCGACGCAGGGGACACTGGACGTCATGGCACTCCGCCTCGGGCCGGGCTTTGCCGGCGCGACACAGGCGGCTTCGATGGGCAAGCCGATGAAGATCGGCGACGCTGCCGTCACCTTCCATCCGGCCGGCCACGTGCTCGGCTCGGCGCAGATCGCGGTCGAGCACGGCGGCATCCGCATCGTCGCGTCGGGCGACTACAAGCGGCAGCCGGACGCCACCTGCACCGCCTTCGAGCTCGTCGCGTGCGACGTGTTCATCACCGAGGCGACGTTCGGCCTGCCGGTCTTCCGCCACCCCGCAGCCAGTGACGAGATCGCCAGCCTGCTGCGCTCGGTCGAACAGTTCCCCGAGCGCGCCCATGTGGTGGGCGCGTATGCGCTCGGCAAGGCGCAGCGCGTCATCCGGCTGATCCGCGACGCGGGCTACGATCGGCCTATCTACCTGCATGGTGCGCTGGAGAGGATCAGCGAGTACTACCAGGAGGCCGGCGTCGATCTCGGACCACTCGAGCCGGCGACCGTCGATCGGTCGGCCAAGGGCGATTTCACCGGCGCCATCGTGGTGGGACCGCCTTCGGCCTTCGCCGACCGCTGGGCGCGACGCTTCCCCGATCCGATATCGTGCTTCGCCTCGGGCTGGATGCGCATCCGCCAGCGCGCCCGGCAGGGCGGCGTCGAACTGCCGCTGATCATCTCCGACCATTCCGACTGGGACGAACTCACCGCCACGATCCGTGAGACCGGCGCCGGCGAGGTCTGGGTAACGCACGGCCGCGAGGAGGCGCTGGTGCGCTGGTGCCAGCTGGAAGGCATCGCCGCGCGGCCGCTCAACCTTGTCGGCTACGAGGACGAGGGGGACTGAGCGTGAACCGCTTCGCCGAACTCCTCGACCGGCTTGTGCTGACGCCGTCGCGCAACGGCAAGCTGACGCTGCTCCGGGACTACTTCCGAGCAACACCCGACCCGGATCGCGGGCTGGCGCTGGCAGCCATCACCGGCGACCTGTCGATCGCCGCGGTGAAGCCGGCGATGCTGCGCGCGCTGGTGATGGAGCGGATGGATCCGATCCTGTTCGGCTATTCCTACGACTATGTCGGCGACCTCGCCGAGACGATCTCTCTGGTCTGGCCCGAGCCGGCCGAGGCGCCGCGTGACAATGCGGTGCCGACACTCGGCGACGTGGTCGCCCGCTTGCAGGCGGCGAGCCGCTCGGACGGGCCGAAGGTCGTCGCGGGCCTACTCGATCGTCTCGACGTATCGGCGCGCTTCGCAGTGATCAAACTGGTGACCGGGGGTCTGCGGATCGGCGTCTCGGCGCGGCTGGCCAAGCAGGCATTGGCCGATTTCGGCAAGGTCGACATCGTCGAGATCGAGGAGCTGTGGCACGGCCTGGAGCCGCCTTATAGAGCGCTTTTCGCCTGGCTCGAAGGCCGGGCGCCGAAGCCAGAGAAAGGTGCGCGCGCCCTTTTCCGGCCGGTGATGCTGTCCAATCCGGTCGGCGATGGCGATCTCGACCGGCTCGATCCCGCCGACTATGCGGCCGAGTGGAAATGGGACGGCATTCGCGTCCAGGTATCGTTGGAAGGCGGGCTCAGGCGGCTCTATTCGCGGACCGGGGACGACATATCCGGCGCCTTCCCCGACCTCGTCGAAGCGATGGATTTCAGCGGCGTCATCGACGGCGAGTTGCTGGTCGGGCGGCCGCCGGAATGGACCGGCACCTTCTCGGACCTGCAGCAGCGGCTGAACCGCAAGACGGTGGCGGCGAAGATGCGCACGAAGTATCCGGTCTTCGTTCGCTGCTACGACCTGCTCCAGTCGGGCGGCGAGGATCTGCGCGCCCTCGGCTTTGCCAAGCGGCGGGGGGAACTGGAACAATTCGTCGCCGCGCTCGATCCAGAGCGCTTCGACCTGTCGCCGATGGTGCCGTTCGACGACTGGCAGCATCTCGACCGACTGCGCCGGGCGCCGCCACATCCCGTGGTCGAAGGCGTCATGATCAAGGAGCGACGCTCACCCTATCTCGCCGGGCGGCCGAAGGGGCCGTGGTTCAAGTGGAAACGCGATCCCTACACGGTCGACGCCGTGCTGATGTACGCCCAGCGCGGCCATGGCAAGCGCTCCAGCTACTATTCCGACTACACCTTCGGCGTCTGGTCGGGACCGGAGGAGACGCCGGAACTGGTGCCGGTCGGCAAGGCCTATTTCGGCTTCACCGACGAGGAACTGCGGCAGATCGACAAGTATGTGCGCGACAATACGTTGGAGCGGTTCGGGCCGGTGCGCTCGGTCCGAGCCGACCGGGAGAACGGGCTGGTGCTGGAAGTCGCCTTCGAAGGCCTTAACCGCTCGCAGCGTCATCGCTCGGGCGTCGCCATGCGCTTCCCGCGGATTGCGCGCCTACGCTGGGACAAGCCACCGGCCGAAGCCGATCGGATCGAGACGTTACGGGCGATGCTCGACTGAGCCGGTCGCCGGCTCACTCGGCCGGCGAGGCCTTGATCTCGTAGATATCGATCGCCTTGCCCTCGCCGCCGATGTCGGAGACGATGGCGATCGTGCCGGCGGCGCCAGGCTGCTTGGCGGGGAACGCTACCTCGAAAAGAAAGTCTCCGCGCTCGTAGCCAACCGCGTAGCGCTTGCGGCCGCAGCCGCCGAGTTCGCCGAAATTGCAGGAAATCGAGATCTGCGTCTCCTTGCCTTCCTCGGCGCGGGCGACGATGGCGAAGACGACGCGCTTTCCGGCGAGCCGTTCCAGCACGCCCTGGCCGACATCGAACACGACGGCCGCGTCGGAGGTCGAGCGGACGCGCAGGAACGCGCCCGTGTCGTCGTTCATGGCAGCGGCCTCGGTGCCGCCCGGCGCAGCCACGGTGGAAGCGTCGTCGGGGGAAAAGACGCCAATCCAGTCGCGTCCGGCGTCCGCAGCACCCGGTAGCGAGGGTGCTCCGATCGGCTCCTCGTCGGGATCAAAATCCTCTTCCGCCGCGACCTGCGGCGGGTTGGGGACGCTGGTGTCGAGTTCGGCCAGCGACTTGAACAGGCCCGTGGACATACCCCACCAGACGCCGGCGCCGATGGCTGCGGCAAGCGTCACGATGACGAACATCGCGGCGAAGGGACGGCGGCGCCTGTCGTCGACGACGCGCTCGACCTGGGCCGGAACGGCAGCCTCCGCGCCCGGCGCCGGCGCGGCGCGTTCGGCGCGCGGATCGAACTGCGGCGACCCCGCCAACACGGGCTCGGCCTGGGACCGGTCACCGCTGTCGGGCGCGACCGAAGGCCCAGGTGCAGCGTGGCGCCCCGACGGCGCGGCGGGCGGGGCGGCCGAGACTTCGGGCGCCGCCTGCCTTTCGCGAGCGGTATCGCCGAGCGAGACCGACGGCGCCGTGGAGGGAGCCGGCGATCCCGCCGCAGCGTGCGGTGGCTCGATACGGACATCCTCCAGGGCGCGCTCGGCGGCGCGAACATCCGGCGCCACGGCGGGCGCGGCGGGAACGAACTCGGATTCGATCTCGACGATCTTGGCCTGGAGGTTCTTGCGGCGGTTGATCGCCGTCTCGACCGTGACGTTCGGATTGGCCTTCAGGGCTCGTTCGAGGGCGGCGAAGGCCGCACGGTAAACCCTTTCGCGGAAGGCGCGGTCCGTTGCGTCGCCCTTGTCGAAGGCGTTGCGGATCGCGGTTTCGATCACGTCCAAGCGCAGTTCCCCTCGGGCTTCATCGTCCAGTCCCGTCGATCCCTATCC
The DNA here is from genome assembly GCA_905339215.1 of Rhizobiaceae bacterium. Lineage (GTDB taxonomy): Bacteria > Pseudomonadota > Alphaproteobacteria > Rhizobiales > Rhizobiaceae > DUSC01. The sequence goes on from CAJPFN010000127.1 coordinate 35,898, forward strand.
CCGCAGATCGATCGGATCAACGGCCTCAACCGGCGGTACTATGCCCCCGGCCGTTGAAAACGTCCAATGTTTCAAGGATATCGCGTTCGTGAAGCGAGCCGCGCCGGTGGCGCCAGCCCCGCCGAAATGCCGATTGCAGCCCGCCGCCGATCTGCTAGACAATGACGTTTACGCAAACGTCAATTGAAGTGGACCGCTTCGTGGCTCTTCCCGATATCCTCGCGCGCAACCTCCGCATTCCGGTCGTCGGCTCGCCGCTATTCATCGTCTCGCATCCGCCGCTGGTGCTGGCGCAGTGCAAGGCAGGCGTGGTCGGCTCGTTTCCGGCGCTGAACGCGCGACCCGAGGCGCAACTCGACGCGTGGCTGGCGCAGATCACCGAAGAACTCGCCCGCCACGACGCCGCCAATCCAGAGCGCCCGGCCGCGCCATTTGCCGTCAACCAGATCGTGCACAAGTCTAACGGCCGCCTGCAGCACGACCTGCAGATGTGCGTGAAGTACAAGGTGCCGATCGTGATCTCGTCGCTCGGCGCGGTCGAGGAGGTCAACCAGGCCATCCACTCCTACGGCGGCATCGTGCTCCACGACGTGATCCATGACCGCCACGCGCGCAAGGCGATCGAGAAGGGCGCCGACGGACTGATCGCGGTGGCTGCGGGCGCCGGCGGCCATGCCGGCACGCTTTCGCCCTTTGCGCTGGTTCAGGAGATCCGCCAGTGGTTCGACGGACCGCTGCTGCTGTCAGGCGCCATCGCCAACGGCGGCGCGATCCTCGCGGCCCAGGCGATGGGAGCCGACATGGCGTATATCGGCTCGCCCTTCATCGCCACGGCCGAGGCGCGCGCCGTCGACGAATACAAGGCCATGATCGTCGAATCGAAGGCTGCCGACATCGTCTACTCCAACCTCTTCACCGGCGTGCACGGCAACTACCTGAAGGGCTCGATCCGCGCCCAGGGAATGGACCCAGACAACCTGCCGGTGTCGGATCCGTCGAAGATGAGCTTCGCCAACGCCGAGGCCAAGGCGTGGAAGCATATCTGGGGCTGCGGCCAGGGCATCGGCGCCGTGGATGCCGTGGTAACTACCGCCGAACTGGTCGAGCGTCTGGCCGGCGAGTACCTGGCGGCGAAGCGGCGCATCTGCGCGGCCTGACGCCGCGCGCGGCCCCGCCGGGGACCGCTTGCGGGAAAGCCGCGTCTCCGCGCTTGAAATCGCCCGGCAATGCGGTTATCACGCCAGCACGTTCGGCAGGGCCACCGGCCCGGCCCCGGATGCCGCTTTAGCTCAGTCGGTAGAGCACATCATTCGTAATGATGGGGTCGCGTGTTCGAGTCACGCAAGCGGCACCAGCACCTTTCCGAAGCGATTGACCGTAGCCGTCAGGCGTCCTTCGAGTGGCGCGCCATGGCGGGTCCGGCGCCCGATACCTGCTGCGGCGAGGGGTGGGCCGGATCGACGCCGTCGGAATGGCGGGTCCTGTCCTTGACGTCGTCGACGGATTCGCTGTTGCCGAAGCCTTCCGGCGGCCTGTTTCCAGCGGCTTCCCGGGAAAATTCGTCCATCGAATCGGCATCGGCCCTGGCAGGCAGGATCCGCGCACCGGTTTCACGCTTGTTTTCGGGGTTCATGGCTGTTTCTCCTCGCGGATACGAGGAACCGCGGACCCGCCATAAGGTTCCGCATGGCACCGCCCGCGGCAACGCCGCGGGAAGCCGCTCACCGGCGACGGAGCGACGACGTCAGGACTGCTTGATCAGCCGCAGCAGTACGAGGAGGATCACCGCGCCGATCGTCGAATGGACGATCGCGGCGAACACGCCCGAGCCGATGCTGAAGCCAAGCGTCGGGAATAGCCAGCCGGCGATCAGCGCGCCGACGATGCCGACGACGATGTTGCCGACCAGGCCAAAGCCGTAGCCCTTGACGAGAAGCCCCGCCAGCCAGCCGGCGATGGCTCCGACGATCAGAAAGACGACCAGGCTCTCGATACCCATGGAATTCCCCCGTTCTCGGCGTCAGTTCCGGCAGACTGGCACGATGGGGACTGTCTGTCCATGCAGCCGCGGACGACTTCAGGCCGCCTTTTTCTTCGCCAGCCGTGCCTTGATCGAGGCGACGTCGGCGCGTGGTGTCGCGGCGAACAGCGTCCTGGTGTAATCGTGTTTCGGGTCGGAAAAGACCGCGTCGCGGGTGCCGTATTCCACCGCCTCGCCGAAATACATCACCATCACCTCGTCGGCGATGTAGCGGACGACCGAGAGGTCGTGGCTGATGAAGACGTAGGTCAGCTTGAACTCGTCCTGTAGATCCGCGAGCAGGTTGAGCACCTGCGCCTGCACCGAGAGATCGAGGGCCGATACCGGTTCGTCGAGGACGAGCAATCTCGGGTTGAGCATCAGCGCACGGGCAATCGCGATGCGCTGGCGCTGTCCGCCGGAGAACATGTGCGGGTACCGATTGAAATGCTTCTCCTCCAGCCCGACCTTCTTCAGCATGCGCATGGAAAGGTCGCGCCTCTCCCCGGCGCTCTTGTCCGTATTGATCAGAAGCGGCTCGCCGAGCACGTCGCCGATCTTCTGTCGCGGATTGAGCGAGCCGTAGGGGTTCTGGAAGACGATCTGCACCTTGCGGCGCATCTCCGGCGTCAGCGCCGCCTTGCCGATGTCGACCCTGGCGCCGTCGATCTTCAATTCGCCGGACGTCGGCGCGTCGATCATGGTGATGATGCGCGCCAGCGTCGACTTTCCGCAGCCGCTCTCGCCGACGATGGCGAGCGTGCGGCCCTCGTCGACCGAGAAGCTGACGCCCTTCACGGCATGCACGGTGCGCGAGGTGCCGAACATGCCGCCGCGAACGTGATAGTCCCGCACGATGTTCTTGGCTTCGAGGACCGGTCCACTCATCGCGCCGCCTCCGCAATGCGGGCTTCATCGTCGAAATAATCCGAAATCGTCGGCAGGCGGTCGCCAGTGGCATTGTCCGGAAGGGCCGCCAGCAGGGCGCGGGTGTAGGCGCTCTTTGGCGTCTCGAACAGCGACAGCACGTCGGCCTCCTCCATCTTGCGGCCCTTGTACTGGACGACCACACGGTCAGCGGTTTCGGCGACAACGCCCATGTTGTGCGTGATCATGATCAGGCCCATGCCGTGCTCGGCCTGGAGACGCATCAACAGGTCGAGGATCTGCTTCTGGATGGTAACGTCGAGCGCCGTGGTCGGCTCGTCGGCGATGAGCAGCTTCGGATTGCAGGCGATCGCGATGGCGATCATGACGCGCTGGCACTGGCCGCCCGACATCTGGTGCGGGTAGGAGGAAAGCCGCTCGGCCGGTTCCGGGATGCCGACCGCCTTGAGCAGTTCGACAGCGCGGGCGCGGCGCCGGGCGCGATCCATCTTCATGTGGACACGTAGCACCTCCTCGATCTGGAAGCCGACGGTGAAGCATGGATTGAGGCTCGCCATCGGCTCCTGGAAGATCATCGCGATATCCTTGCCGACGATGCGCCGGCGCTCGGCGACGTCGAGCGAGAGCAGGTCGCGACCGTCGAAGGCGAGCTTGTCGGCCATGACCTTCGCCGTCCACGGCAGCAATCCCATCACGGCCAGCATCGACACCGATTTGCCGGAGCCCGACTCGCCGACGATCGCCAGCACCTCGCGCTCGCTCACCGACAGCGACACGCCGTCGACCGCCCGAAACGGGCCCGAGGCCGTTTCGAACTCTACGACGAGGTTCTCGATCTCAAGAAGCGGCATCTCAGGACCTCTTCAGCTTCGGGTCGAGCGCGTCGCGCAGGCCGTCGCCCATCAGGTTGATGGCAAGCACGGTGATCAGGATGGCGAGGCCGGGGAAGGTGACGACCCACCAGGCGCGCAGGATGAACTCGCGCGCCTCGGCGAGCATGGTGCCCCATTCCGGCGTCGGCGGCTGCGCCCCCATGCCGAGGAAGCCGAGCGCCGCGGCGTCGAGGATGGCGTTGGAGAAGGACAGCGTCGCCTGCACGATCAGCGGCGCCAGGCAATTGGGCAGGATCGTGCGGAACATCAGGCGAAACGACGACGCGCCGGCGACCTGCGCGGCAGTGACGTACTCCCTGCCCTTCTCGGCCATGACGGCTGCCCGGGTCAACCGGACGAAATGCGGTTGCAGGACGAGTGCGATGGCGATCATGGCATTCATCAGGCCCGGCCCGAGAACCGCCACCAGCACCAGCGCGAGCAGCAGCGACGGGAAGGCGAGGATAATGTCCATGACACGCATGATCACCGTGTCGACCCAGCCGCGGAAGAAACCGGCGACGACGCCGACGACGATGCCGCCGACAAGCGCCAGCGTCGTCACGATGACGCCGATGAACAAAGAGAAGCGCGCGCCGTAGAGCAGGCGCGAGAGAATGTCGCGGCCCACCGCGTCGGTGCCGAGCAGATAGGCGGCTCGGCCGCCCGTCTCCCATACCGGCGGGACGAGCACGGCATCGCGGTATTGCGCGTTCGGCGCGTGCGGCGCGATCAGCGGGGCCAGCACAGCGACGACGACAAGGACGGCGAAGACGACGAGACCGATCACCGCGCCGCGGTTCTCGGAGAAATAGTACCAGAACTCCGCCAGGCGGCGGGCGCTCGACGGATCCTGGATCGGGGCCTCAATGGCCGTGGTGTCTGCCATGGCCGTCTCCTTAGTGGCGAATGCGCGGGTTGATGAGGCCGTAGAGCACGTCGACGGCGAGGTTCACGAGCATGATGATGCCGGCGATGATGAGCAGCCCGCCCTGGATGACGGGATAGTCGCGGCGGAACACCGAATCGACCATCCACTTGCCGATACCCGGCCAGGAGAAGATCGTTTCCGTGAGAATCGCTCCGGCCATCAGCACGCCGACCTGGAGCCCGATCGTCGTGATCACCGGGATCATTGCGTTGCGCAACGCATGCACGCCGATGACGCGGAACGGCGACAGGCCCTTGGCGCGTGCCGTGCGCACATAGTCCTCGCCGAGCACTTCAAGCATCGCCGAGCGGGTCTGGCGCGCGATCACCGCGAGCGGGATGGTGCCGAGCACGATCGTCGGCAGGATCAGGTGGCTGACGGCCGACTTGAAGGCGCCGGCCTGCCCCGAGAGCAGCGAGTCGATGAGCATGAAGCCGGTCACCGGCGGGAAGAAGAACATCAGCGATATGCGGCCGGACACCGGGGTCCATTGCAGCATGCCGGAGAACAGGATGATCAGGAGCAGGCCCCACCAGAAGATCGGCATCGAGTAGCCGATGAGCGCCGTGCCCATGATCGTCTGGTCGAAGACCGAGCCGCGCCTGATTGCCGCGAAGATGCCTGCCGGAATGCCGAGCACCACGGCGAAGACGATAGCGCAGAGCGATAGTTCGAGTGTCGCCGGGAATAGCGTGAAGAACTGGTCCAGGATCGACTGCTTGGTCACCACCGACGTACCGAAATCGCCGCGCACCACACCCCAGAGATAGTCCAGATACTGGACGACGATCGGCCGGTCGTAACCAAGTTCGTGGGAAATCTGCTGGTAGCGCTCCTCCGACATGACCCGCTCGCCGGACATCAGCATGACGGGATCGCCGGGGAGCAGGCGGATGAAGGAGAAAGCGATGATCGAGACCCCGATGAAGGTCGGGATCAGGACGGCGAGCCGTCCCAGGAGGAATCGGAGCATGTCGAGCCTTTCGACCGGAGATCCGTAGCCGCGATATGCAACGGGGGGCGCCCGGCCCGCGGGCGCCCCCCTTGCAGTTGGTCAGCGCCCGTTACTCGGCGATGTCGACGCCGCTGAACGAATGGTGGCCGAGCGGGCTCATGACGTAGCCCGAAACCTTGGCCGACATCGGCATCACGACAAGGCTGTGATCGAGCGTGATCCACGGCGCCTCGCGCTTGAAGACAACCTGTGCCTCTTCATAGAGCTTGGTGCGCTCGCCCTGGTCGACCGTCACCTTGGCGGCGTTGACGATCTTGTCGAACTCCTCGTTGCACCACTGGGCGCGGTTGTTGCCGCCGACGGCGGCGCAACCGAGCAGGGTGTGCAGGAAGTTGTCCGGATCGCCGTTGTCGCCGGTCCAGCCGAGCATGACGGCGCCGTCACGGTCCTCGGCCTTCGACAGCTTCAGATACTCGGCCCACTCGTAGGAGACGATTTCGACGTTGACGCCGACCGCGGCGAAATCCGACTGGATCAGCTCGGCGGCGCGACGCGCATTGAGCATGTAGGGACGCGCCACCGGCATCGCCCAGATCTTCATCGACAGGTCCTTCACGCCGGCGGCCTCAAGCGCGGCCTTGGCAGCGGCCGGATCGTACTTGTCGTCCTCGATCGCCTTGTTGTACGACCACATGGTCGGCGGGATCGGGTTGGTCGCCGGAGTGGCGAGACCCTGGAAGACCGCGTCGACGATGGCCTGCTTGTTGACCGCCTGGGCGAGCGCCTTGCGCACCTCGGTGCGGTCGAACGGAGCCTGCTTGGTGTTGAAGGCGAGGTAGGCGATGTTCAGGCCTTCCTGCTCCATCACCTTGAGGTTCGAATCGGCCTTCATGCCCTCGACGTCGGCCGCGTTCGGATAAGGCATCACGTGGCATTCGCCGGCCTTAAGCTTCTGCAGGCGTACGGCAGCATCGGTCGTGATGGCGAAGACGAGGTCGTCGATCTTCTCCTTGCCGCCCCAGTAGTCGGCATTGGCCTTGTAGCGGATCACGGCGTCCTGCTGATAGGCGACGAAGGCGAACGGACCGGTGCCGACCGGCATCTGGTTCAGCTGTTCCTTCTTGCCCTCGGCCTCGAGCTTGTCGGCATACTCCTTCGACATGATCGACGCGAAGTCCATGCCGAGGTTGGCAATGAAGGGCGCTTCCTTCTGCTTCAGCGTGAACTTCACCGTCATGTCGTCGACCTTCTCGATCGAAGCGATCAGGTCGGGGAAGCCCATGCCGTTGAAGTATTCCCATGCCGCACCGGCGACGTACTGGTGCCAGGGATGGTCGGCCTTGAACTGGCGCTCGAAGGAGAAGACCACGTCGTCCGCGTTGAGGTCGCGGGTCGGCGTGAAGAATTCGGTGGTCTGGAACTTGACGCCGGGACGCAGCTTGAAGGTGTACTGCAGGCCGTCGTCGGAGACCTCATAGCTCTCGGCGAGTGCCGGGACGGGATTGGTGGTGCCGGGTTCGAACTCGAGTAGGCGGTTGTACACCGGCCGCGAGGAGGCGTCGAACGTGGTGCCGGCGGTGTAGAGCGCCGGGTCGAATCCTTCGGGCGAGCCTTCCGAGCAGTAGACGAGCGTCTTCGCGCTCGCCACGCCGCTCAGGGCGGTCGCGGCCATCAGGGTGGCCGCAAAGGCCAGTTTTTTTAGCATTTCGCACTCCCGTTTGTTGTTCCAAGCCCCTCTAGCAGGCTCGGCAAGCGGCCATATAAGCAAAGTTCATACGACTTTGGAACTCCCCGGAGGCTTCCCTTTCGGCACCCGTGAAAACGATTGCGAAAGAGGTTACATTCGCGACGACGCGCGGCGACGATCCAGCCGCAACCGATGGGGGGGCACAATGAAAACATCCGAAAGCGAAGAGATACTCGCCTACTGGTTCGGGGAACTCGGCTTCGAAGACTGGTTCACACGCAACGACGAGACCGACGAGGCGATCAGGCAGCGTTTTCTGCCAACGTGGAGCGGCTGGCGCGAGAGGCTCCCCGCCGCAGCGCTTCTCGATCCGGATGCCGCGCTGGCCGCGGTGATCCTTTTCGACCAATTCCCGCGCAACATGTTCCGCGGCACCGCAGACGCCTTCGCCACAGACGCGCTGGCACTGGCGCTCGCGCGCAATGCTCTCGCCGCCGGCTTCAACCAGGCGGTCAATGAGACCCGGCGCAGCTTCTTCCACATGCCGTTCATGCATTCGGAGACGCTCGCGGACCAGGAGCGCTGCGTCGAACTCTTTGCCGGCACCGATGGCGAAAAATATGCCGTCGAGCACCGGGACATCATTGCCCGCTTTGGCCGCTTCCCGCATCGCAACCGTGCTCTGGGACGGCCGAGTACGGACGCGGAGATTGAGTTCCTTGGCGGCCATGCCGGCTTCGGACAGTAGCACGTCGGTCCCGACGCCTTGCCATCGAAGCTACAGTCGCCATAGATAGCACACGACAGAGGAGCGCGCGGATCCGGCAAAGAACCGGAACGGTGCAACGGCCGGGAGGGGACGCGGCCGCGATCGAACGGCGGGAGGAAGGCTTGGCCAAGACGACAGCGAAGAGCAGCGCCACGAAGCCGGCGAAAGGCAAGGACGCGAGGAAAGCGGCAACGCCGCCAGCGGAAAAGACGAAAGCCGCGCCGGCGAAGGCGCCGACGGCAAAGGCAACGACGGAGAAGGCCCCGACGGGGAAGGCTGCCGCGGCAAATGCACCTGCAGCAAAGACGGCCGCAACGCCGGCGAAGGCGGCAAGATCATCGAAGCCCGCACCGACCGCTGCCCCGACGGCTCCCACGGCAGCAGCCAAGCCGGCGCCGGTTGGCAAGCCAGCGCCGGCGAAGTCGACGAAATCCGATGCCGCGTCCGGGACTGCGGCTGCTCGCGCGGCCCCGACGGCGGTCACCAGTGCCGCCGGACCATCGAAGGCGACCAAGGCGCCCGCCGCAACGAAATCGGTGGCGGCGTCCCCCGGAAAGCCCCCAAAACAGATGACCCCTGCGGCAAAGCGGGGGGCGACCAAGGAAAGGCCCGAGACCATGACGACGAGTTCCGCTGCAAAGCCCGCGGAGAAGCCCTGGCTGAAGAGCTACCCGAGCGTCGTGCCGCCCGAGATCGGCCCGCTGCCGGCGGAAGCGATCGGCGAGTTGCTCGTCAATGCCTGCCGCAAGTACACCGGCCAACCCGCATTCACGTGCATGGGCAAGTCGCTCAGCTACAGCGACATGGAACGGTTGTCGTCGGCCTTCGGCGCCTGGCTGCAAGCAAAGGGGCTCGCCAAGGGCGCCCGCGTCGCCATCATGATGCCGAACGTGCTCCAGTATCCCGTCGTCATGATGGGCGTGATGCGCGCCGGGCTGACGGTCGTCAACGTCAACCCGCTGTACACACCCCGCGAACTCGAGCACCAACTGAAGGATTCCGGCGCCGAGGCGATCGTCATCCTCGAGAACTTCGCCGCGACGCTCCAGGCATGCGTGGCCAAAACCAACGTCAAGCATGTCGTCGTCGCCTCAATGGGCGACATGCTGGGCACGGTGAAGGGCGCGATCGTCAACCTGGTCGTGCGCCGCGTCAAGAAGATGGTGCCGGCCTGGTCGCTGCCCGGTCACGTGTCGTTCAACGCCGCCATGAAGGAAGGGGCGGCGCGGACCTTCAAGCCCGCCCAGGTGGCGTCCGACGACGTCGCCTTCCTCCAGTACACCGGCGGCACGACCGGCGTGTCGAAGGGCGCGACGCTGCTTCACCGCAACGTGCTCGCCAATGTCGCGCAGAACGTGCTGTGGCTGGAGAGCGCCTTCATCAAGAAGCCGCGGCCGCCGCACATGGTCTATGTCTGCCCGCTGCCGCTCTATCACATCTACGCGCTGACGGTGAACGCGCTGACGGGCATGCATCTCGGGGCGCAGAACATCCTGATCCCCAATCCGCGCGACATCCCCGGCTTCGTCAAGGAACTTCAGCAGTACCCGATCAACGTCTTCCCCGGCCTCAACACGCTCTTCAACGCGCTGCTCAACAATTCCGAGTTCGCCAAGGTCGATTTCAAGCCACTGCTGCTCACCTTCGGCGGCGGCATGGCTGTGCAGCGTCCCGTCGCGGAACGCTGGAAGAAACTGACGGGCTGCGTCGTCTCGGAAGGCTACGGCCTGTCGGAAACCTCGCCGGTGGCGACGGCGAACCGCTTCGACGCCGACGAGTTCTCCGGCACGATCGGCCTGCCGATCCCGTCCACCGAGATCGCCATCCGCGACGAGGACGGCAAGGACCTGCCCATCGGCGAGGTCGGCGAGATCTGCATCCGCGGGCCGCAGGTGATGGCCGGCTACTGGAACCGTCCAGACGAGACGGCCAAGGTGATGGCGGCCGACGGGTTCTTCAAGTCCGGCGACATGGGGTTCATGGACGACAAGGGCTACATCAAGATCGTCGACCGCAAGAAGGACATGATCCTGGTCTCGGGCTTCAACGTCTATCCGAACGAGCTCGAGGAAGTGGTCGCCCAGCATCCGGGCGTGCTCGAGGTGGCAGCGATCGGCGTGCCGGACGAGCATTCGGGCGAGGTGCCGAAGCTGTTCGTCGTCAAGAAGGACCCGAACCTCACCGCCGAGGCGCTGCACGAATACTGCCGGCAGAACCTGACCGGCTACAAGCGGCCGCGGCACATCGAGTTCCGCACCGACCTGCCGAAGACCAATGTCGGCAAGATCCTGCGGCGCGAGTTGAGGGGCTGACGCGCTCGTCGACCGCCCGACACAATCGAGGAACGGCCGGCAGCGATGCCGGCCGTTTGCGTGTCAGTCGCCGCAGGCAGCAGCGCGGGCAAGCAGTAGCGCCTTTTCCCGCTCTATCTCCGCCAGGGCTTGCGGCCGAGCAAAAAGGCCTAGAAACCCGGCGCCGGTGCTAGCGGTCGAGAAAGCCCGGCAGCTCGGCCACCGATCCGAGGATGACGTCGGCCAGGCGGCTGAGCGTCTCCTGCGTTCCCGTACCGCTCAAGACGCCGACGGCGAGGCCGACGCCGCCGGCGCGCGCCATCTCGAGGTCGTGGCGGTTGTCGCCGACCATGGCGATCTGCGACGGTTTCAGCCCGGTCAGGTCGGCGAAGGCCAGAACTGCATCCGGCGCTGGCTTCGGATTGGCGACCGCGTCGTAGCCGTAGGCGGCGTCGAACATGGCCGACATGCCGAGCGCCGCGAGCGTCTGCTCGGCGCCGGACGTCGAATCGTTGGTGGCGATGCCGAGGCGATAGCCCCGACGATGCAGTTCGGCGATGGCTTCGCGGCAGCCGGCGAGCGCCACGGACTGGCGCGCGCCCTCGGCGGCCGTGAACGTATCGAAATGCCGGGTCATCGCCTGGCGGCCGGCGTCGTCGAGGCCGGGATACCAAAGCGCGACGATGTCGGCGTTGGTGCCGGCGGCGAAAACGGAATCGGCGCGGAAGCGGTGGTTGACGTAGTCGTAGCCGGCGCGCGCCATCAGGTCGTCCGCATGGGTGCGGTCACCAGCAGCCGCCTGCAGCGCCATCAGGTCGCCGATGGCGTACCAGGTCGCCTGGAAGTCGACCAGCGTTCCGTCCTTGTCGAACAGGATGCCCTTGATGTCGGCCACGATCACTCCCCCGCCCGGCGCTGGGCATGGATATGGCGGACGAGGCCGGCGGTCGAGGCGTCGCCCGCGGCGTCGGCTTTCCCTTCCACGACAGGCAGAAGGTTGGTGGCGAGCTCCTTGCCGAGCTCGACGCCCCACTGATCGAAAGCGTTGATGCCGAAGAGCTGCGCCTCGACGAAGACGCGGTGCTCGTAGAGCGCGATCAGTCTGCCGAGCGTCGCTGGGTCGAGCCGACGGTAGAGAATCGTCAGCGACGGCCGGTTGCCCGGGAAAGCCCGGTGCGGGGCGATCGCCGCGATCTCCGCCGCCGACGCACCCTTTTTCGCCATCTGCGCCTCGGCCTCGGCGATCGTGCGGCCCTTCATCAGCGCCTGCGACTGTGCCAGGCAGTTGGCAAGCAGGAGATCGTGGTGGTGGCGAAGCTCCGGCTCGTGGCCCTCGGCCGCGGCGAGGAACTCGACCGGGATGACGTCGGTTCCCTGGTGCAGGAGCTGGAAGAAGGCATGCTGGCCGTTCGTGCCGGGCTCGCCCCACACCAGCGGGCCTGTCGGCGTCGCCACGCGACCGCCGTCGACGGTCACCGACTTGCCGTTCGATTCCATGTCGAGCTGCTGCAGGTAGGCAGGCAGGCGCGCGAGCCGCTGGTCGTAGGGAATGACCGCACGCGCCGGACAGGCGCAGGCGACGCGGTGCCACCAGCCGACGAGTCCGAGAACCATCGGCAGGTTGGCGAGCGCCGGGGCCATCCTGAAATGGACGTCCATGGCATGGGCGCCCGCGAGGAAATCGCGGAAATCGCCCGGCCCGATGGCGATCATCACCGGCAGGCCGATCGCCGACCACACCGAATAGCGGCCGCCGACCCAGTCCCAGAAGCCGAAGACGCGGTCGGACGCGATGCCGAAGGCGGCGACCTTGTCGAGCGCCGTCGACACGGCGGCGAAATGGGCACCGACCGCGGCGTTGCCGAGCGCGGCCTCGATCCAGCGCCGCGCGGTCGCCGCGTTGGTCATGGTCTCGACAGTAGTGAAGGTCTTGGAGGCGACTATGAACAGCGTGGCGGCCGGATCGAGCCCCTTCAACGTGTCGGCGATGTGAGCCCCGTCGACGTTGGAGACGTAGTGCAGCCGCGGTCCATCGTGATACGGCGCCAGCGCCAGCGTCGCCATCGCCGGACCGAGGTCGGAGCCGCCGATGCCGATGTTGACGACGTCCGTGATCGGCCGACCGGTGGAACCACGGACCCCTCCGGTACGGACGCCGTCGGCGAAAGCGGCCATGGCGGCGAGCACCGCGCGCACGTCGTCCATCACATCGACGCCGTCGACGAGAACGGGCTCGGCGGACGTGTTGCGCAGAGCCGCGTGCAGCACGGCTCTGTCCTCGGTGGCGTTGATCCGCGCGCCGGCAAACATCGCCTCGCGCCGCGCTTCGACGCCGGCAGCCGCGGCAAGCGCCGCGAGGAGCCGCATCGTCTCCTTGTCGACGGCCGTCTTCGACCAGTCGAGCAGGAGGTCGCCGAGCCTCAGCGAGAATGCGTCGAAGCGGCCGGGATCGGCGGCAAAGGCGGCGTTGAGGTCGACCCGCGTTGCGGCGCGTCGGCGCAGTTCGTCGACATGGGAGGCGATGTCGGGTCTGGTCACGGGGATCCCTCCGCGTTGCTCCGCGTCAGGCCCTATCGCGCAACGGGGAAAATTACCAGAGCCGCGGGACGAGCGACCCAGGCCGCCGCGTTCGGAGCCGCCGCATCGGGCGTGCGACCAGCTGATCCATGGAGGCGACCCTTCACTGGCATAAATGGCTGCGATCAGAAAAATTCATTGGTTTAATGCGTTGGTCCAGCAATACTGACTTGTAGGCCAACGACCTGAAGAATCGGCTGGGAGGCGCGCCATGTCGCAGCGAAACGATTCCGCCATCTGGAGCGGGTTATTCCGTATTTCCGCCGAGTCCGGGCAGACCCTTCAGGCACAGATCCGACAGGCGATCGTCGCCGCCATCCTCGATCGGCAGATTGCCGCGTCGATGCCGCTGCCGTCCTGCCGCATCCTCGCCGAGAAGCTCGGCGTAGCGCGCGGCACGGTCGTGCTGGCCTTCCAGCAACTGGTCGACCAGGGATTTCTCATCGCCAAGGAACGGCGCGGCCATTTCGTCAATCCGGAGGTGCTGGCGACCCCGGCGAAGCCGTCGCAGAAGGCGGCGGAACAGTCCGGCCAGATCGACTGGAAAGTGCGGCGGCGCATCGCGGCGAGCGACATGCCGCGCCCGGCCAAGCACGAGAACTGGATCAAGTGCTCGTACCCGTTCGTCTACGGACAGTTCGACCCGGCGCTGTTCCCGACTGCCGAATGGCGCGAATGCAACCGCATGGCGCTCGCCGTACTGGAAATCCGCAACTGGGCGGCCGACATGGTAGACCGTGACGATCCGCTGCTCATCGAACAGATCCAGGCGCGGCTGCTGCCGCGGCGCGGTATCTTCGCCAATCCTGATGAGATCATCGTCACGCTGGGCGCCCAGAACGCGCTTTACATGCTCGCCACCTTGCTCATGAGCAAGGGCTCCAAGGTGGCCATGGAGGACCCCGGCTACCCCGACGCGCGCTCGATTTTCCGCCTCGCGGGCGCCGACATCGCGGCCACGCCCGTCGACGGCCAAGGCATTGTAACGTCAGCGATTCCTTCCGATGCGGGCTTCGTCTTCGTCACCCCAAGCCACCATTGCCCAACCATGGTGCCGCTGTCGGCCGAACGCCGGCAGGACCTACTGCTGCGCGCCCAGACCAACGACCAGATCATCATCGAGGACGGCTACGACAGCCAGCTTCTCGACGACTCGCCGCAGCAGGCTCTGAAGAGCCTCGACCGCACCGGCCGCGTCATCTATGTCGGTTCCATGTCGAAGACGCTCGCCCCGGGGCTGAGGCTCGGCTACATCGTCGCCTCCGCCGACCTGATCGCCGAGCTGCGCGCGCTGCGCCGCTTCATGCTGCGCCATCCACCTGCCAACAACCAGCGCGCCGTGGCGCTTTTCCTGTCGCTCGGCCACCACGAAGCGCTGGTGCGGCGGCTCTCCGCCGCCTTCGAGGAGCGGCGCAAGCGGCTCGTCCAGGCAATCTCGGCCTTCCTGCCGGAATGGCAGTCAACGAACTCCGCCGGTGGCACGTCGCTGTGGCTGGAAGGGCCGCGCGGCATCGATTCCCGATCGCTCGCGGAAGCGGCCGCAGCGCGCAGCGTCATCATCGAGCCCGGCGACCGCTTCTTCGACCGGGCCGACCGGCCTACGCGTTTCCTGCGCCTCGGCATCTCGTCGATCGCACTGCAGCACATCGAACCCGGCATCCGCGAGCTGGCGACCGCCGCGGGGCGGCGTCCAGCGGCAGCCTGAGGCGTACTACCGCGCCGGCTTGCGAGCGCAAGAAAAGCGCATTCCTGGCATATTCAGCCGCCCTGCTTGGTCCATATGCTGGATACCCGGCAAGAGCATAGTCGGCGGGAGATCGGGGAACCGAGCGGACCGACGCCGGCCTGCGGCGCGGGCGACCGCGACAATGACGGAGTGGCTTGATGTCGATTGCAGTCGAGCAGTCGGACACGGCGGATCGCGGATCCCGCCGTTCAGGTGGTCGCGAGGCGCGTCGCGCGCTGAGGGCGGCGCCACTGGCCGAAGACATAAGGCCGGTGAGACCCGGCCTTTCCGGCGGCAGCTACAAGCCGCTGGCGCAGAACGACCTGGAGCGTATCCACGAAGCGGTGCTCACCGTTCTTGAGACCATTGGCTTCGCCAACGCCATCCCGAGCTGCATCGCGGCGCTGACGCGCGTCGGCGCGACATATGGAGCCGATGGCCGCATCCGCTTCCCTCGCGGCCTCGTCCTCGACACGATCCGCACGGCGGCGCGCAATTTCACACTCCACGGCCAGGATTCCCGGCACGACATGACCGTGCAGGGAACCCGCGTCCACTACGGCACGGCGGGTGCGGCGGTGCACCTGGTCGACGTCGAGAAGCGCGAGTATCGCGAGTCGCTCCTGCAGGACATCTACGACGCCGCACGAATCGTCGACGGGCTGGACAACATCCACTTCTTCCAGCGTCCGATGGTGCCGCGCGACATCCCCGACCCGCTGGAGATGGATCTCAACACGCTTTACGCCTGCGTGATGGGCACGTCCAAGCACGTCGGCACGTCGTTCACCGTGTGCGAAAACGTCGCGCCGGCGCTGGAGATGCTCTACGCCATTGCCGGCGGCGAGGAGAATTTCCGCGCCCGGCCGTTCGTCTCGAATTCCAACTGCTTCGTCGTCCCGCCGATGAAATTTGCCGAGGACGCCTGCGGCGTGCTCGAGGCCTGTGTCGCGGGCGGCATCCCGATTCTTCTCCTGTCTGCCGGCCAGGCGGGCGCCACGGCGCCGGCCGCGATTGCCGGCGCGGTCGTCCAGGCCGTAGCCGAGGTTCTCGCCGGCCTTGTCTACGTCAATGCGCTGAAACCCGGCCATCCGGCGATCTTCGGCACCTGGCCGTTCGTCTCAGACCTGAGGACGGGCGCGATGTCGGGCGGCTCGGCCGAGCAGGCGCTGCTCACGGCGGCCTGCGCACAGATGGCGCAGTTCTACGATCTGCCCGGCGGTTCGGCCGCGGGAATGGCCGATTCCAAGCTTCCCGACATCCAGTCCGGTTACGAGAAGGGCATCACCAACGTCATGGCCGGCCTCTCCGGCCTGAACCTGATCTACGAATCGGCTGGCATGCACGCCTCGCTCCTCGGCTTCTGCCTGGAGAGCCTGATCATCGACAATGACATGCTCGGCCATTGCCTGCGCTGCGTGCGCGGCATCGAGGTGTCGGACGCGGCACTTTCGATCGACACGATCGCCGACGTCTGTTTGAAAGGTCCCGGCCACTATCTCGGCAACGAGCAGACGCTGCGGCTGATGCAGACCGAGTACTTCTATCCCGCGATCGGCGACCGCTTCTCGCCCAAGGAGTGGAACGAGCGGGGCAGGCCGGACATCCTTTCGCGCGCCATCGAGGAGAAGAAGAAGATTCTCGCCACGCGCTTCCCCCGTCACGTGCCGAAGGCGATCGATGATCGGCTGCGCCAGCGTTTCGGCGAGACGATCCGCCTGCCGCGCTCCGCCATGGGCGGTTGAAAGTCGGCTACTTCGCCTTCGCCGCGGCGAAGTTCGCGCCGATGTAGATATCGAGGAAGCTGCGCTGGTCGCGGCGCGCCGCTTCCTGTCCCGCATCGTAGCTTCCAAGCGCCGCCTGGCGCGCCTTGAAGGCGGCGAAGGCACGCTCGGCGAGCGGCAGTGCGTCGGTGTGGTCGAAGTTCTGCATGAACAGCATGCGAGTCGCCGTGGTCAGCACGTACTGGCGCATTTGCAGGTCGCCGTCGGCAATAACGGCGGCTTCCGTCGCGGAGGTCACCAGGGCCTCCCTGGCCGGGCCGATCTCGCCACCGCTAGCGAGGAACAGCCTGGCAATCGAGAGATAGAAACCCGCGAGGGCCGCGTTCAGCCGGTCGCCGGCTGCCTCGGCATCGCGGCCGGACGCGAGGAAGACCCGCTCGGCTTCGCGGTAGTCCTTGC
The DNA here is from genome assembly GCA_905339215.1 of Rhizobiaceae bacterium. Classification (GTDB taxonomy): domain Bacteria; phylum Pseudomonadota; class Alphaproteobacteria; order Rhizobiales; family Rhizobiaceae; genus DUSC01. Next base: position 52,797 of record CAJPFN010000127.1, read on the forward strand.
GGGCGAAGGTCACCCCGGCCCGCTGCACCATGAGGGCGAAGCGCCGCGCCGGATTGTCGGCGAAGTCGGCGGCCATATCGAGCGCGGCCAGCGCGAGATCGTGCTCGCCGGCCGCGACCGCGTTGCTGGCGAGGTAGCTGAAGCTGTCCCAGGCGACCTCACGCGTCGCCGGATACTCGCGCACGACCGGCAGAAGCGCCGCCGGACCCTTGCCGCCCCACGGTTCGGCGCTGAGAATATCGGCAGCGCGGCGCAGCGCCACAACCGCAGCCGCCGGGCGTCCCTCGAGACCGTAAGCCACGCCGACCAGCGTGTGCGCTCTCGCGTTGATGTAGACGACATCGGTGCCGCCGACCGCGGTGCCTCCAGGCAGGATCGCCCGCGAGGCGAGCGTGATCGCCTGCGCTGTGTCGTACGCATTGAGCGCTTCCTGGGCCTGGTCGAGCAGCTTGATGGCGAGTTCGGCGACCGGCGCGTTGGCGACACTGGGGTCGTCGCTGGCGAGCTTTTTTGCCCACACAGCCGCCTCGTCCTCCAGTGCCTTGCGGTGCTCGGCGCCGAAACGTTCCCCCATCCAGAGGGCGGTGATACGCACCGTCTCGATCGCCTCGGCGTACCGGCCGAGATCGGCCAGCGCATAGGCGCGAGAGACGAGCAGCATGTTCTTCACGTCGTCGTCGGGCTCTGCCGCACCGAGGGCGAGCGCGAGCCCTTCGTCGGTAAGCTGCAGGGCAAAGGACGGGTTCTCTTCGAAGCGGGCCGTGTCGGCATACATGGCGTAGAGGACAGCATAGACCGGATCGAGGGCACCCCCGTGCGCCGCCTCGCGAAGCGCCTTGCTCAGCACGGCGCGTGCATCGGCATAGCGCTCGCTCTTCTGGTAGGCCTGCATCGCCTCTTCCATTACCTTGTAGGGATCCACATGGTCGGCCGAGGCGGGAACTGCAGCGAAAAGGAACAGGGCGGCAGAAAGCGGTCGCAGCAGGCGCATCAGTAGCCGCCCTCCCCCACCACCACGAACGGCGCCCAGGCCGAAGGATGGGCGAGCGATGGATCGTGCGCGTCCTGCATCAGTGACATCATGGCGAGACGCAGGGCTTCCGACCGGCGGGGCTTTTCGCCGGAGGCCAAGGCCCCGACCGCGCGCGTCGTGAGATAGGCAGCCGCATCGTCGCGCACCGGCCAGTGCGAGGCAAGGATGGCGCGGGCACCCGCATAGAGGAAGGCGCGCGCCAGGCCGGACAGCCCCTCGCCGTCGGCGCGGCCGTCGCCACCTGCCGTGTTGCAGGCCGACAGGATCACCCACTCGGCGGAGAGCTGCAATTCGGAAACCTCCGACGCGGTCAGCAACCCGTCGTCGTCGGCCGTCGCGGTCTCCGGCGGCGAAAAGGCAAGAGCCGGCTCCGCCAGGCCCTGGAGATCGCCGGACAGAAGGCCGTGGGTCGCGAAGGCGAGGATGCGCACATCGGCGAGGTCGGTTCTTCGCACGGCGCTCTCGGTCGCCCGCGGGCCGAGGAACAGGGCCTCTTCGCCGACGCCGAGCGCGGCCGCCAGCTGGCGCAGTTCCGGACCGGTCTGCGGCAGGGCCGGAAGGTTGCGTACCGCGTCGAGATTGGCGAGCGCGCCGCGGAAGAATGAGGTCTGCGCGGCGGCGACGGTCGTCGCCTGCGCCTCGCTGCCGTCGAAATCGGGCGCGCCGAATCCGACGAAGGGTCGCGCCGAGGCTGCCGGCTCGGCCGGCGGAAAGCGGCGGATGACCGCCAGGCTGCTCGCCGACGGCAGCGTCGTCATGGCGAACTGCCGGATCATCCACGCCGTGTCGCGCATCGCGGCGGCATCGGTATCGTCGCCCTTGGGCGGCTCCGTGACGAGAACCGCGAAGGGCAGGCCCGAGAGCGCGCCGTCGGCGACGATGAAAACGTGCCGCGCGCCGGCGAGCACATGCGCGACCGGCGCGACGAGCTCGTTGTAGAGAAGGTGGGCGCGGAAACGGTCGAAGGGGGCGACGCGGGGCGCTTCGTCCTTCCCGCCGATCGCGGCCGCGCCGCGATTGGTCGCAGCGTTGGGATCCAGTTGCAGGCGAAGCTGTGCGACGTCGTCGGCGAGTGTCGCCGCACCGTAGACCGCCTGGCTCCAGTCGACGGCGTTCCTGGCGATCGCCATGGTGTAGACGTTGTATTTGCCGGCGAAGACGACGAGGAGCGCCTCGTCGTCCTCGAGAAGGGCTTGCACCTCGGCGATCTTCAGCGGCGCGGGATTGGACAGCTCGCTGTAGCGCGGGAACTCGGCCTTCAGCCTCTCGTCGATGCCCTGCAACTCGGCCAGCAGCGAGTCGATCTCGCCGCGCAGCCCGACCGCAGCATCTTCCTGCGAGACGGCCCCACGGGTGTCGAGTTCGGCGAGCTTCCTTTCGCGATCCTCGACAAGCGCCAGCGTATCCTGCCGGCGCCGGACGATCGCAGCGAGCTCCGGCGAGCCGGCGGCGGCGCGCAGGCCGAGTTGCTGGACGGCGTTGCCGGCCGACGACAGCATCGCCCACTGCATCGCCTCGAAGGCCTTCTCACGATAGGTGTCCGGCTCCGCAGCGGTCGCGGCGATCGTCACCGCCAGAAAGACCACCGCGACACCGAATATTCCCCGGGGTCCGGCCCCCGCCCAGAAACGCCCCACTGCTCCGCCTCCTCAGCGGCTTTCGCAATGCCCAAGACTACGCTGGAGGCGGAATGCGGCAAGTCTTTGCCCGCTCCGGGATTTGCCGGCTGGGGCGCGAACAGTCCGTTGGAACCCCACATCGGTTGCCGGCGTTCAGTTTCAGGCAGTCCAAGGAGAAATCCATGAACACCGACCTTTTCATCACCGCGCTCGTATCGATGATGACCAATGCCGTCCTGTTCGGCGCGGGCGCCATCACCGTGCTCTCGGTGCCGACCCTCAACGATCAGGCGAAGTACCTTCTACCGGTCGTCATCGTGGCAAGTTTCATTCTGGCGCCGCTAGTCGCCTGGTTCATCGCGCCGCGGCTGCGGGCGCGAAACTGGAGGCGGCCGGAGCCGGCGGCGGCCTGACGCCAGTTCGGTCAGCGGCAGGCGCGCAGCATCTTCTGGCCGTTGACGTCCTCGCGGCAGGTCGGCTTGACCACCGGCACTTCGAGCTTCGGCGACGGCGTCTGCACCGTCAGACGGTCGATCTCGCGGTTGATGCGCTGCTCCAGCTGGAAGTCCTGCCGGCTCTGGATGCTTCTCATGATCTGCAATTCGGCCGCGCTCGGCGTCGCGGTGCCGGGCACGAGAATGTCGATTGCGAAAACCGGCGTCGCGACGAGTACGGCCGCAGCGACGGCCGCAAGGCGCGAAATGAACGGGCGCATGTCCATGCACCCAATGTAGGGCGGTGCCGCGTCTGACGCTACCGTCGGCGAGGTCTTCTCTAGCGATCTTCGCTTTCGAGGCCGAAGCGGTCGACGATCTCGGCGCTGATCAGCCTGGCGTGAAGGGCGAGCAGCACGATCCCTGCATCGAAGCCGTCCGGCACGTCCAGCGCTGCTTCCAGACGCCGTTCGATCTCAAGACGCCGGTCGCGGCCGTTGGCCCGATCGCACGGTCCCGGTCCGGCGACGCAATAGGCAAAGAGCCCCGCCACATGCGGATAGGCCTCGGCGGGCGGCTCGTCCGGCCAATGGTCCTTCATCAGGTTGACGATGGTGAGCTTGACGCCTTCCGGCACCAGCGCCGGATGGAGATCGGCAGCGCGCAACGCCTCGTCCAACGCGCGCAGGTCCGCCGACCGCCCGAAGCGGCCGAGGAAGCCGAGGGATGAACGCCGTCTCGCCATGATCGTGCTCCTTGCGAGACACATGGGGACGGTGCAGCGGAAATCAAAGCGACCGGTCGCCAGCGGCGGCCGTGCGGCCACGGACGACCCGCGCGACCTCAGTGATTGTTCCGCGGGATCCCCTTGTGCGCGACGTCACGGTACCGGACCGCCGGTTTCAGCACCATGCCCTCGGAAAACTGGCCGACCATACCGCGCTGGATCTCCTGCCAGGGCGTCTGGTGGGCCGGATAGCGATAGCCGCCCTGTGAGACGAGTTCGGCGCGGCGGCGCGCGATCTCGTCGGCGGAGACGAGGATGTCCGCCGTGCCCTTGCGCAGGTCGATGCGCACGCGATCACCGTTCCGCAGGAGCGCCAGGCCGCCGCCGACAGCGGCCTCCGGCGAGGCGTTGAGGATCGACGGGCTGCCCGACGTGCCCGACTGGCGGCCGTCGCCGATGCAGGGGAGCGACAGCACGCCGTTCCTGATGAGATAGGCCGGCGGCTGCATGTTGACGACCTCGGCGCCGCCCGGATAGCCGACCGGACCCGTGCCGCGCATGAACAGGATCGTCTTCTCGGTCAGGCCGAGCGCCGGATCGTCGATGCGCGAATGATACTCCTCCGGACCGTCGAAGACCTGGGCGATACCCTCGAAAGCGTCGGGGTCGTAGGGATTGGAGAGATAGCGGTCGCGGAACTCCTTCGAGATCACGCTGGTCTTCATGATCGCGCTGTCGAACAGGTTGCCCTTGAGGTTGATGAAGCCGGCGTCCCGCCGCAGCGGTTCGGCGACCGTGCGGATCACTTTCATGTCGAGGTTTTCCGCCGCGCGGCAATTGTCGCCGATCGAACGCCCATTGACGGTGACCGCACCCGGATGCGGGAGCAGGCCTTCCTTCATCAGCTCCGCAACGACGGCCGGCACGCCGCCGGCGTGATGATAGTCCTCGCCGAGGTATTCGCCGGCGGGCTGGAGATTGACGAGGAGGGGGATATGGTGGCCGACCTTCTGCCAGTCGTCGTTGTCCAGCGGCACGCCGAGATGGCGGGCGATGGCGTTGAGATGGATCGGCGCGTTGGTCGAGCCGCCGATGGCGGAATTGACGACGATCGCGTTCTCGAAGGCCTCGCGGGTCATGATGTCGGAAGGCTTCAGGTCCTCCATGACCATGTCGACGATGCGGCGACCGGTCTCGTAAGCGATCTGGCCGCGCTCGCGGTAGGGCGCCGGAATCGCCGCCGAGCCGGGAAGTTGCATGCCCAGCGCCTCGGCGAGGCTGTTCATCGTCGTCGCGGTACCCATCGTATTGCAGTAGCCGACCGACGGCGCCGACGAGGTGACGAGGTCCATGAACTGCTCGTAGTCGATCTCGCCGGCGGCGAGCCTTTCACGCGCCTTCCACACG
>CAJPFN010000128.1 GCA_905339215.1 Rhizobiaceae bacterium
GGACATGGGCCCGATGGGCACCTACCAGCTATTCTCCTCCGGCCCGGACCAGATGGGCGGCATGATGACCAAGCCGGCCGAGATGCCGATGCCGTTCTGGCTGTTCTACTTCAACGTGCCGGCGCTCGACGCGGCGATCGCCAGGGCGACCGCGCGCGGAGCGAAGATGCTGATGGAGCCGATGGAGGTGCCGGGCGGCAGCTTCATCGTTCAGGCGATGGATCCGCAGGGCGCGATGTTCGCGCTCGCTGCGCCGCGGCGGTAGCATTCCGCGACAGCTATGCTATCTCCTCCGGGTCATCCAGGGGAGGTCGCATGTTCTCGAAGATCCTGATCGCCAACCGCGGTGAGATCGCCTGCCGGGTGATGCGCACGGCGCGCCGCATGGGCGTGCGCACCGTCGCCGTCTATTCGGACGCTGACGCCCGTTCGCTGCACGTCGCCGAGGCCGACGAGGCGGTACGCATCGGCGCGGCCCCCGTCGGCGAGAGCTACCTGCGCGGCGACAGGATCATCCAGGCCGCGCTCGACACGGGCGCCGAGGCGATCCATCCCGGCTACGGCTTCCTCTCCGAGAACCCCAGCTTCGTCGACCAGGTGACGGCGGCGGGGCTCGTCTTCATCGGCCCGTCGGCGCCGGCGATCCGCGCCATGGGTCTCAAGGACGCCGCCAAGCGGCTGATGGAAAAAGCCGGCGTGCCGGTGGTGCCCGGCTATCACGGCGACGGCCAGGCGCTGGTGCTGCTTGCCGGAAAGGCGCGCGAAATCGGCTATCCCGTGCTGATCAAGGCGCGCGCCGGCGGCGGCGGCAAGGGCATGCGCCGCGTCGATCATGCCGACGACTTCGCTGAAGCGCTGGCTGGCGCCAAGCGCGAGGCCAAGGCGGCGTTCGGCGACGATGCCGTGCTGATCGAGAAATACGTGGAAAAGCCCCGGCACATCGAGGTGCAGGTGTTCGGCGACAACCATGGCGGGGCGGTGCACCTCTTCGAGCGCGACTGTTCCGCGCAGCGCCGCCACCAGAAGGTGATCGAGGAGGCGCCCGCCCCCGGCATGACCGAGGCGATGCGCGCCGCCATGACCGAGGCGGCCGTCACCGCGGCGAAGGCGATCGGCTATTCGGGCGCCGGCACCATCGAGTTCATCGTCGACGCCTCGGACGGGCTGAGGCCCGACCGCTTCTGGTTCATGGAGATGAACACGCGCCTGCAGGTCGAGCATCCGGTGACGGAGATGGTCACCGGCATCGACCTGGTCGAGTGGCAGCTGCGCATCGCCGCCGGCGAGCCCCTTCCCCGCCGGCAGGACGAGATCCGCCTCTCCGGCCACGCCTTCGAGGCGAGGCTCTATGCCGAGGATGCCAGCCGCGGCTTCCTCCCCGCCACCGGCACGCTGCACCACCTCGCCTTCCCGCCGCGCGCGCCGGAAGGAGCGGCGATCCGCATCGAGACCGGCGTGCGCCAGGGCGACGCGATCTCGCCTTACTACGATCCGATGATCGCTAAGCTCGTCGTCCACGGAAAAGACCGGCCGGCCGCGCTTGCCGCACTCTCGTCGGCGCTGGCGCAGACCGAGGTGGCCGGCTCTACCGTCAACACCGCCTTCCTCGCCGCGCTCGCGACCGACCCGGATTTCGCCGCGGGCGACGTCGACACCGGCCTGATCGGCCGCAAACAGGAGGCCCTGACCGCCCTGCCCGCGCCGGACGACGCGGTGATCTCAATCGCCGCTCTCGCCGCGGCCGGCGCCGATGCGTCGCCGCCCTCGGCCGATCCCTGGTCGGGAATCGCCAGCTATGCGCATTTCCATCCGGTTGGCCGGCGGGTGCGCATGCACCGCGACGGCGGCGCGGTCATCGCACGGGTGCTGCCGCAGGGCGGCGGACGTTATGCGGTCCACCTCGACAACGACGCCCGGCTCGAACTGCGCACCGGCACGGACGGGCTCGTCGAAGGCCGCCCGGTAGCCCGCTGGCCTGGCCATGTCACGGTGTTCGACGGGCCGGTCGGTCACACCTTCGTCGTGCCCGATCCGCTGGCGCGCGCCGACGAGGCGACGGCGGGCGGCGACTCGCTCAGGGCGCCGATGCCGGGACTGGTGAAGATCGTCCGCGCCGCCGCAGGCGACCGCGTCGAGAAGGGACAGGCGCTGCTCGTGCTCGAGGCGATGAAGATGGAGCACACCATTTCCGCACCGCATGACGGGACGGTCGCCTCGATCGTCGCCGAAGGCGCCCAAGTGACCGACGGCACCGTCCTGGTGACCTTCGCCGAGGAGAACGCCTCCGGGTGACGGCGACGTTTCGCCTCGCCGGAGAGGACGGCGATCATTGTCTTCGGCATTGCACCGTCCAGAACCGTCCGGTAGTGCGATGCGCACGGAAACGGCGGACGGGCGGACCATGGACGGGCAGGCGACGGGCGACCGGCACAGCTTCTTCGAGGACGTGCTGGCCCTTCTGGTCGGCACGCTGTTCGTCGCGCTGGGGCTCACGCTCTACCAGCACGCGACACTGCTGACCGGCAGCTCGGCCGGCCTCGCGCTGCTTGTGCAATACGCCACCGGCTATCCGTTCGGCGTCGTCTTCTTCGCCATCAACCTGCCGTTTTACTGGCTGGCCGTGAAGCGCTTGGGCTGGCCGTTCACGCTGCGCACCTTCGCCGCCGTAGCCCTGCTTTCGCTGTTCTCCCGGCTAACGCCGGAATGGATCGGATACGAACATCTCGACCCGGTCTACGCGGCGGTGGCCGGCGGCGGGCTGATGGGCATGGGCCTATTGATCCTGTTCCGCCACCGGGCCGGCCTCGGCGGTTTCAACATCCTCGCGCTCTATCTGCAGGATCGCGGTGTCGTGCGTGCCGGCTACTTCCAGCTCGGTGTCGACCTCGCCATTCTCGTCGCCGCGCTTTTCGTCATCGACTGGCACCAGGTGCTCTTGTCGGTGGCCGGCGCGGTCGTGCTCAACGTCATCATCGGCCTCAACCACCGGCCCGGCCGCTATGTCGGAATGAGCTGAGCGGACCCGACGTGTCGCTTCGCCCGCGGCAGCAACCGATTCGCCAAAAGAGAACGGCCGGACAAGAGGTCCGGCCGTCGCGTTTTCTTGCCGGTCGGCGAGGATGCTACTCGGCGAGCTTGGCGTAGTTGCCGTCGTGCCAGACGTTGATGTCGTAGGTGGCACCCTTGATGTCGCCCTTCTCGTCGAAGGCGATCGGGCCAACGACGGTGCTGATCGGTTCGCCGTTCTTCAGCGCCTCGGCCACCTTCAGCGGATCGTCGGTTCCGGCCCGCTCGATACCCTGGGCGAAGGCCTGGATGACGGCGTAGGAGAAGAGCGTGAAGCCTTCCGGCACGAAACCGCCGGCCTTGATCTTCTCGACCGCTTCCTTGGCCTCGGGCTTGGCCTGCGGGTCCGACGGGAAGACGAACAGCGTGCCCTCGCCGGCCGGACCGGCGATCTGCCAGAACTCCGGCGAAGCGATCGAGTCCGGCATGATCAGCTGGTACTTGAAGCTCTGCTCGGCAGACTGGCGCAGGATAAGGCCGGCCTCCGGGTGGTAGCCGCCGAAATAGACCACGTCGGCCTTGAGTTCCTTCATCTTGGTGACGAGGGCGGCATAGTCCTTCTCGCCGGCATTGATGCCCTCGTAGAGGACCTCGGTGAGCCCACCGGCATTCATCGTCGCCTTGACGGCGTCGGCCACGCCCTGGCCGTAGGCGCTCTTGTCGTGCAGGATGACGACGTTCTTGCCCTTGTACCTCTCGGCGATCCACGGGCCGATGAAGGCGCCCTGCGCGTCGTCTCTGGTATAGAGGCGCATGATCGACGACCAGCCCTTCGCCGCGGCGTCGTCGGTAAGCACCGGATTCGACGAGGCGGGGCTCATCATCAGCGCGCCGGCCTCGGCGTAGACGGCCGACGCCGGGATGCTCGAACCCGAGCAGGCATGTCCGTCGACGAACATGATGCCGTTGGCGACGATACGGTTGGCAACCGACACGGCCTGTTTCGGATCGCAGACGTCGTCCTCGATCGAGATCTTGATCATGCGGCCGCCGATGCCGCCCTTCTCGTTGATCGCGGCGGCCGCGGCCTCGGCACCGATCTTGAACTGGTCGCCGATCGACGCGAGCTGGCCGGTCATCGGTCCGACGACGGCGAAGGTGATGTCGTCGGCAAGGGCCGCGGAGGCCCCAATCGACAGCGCGAACAGCGTCGCGCCCAAAGTGCGTCTCAAGGTCATTGTCCTCTCCTGTTCTTGTCCGCGTCAGGCGGGCGTTGCCCGGCGTCATTCTCTACGGCGCGGTGGCGGAGAGTCCCACCGGCACCCGTTCTTGTCTTGGCGCATCGCCGGCAAGGCAATTGGGCCTGTGCCCTTGTGCCGGCCACCAGGGCGGCGACATGCGGTCGCAGCGAAGGTCAGATGCCATGTCAAGAAAGCAGGAAACCGCGCCCGGCTGGCCGGCCGGTCGCGGTCTCCGACAAGCGACGGTCCCCAGGCGCCCCCGCCCGCACCGTCGCCATGTGCCCCTGCGCCGGCGGTTCGCCCGCTCTTGTCGCAGGTGTTCGCCCCTCGGCATTCCGCTCAGTGCATCGTCATCCATTCGCGGGCTTCGCGAAGGGCCCGCGCAATCTCGGCCTTTGACATCGTCGCCGACAGTTCGGCACGCAGCTCGGCGGCGCGCGGCGAGCCCTTGATTGCGGCGATGTTGAACCACTTGTGCGCCGCGACCAGATCGGTGTCGCAGTCGCGACCGGTCGCGTACATCATACCCAGCTCAAAGAGGATGTCCGCCTGGGCGGTCGCGCCCATCGCGCCGAGGCTGGGTTCGAGCATTTCAAAGCGTGCCATGATCAAGTCCCCTGTCGATCCTGAGAGCCGTCCCGGCTGCCTGTCGGGCCGCTCTTCCGATGCTTCGAAGGATGGCGGAGGGCTTTGAATCCGTCGTTAAATTGCGTGCTTAATTTGCGGAAAACAAAGATAAAACAAGCGGTAAATGCCATAGAACGTTAAGCATCGCGCCCCGCGGATTTCCTCGTTTTTTCGGAAAACTCGTCGAATGTCCGGCATCGTCCCGACAAGCATTCGCTAACCACGGAAAGGAAAGAGCAGCAGCCGCGTCCCGCTTTGTCGGCGCCGCAGCGCCATAAAATATTCGCCGCTCCTCACCTTGCGGCACGGCTTCCGTTTCGGCGAATGCTGGATTAGCTTACGCGTGCGTAAGGGACGACGCGGTCGAAGCACCGCCACCCAACCGGACCAACGGGAGGAAATTCATGTTTCGCAGACTGAGCGTGGCCGTGGCGGCCACCATGCTCTTCACCGGCGCGGCGCTCGCCGATCCGATCGAGGGTAACTGGAGGACCGAGACCGGCAGCACGGCGAAGTTCAGCCCGTGCGGCGGCTCGTTCTGCATCAAGCTCACCACGGGCGAGCACGCCGGCAAGTCGATCGGCAAGTTGAGTGCCACTGGCGGCAACAAATACAGGGGCGAGATCACCGACCCGGCCGACGACAAGACCTATACCGGCAAGGCCACGCTGAACGGTAACTCTCTGCGCATGCAGGGATGCGTCTTCGGCGGCCTGATCTGCCAGAGCCAGACCTGGACGCGCATCTAGGCGCCCTTCCGCAGGGGACTTGGGCGGGGGCTTCGGCCCCCGTTTTGATTTTTCGCCCCAGTGGCCGTGCGCCCTCCCCGCACGGTGCCCGCCGGCAGAGGCCGTCAACCTCCCGTCAACCTTCTTGAACCGCAGGTGAACGCCGGCATCAGCCGCAGTTCAGCGGCGGCAGGCCACATTCCCCGGGCAATCGAGGGAATGTCCGATGATCGCCCGCCGCTTCACCATCCTGTGCCTTCTGATGATGCTGTTCGGCATGGGTCTCGCCATGCTTGTCGCCGAGAAGTCGCGGCCGATCCCGTCCTGGCAATCCGGCCTCTCCGCGGCGTGCTTCTCCGA
>CAJPFN010000129.1 GCA_905339215.1 Rhizobiaceae bacterium
ATCTGGCGACGGCCTCGACTTCGCCCGCTACGACGACGCCATCTACGGCAACCTCACCATCCGCCTCGACAATCCGGCGGTGAACGTCGGCGCCGCCGCGGTGGGCGACACCTATGTCGGCATCGAGTGCCTTGTCGGCGGCATCGGCAACGACACCGTCGTCGGCGACGACCTCGCCAACCGGCTGTTCGGCCAGGGCGGCACGGACACGATCATCGGCCGCAACGGCAACGACATCCTCGACGGCGGCGACGGCACCGACCATCTTTACGGCGGTCTCGGCGCCGACCAGCACATCGGCGGCGCCGGCCTCGACTTCGCCCGCTACGACGACGCCAACTACGGCGACCTCACCATCCGCCTCGACAATGCGGCCCTCAACGTCGGCGCCGCCGCGGTGGGCGACACCTATGTCGGCATCGAGTGCCTGGTCGGCGGCATCGGCAACGACACCGTCGTCGGCGACAATTTCGACAACCGGCTGTTCGGCCAGGGCGGCATCGACACCATCTACGGCCAGGCCGGCAACGACATCCTCGACGGCGGCGCCGGCAACGACTTCCTCGCCGGCGGGCTGGGCAACGACACGCTGACCGGCGGCGGCGACAACGACACCTTCTTCTTCAACACCACGCTCAACGCCGCGACCAACGTCGACACGATCACCGACTTCTCCGTGCCGAACGACACGATCCGCCTGGAAGACGCGATCTTCACGGCGATTGGCCCGGTGGGCACGTTGGCCGCGGCGGCGTTCACCATCGGTGCCGCGGCGACGAGCGCCGCGCACCGCATCGTCTACAACTCCGCCACCGGCGCGCTGATCTACGACAGCAACGGCAGCGCAGCGGGCGGCGCCACCCAGTTCGCCATCCTCGGAACCGGGCTTGCCCTGACCAACGCGGATTTCCTCATCGCCTGACGGCGCTATCCGATCGCGTGGAGAACCAGGAAGATGACGGCGGCCAGCAGGGCGGAGGCAGGCACCGTCGTCACCCAGGCCGCAACAATCGTCGCCACATGAGCACGGCGCACCAGCCGCCGCCGCGCGGCCTCCGCGCCCGATGCCGGCGGAATGGCGGCCGCAGCATCGTTCGTAAGGGCGGCGTCCGGGGCAGTTCGGTAGATGGTCTCGCCGTTGGGGAACAGCGGTTCGTCGAGATCGTCCTCGGCCGTTTCCGCGATGCGCTCCGCTTCGGCCGCTGCAGCGCCGGCGGCGCGCTCGTTCATGCGCAGCGCTTTCTTGCGCTCCATGTAGCGTCGCCGGCGCCTGGAATTCGCCGTGTACCACTCGCGGTAGAAACCGACGCCAAAGACCGCGCCGACGGCGATGTGGGTCGAACTGACGGGCAGGCCGAGGCCCGAGGCAACGATCACGGTCAAGGCCGCCGACAGAGCCACGCAGAAGGCGCGAATCGGGTTCAGCCGCGTGATCTGCTCGCCGACCATGCGGATCAGCCGCGGTCCGAACAGCAGCAGGCCAACGGAGATGCCCAGCGCGCCGATCAGCATCACCCATAGCGGGATCCTGACCGATGCCGCGACGCTGCCGAGTTCGGCCGTGCCGACGATCGCCGCCAGCGGGCCGACCGCATTGGCGACGTCGTTGGCGCCGTGGGCGAAGGACAGCAGCGCCGCCGAGACGATGAGCGGCAGGTTGAACAGCCTGCGCAGCGACTGGTTGCGGTTCTCCAGCCCGCGCGAGACGCGCGCCACGTGCAGGTGCGAGACGCTCCAGCCGGCGAGGAAGAAGGCGGCCCCGATCACGGTCACGTCGAGCGTATCGAGCGCGACGACCTTCTTCAGGCCCTTGGTGGCGAGATAGGCGGCGAACGAGCCCGACATCACCGCGACCAGAAGCGGCACCCACAGGCGCGCCGCGGCGATCTTGTCCGTGCGGTAGATGACGCGGTCCTTGATAAAGGCGAGGAACACCGCCGCGATCACGCCGCCGAGCACCGGCGACACCACCCAGGAGAGCGCGATGCGGCCGATCTCGGGCCAGTTGACCGCTGCAAAGCCGGCCGCCGCGATGCCGGCGCCGACGACGCCGCCGACGACCGCATGCGTGGTCGAGACCGGCGCGCCGATCCAGGTGGCGAGATTGATCCACAGCGCCGAGGAGAGCAGCGCCGCCAGCATCAGCTGGATGAAGATCGACGGGTCGGAGACGGCTACCGGCGAGACGATGCTCTTCGAGATGGTCTGGACGACGTCGCCCCCGGCGACGAGCGCACCGGCGCTCTCGAAGACGGCAGCAATCAGGAGCGCGCCGGTCATGGTCAGCGCCCTGGCGCCGACTGCCGGCCCGACATTGTTGGCGACATCGTTGGCGCCGATGTTGAGCGCCATGTAACCGCCGACCGCGGCGGCGGCGATGATGATCAGCGCCCGCGGCTCGCCGCCGGTCAGGACCGCCGAGAAGAGCGCCACGACGACGATGAACAGCAGCCCGAGGCCAGGCGCCACGAGCCTCCGCCCGATCAGGGTCGCGGCTTCCTCGACATGAACGAGCTTGTCGAGATCCTTATCGAGGGTTGCCTTGCGCAGGGAGGTGTCGGCCATCGCGTTCGCTGGTCTGTTCCGTCGGGCGCTCTCGCAGCCCGACAGCCGGTTCGTGCCTTACGCCGCCGGTCGTGCCAATGGTCAGGAGAACGATTTCCGGGGATTAACGCAGAATTGCGCGATCAGTTCGGCGAGATCTGCCTCGCGCACCCGCTTTGCCGCATCGGCCGGCGAAAACCACTCCCGTTTGCGCCGCTTCTTCTCGGGCCATTTCTCCGCCAGCCGGTCGACCTCCAGCGGGAAGACGAGCACTTCGCAGCGCCACTCCATGCCGGAGGGTCGAAGCTTGTCGTAGAAATAGCGGCCGATTTCGAAACGGGAGATGGTACCGTCGACGCCGGCTTCCTCGGCCGCCTCGCGCGCCGCCGCCATGTAGAGGTCTTCCTGGCCCTCCGGCCAGCCCTTGGGCAGCACCCAGCGGCCAGTGTCGCGGCTCGTCACCAGCAGCACCTCGACGTCGTCGCCGTTCTTGCGCCACGGCAGGGCGGCCACCTGGACGCGGCACGGCAAGCCGCCGAACAGCCGGCGGATGCGGTCGACGAGGTGGTTGCGGGTGGTCTGGCGCATCAGCATCGGCTGCGAGACACCTATTTGTGTTTAGTTTGCTGTCTAACGAACATTATGTCCGATTCACGACAATGCAAACAGAAAACGCAAGGAAAACAGCATGCACAGGCGACACGCTTCATCATCATGCACGCAGAACCTTGCGCGCACCTTGCCAATGCGGAGTTGTGAAGAAGGTTCCGGCGGCGCCGAGGTCAGCCCGCGTGGCCCTCGGCGATCGGCTTCTGGTAGGTGAAGCCCATGTCCCAAGGGAAATAGATCCAGGTATCCTGGGAGACTTCGGTGACGAATGTATCGACCAGCGGCCGGCCCTTCGGCTTGGCGTAGACGGTGGCGAAATGCGCCTTCGGCATCATCGCCCGCACGATCGCCGCGGTCTTGCCGGTGTCGGTGAGGTCGTCGACGATGAGAACGCCTTCGCCGTCGTTCTCCAGAAGCGCCGGCGTCACTTCCTTCAGGACCTTCATTTCGCCCTGGGCGGTGTAGTCGTGATAGGAGGCGACGCCCACGGTCTCGATGACGCGGATGCCGAGTTCGCGCGAGATGATCGCCGCCGGCACGAGGCCGCCGCGCGTGATGCACACGATCGCCTTCCACGGGCCGGAGCTGGCAAGCCGCCAGGCCAGCGCCCGCGCGTCGCGGTGGAACTGGTCCCAGGAGACGGGAAAGGCCTTTTCGGGAAGGGACATGCGTCATGCACTCCGCTGGCGCCGGACGGCGCGAGAAACCGGGGAATGCAGGCGGAATTAGCGGTAAAGACGCGCTCTTGGCAAGGGTTGGGCCGCGCCGACACGTCGCCTCCCATGCCTTTTCCACCGTCGCATGGGCAGCAGGCGCGAAATGCCGAACGGGACCGGTCTCCCGGCCCCGTCCGTCGCTCTCACGCGGCGGCGAGCGCCGATCGCGTCCTGCCGATGGCGAGAGCGGCCTGCGCCGCCTCGCGGCCTTTCCTGACGAAGTGGGCGCGGAAGATCTGCGTGTGGTGCTCGGTCTCCTGGTAATGGTGCGGGGTCAGCGAAACGGAGAGCACCGGCACGCCGGTGTCCATGGCGGCGCGCATGAGGCCGTCGACCACGGCCTTGGCGACGAAGTCGTGCCTATAGATGCCGCCGTCGACGACGAAGGCGGCCGCGGCGACGGCGGCGTAGCGTCCGCTGGCGGCGAGATCGCGCGCGAGAAGCGGCATCTCGAACGCGCCCGGCACGTCGAAGACGTCGACCTGGGCGGCAGGGATCAGTTCGAGAAAGCCGTCAAGCGCGCGGTCGACGATTTCGGCGTGCCAGCCGGCTTTGACGAATGCATAGCGGGTGTGTGTCATCGGATCACCTTTCTGGGTTGGACACGTCACCCAAGGCGATCACGAGCCCTCGCGCGGCGACGGCCGCGCAAAGACGCGTTCTCTTCCATCCGGACTCTAACCGTCGGCCCAGGCCTCGCACCTGGTCTGCTGACCCCTCCCGTGAGGAGGGCGCTCGCGGGCTCACGGCAACGCCGCATACCGCCGGTGGGGAATTCCGCCCCGCCCTGAGAACAAAGTCAGGGTAAGGCCGGTCGGGCGGAGGCGCAAGCGACCTGTCTCGCGGCCGCAGCACGACAAAACCGACGCGCGAGGCGCGGTGGGCTTTTCCCTGGAAATCCGGCGGAAGCGGTTCAGCGCGACATGAAGGTGGCGACGGGCATCGACTGGAGCACGGTGCGCGTCACCCCGCCGAACAGGAACTCGCGCAGCCGCGAATGGCCGTAGGCGCCCATGACGAGGAGGTCGGCGCCGGCCTCAGCCACGTGGTTCTCTATGACGGACGTCACATCGATGCCGCCGGAACGCTCGCTGGTCACGCTGACCCGCGCGCCGTGGCGCGCGAGCGCCGCCGCGATCTCGGCACCGGCAATCTCGGGCTGGTTGTTGCCCATGTCGGGCGCGTCGACCGTCAGGATCTCGGTCTCGTCCGCCTTCTGGATGAAGGGCAGGGCGTCGAAGACGGCGCGCGAGGACTCGCGCGTGCCGCTCCAGGCGACGACCACCTTGCGGAAATCGCTCTTGACCGGCCCGGCATAGGGCACGAACAGCGCGGGACGGCCGGTTTCAAAGAGGAGGTGGTCGATATTGGCGACGGCGGCCGACTTGTGCGCCGGGTCGGTCTGGGCGGAGATGACCAGGTCGACGGCGCGGGCCAGCGAAAGCGCGGAGAGGGCGCTATCGCCCGACAGCGTCTCGGTGGCGCGCCATTCGGCGGTGACGTCGGGAATCTGCGTGCGCTTGCGGAACAGGGCTTCCAGCTCAGCCGAACGCTCGCGGCTGACCGCCAGGCTAGCGTCCATGAAGCCCGCATCGGGAAAGCCGATGGCGGTCGCGTAGGGAAGGGCGATGGGCTCCGCGTGCACGCCGATCAGGTGGCTGCCGTGGCTGGCGGCGATCGGCAGGGCGTAGTCGAGGACGCGCGCGGCATCGTGACGGTCCTGGATGACGACGAGGATGGACTTGTAGCTCATGCGACCTCCGCTTGCGGCGCCCGGCGCCGACCTTCGTTGCCGTTTTAGGCGAGGCCGTCGGCCTTGCCTTGCGCTGGATCAAGAATGTCAGGCCTTCGCGGCCAGACCGTCCACCATTGCCTGCACCGCGGCGCGTCCCGCCTCGAGCGCCTCGGCCGAGCGGGCTCGCACGACGAGCTCGGTCCAGAAGCGGCCGCCGTCGTATTTCGGGTAGGAGCCGATGATCGTCTCCGAATGCAGCTTCTGGATGTCGGCCAAAAGCGTGCCGATCGTGCCTTCGCCATAGGGGCAATGCACCGTCGCCGAAAGGAGCCGGGTGCCGGTTTCGAGCGTCGGTAGAACGCTGTCCAGCATTGCCTGGAAGATCGCCGGCACGCCGGCCATGACGTGAACGTTGCCGATCCGGAAGCCCGGAGCGATCGAGATCGGGTTGTCGATATGCGCGGCGCCGCGCGGCATCCTGGCCATGCGCCTACGCGCCTCGGTGTACTCGATGCCGCGCGCGGCATAGCTCGCCTCGAGCATGGCGTAGGCCTTGGCGTCGTATTCGCAGGGCACGCCGAAGGCGCGCGAGATCGCGTCGGCGGTGATGTCGTCGTGGGTCGGGCCGATGCCGCCGGTGGTGAAGACGTAGGCGTAGCGTGCACGCAGGGCGTTGACCGCGGCGACGATCTCGTCCTCCTCGTCGGGAACGATGCGCACCTCCTTCAGGTCGATGCCGACCGCGGTCATGATGTCGGCGAGATGGCCGATGTTGCGGTCCTTCGTCCGGCCGGACAGGATCTCGTCGCCGATCACCATCATCGCCGCCGTCACAATATCCGCCATTGCCGCTCGACCTTCCCGCCGCCTTCCGCCTTGACATATCCCTGCCGCCGCGGCGCGGCAATGGCAAGCGATCGCGCCAAGCCCGCGGTTGCCTCGCCGCGAAAGGCGGATAATGTTGCGCCGGTCCGCGCCAGCCTTCCGGGAAACGCATGTCGACCATATCCGTAGCCCTTTGGGCCACAGCCGCCATCATCGCCGCCGCACTCGCCGTCGCAGCCGTCCAGGTCTACCGGACGCAGAGGATCGCGGCGGAAGCCAAGCGCGCCGTGCCGCCCGCCGGCCGCTACATCGACGTTGCAGGCAACCGCATCCATTACGTCGAGACGGGCGAAGGCAGGCCGATCCTATTCATCCACGGCCTTGGCGCGCAGCTCCACCAGTTCCGCTCGCCGCTCTTTCCCCGGCTCGACGGTTTCCGCCTGGTCGCCATCGACCGGCCCGGCTCCGGCTATTCGGTTCGCGCCCGCGGCGCAACTGGGCGGCTTTCCGAGCAGGCGCGCGTGGTGCGTGGCTTCATCGAGGCACTCGGCCTGGAGAAACCGCTCGTCGTCGGCCACTCACTCGGCGGCGCGGTCGCGCTGACGCTCGCCATCGAGCATCCGGAGGCCGTGTCGGGCCTGGCGCTGCTCTCGCCGCATACGCGCCATTCTGGCAAGGTGGCGCCGGAGTTCGCGCCGCTCTACATCCGCTCGCCGCTGAAGCGCTGGCTGGTCTCGCAGACGGTCGCGGTGCCCGCCTCGCAAAAATTCGCGGCGCAGACGCTGGCCTACGTCTTCGGGCCGCAGGAGGCGCCGGCCGACTACATGACCGAGGGCGGCGGCTGGCTGGGCCTGAGGCCGTCGCATTTCTATGGCGCCTCCACCGACATCGTCGATCTCGTCGACGATCCGGCGCCGATCGAACGCCGCTACGGCGAGATCGGCGTGCCGGTCGGCATGCTCTACGGAACGGCCGACCGGGTCCTCGACCACCGCATCCACGGCGTCGAGATGGTGGGCAAGATCCCCAATCTCGACCTGGAACTCGCCGAAGGCATCGGCCACATGCCGCAGTTCGCCGAACCCGAGCGCATCGTGGCCTTCATCCGGCGCATTGCCGCCCGCGCCTTCGCCGCCTGAGGCGGCACCGGCTTGACGGGGCGCCGCCACGGCCCGAAAAGGGCTGCGAAGCGGACGTGGCGGAACCGGTAGACGCAAGGGACTTAAAATCCCTCGGCCTTGGCCATGCGGGTTCGATCCCCGCCGTCCGCACCAGCTGCCCGATAATAGTCCGATCAGGTTGGCCGCGGCGCGTTATGCGCGCCTACGGCGTCGTGCGCTGGAAATCGGCGTCGGCTTGGCGGCGTGTGCCGCCGCGGTGGCGACCTCCGCGGCGTTGCGGATGAGGAAGGACGCGAACGCCTCGGCGTCGAGTGGCCGTGCGATGTGGTAGCCCTGCGCACGGTCGCCTTTCGCCGCAATGGCGCGCAGCATTGACAGGCGTTCGCCTGTCTCGACCCCCTCGACGACCATCGTGCGCCCCGTGGTACGGATCATCTCGATGGCATGGCCGAGCATCTGTGCCATGACGCTGCCCGCGGGCGCCATAGCGAAGGTACGGTCGAGCTTCACCCCGTCCACCGCCAGTTCGGCGATGTTGGCGAGGTTGGAGTAACCGGAGCCGAAATCGTCGATGTAGACCTTGATGCCGGCCGCCTTGAGCGCCTCGATCTCGCGGTGCGCCGCGTCGAGGCGCACGGTCTCGCTCTCGACGATCTCCATGACCAGGTCGAATCGATGCCGCGCCGCCTCGAAGGGGGCGAACAGGCGACAGAGAAGCGCTGCGTCGAGGTCGCGCGGAAAGATGTTGAAATTGACCTCGAGCCGGTGGCCGGGCGGCACGGCGGCGTCGAGTTCGGAAAAGGCGCGCGCGGCGACAAGCCCCGTGAACCGTTCGGTCAGGCCGCGCCGTTCGACGATGTCGATGAAGCGGCAGGGCTGGACGATCTCGCCGTCGATGTCGCGCCAGCGCGCCAGCACCTCGCAGCCGGTGACGGCGCCGGTGGCGAGATCGGTCAGCGGCTGGTAGGCGAGAACCAGGGACTCCTGGTCGAGATGGCGCAGGAAGCGGGCCTCGAACGACCAGTAGCGCCTGACGAGAGCGTTGGCGAGGAAGGCGACCCACGATGCGATCAGCGTCGAGCCGAGCAGGGCGAAGAAGACGCGAATCCTTTCCTGCATGAGGACCGGGACGACGGCGATGCGCGACGTCACGCAATAGGTCATCCGCGGATCGCAGATCTGGTGATGGATGTAGCCGTCGGCGTAGTTGAAGGGCATCCCGGCGGCGGTAGCCGCGAGGTAGGCTTCGTAGGTGCCGGTGTCGCCATCGCGGAACCAGGGCTTTCCGTCCTTCGACCTGAGCAAGATCTCGAAGTCCAACAAGGGATAGTCGCTGGTCGAAGTGGCAAACGGCTCGACGATCGCGGCGAAGTCGCCGATGCGGACGATCGTGCCCGTCAGGCCGGCGAGGTCGAGGAAGGTCAGGTCGCGGTTCATCCAGATGGCGACCTTGCCGCCTTCCGCGTCGCCGTTCGAACGTCCGAGATCGACGGGTGGCGAAAAGGTCAGGCCGCTCGCCGTACAGGTAACTGCGTTGCCGGCCATATAGAGGAACTCGTTGATCCCGTCGGGGAAATAGGCGACGCGGCGAAGCTGGCGGAAGAAGGCCGGGGTGCAGGGTTCGGCCGTCACGTCGGCCCTGATGGCGGCAAAAGCTGTCTCGACGTTGGCGCGGGTCTCGAGGAAGCCGGCCATGACCCGGTCGGAGCGCGCTTCCATCGCGGCGACGACCCTGTCGCCGGCATAAAGGCCGATCAGGCCGAGCGACAGGCAGAATGCCGCCAGCCAGACAACGCCGACGATCAGCCGCCGGTGACGCTCGGAAATGAATATCCTGACGATTCTTGCCATTCAGGAAAGGGCCCCCACGGCCGGAACTAGATCACCGATTCCTTCAGGGCGGGTTAACCGGCCGGCCGTCGACCGCGCTTTGTTGGGCCTCCGCTGCACCGATCACCATCAATTCGCCAAGAACCCACGCAAACGTTGGCGGCGAAGGGTCTATGGCGGTTTTGGGGAGGTTCGCTTGATCAGGCTCGTTATCCTCACCGCTCTGGTCGTGGTCGCTTGGCTGCTAATCCTGCAGGCGGTGCGCCTGGCCAAGGTCAGCACCATCGACTGGAAGGGGCTTGCCGTCGCCGCCGGCTTCGTCGCACTGGCCTTCTACCTTCGCCACGTCACCGGGATGGGATGATGCCACAACCGATGGGGCGCACCGTCGCGGCATGTACAATTCGTTTTCGCGGCGATAGACCCTTGCCACGAACATCGGGAAGAGTGCGATGAGGACGATTTCGGCGGCGTTGGCCATTCTTGTCGGGAGCGCGGCCGGGGTCGCGGCGGACGAACGCCCGGGCATCCGCCCGGGCATGGGCCTCGCCGCCGTCGAGGCGGCCCTCAAGGGAACCTGCAAGGAATACGTCGTCACCGGCGACAGCGACCGTTTCGTTTCCTGCCGTTTCGACGGCCGGGACAACGGCGCCGTCGTCGCCGCGACCATATCGCCCAAAGACCGGACCTACTTCGTCTCCTGGCGCGAGCCGGCGCAAGGCGACGCGGCGTCCTATGCCCGCCAGATCGCGGCCGGCCTCGGCTTTGCCGGCCCGGGCGAGGACTGCAAGCTTTATGACTATCCGATGCTCTGCTGGTCCGGCGGCGACGGCACGGTGCTCTATTCGGCCGAGCAGGACGCTCAGGGCCGCTATGTGAACTACCTCATCAACGAGGCCATCGAGCAGGCCGACACGGCCGAATAGAAGGCCCGGGCGAACAGAAGGCCGAGCCGGCGCCCGGGGGGCGAGGGAACCATGCCGCGATTCTCCGCGAACCTTTCGATGCTCTTTTGCGAACACGACTTCCTCGACCGCTTCGCCGCCGCGGCGCGCGCCGGCTTTACCGCCGTCGAATACATCGGCCCCTACGAACATGAGCCGGAGACGATCGCTGCGCGACTGAGGCGCAACGGTCTGGAGCAGGCGCTGTTCAACCTTCCGCTCGGCGAGTGGGCGGCGGGCGAGCGCGGCATCGCCGTGCTGCCCGATCGCATCGACGAGTTCCGCGCCGGCGTCGACGTCACCATCCGCTATGCGGCCGCGCTCGGCTGCGCCCAGGTCAACTGCATCGCCGGCGTCGCCCCGGCCGGCGTACCGACGACGGTGCTCGAGGAAATCTTCGTCGGAAATCTCGCCTATGCCGCCGAGCGCCTCGGCCGCGCCGGGATCAAGCTTTTGATCGAGCCGATCAACACGCGCGACATTCCCGGCTTCTTCCTGACCACGTCGGGCCAGGCGTTGGCCATCATGGATCGCGTCGGTGCGGCGAACCTCTTCCTGCAGTACGACATCTATCACATGCAGGTGATGGAGGGCGATCTGGCCCGTACCATCGAGGCCAACCTTCCGCGCATCGCGCACATCCAGATCGCCGACAATCCGGGCCGCCACGAGCCGGGGACAGGCGAGATCAACTTTCGGTTCCTGTTCGATCATCTCGACCGCATCGGCTATTGCGGCTTCGTCGGCGCCGAGTACCGTCCGGCGACGACGACTGAAGCCGGCCTGGGGTGGTTTTCGCCGCATGCGCGGCAAGCGAGGTCGGGCGGGTAGAACGGGGGGAGGCGCTCAAGAGAGCGAGGCGATCCCTAGCGCACTCCTGACGAAATCATCCCTTTCACGGACGGGCGCACTTCCCTTCGTGTGGCCGCTCGGCTAGTCGCAGTGAATGGGCTGGTCTACGACCTTTCAGCACATTGGAGACCACTTCGGCGGCCGGGTCCGGCTGTTTCGCCTGCCGCGCCATTCCGACGACCGCGGAACGCTGATTCCGGTCAATCCGCCGCATCTGCCGTTCCTTGTCGCGCGCGGCTTTATCATCGACCGGGTCCCGCCCGGTACGTGCCGCGGCGGCCATGCACACCGGACCTCTCGCCAGTTTCTCGTCGCGCCAACGGGGCGCGTCAGGGTTGACATGCTTTTCAGTCGGAGGAGGCGACAGTTGTTCTCGGCGCCGAGGGCAACGCCCTTCTCATCGAGCCCGGCGTCTGGGCAAGCCAAACTTATCTCGACGAGACGTCGCGACTGGTCGTCTTCGTCGATGAGGACTACGAGCAGGATTCCTATCTGGACAGCGAGCCGGGCGGGGGCGCATGAAAATTTTCCTCCCATTCGTGCGACGCCGCGCGCCCGATGCTAAGGTCACGATCTGCATTCCAGCCTACATGGCCGAAGCCTTCGTCGAGCGCACGTTGCGCTGCGCCCGGGAGCAGACCTTGCGTGACATCGTCATTGCGATCTCCGTCGACGCAAGCAGCGATGCGACGGCGGCAATCTGCCGGCGCCATGCCGCCGAGGACGAGCGGATTGTTGTCCATGTGCAAGCGGAACGCCTCGGCTGGGCCGGTAACGTCAATTTCCTCCTAGAACGCGTGCAAACGCCATTCTTCTTCCTCTATTTCCACGACGACGTCGTGAAGCCCGAGTACACGGCGCGGCTCCTCACCCGTCTCGAACGCGAGCCGGCGGCGGGCAGCATCCATTGCGACATGGGCCATTTTGGCGCCAGCGAGCACGTGTCGCAAAGCCGCGAGTACCGTGGTTCGGCGTCAGCGCGGCTGTTGACCTTTCTGCTCGCGCCGGATCGCGGTTCGCCGTTGCGCAGCCTGACGCGGTCGCAGTATCTCGACGTTCTCCGTCTTCCCACCGACGCGCCGGGCGGCTTCTGGGCCAACGAGCCGTATCTCATGAGGCTGCTCGCCGCCGCTCCGGCGCTAAACCTGCACGAGAGCCTGTACTTGCGCTGGGACAAGCGCACCGGCGGGCTCACCGACGGGTGGAGATCCTTGACGGCCGAGCAGGAACTCGCCGGCCTGAAGGCCAATGCGGCGACGTCGGTCGGCATCATCCAAGACGCCGTCGCTTCCGCAAAGGAGAAGCGGACACTGCTCCACGCCCTGGCGACGATCATGATGATGAGAGTTCGCGGTATCGAACGAAGCCGCGGGCGGCGGCTGGTCGATACGCCGTCAGAACTTGATCCGGCGCTCGGGTCGATCGAGCCGGCGCCTGACCTTTCACCCTACGGCACCGAAATGGCCGAATGGATGCAGCGTCGCCTCGCAGCGCTCAAAAGCGAAGACAGGAGGCGACCCCACCAATGAACGCGAAAGGAACTCGGACCCGTCGCGATGTCGAGGTCGCCGTACTCGGCGCGGGCATCATGGGTTGCGCAACTTCGCTCTTCCTGGCGCGCGAAGGTTTTCACGTGACCCTCTTCGACGAGGCGCCGGCGGCGATGGCGCGCGCGAGCCGCTGGAACGAAGGCAAAATCCACCTCGGCTACCTCTATTCGGGCGACCCGTCGTTGCAGACAGCGCGCCGCCTCCTGCCCGGCGGACTCGCCTTCCGCCGGCTGATCGAGGAACTGACCGCCACATCGATCGCCGACGCGGTCGGCCGTGATGACGATACGTTTCTCGTCCACCACGACTCGGTGGCACCCCCGGATGTGGTGGCGCACTACTTTGCCGCGCTTGATGCAATGATCGTCAGTGCGGGTATGGACCGCCACTATCTCACCGGCGAGGATTGCGCTCTATCGCGGCCCCTTGCCGGCGCGGAACTCGCGGCGGTTGCCGATCCGGCGACCATCGTTGCCGGCTTCCGCACGCCGGAACGGTCGGTGCGCACGAATCTGGTCGCTGACCTGCTCGCCAACTCGACCGCGGCGGAACCGAAGCTTTCCCTGCGGCTCGGAGAGCGAGTCAACTCGCTTCGGCCGGGCGGCCGGCGGCGATGGCGAGTGCAGACGAACGCGGGCTCGGGCGAGTTCGACATTGTTGTCAACGCGCTCTGGAACGGGCGCCTTGGCATCGATGCCGGCGCCGGTCTGCAGCCGGAAGGGCGCTGGTCGAACCGTTACCGCGTCTCTGCCTTCATCACGACCACGCATCCGGTCGACCATCCGAGTGCTGTGGTTTGTACGGGCCCGTTCGGCGACGTCAAGAACTATGACGGCCGTCATTTCTACCTTTCGTGGTACGAGGCCGGGCTTCTGCTCGACTCGAATGCGCTCGATCCCGAGGCGCCGGTCGTTACGGCCGCTCACGCGAAGGCGATCGAACTGGCAACACGGGACGGACTAGCGTCGACCATGCCGGGGGTCGAACGGATCTTCGCTGCCGCGGCCGAGGTCGCCGTCGAAGGCGGTTTCGTCTTCGCCCGGGGCGGCGGCACGCTTGCCGACCCTGCCTCGCCGTTGCATCGCCGCGACGCGTTCGGCGTCACGCGCGGCGATGGTTACTTCTCGGTCGATACCGGGAAATACTCGACCGCGCCCTGGCTGGCGCGGCGTCTCGCGGACGAGATTGCCGGGCGGTGAAGGGGACCGCTCAGCTTTTACGCATGAGATGGGAACGGGCCGCGTAGAGCGCGATGGCCGCGGCGTTGGAGACGTTGAGCGAGCGGATCGGGCCGGGCATGTCGAGGCGGGCGAGCGCCGTCACCGTTTCCCGGGTCTTCTGCCTGAGGCCCTTGCCTTCGGCGCCGAGCACCAGGGCGATACGCTCGCCGGCGAAGCTCCGCTCAAGTTCGGCCGGCCCTTCCGAATCGAGGCCGATCGTCAAGAAGCCGGCATCGTGCAGGCGGGCCAGCGCCTCGGCGAGGTTCTTCACCTCGATCAGGTCGATATGCTCGAGCGCGCCCGACGCGGCCTTGGCGAGGACGCCCGATTCGGCCGGGCTGTGGCGCGCCGTCGTCACCAGCGCACCGGCGCCGAAGGCGACCGCGGAGCGCATGATGGCGCCGACATTGTGCGGGTCGGTGACCTGGTCGAGCACGAGCACGAGCGGTGTGTCGCCGAGCGCCTCGAGTCGCTTGGGCTTCAACGGCTCCGCCTCGACGAGAACGCCCTGGTGGACGGCGTCGGAGCCGGTGATCCGGTCGATCTCCTTCGGCTCGACGATGGTCGCCGGGAAGGGAAGGGCGGACGGCTCGGCGACGCCCAGACGCTCCGCGGCGTTGCGCGTCACCAGCATGCGGCGGATCTTCCGGCGCGGATTGTCGAGCGCGGCGCGCACCGTGTGCAGGCCGTAAAGCCTGACCAGCCCGTCCGCCGGCGCCTCGCCCGCCGGCACGGAAGGCCGCGGCCGCGCTTGCGGCGCGCCGCCCTTGCGGTCGCGATGGGCGCGCCGCAGCTTTGCGTAATGGGTGTCTTTCGGCGTGCCGGGCCGCCCG
>CAJPFN010000130.1 GCA_905339215.1 Rhizobiaceae bacterium
CCACCTCCGTGCTCCCCAGCGGCGGACACGCAATCGCCGATATCGGCCGCAGTTCAAAATCCCCATAGCCATCGACTGTGCCCCACGGGTTCCTTCCTCGGGGACTTTCGTACGCCTGACGGCGCCCGAAACTCTTCACGACACCAGACTGTCCGGTTCTGGCTGAGATACCCGAGAAGCCGACTATCGCCGCATGACCTTATCCCTGTGCGCGAGTTCAAGCTTGCGGTGCGGTTGTTGCGAACATCTTCACGTGAACCGAAAGCCGGCTGATATTTTTTTCTGCTGCTCTTGACGGGCGATCACACTGTCCTTACGTCATCCGCCACGTTGCCGGCGATAACCTACAGCTCAAACGGCGGTCTCTTGAGCCCACCCAACGGAAAGCCCTGAGACCCGCTTCGAGGCCATTTGGTTCTCTCAGTTGACGACTCTGTGTTGCAGGGTTGCAGGTTGCCGGAGAACGAGAACATGGAGGTGGGTTATGCGTAAAAAGCCTAATCTCACGCGCCTTGCTCTCGAGACGGCGACTGTTGTGGTAGTTCTTCTTGAACTCATCAACAACTCGATCGATCTCTTGAGCAAGGTCGTCAACTACGATGTCCGTCAAATTCGAAACCTACCGCTTCTCCTATCTGCGTAAAGGCAAGCCTGTCTTCGTTCCCAGCGACCGGGGCGAGGCGATCGGCCGCGACCTGAAAGCCAAGGTTGAAGCTGCCACTGAGTTCGAGGACATTTACTACCATCTGCGCAACGGCGGCCATGTTGCAGCACTCCACTCACACCGCGACCACCGCTATTTCGCACGCGTCGATATCGAACGCTTCTTCTACAGTATCGGCCGTAATCGCGTAGCACGCGATCTTCACGCGATCGGCATCGCGAAAGCGGGCTATCTCGCCAAATGGTCTTGCGTGAAGAACCCGTACGGACAGCCTAATTACGCGCTTCCCTACGGGTTTGTTCAGTCACCGATCCTCGCGACGCTGGTGTTGATGCATTCGGGGGCCGGGGCTTTCCTGCGGGGCCTTCCGGACAACGTAACCGCGAGCGTCTACATGGACGACATCGCGCTATCGTCTGATGATCTGGACGCCCTACAAGCCGCGAATGCCGGACTGCGTGCAGCGCTGCAGGACAGCAATTTCACCATCAACGAGAACAAGGCTCAGGGGCCGGATGAAGCGATAGTGCTGTTTAACTGCGAGCTGTCGCGGCGGTTCGCCGCGGTGCTATTGGCGCGTCGTGAAGAATTCTTCGAAAAAGACCGCTCCGCTGCCAGCGTTGACGCGTTCACCCGCTACTGCGCACAGGTAGAGAAAGGCAACGAGAACGCGGCCGAACCGGTCGAAGCCTAAACCTCGGAAAGGTATATTACGATCTGCACTGCCATAGAGCCTAATTCAGCGGTATTTCCGGCCAGTCATCCGGAACTAGCGCTGGTGGTTTTGCCCAAGGTTCTTCGACAAGAGCATCTTGGAACCACGGATCTCGAAGATTGGCGTGCTCGGTCACTATGAGCTGAAAGCCCGGGACATCCTCGGTAGTGAAGCGAGCGAGCAATTTGAACAGCCGCCTGACGGCATCCAAATCGGCATCCTGCTGCTCTGTATGGTCCACGGACCCGCCGGCTGCCCGATAAGCATTCTCTGACGGGAAATAAACCTGCGTGGGTTGGTCGATCACCATGAACCTAGGAATCGGTTGGTTGTAGTCTGCAGCGAAGCGATGAAGCGAAAGCAGCGCAGCCAAATGATAGGCCAAATGGCTCGCCCCTCCTCCAGACTTGTTCATGTAGACAGGTCTGCCCGGCCGATCGATGACCACGGTAAGATTGTGGAGGTCTAGCCTTGCCGGAAACTGATTGAACTCGCCGTTCAAGTCCCTGATATAGCCCGACATATGCATGGCGATGTTGCTGAGAGTGGCCACCAAGCGGGACTCGGAGTCGTCAGCACCCAGCCGGCCTTCGATGTCATCGATGACCGCCTTCAGCCTACGTTCCTCGCTCAGCAAACGTTCTAATTCCTCGTCGGTGGCCAAGTTTTCGAGGAACAGGCTTATACGTCCGACGACGCGAGCTGCAGCATTGTTTCGATTACCCATCTGAGCAATGATCTCATTGCTCGCGATTGCAGAGGAAAGCTCCAACTCCTTCCGTCTAATCTGTTCTGTCAGTGTCGCCACTTCCTTCTGCTGGTTCGCCAAAAATGCTTCAAGAGCTGGCCGCTCGCCAGTCACAGCTGCCAATTCGCGATCAAGGTTCTCCAACTCAGCAAGCATAGCGTGGGCGATAGGTGTGTGCAGGCCGAGGTTTGCTGGCGCGAACGGCCACTGCCATTCGCCAGTGCTTTTGCTGAAGGGCAACGCCTTAATAGACGCCAGACGGTCACGCTGCTCAATCACCTCCCCTTCGAAACCGCTGGCTCGGCGCGCGAACTGCTGCGCACTCTCAATGTGTCTTTGGGCTTCGCGGCGGCGATCTCGGATGCTCGACAGCTCGTCCTCGATGATGGACACTCGATCACCATCGTCGTCGGGTACGGATAGCGGTTGCCACTCTAAGGCCTGACGCAGCAGGTCCACCGCGTCGGCACCAGATTCCCCGCGGATCGCGATACCGACAGCCCTAGCCTCGGAAAGCAGTCCGATCGCTCGCTGCTCGGAATTGTCTATGGCATCCCGCGCCTGGGCCACCAGCTTCGCATTAAGGCGTAGTTCACGTTGCGCCGATCGAAGCTGTCCCTGCAACGTAAATTTATCACGGCCGGACACGCCTAGAAGAATTGGCAGTGTGTCCTTGATAGCTTGAGTTTGGTAGTCCTCGTTCTGGCGATAAAATAGCTGATCCTTGTTAGCGACGATGCCTTGCTTCTGGAATAGATAGTACAACGTGTGCTTAATGTTGGCATCGTAGCTGTCCCTGCTGCTCTCCAAGGGCACATCGGTCGTGTTCTCGGGGATGCCCAGCAATTCCGATAGCAGCGTCACGACCCCATCGTCGTTGTCGTTGGCGACCAGTTCCTCGTATGTCGGGGCGTTGACCTCCGAACCTCGCCAGACCATGACGCTGCTCGACGAAAGAGCCCCAGGCGCAGGGGCTGGCTTGGCAACGAGCACCTCTTCACCAGCAAACCTGTAGATGACTGCGTACCACTTCACCTTGTCGCGGATAACGCCCTCGGGCACGTTAAATGTCGACCGTCCCATGCAGAATTCGATTATCTCAGAGAGAGCCGATTTGCCGGTGGACGATCGACCAGTAAGGATGTTCAAGCCATCGTGGAACGTCACGTCTCGACGCCGACCATCATCGCTGTAAACATGAAGCGACTTGATCTTCATGGCCGTATCCCCATGGTCGTGTAGATCGTAGTGCTGTGCCCGATGCTGGCGAATTCCTTTCCGATGAAATTCGCCACCCGTTGAGCGGTCTTGGACTCATCCGTACCACTGACGGTCTTCCTGACGCCATCGGGCACGACGATCAAACGACCATCGTCTGAGATGTTAAGAGTGCCTACGCTGTGGAGAACACCCAAGGCCTCGAAGGTGAAAGGCAACATCTCAGTGCAACGCTGCGCAAAACCTACCTGCAACTCCGGGTGATCAGCCATGACTCGGAGAAGGTAGTTGCGATTGCCGCGTTGGATCACCTCCCGCGAATGCCTCTGGAGCGTGAGCGGCAAGATTAGCAGCGACATCGAGAAGGGCATCCCGCGGGCGTCCAAGCTCAGGAAGCCCGCCACCGCTCTGTATAGAAGGAGACCGCAGAAGGCAGGGTTAAAGAGATTTCGCACCTCAACAGGTCGCTTGTCCCAGTATTTCACGCCGCCTTCTCCAGGATCTTCGCGAGACGATCAAGAAAGCGCGGATGCCAGTGGACGCGTGGTGATGGCCTGTCGTTTGCTAGCATCTGGAAAGCTCCCCGCACCACGTATGGCTCGGTTACACGTTCACGAATGCGCAAATGAGACGTATTGTTCAAAGCCCACAAATAGAGTGCGTTGCCAGCTTCCACGCACGCATCCTCATGGCTGGAATCGGTGATTTTCTCGCACAGGATGGCCTTATGCCTTTCCCATTCCTCCGCCAGCAGATCCTCGTATTGCTCAAGTTCGCTAGTTATGACTAGCCGTTCACGCGCCCACAGCGACCTTTGTTCGTAGGCCCGGTAGTAGTCGATGATTGCGTGTTGAATCCGCTCTTCAGAGAGCTTCAGCGCTCGAAGCTGAGCGACGAACATTCGGTCGTCCTTGGAGACATCCATTTCGTCGGGGTGCTTGCCACGAAAATCGATTGGTAGGTTGTCGGCCTTGAACTGGTCGCTAAGCGCAACAAGCTTATCGCTGACATCCTGAACCTTGATCGAAGGCCCTGCCTTGCCCGTCAGGACGCGGATGACCAAGTCAGTCCACCATCCTTCAAGCCTGTTGAACAACGCCGCTCGGTCCTCCTTCCTTGTGGTCCTGAGCCTTTGGTCAATCAACCCGGGCACATCATCGATTCGTGGAACGTTGGGTGAGATCGTGATGCGTGCATAGAAATCTTGAGCTTCGACCGCGCTTAGCTCAGCCAGATCCGCCTTCACCTTTGCGATCTCTTTAGATGTGCTCGTTGAGATTGCGGCCGCAGCATGTGCGGCCCGCTGCTCACCAGATCCGCCGGCACCGACAAATAGCTCCAGGAACGATCCGGCCGAAACGGTCGCAGTACTATAGAGGATGAACCTAGCAGTCGATCCGACCCTGCCCGAAGATTTGTAATGAGCGACCCAGACGCGGACGGATTTCCAGAAGTCAACGGACAAATCAGAAAGGCGGTCTCCGTCGGCCTTGTGTTTCAATGACCCGAGCGTGATGGTGCCATCGACCGCTACAAATTCGACGTCATCGTTTCGCTCTAAGTAGACCTCGCCGTCTTCCGGCAAGTCAAACATTCTCAGCAAAGCATACCTAGACTGGAAGACGTACCCTAGACCGGGTTCTGCTGCGGAAAATAATGACGTGCTGCCGCTCATACTCCACCCGCGGCAATATGCGGCGCGACGAATTCAAATCCCAACGCCATGCCCCTCCAACGACAGCGCTTTCTTGCTCAATGCTATGCTAACGAGAGCCAATGGCAATAGGGAAACGGTTTTCAGTAGGAGCGCAATTCGATCCGAACAGTATGCGAACACCTTCCGCCTTCCCAATTATCGTAGATCATTTCGAGTATTCGATCGAGAGCCGACGCGGCCGTCGGGTCTTCCGCCACCGACGTCCGGCTCAGCTAAGCGAAAAAAATTCGACTGAACATCCTCCTTGATGAGCGGTGCAGTCGAGATGCGGCTACCACCTGAATGGCCTCTTATCGGGACCCAGCACGCGGAACCGGTCGGACGAGAATTCACCCATCTGAAACATCGGCGTCGCCGTGGCGGACCGGCAGCTTTCAGGATCGCAAATCCTCGGGGCGAACGACCGTGATGGGGGCGCACTGCGGTCGAATTGCGGTGGCCGCCTAATGGCGGCTTTCTCAGTTCTGCTAGCCAGAAGCGGTCGGGCGGCTTCCCACCCCACCCTAGCCGTTCCGATCGCAAGATGCGCCATTCGGAGACCGGCAGGAGTCGACCCTTATCCCGGTCGTTCCGCCAATTCCAGGCGTTGCCTGAAACCTGTCGTCAATTCTACTCGCCCCCCGGCGGGTAACGCCACGGTCTCGTCGATCAGGTCGGCTAACCCGGTCTTGAACAGGTAGCCGTGGACCGCCTCCTCGCTGAATTGGGCCAAATTGCTCTCCTGCGCCTACTGGGCAACCTTTGCCGTCTGCGTGTAGAATACAGGTAAACTTGGTAACGCAGCGCGGCGGATATGGTTATTTGAAGCCTGAACACGCGGGAACTGAGATTCGGCGCATGTATGCGAAAATGAACAAGGAGGCCAACACTTTGGTCGATGTCGCAGGCGCCACGATTCTCCGTTTGAAAATCGAGCGCTATCGCGCCTTCCAAAAGTTCGACTGGTTCCCAAAGGCCGGCCTGAACGTGATCCTCGGCGGCGGCGACGCTGGAAAGACCACCATCCTCGAAGCGATCGCCCTATTGCTCAATCCGAGCAACGCGGCCCTTGTGTCTGACAGTGACTATTGGCGACGTCAGCGCAAGGACGGGTTCTTCATTGGCGCCGTGATCAGCCTGCCGCCGGACAGCAGCATCGCCACTCAGTCGCGTCCGGCGTTCCCATGGGAGTGGGATGGCCGACAGGCCCGTAAGCCGCAGGAGTCCGATGAAGGTGAACCGGCGCGTCCGGTCGGGCCGCCGGTCTACAAGATTTCCGTCAGCGGCTCTGAAGAGCTCGACCTGACCTATGCGATTCACAATCCGAACGACACCACCGACATATTCTCATCGACGCTCCGTCGAGAGATCGGCCTGGTGCGTCTGGGCGGTGATGATCGGAACGATCGCGACCTCCGCCTCGTGCAGGGCTCGGCTCTGGATAGGCTGCTTAGCGACAAGGCTCTGCGCTCACGACTGACCTCGACCTTCTCGGACGTCGACGTGAAGGCTGAGCTCCAGACCGAAGGGCAAGAGGCGATGAAGCAGCTGAACGAAACGTTCGGCGAGCGTGCGCTGCCGCATGACCTGGGCCTTGGCCTCAGCGCAGGTCAGGGCCAGTCGATCAGCGCGCTGATCGGCCTGACCGCCGCCATAGAGGAAAGTCGCCTACCGCTGTCGAGTTGGGGATCGGGGACTCGCCGTCTGGCATCCTTGGCCGTCGCCCAGGCCTACCGGTCCGGTTGCCCCATTACTTTGGTCGACGAGGCCGAGCGTGGCCTAGAGCCCTATCGCCAACGCAAGCTTGTCAGCGAGCTGGCAGCAGGTCCATCCCAAGTCGTGATGACGACGCACAGCGCGCCGGCCCTGGTCGCCGCCGAGCCGGCGACGATCTGGTATCTCAGCCAGGGCCATGTCATCGCCGAGCTTTCCAGCCCGCGCTCGATTCAGCTGCAGAAGCGGGATCCAGAAGCTTTCCTGTCGCGCCTGACCCTAGTCGGCGAAGGGCCAACCGAAGTCGGCTTCGTCACAGAGATGCTTCAGCGAGAAATCTCGACGGACCTGCTCGACCTGGGGGTTCGCCTCTGCGACGGTCAGGGCAATACCTTCACGCTTGAACTGCTGGAGGAGTTCGCCAAAGCCAAACTCGGCCTCGCCGCATTCGTCGACTGTGAGGGGGACAACACCACGCGCTGGAAAAATCTGAAGTCTGCGATGGGCGACCTTCTGTTCCAGTGGCCCTCGGGCTGCACCGAGGCGAACGTCATCGCCCACATTTGTGACGACAAGCTGGAGGCGTTGCTTTTCGATCCTGACGACATCCTTACCCAACCCCGGCTCGCCACCCTGGTCGAGCGGCTTAAGGTTCTCGAATCCACGGCCGAATTCCCCAAGCACGACTTCGCCACCGTCAAGGCCGTCGCTGGCAATCGCCTGCGTGCTCTGATCATCGCCGCTGCGAGCGGCGATTCAGAGGGTGCTCCTGAGAAGGAGGCCAAGACTTGGAAGAAGCACGGCAAGCGCTGGTTCAAGAGCCTCGAAGGCGGTCGAGAGTTGGCGGACAAAGCCTACGTCCTGGGCGCCATGGTCAAGGTGAAGCCCCAGTTGCAGCCCTTGATCGACGCGCTCACGGCGCTGACTGCGAGGACGCCGAAGGCGACGGAAAATGGCTGACGCGGCGGTCGCCGCTGCGCTCAGGTCAACCGCGAAGTCGGTCGTGGTCGAAGCGCCGGGCGGATGTGGGAAGACGTTCCAAGGCGCAGCTTTCGCGGCCGATGTGAGCCCGACGCTAGGCACAGGGCGCCTTCTTATCCTGACGCACACCCATGCCGCCTGCGATGTGTTCGGCGATCGCACGAAGGGCCTGTCCGGGTTGGAAATCCGGACCATCGATAGCCTGATCGGCCAGATCGCCGAGGCTTATCCGGAACCGGGTCTCAGCGCGGGCGCCTTGCCCGACTATGATCGCAACAGCCGCTGGGCGGCGGGCCTGCTGAAGCGTCGTCCGTTCATCGCCGACATGCTGGCGCGCCGCTATCCAATCGTGGTCTGCGACGAGCACCAGGACGCAAGCGCCGAACAGCACGCCGTCATCGAGGCCCTGCACGGCGCCGGCGCCAGGGTCCGAGCGTTCTTCGATCCGATGCAACGGATCTATGGCGCGGGCGCGACGGAGGCGCAGGGCCAAGCCGACGACAGCCGCCTGGCTGCCTTTCGCGCCGCGGCCGATATCGCGGAATCGCTTGATGTTCCCCACCGCTGGACGGGCGGCGGCGAAGAGCTTGGGGACTGGATTCTGCAAAGCCGCGCAAGCCTGGCCGCTGGTGGGAAACTGCGCCTGATGGGCAAGCTGCCACGCGGCCTCAAGGTCGTCTTCGCCGACAACATCGCGCAACGAAACCTTGGTTTCCAGCTCGACGCTCAGGACAGACGGTCGCTCGATCCTGCGTTCAAAGGGGTTCAGCCTCTGCTGGTCCTGTCGCACCACAACGACACGGTTCAGGCGATCCGCGCTTTTCTCGGTCGATCCATGCCGATCTGGGAAGGACACACCCGGTCGGCACTGCCAACGCTCGTGCAGAGCCTTGCCGCTTGCGATGACGCCGCTGCGGTCGCCAAGGCCGCGGTAGCCTTTGTCCAAGGGGTTTGCACAGGTTTCTCCGACAGTCAGTTCGCGACGCGCTTCCGCGATGAGGTCGCCAGCGGTTGCGCCAAGCCGGCCTGGGGAAAACCGGCGCTTATCCAGTCGTTGGCGCGCCGGATCGTAGAGCAACCCAATCACGCGGGCGTCAGTGCGTTCCTGCAGGATCTGCAGCGCGCAACGAAGTTCCAAGCCGAGTTCGCGTCTGTTCACATCGACTATCCTCGGGAGTTCTGGGAAGCGGTGCGTCTCGGAGCAGCAACGGATCCGCAGGTCGGCCTGGCGGAACAGTCGCGCCACAATGCCCATACCCGACGCTTACCGCCCCTGCGCGCCGTGAGCTCGATTCACAAAGCCAAGGGCTTGGAAGCCCCTAACGTGGTGATTATGCCCTGCGACGGGACGACCTTCCGCGAAAAGGATCGCCGACTGCTTTACGTCGCGATCAGTCGAGCCAGCCGCAACCTGACCCTGGTCGTGTCGCGCTCCAACCCCAGCCCGATTATCGAGCTCTGAGTGAAGCGTCAGAAGCGATGGAAAATCCAATCTTGGATCGCTCTCACATCACCTCAGCACTCGGGACGAACCCCTATTGCTCGCGTGGCCGACACAGGGCAACCCCGGCGGGTTCATCTCATTTGAAAAGCTTACCGACTGTGGCGCCTTCGTCGAGAGTTTTGCTTTCGCCGCACGCATTCCCGAGATCGTTCGAGCGAAGTATGGGCGTGAGCTGACCCTCTACCTGCTGGGCTGGGTCGACTTCAGTGTTTTGAAGGCTGGCGAACTGGCTGCCCTGATCGCGCTCGAACTCGCGTTGATGGATCGCTACGGCGGCCAGGCCACGAAGAGTGACTGAACGGCCGGGAGTGGGATAGCAACGGGCTGTCCGATTTTGCAGTGGAAGGCCGGCAGCTGAAGTCCCCAAGTTTCCTGACAGTCGCCTGACAGGAAAGTCCCCAACTCGGCCGTTGATTCGGGCGACTTGACTAAATAACCGAACGGCCGCTTTCGGGAACGCGCGTCGCAAGGTTGAAGGTCTGTAATCGCGAAGCTGCCATGGCCACTAACGTCCAGCCGCTACTCCAACATCGCGAATAGCAGCGAGCGACAAGGAGTCGGAATGGAAATTCCTGCTCCCGAAAATGTGGTTCCTATCAATACTCCGGTTGATTACCTCAAGAAGAATATTCTGAATTTAAGATATACACCCTTTACTATCATGATTTGTCCAACAACGGCGGGATCGTGGGTGGCAAGAACGGCTCCCAGTGTAGAACAGCGACTCCTTGTTCGGATTCAGGTCACCAGTGGGTCAGGCCGCCGTCGCAGGCGATGGTCTGCCCTGTGATGAAGCCCGCCGCCTCGGTGTTGAGGAATAGGACGAGGCCGACGAGGTCCATCGGCACCTCCTCGCGCGGGATGCATTGCGTCTGCTTGAGCCAGGCCTTGCCTGCCTCCGTCACCGTCTCCCGCGGCACTTCGGTGAAGGTGCCGCCGGGCTGCACGGCGTTGACGGTTACGCCGAAGGCGCCGAGTTCGCGCGCCATCGAGTTGGTCATCCCGATCAGCGCCGACTTCGACGTGACATAGTGCATGTAGTTCTTTACGCCGAGCGGCACCGAGCCGGAGGTGATGTTGATAATGCGGCCCCAGTTCCGCTCCTTCATGACGGGTGCGACGGCTCGCGCCGTCAGGAAGCAGCCGGTGATGTTGACCCGCAGCACGAGGTCCCATTCGTCGAGCGGAATCTCGGTGAACTCGCGCATCTTCAGCGTCGAGAAGATGCCGGCATTGTTGACCAGCCCGTCGATCCGGCCGTAGGCGTCCATGACGGAGCGCACGGCATCGGCGACGGACGCCGCATCCGCAACGTCGGTGCGCACCGCCATGGCCGAACCTCCATCGGCCACGATCTCGTCGACGACGCGGTGCGCGTTGTCCCGGTTGATCTCGGCGACGACGGGGATGGCGCCGGCCGCCGCAAACTGGCGGGCGTATTCCCTGCCGATCCCCTGCCCGGCGCCGGTGATGATCACCACCCGGCCGGTGAGGTCGAAGTTGCGGCCTCGCGCCACGCTCTTCTCAACGATGTCCAGCATCTATCTCTTCTCCGTTTTGGCTGTGTCTTCCGCCGCGGCCAATTCCCATTGCGGCAGGTCAAGACGGCCGGCGGCCGTCTCGACGGTCTGAAGGCGTAGGCGGACCGGCGCGCCGATCGCCGGATCGGTCGCCTGGTCGCCGAGCAGGTTCCCGACCACCATGGGGCCCTCGTCCAGCGCCACGCTGACGACGAGGTAAGGCGGGGGCATCTCGGCGAAGTACTGGCGATGGAAGCGCGTCCAGCTCACGACGCGCCCGCTACCGGCGACGGGCGCCCAGGTGCATGCCTCGGAGCCGCAACGCGGGCAGCAGGGGGCCGCCGGGTAGCGCACGGAGGAGCAGTCGTCGCAACGCTGAAGGCACATGCGGCCTTCGCCGAGGTGTCGCCAGAAGGCGTCCTCGAAAAGGCCGCGCGGGGGCGCGGGGCGACGGGCGGTCATGCGCCGGCCCTCCTGTACATCAGGCTCGAGACCTTACCCGCGACGTCGGACATGTAGTGGACGTGACGGACGCCGGGAACCTGCCGGTCGCCGGTCTCGCCGCGCAGCTGGCGGACGGCTTCAACCTGGTGGTTCCACCCCTGCATGTAGCTTTCGGAGAGCATTCCCCCCGACGTGTTCATCGGCAGCCGGCCGCCAGGCGCCAGGGCGCCGGATCGTATGAGCCCCGCGGCCTCGCCAAGTCCGCAATATCCAAATCCCTCGAGGGCGAAGGGGACGTGCGTCGTGAAGCTGTCGTAGATTTGCACGCTGTCGACCGCCTCGGGGCCGAAACCGGCGACGGCGTAGAGGTCGGCCGCGGCGCGCCGGTGCGCATCGTGGTAATAGTCCATCAGTCGGGGCCGCAGGCTGGTGGCGTCGACGCTGAGGTCCGCCCGGGCGAATGCCGCGAGGCCGACGGCCCTTGGGTTCGACCGCGCCCGTTCCGCCGTCGTGACGATCAACGCGACGCCACCGTCATTGACGAGGCAGTAATCGAACAGCCTCAGCGGCTCGCAGACGAAACGGCTGGCGAGGTAATCGTCGAGCGTCAGCGGTCGGCGCATGATCGCGTTCGCGTTCTGCTCGGCGAACCGGCGCTGCCCCACGGCGATGCGCCCAAGATCCGCCGGCGTGAACTCAGCTTCCGCCATGTAGCGGTTCGCCATCATCGCGTAGAGCGCGCCCTGCGACGTCAGCCCCCAAGGAGCATACTGAACATAGGCAAGAAAGCGCTCGCCGCCCATCGCATTGGGTCCGCCATACTGCGTCCCGGCACTCTTCTGGTCGTTGCCGTAGACCAGGGCGACGCACTCCGCGAGGCCGCTGGCGATGGCCATGGCAGCCTGGATGACGGCGTTCACGGCGTCGGCCTGGGCCGACCAGGAAGGATCGACGGCGAGGACTTCCGCCATGCGTTCGACGGCGGTCGACTGACCGACCACGAGCCCGTCGATGTCGGAGAGCCGCAGGCCGGCGTCGCTCAGCGCGCGCTTCAGTGCAGTCGCGGCAAAGCCGTAGGCGTCGGAACGGACTTTTCCGTCACGCAACGCCGCGTGGTCGAGCGCGTAGTCCGTCTCGCCGACGCCGACGACCGCCACCGCGCCCGCCGCGCGCCGCAATCTCGAACGGTCGGTCACGACGCCCGCTCCAGCCCGGTCAGCGGCCGTCCGGCACGGCGTGCCGACGAGAGCCGGTCCAGTTCCGCGTCGAGGTCGGGATCGACAAAGCCGAGACGCGCCATCGTGGCGCGCGTCTCCGCCAGCGTCCGCGACAGGCGCATCGGGCACCCCAGAACGGAGAAACGCTCGCCGTCCGGCGTCGGCACGCTCAGCAACAGCGACCGCGCCGCCGTGTGCGGATGACCAAGAACCTCTTCGACGGTCAGCACCGGCGCGGCCTGGATGCCCTTGTCGGCAAGCGCCTGCATCGCCTCGTTCCTGGTCAGCCGACCGAGGAACTCCCGCCAGTCCCCTTCGCCGCTCCCCTCCCCGACGAGGATATGGCCGTCCGCAACGGGCACGACGCGGCAACGCGGTCCGGCAGTGTCGTTCCAGACCATGCTGGTGGCCCAGACGGTCGCATCCTGCATGGCCAGATCGAAATGCATGCCCCTGCCGGTGCGGCGGGCCGCAAGGACGCCGGCGAGGATGGCGACAAGGCCGAGCTGGCCGCCAAGCTGGTCGGAGATCGAAATGCCCGCCTTGAGCGGCATCCCGTCGACCCGCGTTACGTCGAGCGCACCCGACATCGCCTGGATCACCGTGTCGAGCGCGGGGCGTCCCGGATAGGCCGTGTCGAAGCCGAAGCCGTTGACGCTGCAGTAGACGAGATGCGGGCAGCGGGCGAGCACGTCTTCGGCGCCGAGGCCCTGCCGTTTCAGCGCGCCCGGTTTGAGGTTCTCGATGACCGCGTCGGCGGTCCGCAGCAGGTCGAACAGCGTGTCACGGTCCTGCTGTGTCTTGAGGTCAAGGACAAGGCCGCGCTTGTCGGTGTTCGACAGCATGAAGACGTAGCTCGCACCGTCTTCGCGCAACGGCGCGTTATGCCGGTTGGTATCGCCCGACGGCGGCTCGACCTTGATCACGTCGGCCCCGAGAGCGCCGAGCTGCCGCCCGGCGAGCGGCGCCACTGTGTTCATGCCGATCTCGATCACCCGCAGGCCTTGCAGCGGCCCGCGGCGGATGCCGTCCGCCGGCCCGGATCCGGGCGCCGGTGCGCTTGCTCGCGGCGTCTTCCGTTCGCAACCGGCAGGCAAGGTCGGCTCGTCACGCCACGGCGCCCCCGCGACGCGGAAGATGTTTCCCGGCACGCGCAACCGCGCGCCTGCCGCGTCGACCGGCAGGCTCATCTCCCTGCGCACGACGTTCGGCTCGGCGTGAAGGTCGGCCAGCGTCTCGATCTGGCTGCAGGGTATGCCGGCGGCATCGACCCTCTCCACGATCGCGGCGGCATCCAGGCCGGCAGTCCATGCAGCGATCTCGGCGTCGATGGCTTCGACATTGGCGAGACGCGCGGTGGTGGAGACGAAGCGCTCGTCCGCGGCAAGCCACGGGCGCTCCATGACGGCGCAGAGCCTGCGCCACATGTCGTTGGTCGGCGCGCAGATCAGCACCCACCGGCCGTCGCGGCCGGGGTAGCTGTTCCACGGGGTCATGGATGGATGGCGATTGCCGTTGCGGGTCGCCGGAAGCCCGGCGAAGGCGAGCGGCAGGAAGGTCAGCAGCGCGTTGACGCCGACGTCGTAGAGCGAGATGTCGATCGACTGCCCGAGGCCGCTCGAGGTTCGCTCGATAAGCGCTGCAACGATCGCGGCCGCGCCGTAGGCGCCGGCCTCCATGGAGACGAAGGGCGCGCCGGTCACCACCGGAGGACCGTCGCGCTGGCCCGTCGTCTCCGCCACGCCGCACCAGCCCTGAACCAGTTCCTCGGGCAGGCCCCGGCCGGCGAGCGGACCGGTGCGGCCAAAGGCGGTTAAGTCGCAGACCAGCTGCGAGGGCGCCGCGGCGGGGATCGCCGCGCTTCCCGGGCCGGAGACGTCGGAGGACAGCAGGAGGACGTCGGCGCGGCGTAGGAGGCTCGCCAGGCCGGGATCGGTTTCCAGGACGCTCCGCTTGCGGGCCGCGACGACGTCCCGGTTGCGCCATTTGTGGTCGGTCCGGGCCTGCGCCGGCTCGACCAGAACGACCTCGGCGCCCAGCATCGCGAGCAGCGTCCCGCATGCCCCGGCTGCGGTGCGATGGCCCTGCTCGACGACGAGAAGGCTGTTCAGGATGCTTCCGGTCAACATTCTAATGTTCTGTCATTTACAGGGTGACGATGGCTTCCGTTCAGTACGGACAATTTGTTGAATCTAGCCGCCGCGGTACATCTTTCCGTAGAAGTCGGGCGTTCGCTTCTCGCGCAGCGCGGCGCCGCCTTCCTTCGATTCCTCCGTGCCGAAGTAGAGGGCGAGCGCCTGTAAGGCCATGTTGGCGATGCCGCGGATGTTCTCGGAGTCGGCATTGAAGGAGCGCTTGGCGATGGCGATCGCCGTCGGACTCTTCGCGATGATCTCCTCGCACCAGCGATCGACTTCCGCGTCCAGTTCGCTCTCGGGCACGACCTGATTGATCAGCCCCATGCGCAACGCCTCCTCGGCGCTGTACTGGCGGCAGAGATACCAGAACTCGCGCGCCTTCTTCTCGCCGATGGTGCGGGCGAGCAGGGCCGTGCCCCAGCCGGGATCGACGGATCCCATCTTCGGCCCGGCCTGGCCAAATCGCGCGGTATCCGCAGCGATGCAGAGATCGCACAGCGTTACGAGCACGTTGCCGCTGCCGACGGCATAGCCGCGGACCTTGGCGATGACCGGCTTGGGAACATCGCGGATCGCGGTCTGCAACTCCTCGACCGCGGGACCGAGAATCCCGCGGCCGGCGCCGACGCGATCGGACTTCTTCTCGCCCTTGTCGCCGCCGACGGCGAACGCGCGGTCGCCGGCGCCGGTCAGCACGATCGCGCCGATGTCCCGGTTCCATCCGCCCCGGAGCACCGCGTCGGCGACCTCTCCATATGTCCTGGCGCGAAAGGCGTTGAGCCGATCCGGGCGGTTGAACGTGACATGGGCGACACGCCCACGTTCCTCGTAGAGAATGTCCTCGTAGTGGTGATCGGTCATGGAAACCTCCGCTGCCGACTTCCATACAAATGTCCGTACATATTGGCAAGCGATTTGTCATCATGCCGTTTTCATTCGACCCATTGCCCCTCGCCCCTCGGTATCGTACTAGCGTTTCTGTAAATGTCCGTACATATTGGAGGAACATTGATGGACGTGAGCAAACGAACTTTCCTGAAAGGAGGAGCCATGATCGGGGCTCTATCGGCGGCCGTAGTGGGGAGCGGAACGACGCCGGGCAAGACGGCCTCCGGCGCTCCGGAACTCCCTCACGCCAACCCCGGCTGGCACGGCTTCGGCTTCGGCGACATCAGGGCGGCGGTCCTGTCGGACGGACCGCTCGACCAGGGCGATCCGGTCAAGACATTGCTCGGGCGGAGCGAAGCCGAGGTGCGCGACACGATGCGCGACAGCTTCCTCGACCCGCAGAACATGACGCTGGACCAGAACGTGCTGCTGATACAGGCGGGCTCGCGGCTCGTCCTGTTCGACACGGGAACGGGCGGAGCGCCGCTGTTCGGTCCGAAGCCGGGCAGGCTGATGGAGAACATCGCCAATATCGGCGTCGATTCCGCGGCGATCACCGACGTCGTGCTGACCCATGCCCATCCCGACCATCTCTGGGGACTGACAGGGGAGGACGGCGCCGAGCACTTTCCCAATGCGCAGGTCCACCTGCACGAGGCCGACCACAAGTTCTTCACCGATCCGGCCAACGACGCCCATCCGCTGCTCGGGGCCTTCATGCCGGCGTGCCGCAAGGAACTGGAGACGGTGGCAAAGCGGCTCAACGTCGTCAGGGACGGGCAGGAGATCCTGCCGGGAGTCACGGCAATGCTCGCGCCTGGGCATACGCCCGGGCACACGGCCTACCGGATCGACTCCGGGTCGAAATCGCTGCTGGTGGTCGGCGACCTGGCACATCATCATGCTGTCTTCACCCGGTATCCGGACATCCGGTTCGGTTTCGACACCGACCCGGCGCAGATGGTGGAGACGCGCCGCTCGCTCTTCGCGATGATCGCGGCGGAGCGGATGACGATCCTCGCCTATCACTTTCCGTTTCCGGGCCTCGGCAACCTTGCCCGGGACGGCGACGCCTACCGTTGGGTGCCGGCCGGTCTCGACAACGCGTTCTGAACGCGGAGGCGGGGCGCGCCGGCGCCCCGCCCTCCCCAATCAAGCCCGGTGCATCCGTAAGGCTACCGGCCGAAACCAGACAGCGTAATCTTGCCGATCGTCTTGCCGCTCTCGATCGCACGGTGGGCGCGCCGCAGGTTCTCGGCGCAGATCGTGCCGAAGTCGGCATTCGCAGTCGGACGGATCCTGCCGGCGTCGACCAGCTCGGCGACTTCCTGGAGAAGCTGGCGTATGGCGAGCAGCCTTTCCCCTCCGGCCAGCAGCTTGATCCACATCATCTCGAAATGCAGCGCTCCCGCCTTGGCGCGAAGCGC
The DNA here is from genome assembly GCA_905339215.1 of Rhizobiaceae bacterium. Lineage (GTDB taxonomy): Bacteria > Pseudomonadota > Alphaproteobacteria > Rhizobiales > Rhizobiaceae > DUSC01. The sequence continues at coordinate 16,874 of CAJPFN010000130.1, forward strand.
GGTGGCGTCGATGCCCACCGGATTGTCGACGACGACCACCTCGCCCTCGGGCGCCAGCAGGCCGGTGATGGTCGGCCAGTGTTGCAGCGTGTGCGAAAGGGGAAAGGCGTAGCGCACGCTGGAAATGCCTGCTCGGGCGAACTGCGGCATCAGCGGCTGCGAATGATCGAGCACGACGTCGGCGCCGAGCTTCGCCAGCCAGTCGCGCGATTCGGGCCGTGAGGCGGTCGCGACCACTTCCAGGGCGGTTCGCGCCTTCAGCAGCTGGACGGCGATCGAGCCGACACCGCCGGCTGCGCCGATCAGCAGGATGCGGTCGTCGCTAGGTGCCGGGCCAACCGGCACGCGGAGCCGGTCGAACAGCGCTCCCCATGCGGTGATCGCGGTCAGCGGCAGCGCCGCCGCTTCGGCAAAGCTCAGGGATGCCGGCTTGGCGGCGACGACACGCTCGTCGGCCAGCAGGTATTCCGCGTTGCCCCCCGGCCGCCTCAGGTCGCCGGAGAGAAAGACATGGTCCCCGACCGCGAAGAACCGCACATCGGATCCGACCGCCGAGACGATGCCGGCCACGTCCCATCCGAGGACCACCGGCGTGCCGTCGGCCGATTCCTTGCGCATCCGCTGCACGGCATCGAGCGGATTGACCGATATCGCCTCGACCAGGACCAGCAGGTCCCTGCCTTCAGGCCGCGGCACGTCGGTCTCGAAATCGAACAGCGACCGTTCGTCATCGACCGGAAGCGAGCGGAGGTATCCGACAGCCTTCATGGCGCACCCGTGTTTGTTCTTCGTTGGAGGATTGGCCGGCCGGACATCGCAGGCGTGCCCGCCCGTGCCGATGCGGGGACCGTCACATCATGCCGGGCAGCCAGGTCGACAACTGCGGAAAGGTGATCAGCAGCGTCAGGGCGATGACCTCCGCGATGAGGAATGGCGTAATCCCGCGGATCAGATCGACGACCTGAAGGCGTTTCTCGCTTGCGGCGACGACGGTGAAAAGGTTGAGGCCGACCGGCGGTGTGATCGCGCCGATCTCGACAAGCTTCACGAAGAGGACGCCGAACCACAGCCCGTCGACGCCCAGTTGCTGCGCGATCGGATAGACGAAAGGGAGCGTGATCACCGCCATCGAGGCGCCGTCGATGAACATGCCGAGAACGAGATAGAGCACGACCATGATGGCGACGAACTCCCACTTGCCGATCCCGGCGCCGCCGACGAGCCCCTGCAGTTCGGGGACGAAGCCGCTGTTCGTCAGGAAACGGGCGTAGAGGAAGCCCGAAATGACGATGAAGAACAGCGAGCTCGCCAGCAGCGCCGTCTTCCTGACGTCACTCCAGAACTCGCGGACGACGAACTTCCGCTGGACCACGCTGATGACGATGGCGCCAAGCGCGCCGATCGCTCCGGCGGCGGAGGGTGGCATGAACCCGCTGTAGATGCCGCCGAGGACGACGAAGACCAGCAAACCCATCGGCCAGATGGAGCGCAACGTCGCCAAGCGCTCGCGGAGGGGAACCGCGCCGCGCGGCGTTGGCGCCCAGTCAGGCCGCAAACGCACGCCGACGACGATGACGAGGATGTAGATGGTGGCCGTCAGCAGACCGGGTATGACACCAGCCATGAACAGCTTGCCGACGGACTCGTTCGTCATCATCCCGTACAGCACGAAGCCCAGGGACGGCGGTATCATCACCGCGAACGTACCGGCCGCCGCAATCGCGGCGGCGCTGACGCGCGGGTTGTAGCCCTGCTGCACCATCTGCGGAAAGGCCATTCTTGTGAAGACGGCGGCGTTGACGACGGTCGACCCCGAGACGGCGGCGAAGCCTGCCGATGCCAGCGTCACCGCGAGCAGCAGCCCGCCCCGCACCCGGGCCAGCCATTTTGACGCGGCCTCGAACAGCGTCTCGATGATGCCCGCCGAGGCAGCGACGTTGCCCATGAGCACGAACATCGGGACCACGATGAAGGAATACTCGGCGGCGGTCGAATACGGCAGCGTCCGCAAGGTGACCATCATCAGGCCCCAGCCCGAAGTGGCCCACAGGCCCGCCGCGGCCATCAAGCCGATCGCGGCGCCAATCGGCGCGCCGAGAAGCGCGATGAGCACGATGAGGACGAGCGACAACGCGCCCACGAGAATCGGATCCATTGGCGGATTGCCCCTAGCTGTTCATCGGCCGGCCGGTCACGACGATGCGGACCAGTTGGCGAAACGCCTCGAGAAACGCGATCACGAGGCCGGCGCAGACGAGCATCTTGAAGTAGTAAAGCGGAAAGTCGACGCGCCCCGACGACCGCTCGCCAACGTTCCAGCTGCGCAGGGCGAACATGTAGCTCTGAACCGTAAGCAGGCCGAGGAACACGACCATGACCAGGAGGCCGAAGAACTGGCTGAAGGACCTGAACTTCGCGCCGAGCGTCTCCGAAAGGATGTCGATCTTGATGTGGGAGTCGAACATCTGAACGCCGGCCAAGGCCAGGAAGATCATACCCGCCTCTATGGCCTGCTGGAACTCGATCGCGCTCGGGATCGGGAGCAGCAGGAACTCCGTCGAAAGGCGGTCCACGGCTCCGATGAGCAGCAGTGCGATGACGGCAACCGCCGAAAGGCCGAGCGCGGCACGCGACAGCGCGGCGATCGCTCGATCGACAAACAACAGCAGCGTTATCATGGGACCTCCCGGACGCATCGCCACCGGCCTAGCACCATCGGCCGGCCGATGCACCCGTGCGCCGGTTTCGACATGGCCTCACGGGCCGGCGAAGCGCCGAAGCCGTGAGGCCGTCTGATTTCGCGCGGGTGCTACTGACCCAGCGCCTCGCGCACCCGGGCAGCCACGAGCGCCGCCTGTTCGCCTCGACCGGCGTCGGTCTGCCGCTTGACCCAGATGTCGATCATGTCGGGGATCGCGGCCTTGACCGCGTCAGCGTCCTTGAGGGAAACCTTCCTGGCGCCGGCAGCCACCATGACGTCGATGCTGTCGGCCGCGTTCTTGGTAATGTGCTCTGCGCCCCATGCCTCGGTGTCCTTTGTCGCCTTCTCGACGATCGCCTGGACCTCGGCCGGCCACTGCTCCCAGACCACATTGGGCACGACCACCGGCGCCAACTCGATGTTGCCGAACGAGAAGTCGATGAAGTTCTTGGCGACCTCGTGCAACTTGAATGCGGCGAGGAAGGACGGCGGCAGGTAGGCGCAGTCGATGACGCCCTTGTCGAGCGCCTCATAGAGCTCGTTCGACGGGACGTTGACCGGGACCGCGCCGAGCGCCTCCCACATAAGCGGCACATACGGTCCGTAAGCCCGGAGCTTCTTGCCGCGGAAATCGGCCAGGGACTCGATCGACGCCTTGCACAGCAGGTAGTAGCCGGGCGACGGGCGGACCAGGGCGATGCGGGCGCCGATGGTCTCCAGCTCCTTCTTCACCGCCTCGCTGTTCTGATAGAGGTCATAGGCCGTGCTCACCACCTCGCCGTCGTCAAAATGTACCATCGGTAGGGCGTTCATCATGCCGAGGAACGGCGTTTCGCTGTACTGGCCGGTCTCCAGCATGGTGAAGTCGACTGCGCCGGCCTCGATCATCGGCAGCATCTCGTCCGCCTTGCCCAGCGCGCGCGTCCAGAAGATCTGCGCCTTGATCTTGCCGCCCGAGAGCTCGTCGAGCTTCTTCACGTAATACTCGTCCACGTCGGACACGGCATTGCCCTTGGGCAGCACCGACGCGTACTTCAGATTCAGCGACGGTATGTCGCCTGCGCCGGCGGCCGAGCCACCGAGAAACAGCGCCGCCGCAGCGCCGAGCAGACTTTTTGCCAGATTCATATTCACCTCCCTTTGAGCAGAAGCTCGCCTCATCCCGATGCAAGCTATCTTAATGTCCGTACAATTACAAGCGCAAGTCACACCAGCGTAGCGATTTCCCTGAAATGTCCGACGCACTCAGCCAGCGCCCTGGCGAACGCCTGCTCGTCGCGACGGATGTCCGCGTCTCCCACAGGAACGAATGCCGGGAGCGGCTCGCCGTCGCAGCGAATCCGGCAGTTGCCGAGCTGCGACAGGACTACCGCAGCGTCATGGAAATCCGCCGCGATGCTCCGATACCGCTTCGCGGCGGGAGTTCCGGTCCGACCCCACGTCGCGATTTCGGCCGCCAGATCGCCCGCCGGATCGACCCAGGACCGGCCGGAAATCGGTATCAGGAAGTCGTCCCCGCGCGCTGCGGCCTGACAGGCCGCGGTCAGGCCGGCGCTGATTCCGGCGACGCGTCCCACGCCGAGAATGACAAATGGACGGACAATACGGGCTTGCAGGAACCTGTCCTGCGCAACACGCTCGAGAGCCCGCTCCGCGACGAGCTTGACCGCACCGTAGACGCTCGGCGGCTGGCCGCTCGCCGCCGCCGAACTGACGAACAGCAACCTTTGGACGCCGGCGTCCGCACTCGCGGCGAAGACGTTCATCGAACCGATGCCGTTGACCGAAAGACACCGGCGCGGATCCGCCTCGGACGTCGGCAGGTCGACGGCGGCGGCATGAATAACGGCGTCACAGCCTTCGACCGCGGCGGCGACACAGGCGGTGTCCTCCACCGTCCCCCCGATCCACTCCACGTCGTCGTAACCGATCGAAAGCGCGCGGAGCATTCCCGGATCGGGGCTTCGACCATCCAGCGATCGGACACCGGCTCCGCCGCGCAGCAGGCCGCGGACGATCCACGATCCGAGGAACCCCGCACCGCCCGTAACCAGGATGCGCTGTCGCACCGACACGCCGCGCCCTAACCGAGCTTGATCTGTACGGTCTTGAGCTGCTGGTACTCGGCAAGCCCCTCCCGCCCGAACTCACGACCGATGCCGCTGTCCTTGTAGCCCCCGTGCGGCATGTCATCGATGCCGACGTTGTTGTAGCCGTTGACGAACAGCTTTCCCGTGCGAATCCTGCGCACGACGCCAAGCGCCCGGTCGAGCGACCGCGTCCAGACGCCGCCGGCAAGCCCGTAGCGGCTTTCGTTCGCCAGCCTGATGGCGTCGGCCTGATCCTTGAACCGGACGACGGCCAGAACCGGCCCGAACACCTCCTCCTGCGCCAGGCGACTGTCATTGCCGACATCTGCGAACACGGTGGGGTTGAGGTAGAAGCCCCGATCGAGCGCCGGCGCGGCGGGGCGATCCCCGCCGATCGCGAGCTTTCCACATTCGCGGCCGACTTCGACATAGCCCATCACCCGATCGTACTGCTCGCGATTGACCAGGGGCCCCATGGTGGTCGTGGGCTCACGGGGATCTCCCACGATCTGCAGGCCGGCATTGCGTACCACCGCATCGAGGAACCGATCGTAGACGCTGTCCTGCACCAGGAGTCGCGTACCCGCCGAGCATTGCTGGCCGCTGTTGAAGCAGAAGGCGCTGACCGCGACCTTCGCGGCCGTGTCGAGATCGGCGTCGTCGAAGACGATGTTGGCGGACTTGCCGCCGAGTTCCAGTGCGACGCGCTTGTTGTTGGACGCGGCCGCGCGCATGACCGCTCGGCCGGTCGCGGTCGAGCCGGTAAACGCCACCTTGTCCACGTCGGCTGATGCCGCAAGGCTCTGCCCGACGACCGCTCCCCGCTCGAGCGCCGAGGTGACGACGTTCACCACGCCGTCCGGGACGCCGGCCTCGGCGAGGTACTGTGCGAGAAGGACGGCGGGACCCGAACAGAGGTGCGACGGCTTCACGACGACCGTGCATCCCGCCGCAAGCGCCGGCGCGATCTTGCACACGGGATTGAGCAACGGGAAGTTCCACGGCGTGATCATCGCGGCGACGCCGACCGGTTCACGCAGGATGAGACCCAGAGCCGAGGGCACGCGGTCGCTGATCGCGGAGCCTTCGAGGTCGAGCACCTTGCCCGCATAGTACTCGAAGGTTTTCACCGCGCCGGCCACCTCGCCCAGCGCGGTGACCGCCGGCTTCCCGCTTTCAAGCACCATGCGGTCGGCCAGCTTCTGCTGGTTCGCCTCGATGATCTGCGCGGCCTTGAGCAGGACCTTGTAGCGGTGCCGGGCGGGCGCATTGGCCCACACGCCCGAATCGAACGCGGCGCGGGCGGCGCGGATCGCCTCGGCCGCGTCCGCCTCGCCGCTATCGGCGAACCGCGCGACGACCGTTCCGTCGATCGGGCTGACGTGCTCGAAGACCTTTCCGCTCAGCGCTTCCACGGGCCGGTTGGCGATCCAGTTGCTGAAGGCCGGTGCGGCGCTGTCCAGTTTGCCAATCGAGGTGCTTCCCATAGTCGTCTCCCGCTCGCGACGCGTCGCCATTGTCAAAGGGCCAGTTGCATTTACCGGAACGCGCTATCATAATGTCCGTACATTTGTAAAGAGCGGAGACGACGTCATGGCGGGCATTCTGACAGGCGAAACAGCGGGCGGGGGCGCGACGGCGCCCTTGGTGGGGTTTCTCGACGAAGACCACGTCATCCGCCTCGCCCGAGCGCTGCTGCATCCGGACGATGCGGCTATGCGCGCCTACGTCACCGGGTTCTTCGCGCCGGAGGCCATCGCGGAGAAACGCTGGGCGCGCATGTGCGCGGGACTCGAGCAGGCCACGCATTCGCCGGCCCCGCTCGGAGGCGGGACCGAGGCCGTCAGGTGCGTCGTCTTCCGGCGCGGGAACATTGACCGGACGTTTCTTGCCGCGCACCCCAATCTCAGACTGATCCAGCGGCTCGGCGCACGCCCGGTCGGCATCGACATCGGCGAGGCGACATGGCGCGGCATCCAGGTATCGTGCATGCCGCGCCCCAGCCTCGCCGCCGTCGCCGAACACTGCCTGATGCTGATGCTGGCCGTCAGCAAGAAGCTCATACAAGCGGACGCATGCGTGCGCCGCGGCGGGCACGAGCCCGGAGACCGTGGCCAGGTCGCCTACAACTGGCCCGGGATCGACGGCATCGGGCGCCTGTGGGGCAAGACGCTCGGCATCGTCGGGATGGGTGAGGTCGGTCTCCTCGTCGCCGAGAGGGCAAAGGCCTTCGGCATGAGGATCCTCTATTTCGACGACAATCCGCTGCCGCCCGAACTCGACCGGGAGCTAAACGCGGAGCCCGCCGCCCTGCCGGCGCTCTGCGAAGCGTCCGACTTCGTCTCGGTGCACGTCCCGGCCTCGCCGCGCAACGGCGCGATCCTCGGCAGGCGGGAATTCGAAATGATGAAGCCGACCGTCATCATCATCAACACGTCGCGCGGATCGGTGCTCGACGAGGAGGCGCTGACGACGGCCCTGCTCGCAGGGCGACTGGGTGGCGCCGCCCTCGACGTCCACCAGCATGAACCGCGGCCTGTCGACGCCTTCTGCGCCATGGAGAACGTGGTGCTGACGCCGCATCTCGCGGCGGGCTCACGCCTCGGCGTGCTCGACGAGATCGAGATGATCTTCGACAACCTGCGGGCCGTCGGTGCGGGCCGGAGGGCCATTCATGCCGTGGTCGAACCCCGGGATCGGCCATGACGCGACACATCGAACTCGAAGAACTGGACTTCCGCGGTCTCCTCGCCGATGGCGACCGGCTGATCTGGACCCAGGGGGTCGGCGAGCCGATCAGTGTGCTCGAGCGGCTCGTGCGGCACCTCGATGAGCTTCCGCCCTTCGGCGCGTTCCTGGGCGCATCCTATGCGGGGATCATCCGCCCCGAGCACGCGCGGCGCGTCGCCTTTACCGGCATGGGCGCCGTCGGAACGAACCGCACGATCTGCCGGGACAATCTCATGGACGTGGTGCCCTGCCACCTGTCGGCGCTTCCGCGCCTGATGCAGGAAGGGCGGCTTCGTTTCGACGTGGTGATCCTGCAGGTGGCGCCGATGCCCGACGGTAGTTTCGGGACGGGAGCCGTGAACGGCTACGTGCAGTTCGCCATGGCGAACGCCCGCCTCGTCATCGCCGAGGTCAACGAACTGGCCCCGCGGACCGCCAGCTCGACGTCCTATAGGGCCGACGACTTCGATATCCTGGTGCGCGTCTCCAGGCCGCTCGTGGCGCAGCCGCAGGAAGCGGCAGACGAAACGGACCTGGCGATCGCGCGAAACGTCGCCGGCCTGATCGGGGACGGCGACACCCTGCAGATCGGCATCGGCAGCGTCCCCAACGCCCTCGCGAGCGTCCTTGCCGACCGGCGCGACCTCGGCCTGCATTGCGGCGTGATCGGCGACAGCGTCGTGCCGCTGATCGAGAGCGGCGTGATCAACAACCGGCGCAAATCGGTCTCGCCCGGCCTCACGGTGACGGGGAGCCTCGGCGGCACCTCCCGTTTGATCGCTTTCGCCGACATGAACCGCGAACTCCGCGTCGAGCCCGTCACGATCACCCATGCCCCAGCCACGCTCGCCGGCATCGACAACCTCGTTGCCGTCAACTCGGCCATCGAGATCGACATCACCGGCCAAGCGGGATCGGAGATGGCGGGGCGATCCTATCTGGGGACGATCGGCGGCCAGAACGACTTCGTCCGCGGGGCACTCGCCTCACGCGGCGGACGCTCGATCATCGCCCTGCCTTCGCGAACGGCGGGTGGACGGGCGAGGATTGTCCCGCTGGTCTTCTCCGGCGTCGTGACGGTGCCGAGATCCGATGCCGACTTCTTCGTGACGGAGTACGGCATCGCGGACGTCCGCGGGAAGACCCTGTCGCAACGGGCGCGGTCGATCGCCGCCATCGCTCATCCGGACGACCGGGCCTTGCTCGAACAGGCGACGGCGAAGAACGGCTAGTCCGCTTCGTCGCCCGGCTGGGTCCGCTTGTTGCGCAGGAACGTGACGACCTGCTCGTAGCGGTCCGAACGGCACATCAAGTCCGCGTGGACGAGCGGGACGTTGTCGGCCGAAAAGTAGGTCCTCTTGACCACCAGGACGGGCGACCCTTCCTCGATGCCGAGCTGTCGCGCCGTGTCGGGGTCTGCCCGCGCGGCAGAGATCGCCTGGCGGGCCCGCGCCGCGACCAGACCGCTGTAGCGCTGAACGAGTTCCACGAGGAACGTCCGGCCGAGTTCCTCGGGAGGAATCCGCTTGACCAGCGACTGGTCGGCAAAGAGATGCGAGACCGCGTAGGGCAGGCCGTCCGCCGTCAGGATGCGCAGGATGTGAAAGATCTTCCCGGTCGGCTTGAGCCCGAACAGGGGGAGAATGGCGGGGAAATTCCTCGCCGGCTCGAGCTGGGCGCTGAGCGTGAGCGACTGGTCGACCTTGAACTCGCCGGTCAGGTCGTCGAGCGATCCGATTGCCCAGTAACCGCCCCTGCCCTGCCGTATGATGCGCGTGCCGCTACCGGGCTGCCGCGCGATCAGCCCGTCATCGACCAGGTGCTGCAGCGCTATCCTGATCGTGTGGCGGCTGACGTCGAATTCCTGCATCAGCTGCATTTCGGGCGGCAGCTCGTCATTCTCGTACCGATTGGAGACGATGCGGCGCCGAAGCTCGTCGGCGATGCTCCTATGGACAGGTATCGGCCTCGCCAAGTTTCATCTCCCAGGCTGCTGTCGCCGGCAACTCCGTCGAAAAGAACGGACATTTCGTCGCGGGTCAAGCCGTCCCGCGCCATCTTCAACCGCCACGTGCGCGGCGGCGGAACGTGCCGGAACTCGTCGAGCCCCGCTCACGGCTCCGGCTGCGAGGGGGCGGGCAGCCGGATCGCTCCGCCCACCAGCCTCGCGATCAGTTCGGCCGGGCTTCCCGCGCCGAGCTTCGTCATCATCCGCATCCGGTGGGCTTCGACCGTCCTGTAGGAAATGCCGAGCGCCCTGCCCACCTCCTTGTTCGTCCGGCCCTCGACGAGAAGCGAGGCGATGGCTCGCTCCCGCGCCGTCAAGCCCACGACGATGCTGAACTCGGACATGTCCACGAAGGCCCACACGCAACGGGCGAAGGGGTCCTCCGGCGTGGTCGAGCGCCCGAGCACCTGGCACCAGAACTGGTGTCCGTCGCGCCGGCGCATGATGCGCTTGTCGCGATGGCTGAGCCCCGCGGTCATCTCCTTCAGCCATCGCGCGCCGGTCTCCTCGAACTCCCGAGGAGACGGGTACAGCTCGGAGAGCGACCGGCCCTTCAACTCGTCGGGGCGGTATCCGAACATGTCCGCAAAGCGGACATTGCAATTCTCGATCCGCCTGTGTCGGCTCGTTGCAAGGCCGACGGGCGCCTGATCGTTCATATGCGCGAGCATGTCCAAGCCACCTGTCCTCCCCGGTCAATAGAGTAGTCGCACGGATCGAAGTCCGCCGCCTTGTATAGCAAAGTCCGTACATTAAGGAGAGGGCGGCGACCATGGCTGACGCACATATTGTGGGCTGGGGGCACACGCGGTTCGGACGGCTGGACGGCAGATCGCTGGAAGACCTCGTCGTCGATGCGGCCCGCGAAGCGATCGACCATGCGGCGATATCGGCAGCGGATGTCGACGCGATCTGGATCGGCAATTTCAACAACGGCCTGACGTCGGACGGCTTTGCCTCGTCGCTGGCGCTGCAGGCGGATCCGGGGCTGCGCTTCGTTCCGGCAACGCGGGTCGAGAACGCCTGCGCGTCCGGGTCGGCGGCGATCTTCGCGGCCCGCGATTCGATCCGGGCGGGGGCCGCGAAGATCGCTCTGGTCATCGGCGCCGAGAAGATGACCGCGCTGGATACGCCCGGCGTGACGAAAAGCCTCTCCGGGGCCGGCTACCAGCCCGAGGAGGCGGACTGCAGTTTTCCGCAGATTTTCGCGCGCTTCGCGCAGGCCTATTTCGACCGCTACGGCGACGGATCGGACACGATGGCGCGGATCGCGGCGAAGAACCATGCGAACGCCGCGCGCAACCCGCTGGCTCATCTGCAGAGGCCACTGTCCGAGGAGTTCTGCCGGACCGTCAGCGAGAAGAACCCGATGGTCGTGTCGCCGCTGAAGATGTCGGACTGCTCGCTGATCAGCGACGGCGCGGCAGCGGTGGTGCTAGCTTCGGACGACCTTTCGGCCGGGATGAGGCGCGCGGTGCGGTTCCGATCGGCGGCTCAAGTCAACGATTTCCTGCCGATGTCGAGGCGGGACCTACTTGCGTTCGAAGGTCCCAGGCTCGCCTTCGCGAAGGCGTTCGCCGCGGCGGGCATCTCGGTTCGCGACCTCGATCTCGCCGAGGTGCACGACTGCTTCACCATCGCCGAGCTGCTGATCTATGAAGCCATGGGACTGGCCGAGCCGGGATGCGGCCGGGCGGTGGTCGACGACGGTACCGTGGCCCCGTCGGGGCGGCTTCCCGTGAACCTGTCGGGCGGCCTCAAGGCGAAAGGGCATCCGGTCGGGGCGACCGGCGTGTCGATGCATGTCATGGCGGCGCGGCAACTCGTGTCGGACGCGGGCGAGATGCAGAAGCGCGATGCGACGCTCGCTTGCGTGTTCAACATGGGCGGCTCGGGCGTCGCCAACTACTGTTCGATACTCGAGCGCGCGAGGTGATCCGATGAACCCTGCCCTCTGGCTCACGCGCGCCGCGCGGCTGACACCCCGCGCGCCGGCCCTACTCGACGGCGCCGACACCGTCGCGGACTACGAAGAGTTCGCCCGCCGCGCGGCAGCGATCGCCGGTCGCCTGCGCGAACGCTACGGCGCCCTGCCCGGTGACCGGGTCGCAATCTTCATGCCGAATTCGGTCAGCTACATCGAGTTGCTCTACGGCATCTGGTTCGCGGGATGCGTGGCCGTCCCCATCAATTCGAAGCTCCATGCCCGGGAGGCCGCCTGGATGGTCAGCGACAGCGGCGCCCGCCTGGTCGTGACGAGCGGCGCGAAGCCGCCGGCCCCGCTTGCCTGCGTGGAGTGCGCAACGGTCGTCTCGATCGACGAATTCCTCGGGCTCGACACGGCCACGCCCGGCGATCCGCAGCAGCGCAACGCCGACGACATCGCCTGGCTTTTCTATACGTCCGGAACCACCGGCAGGCCCAAGGGCGTGATGATCACCAACGGCAACATCGCGGCGATGGCCATGAGCTACTTCGTCGATGTCGACAGCGTCGGGCAGCGGGATGCGATCCTCTACGCCGCCCCGATCTCGCATGGAGCGGGCCTCTACAACTTCATGTTCACGATACGCGGCGCTCGGCATGTCGTCCCGCGAGCGGAAACCTTCGACCCCCTGGAGATCCAGGCGCTTGCCGAGAGGCTCGACAACCTCTGCTTCTTCGCCGCGCCCACCATGGTCAGGCGCCTGGTTGCGTCGGCCCGCCAGACCGGCTTTTCAGGTGCCGGAATCCGCACCATCGTCTATGGCGGCGGTCCGATGTACCTCTCCGACATCAAGGAGGCGGTCGCGACGCTCGGCGCGCGCTTCGTGCAGATCTACGGCCAGGGCGAGAGCCCGATGACCATCTGCGCCCTGTCGCGAGACCTGATCGCCGACCGCCAGGGCGAGCGCTGGGAAACGCGCCTGGGATCGGTCGGCCGCGCGCATAGCTGCGTCGAGGTCAGGGTCGCGGACGATAGCGGGCAGGAGCTTCCGCGGGGCGAAATCGGCGAAGTCCTGGTGCGCGGGCCGACGGTGATGAAGGGATACTGGAACAATCCGGATGCCACGGAGGCGGCGATCAGGGACGGATGGCTATGGACCGGCGACCTCGGGGAAATGGATACGGACGGCTTCCTGACGCTGCGCGACCGGTCGAAGGACCTCATCATCTCGGGCGGAACGAACATCTACCCGCGCGAGGTCGAGGAGGTGCTGACGGCGCACCAGTCGGTGCTGGAAGCCGCGGTGCTCGGCGAGGCCGACCCGGAATGGGGCGAGATCGTCGTCGCGGTCGTGGCGCTGCGACAGGGGCATTCCGCAGACGACGACGCCCTCGACGGGCATTGCGTCGCAAACATCGCCCGTTTCAAACGGCCCAAGCGTTACGTCTACGTCCACGAACTGCCGAAGAACGCGTACGGGAAAGTGCTCAAGACCGAACTGCGGGATCTCCTTGGACACCACTACCCGGCGCATAGTCCGACATCCAACGAAGGCCGGTAGTGAACGATAAAAATATTCGCATTCGGTTGATGTGATTAGATGGGTTTTTTTACCACTGATGTCTTTGATCATCGACGCTGATAGTTTCGGGGATCAATACTACCAACTCGCCGACATCGAGCGGAATGCCTTCTTCGCCAATCGTGTTTCCGATCTCATTCGGAAACTGCGCCGAACCAATGTAGCTATTCGACGTCATCCGCCGAACAGCGGTCAGCCTCAATGGCTCGCGACCGCTCTTCTTTTTTCCGGGCTTGATACCCTTTCAGATTTGGTCATCGGATTCAGCTAGCGAAAATGAAGGGTGCGGCCAAGTCGAGGCTATTTGTCCTTAGCGAGGCAGCCTCGTTCGGATCCGACCGAATAGCTCTTCGTCGACCTTGGGTACGGTGGCGCCTATAGTTCCTGCGTTGGGAAATCGAAGATAAGCCTTTGATGTCTCATGAGGCCAAATGCCCCCGGTTTGGGGGAAATTGTCTTTACAAATAATAGGATAGCACGGACTCTGACTCCGTTAGTCCTGGTTCGAATCCAGGTTCCCCGGCCAGCACCTTTTTATCCAGTAAAATCAGTCACTTAGCGTATATTAGCGAAAGCTAAGTGTTACAGCTATACGGATGATCCACATGGCATTCCGGCCTGTGGACAGCCCTACACCAACAGCCATCCGAGACCGCCCGCCAGCACGGCGAGGATCGCAACGTCCCGTTGGCTCATTCACGGTGAATCGGCAGTCTTGGAGGCGTCCAATGATTGCAGCCACTGCTTCCACTTCCGGTCGACTTCAGACGACACTCGATACCATGCGAAGGCGGATGTCGCCGCGTCTGCTGGAACACGATCCTTTATTTCTTTCAGTTCTTCATCAGTCATTATGAAGGCGCCTACCGGATTAGGCATATCTTCCGCCAGTTTTGCTCCTGTAAGATTAGCACCACGGAAGTCAGTGTTTGTTATTTTGCATCTATCGAATCTTGAGAAAGACAGGTTAGCATTCATAAATGTGCAATCCGTTATTGTCGTCCCCTGAAATATTGCTCCGCCCATGTCCGCGCGCGCGAACGATGTATCCGCAATCAGCGAATCCTGTATAATTTTATTCTCATACCATCTCGACATCTCGAAGTCGCATGACCGAAGTTCCAAAGATATCGCTTGGACAGATTTTACAATAGCTGTCCTGAAGTTGCAATTAACCATAATCGAATTATGAAGCTCGTGAAACTGGATTTGCGCGTCGTAGAAAATACACTTGGAAAATTTCGCCTCTTTGACGAATGACGAGGTGATTTCCGCCGACATGAAATCGCACTTCAGGAATTCAACCTTTGACAAAGATACGTCTAACATCTTACTAGCGCGAAAGCTCAAAAATTGATATATTCCATTGTCGAAAAAGTATTGTGATAGATCTATACTATTAAAGTCAAGATAAAATCCTTCCTCTTCTCTAATGCTAGGAAGGCGACCTATAACACTTATTGCCGCCTGAATTGCCGAGCGCTGATCACTCGCCCCCACCTCAGCATCGTCTTCGGAGGACAATTGATTGTTGTTTTTTACAAATTCAGCCAATGTTTCAAGCACTGAGGTCGAATCCCTCTTGCTATCCAACGCTACCCTTTCAAGAGCATAGACCGCCCCTAAGCGCACTTCTCGATTTACTACCGTGCGCTCGTAGCTCTCTACATCTGCAATCGGTTTACCATCAGGGCGGAGGGCAGGAATCAGATTCCCATCTTTGTCTCTTAGCCAGTCGCCCTGTTCGTTCTTCCTATATCGCGGCGTGCGCTCTACGACCTTTATAGTCTTCTCGGCACCGAGTCGTTCGACCCCGCTTGAAAACAGCTGCGTGTAGAGAGACTCGCGGTTAATGGAAGTTTGCTTCGCTGCTATCAGTGTCCGCCATATCAAGAATGGAACCCCAAGTAACGCACCCAGAGAAAGAAGGTAGTTTCGGAAGACCTCGCTTTCCCCAGCATAAAGAGAATCCATTATCTTCCACAATAACCAGAACCAAGTCCCGATTCCGGTCAGAACAGTCGACAAAACAAGGAGAAAGATAATTGCCGTAGCGGCGTCAGATAGGATTTGACCAGCCGGTGTGAATCGCCAAAGCGAAGGCGGCCACACGAACGGCGGCTTCCAAGGTTGACGATCGTCTGCACCCACGTCGAGCCCTCCGACTCACTTAGCTCAGGAACAATATTAAGGTGGGGACAATGCGGTGCGATCTGTTTCGTGACAATGGCAACCGTCTAGTGGCGATGCGGCGCCCGCGTCCAGGAGCCTCTGACGCACCGTCTTCCAGGAGGAGTTGAAGCCCGCTGTTGTCCATGACTGTGAATCAGCTCCGCAGGCTGCCCCAGTGCTGGGTCTGCGTAAGCCATTGATTTACTGACCTGAATTGGAGAAAGTGGGGGCACGTTCGGCACCGACA
>CAJPFN010000131.1 GCA_905339215.1 Rhizobiaceae bacterium
TGATCAGTTGCGCGGCAAACCTCGTCCAAATAGGCCCGTCGCGTAGCGACATGCAGGCGGAGCCGACCGATTTGGGCGGGGAAGGATAGCGCGGCCTGCACAGCAGGCCATTCGGTTTCAGTGTGGTGTTTTCTGCTGCTCGATGTACTGCCGAACAATGCTCACCGGGGCGCCGCCGCAGCTTGAGGCGAAATAGCTGGGCGACCAGAGCACCCCTTGCCAGTAGCGCGAGGCAATATCGGGACGTTCCTTTCGCAGCCTCCGACTGGATGCCCCTTTCAGGCTGTTCACCAGAGCCGAGACGGCCACCTTGGGTGGATACTCGACCAACAGGTGCACATGGTCATCCTCACCATCCATCTCGACCAGTTGCGCCTCGAAGTCGGCGCAGACCTTGGCGAACATCGTCCGCAGCCGGTCGATGGCATCGCCATCGAACACCTTGCGGCGATATTTCGTCACGAAGACCAGATGCACATGCATCTTGAAGACGCAGTGCCGTCCATGGCGAATGTCATTGTCAGTAGTCATAGACCAAACTATACTTTGAACCATGAAGCGTCTTCAAGCCTACAAGTTCGAGCTGCAGCCCAACGGAGAGCAGGTGCGCCAGATGCGCCGCTTCGCCGGGGCGTGTCGCTTCGTCTACAACAAGGCGTTGGCGTTGCAGAAGGATAACCATGCAGCGGGCGGCAAGTTCATCGGCTACGTAGCGATGGCCAAGCACCTCACCGCCTGGCGCAACAGCGCGGAGACGCCCTGGCTTGCTGAAGCGCCGGTGCATCCCCAGCAACAGGCGCTGAAGGATCTGGAGCGGGCGTACAAGAACTTCTTCGCGCAGCGCGCTGCCTTCCCGCAGTTCAGGAAGAAGGGCCAGAGCGAGCGCTTCCGCTATCCCGATCCGAAGCAGATCCGCCTCGATCAGGCCAACGGCCGGATCTTCCTGCCGAAGCTCGGTTGGCTACGGCTGCGCAAGAGCCGCGAGGCGGTGGGCGAACTGCGCAGCGTCACCGTGTGGGAATCCTGCGGCAAGTGGTTCGTCTCGATCCAGACGCGGCGCGACGTGGACGTGCCGCTACCGAAAGGCGGCGCGGTCGGTCTCGACCTGGGCATCGCCCGCTTCGCGACCCTCTCGGACGGGACGTTCTTCGCCCCGGCGAACAGTTTCAAGGCGCATGAAGCACGGCTCGCGCGTGCGCAGCGCAGCTTGAGCCGCAAGGTGAAATTCTCGAACAACTGGAAGAAGGCAAAAGCCCGCATCCAACGCATCCATGCCCGGATCGGCAACGTCCGGCGTGACTACCTGCACAAGACCTCAACCGCGATCAGCCAAAACCACGCGATGGTGTGTATCGAGAACTTGCAGGTGAGGAACATGTCGCGCTCGGCCCGTGGCTCGATCGAAGTGCCGGGCAAGAAGGTGCGCCAGAAGGCCGGGCTCAACAAGGCGATTCTCGACCAGGGCTGGGGCGAGTTTCGCCGTCAACTGGGCTACAAGCTCGACTGGTCGGGCGGAATGCTCATCGCCGTGCCGCCGCACAACACGAGCCGTACCTGCCCGTGTTGCGGGCACATCTCAGCTGAGAATCGCCCGTCGCAGGCCCGTTTCAGCTGTACAGCCTGTGACTACGAGAATCACGCCGACCTGGTCGGCGCGATCAACATCCTAAGGGCAGGGCATGCCCGGTTAGCCTGTGGAGACACTTCGCCCGAAGTTGGGGCGTCGGCCCAGGAACCCGCCGAAGCGACTACGCCGGAGTTGCTCCATGCGTAGCGCCGTAGGAATCGCCTTCCTTCCCCGCGTAGCGGGTGCCCTCGGGGCAAGGTGGGCGAGGATGTCAA
>CAJPFN010000132.1 GCA_905339215.1 Rhizobiaceae bacterium
TTTAGTTGGGCACTTTAGCGAGACTGCCGGTGACAAACCGGAGGAAGGTGGGGATGACGTCAAGTCCTCATGGCCCTTATGGGTAGGGCTTCACACGTCATACAATGGTCGGTACAGAGGGTTGCCAACCCGCGAGGGGGAGCCAATCCCAGAAAGCCGATCGTAGTCCGGATTGGAGTCTGCAACTCGACTCCATGAAGTCGGAATCGCTAGTAATCGTGGATCAGCATGCCACGGTGAATACGTTCCCGGGTCTTGTACACACCGCCCGTCACACCATGGGAGTGGGTTTCACCAGAAGCAGGTAGCCTAACCGCGAGGGGGGCGCTTGCCACGGTGAGATTCATGACTGGGGTGAAGTCGTAACAAGGTAGCCGTATCGGAAGGTGCGGCTGGATCACCTCCTTTCTAGAGATCATCTGACTGGTCAAGTGCTCACGCCTATCGGTTGTTTGCAGTCTGTAGCTTGAAGCGGGTCTGTAGCTCAGCTGGTTAGAGCACACGCTTGATAAGCGTGGGGTCGTAGGTTCAAGTCCTACCAGACCCACCAGCGATTTGCGGTGGTGGGGCAAATCGTGATCGGGGGTGTAGCTCAGTTGGGAGAGCGCCTGCTTTGCAAGCAGGAGGTCATCGGTTCGATCCCGTTCACCTCCACCAATCAGTTGCCAGTTGCCAGTTGCCGGTTGTTGTCATGGCCGGCGCTTGACGACTGACGATTGTCGGTAGGCTGTTTGGATCTTTAACAATTTGGAAGAAGTAAAGTGTGTCGATTCGCAAGAATCGATGCATGGGTTGTGATTGTATCTACTCTCATTCCGTGGCTGACCAGCCTGCGGGATGGGGGGCACAAGCGCGAGAATGCCTTATGACGCGTGTTCTGCTGCCGAGCAGAGCGCAAGGTTATAGGGTCAAGCGACTAAGTGCATGTGGTGGATGCCTTGGCGATCACAGGCGATGAAGGACGTGACAGCCTGCGAAAAGCTCCGGGGAGCTGGCAAATGAGCATTGATCCGGAGATGTCCGAATGGGGAAACCCGGCCCGCAAGGGTCACCGCCGCCCGAATCCATAGGGTGGAGGGAGCTAACCCGGTGAACTGAAACATCTCAGTAGCCGGAGGAACAGAAATCAACCGAGATTCCGCTAGTAGTGGCGAGCGAACGCGGAGGAGCCTGCAAGTTTTAGCCGATGCCTTAGTGGAGCGCTCTGGAAAGGGCGGCCGCAGTGGGTGACAGCCCCGTACACGAAAGGGCGTCGGTGGAACCAAGCTTGCGACAAGTAGGGCGGGACACGTGAAATCCTGTCTGAAGACGGGGGGACCATCCTCCAAGGCTAAATACTCGTGATCGACCGATAGCGAACCAGTACCGTGAGGGAAAGGCGAAAAGAACCCCGGAAGGGGAGTGAAACAGATCCTGAAACCGCATGCATACAAACAGTCGGAGCTCCGTCACTCAATTGCTCTGCAATTGCGTGACATCGCTCCTCCTTTCAGGGGTCAGGAGTCAGTTGACAGGAGTCAGTAACGGCAGGTCGAGTCATGCGCTGCGCATGGGGATGACGCGCTGTTACTGCCAACTGCCAACTGAATCCTGTCTTCTGCACGGAGGAGATCAATGGCGGAGCCATTGAGCGACGGAGTGACGGCGTACCTTTTGTATAATGGGTCAGCGACTTACGTTCCGTAGCGAGCTTAACCGCATAGGGAAGGCGCAGCGAAAGCGAGTCCGAACAGGGCGCTTCAGTTGCGGGGCGTAGACCCGAAACCGGATGATCTAGCCATGGCCAGGCTGAAGCGGGGGTAACACCTCGTGGAGGGCCGAACCCACTACCGTTGAAAAGGTAGGGGATGAGCTGTGGCTAGGGGTGAAAGGCTAAACAAATCCGGAGATAGCTGGTTCTCTCCGAAAGCTATTGAGGTAGCGCCTCGTGTATCACCTTCGGGGGTAGAGCACTGTCATGGTAGTGGGGAGCATCGCGCTCTACCACGCCATTGCAAACTCCGAATACCGAAGAGTGCGAGCACGGGAGACAGACGGCGGGTGCTAACGTTCGTCGTCGAGAGGGAAACAACCCAGACCACCAGCTAAGGTCCCCAAGACACAGTTAAGTGGGAAACGAGGTGGGAAGGCTCAGACAGCCAGGATGTTGGCTTAGAAGCAGCCATCATTTAAAGAAAGCGTAATAGCTCACTGGTCGAGTCGTCCTGCGCGGAAGATGTAACGGGGCTCAAACTGTGCAC
>CAJPFN010000133.1 GCA_905339215.1 Rhizobiaceae bacterium
ACGCTCATTGAGGGGAAAGTCGTAGCTAATCACAATGCCAGGATAGAGTGGGTACGTTTCATGTAGGCAAAATATTATTAAAACATTCTATCGTCAATCACTTCCTGTGGAAAGAGCCATATAGCGCAGGTGCAGCTGTTCCACCTGCAGCCGCAAGGCATCCATGCCGGCGTCGTTCCGGATGATGTCATCCGCAAGGCGCAGGCGCTCGGCGCGGGCCATTTGCTGGGCGATGATGGCGCGCACTTCCGGTTCGCTCATTCCGCTGCGCTGCATGGTGCGCGCGATCTGGGTCGCCTCATCGCAGTCCACGACCAGCGTGCGCTGCACCAGCTCATGGTACGCACGCGCCTCGAACAGCAGCGGAACCACCAGCAGAAAATAAGGGGCGGTACTGCCAGTCCGGACACGTTCCAGCATTTGCGCGCGGATAAGCGGATGCAGGATCCCTTCCAGGCGTTGCTTGGCAGCCGCGTCGGAAAATATCAGATGGCGCATGGGCGCTCTGTCCAGTGCCCCGCTTGCGTCAATGTAGTCAGCGCCGAATGCGGCGCGGATCGGTTCAATGGCTGCGCCGGCAGGTTGGGTGAGCTGGTGCGAGATCGCGTCGCTGTCAATGACGGTCGCGCCAGATTCCCGGAACAACGCAGCGACCGTGCTTTTGCCGCAGCCGATGCCGCCGGTCAGGCCAATGCTAACGGTCATGACGAGCTGCCGACTTTGATGATGAGACTCGCCATACCCGTTTCCCTCTCCCAGAGGGAGAGGGGGGCAGGGTCTCGCTGCGCGAGCCTTGCGATAATGGTCATGGGGCAGCAAGCATCTGCAGGTATCCCTGCGTGAGCGTCTGCCCCCAGAACAATGCGATCAGGCCGCCGCCCGCGAGGTAGGGGCCGAACGGGATCGGGACGTTGCGGCCGTGGCGGGCCGCGACGATCAGCGCAATGCCGACTACCGCGCCCACCAGCGAGGACAACAGGATAACCAGCGGCAGCAATTTCCAGCCCAGCCACGCACCGATTGCGGCCAGCAGTTTGAAATCGCCGTAGCCCATGCCCTCCTTGCCGGTGGCAAGCTTGAAAAGCCAATATACGCTCCACAGCGCCAGATAGCCGGCAATCGCGCCGATTACCGCACTGCCCACATCAGTGAACATGCCGGACAGGTTGAACAGCAGCCCCAGCCAGAGCAGCGGCAGCGTAATGTCGTCCGGCAGCAGTTGTGTGTCGAAGTCGATGAATGTCAGGGCCAGCAGCGCC
>CAJPFN010000134.1 GCA_905339215.1 Rhizobiaceae bacterium
CACGGAGATGGTGATGCCGGGCGACAACGTCACGGTCGACGTCGAGCTGATCGTGCCGATCGCCATGGAGGAGAAGCTGCGCTTCGCCATCCGCGAGGGCGGCCGCACCGTCGGCGCCGGCATCGTCGTCTCGATCACGGAGTGATCCGAACGACGGGGCCGGGCAACGCCGACGGTCCTGGAGAGCGGCAGGACGCGCAAGCGCGTCCTGCGGGCGGCGCCGGCATCGTCGTCTCGATCACGGAATAACGAACAGGACGGATCTGACGCGGGCGCGGGACACGCTCCCGCGCCGCGGCAGAAAAGGAAACGAGGTCTCGATCACGGGACTGGGAGCCGTATCGCTCTCTGTGAATGCCCCGGACCCCGTCCGGGGCATTTTCCATTCCGGAGCGTCGTTCCGGGCTTTCAGCGGCCGCGGAAAGCGTCCTCGGGTTCGAGTTCCGAACCGGCCATTTCCGACCTGTCCCGTATGCCGAGCCGGACGAGGAGCTTCCTGCGCAGGCTGCGAAGGGGGACCGTCAGCTTGCGGTGAATGCTGATCAGCGCCGGGCGGCGGCCGTAGCGAAGCCGCTCCTCCGACGTGAGTTCATCGTGCAGGCAGCGCAGGATGTGCTTGCCGAAGTGATAGCGGTCCGTTTCCTGCAGCTGGGCGAGGAGCCAGCGGGCAATCCGGCCGTTTGCTGGCCATCGGCTACCCAGCGCGTAGCTGACCTGGAAATCGATCAGGTGCGGGCGCCCGTCCGGGTCTACGATGATGTTTTCGCGCTTGTGCAGGTCGACATAGGCCATCTGGCGTTGGTGAACGACTGTCAGAACCTGCTCCAGTTCGGCGAAGAACCGCCGGTCGACCTGATCCTCCGTCCTGAAAGGCTCGCCCTCGACGTAGACGCGTGCCGCGG
This sequence comes from Rhizobiaceae bacterium, assembly GCA_905339215.1. GTDB lineage: Bacteria > Pseudomonadota > Alphaproteobacteria > Rhizobiales > Rhizobiaceae > DUSC01. The sequence goes on from CAJPFN010000134.1 coordinate 903, forward strand.
CGTTCGGCAGCGGAGCGCCGTTCGCGGTGACCGTGCCGAGGCATGACGGAACCAGTTCCTGGTCGTCCAGGCGGCGCAGGAAATCGGCCTCCCGTCGTGCGAGCCGGCGTCCAAGCCAGCGCATCGGAAGGATGAAGATCGGCTGCACACGGTTGAACTTGCAGGTGACGCGCAACCCGTCCGGCCCCTCGTAGAGCGCGGTCGCAGCCCAGGAATCGTGCTTGAACGTGCGGACAAACCCATACCGGTTACCGTCTATCTCGATGACGGGCGGCGGCTCGGCCCCGCCGAGCGCCCTGAAGAGCGCAGGTCTTTTCCTGACCGTCGTTGTTCCGTCCATCCGGCACTCCCTCCGATCAAGGCACGACGAAAACCACTATAGCGGCGATTTGCTGCTAGCGCGACATGAGCGGGCAGGCTCCCGTCCGCGAGATCGGTCTTGCAACGAACCCGCACTTGTGGAAAGAGAGCGGCGCGCTAGGGGTATAGCTCAGTTGGTAGAGCGGCGGTCTCCAAAACCGCAGGTCACAGGTTCGAGCCCTGTTGCCCCTGCCATGCTGCGGACGGCGAAAGCCGCCCGGCCGGTCTCGCCCGGTACCATCATGCGAGAGACGCCATAGCCGGGAAGGAACGATTGGATGGTTTCACGCCGGCGTTTGGGAAGTAAAGCGACGATCCGCCACTTGCGTGGGCGGGGAATCGGCTTTATGTAGACGAAACGGACACGCGGCGCGTGGAGCTGGGAAACCTGCTTTACGCGCCTTAATGGCATGGATGGTTACCGCGGGACGATTCGCGGGCGACCGCCGGATGCCACTCCTCCCGGGCGCGGGATCATCCAGAAGGCCCGGACAACGGGTCCTCGCAATACAGAGCGGCTAAATGGCATCGAAGACGACCAACCCCTTCATCTTTCTACAGCAGGTGAGGTCGGAAACCGCAAAGGTCACCTGGCCTTCGCGACGCGAAACCGTGATCTCGACGATGATGGTCCTCGCCTTCGCGGTGATCGCGTCGATCTTCTTCTTCGCCGCCGACCAGCTCATGGCGTTCGGGATCGAACTGATCCTCGGCATCGCGCGATAGACCGGCTACGGAGAACATCTGAGATGACTGCGCGGTGGTACATCGTCCACGCCTACTCGAATTTCGAGAAGAAGGTTGCCGAGGACATCGAGAAGAAGGCCGAGCAGAAGGGCCTTAAGAGCCGCATCGAGCAGGTCGTGGTTCCGACCGAAAAGGTCGTCGAGGTTCGTCGCGGCAAGAAGATCGATGCCGAGCGCAAGTTCTTCCCCGGCTACGTGCTGATGAAGGCCGACCTGAACGATGCGGTCATCAGCCTGGTCAAGAACACGCCGCGCGTCACCGGCTTCCTCGGCGAGGACCGTCATACGGCCAAGCCGATGCCGATCACGGACAAGGAGGCCGATCGCATCCTCCACCAGGTCCAGGAGGGCGTGGAGCGGCCGAAGCCGTCGGTCACTTTCGAGATCGGCGAAGCGGTACGCGTCTCAGACGGCCCGTTCGCGTCGTTCAACGGTACCGTCCAGGAAGTGGACGAGGAGCGCGCGCGGCTCAAGGTAGAAGTTTCGATCTTCGGGCGCGCCGTGCCCGTCGATCTCGAATTCGGACAGGTCGAGAAGAGCTGATCCGGATACCCGCGGCCTGACGGCGCGCGGGCAGGGCGGCCGGGCAACCGCGCCGTCCGGGCGGTGGGAGGACGAGCGGCTTTGCCGGCCGCGTCTCCGGACCACCAACTGCAACCGCCGGTCCGCCGGCACGATGAAAGGCAGATGAGAGATGGCAAAGAAAGTTGCGGGCCAGCTCAAGCTCCAGGTTTCCGCGGGTTCGGCGACGCCGTCGCCCCCGATCGGCCCGGCGCTTGGTCAGCGCGGCATCAACATCATGGAGTTCTGCAAGGCGTTCAACGCGCAGACCCAGGAAATGGAGAAGGGTTCGCCCGTTCCCGTCGTGATCACCTATTATCAGGACAAGTCGTTCACCTTCGTCATGAAGACGCCTCCCGTGAGCTACTTCCTGAAGAAGGCCGCGAACCTCAAGTCGGGTTCCAAGGAGCCGGGCAAGACCAAGGTCGGCCAGATCGACCGAGCCAAGGTGCGCGAGATCGCCGAGAAGAAGATGAAGGACCTGAACGCGAACGACGTCGAGGCGGCCATGCGCATGGTCGAGGGCTCGGCGCGCTCGATGGGTCTGGAAGTGGTGGGCTGAGATCATGGCGAAGATTGCTAAGCGCGTTGTGAAGTCCCGCGAGGGCATCGACCGCAACAAGGCCTACGGCCTGTCCGAAGCCGTGAAAATGCTCAAGGACCGGGCTTCGGCCAAGTTCGACGAGACGATCGAGATTGCCATGAATCTCGGCGTCGATCCGCGTCACGCCGACCAGATGGTCCGCGGCGTCGTCAACCTGCCGAACGGCACCGGCCGCACCGTGCGCGTCGCTGTGTTCGCGCGCGGCGACAAGGCCGACGAGGCCCGCGCGGCGGGCGCCGACATCGTCGGTGCCGAGGATCTGGTGGAGACCGTGCAGAAGGGCGAGATCAACTTCGACCGCTGCATCGCAACCCCGGACATGATGCCGCTGGTCGGTCGCCTGGGCAAGGTGCTCGGCCCGCGCGGCATGATGCCGAACCCGAAGGTCGGTACCGTGACGCCGGACGTCGCCGCTGCCGTCAAGGCTTCGAAGGGCGGCGCCGTCGAGTTCCGCGTCGAGAAGGCCGGTATCGTCCATGCCGGCGTCGGCAAGGTCTCCTTCGACGCCAAGGCGATCGAGGAGAACATCCGCGCCTTCGCCGACGCGGTGACCAGGGCAAAGCCGGCCGGTGCCAAGGGCAACTATGTCAAGAAGGTGTCGCTCACCTCGACGATGGGTCCGGGCCTCAAGCTCGACGTCGCCACCCTGGCCTCGTCCTGACGCATTGATTGAAGATCGGCCGAGAATGGCTTGATCTGAATAAGAATTCCGATCCCCGATCTATGGGGGTCGGAGTCCGGGGCGGACATCCCGTCCCGGATATCCTGTCCGAGATTGCAGGCGGCTCGCCTTAATTCGTATGGGCCTGCATGAGACGGGTGACGACCGGACAACGGAGCAGCGCTCCGAAGGAAGGTTCGAACCGTGTTGGCCTTTTGCGCGGCTTCCGGGAAACCGGACCGACGGAAAGGGGGCAGGATCCTCGAGCGCCGTTCGGGATCCAGGAATGGAAGCCCGCCCGGCAGAAGGCAACCCGATCCCCGTTTCGCGAATGGAGCGGGGGTCAACTGGAGATAGGCAGTGGATAGAGCGGAAAAGCGCGAATTCGTCACGGGCCTGAACGAAGCGTTCCAGAACGCGGGTTCAGTCGTCGTGGCCCACTACGCCGGTATCACCGTTGCGCAAATGAACGACCTCAGGTCGAAAATGCGCGCCGCGGGCGGTACCGTCAAAGTCGCGAAGAACCGTCTCGCCAAAATCGCTCTTCAGGGCACGGGATCCGAAGGCATCGTCGATCTGTTCACCGGACAGACGCTGATCGCCTATTCGGCCGATCCGATTGCGGCGCCGAAGGTCGCCTCCGATTTCGCCAAGGGGAATGACAAGCTCGTCATCCTCGGCGGCGCGATGGGAGCGACCGCACTCAACGCCGACGGGGTGAAGGCTCTCGCCACGCTGCCGTCGCTCGACGAGCTGCGCGCAAGGCTGGTGGGCATGATCGCCACCCCGGCAACCCGGATCGCCCAGGTCGTCAACGCGCCGGCGGCTCAGCTCGCCCGCGTGTTCGGCGCCTATGCCCGGAAGGACGAGGCGGCATGAGGCCGTTCCTCGCTGTCAACAATACCTGTTCGAACCTTTTGAAGGAATACAACAATGACTGATCTTGCCAAGATCGTTGAAGACCTGTCGAAGCTGACCGTCCTCGAGGCGGCCGAGCTGTCGAAGATGCTCGAGGAGAAGTGGGGCGTCTCCGCCGCCGCGCCGGTGGCCGTCGCCGCCGCCGGTGGTGCTGTCGCCGCCGCCGCTCCGGTCGAGGAGAAGACCGAGTTCGACGTCATCCTCGCCGCCGCCGGCGAGAAGAAGATCGAGGTCATCAAGGAAGTCCGCGCCATCACCGGCCTCGGCCTCAAGGAAGCCAAGGACCTGGTCGAGGGCGCTCCGAAGCCGGTCAAGGAAGCCGTTTCCAAGGCCGACGCGGACAAGATCAAGGCCCAGCTGGAAGCAGCCGGCGCCAAGGTCGAGCTGAAGTAAGCAGGCGTTGTGGTCCCGGCGGGCGGTTCGTCCGCTCGCCGGTCCCCGCGTTCGCAGGGGGACGTTGGGAGAACCTCTTTCCCGAGGGCCGGAAAACGGCCT
>CAJPFN010000135.1 GCA_905339215.1 Rhizobiaceae bacterium
ACAGCCGGTCCCTGCTTTTTGTCTCCATGACCAATTCCCCGATCATCTGTTTCGTGACCGCCGGGGGGCATCATCCCTGGATAATCGCGAACGCGCTTGCAGCCCGCTTCGGCGACGCCCTGGTGGTGGTCAAGGAGGACCCCGAAAGCAAATGGCACCTTGTCCAACGGCGGGCTCGGAAGGTGGGCTGGCTTAACGCGGCGGGCCAGTTGGGAACGATGGCATTTATCCGCCTCGGAAAACTTGCGCTTGGCTCCCGCATCAAGCGCCAAATCAGGCGGCAAGACCTCGAAATCGGGCCGCCCCCTGTGCGGAAGGTGGTGACAGTCCCTTCCGTGAATTCGGAGACGTTCGTCCTGGCCATCGCGGACTTAGGGCCCGATCTGATCTTTCTGGCCGGCTGCAGGATGATGACGAAGAGCACCTTGCGTCGGATGCCCTGTCCGGTGATCAACTACCACGCCGGCATTACGCCCAGGTACCGGGGAATGAATGGCGGGTACTGGGCTCTCGCCATGGGAGAGCCGGATCAGTTCGGCAGCACCATCCACCTTGTCGACGAAGGGGTCGATACGGGCCCGATTCTTCGCCATGTGCGATGCGCGCCCGAACCGGGCGACACGATCATTACCTACCCTTACACTCTTGCCGCCGCCTCGCGCACCGCTTGCGTGAGCGCGGTGGAAGATATGCTTGCCGGTCGCATGAAGGCGATTCCGGCAACGGGGAGGTCACAGCAATGGTACCACCCGCCGATATGGGCGTATCTGTGGACCGGACTGACTGCGCGCGTGTGGTAAGCCCCGCATCGAACGATAGAGGCCGACACGGATGCTTTCGCCCCCGGAGAACCGAACCCACCGCCATCTGTTCGCGGCGGGGGTCATCGCGTTAGCCGGCATAGGCATATTGACCGGGGCGCTGGGCGTGCTGGCTTGCGATCCGCATGCTCGTTGAAACCTGCTCATTCGGCTGCGCCGCATGGCCGGACGACTTCGTCGTTCTGGGCGGCCTGTTCGCAATCGCTTTCGTCGCCGCGACGATCCTTCCGGCCCAATCGGAGGCGGTCCTGGCCGGTCTCCTCGTCGCCGGGACGCATTCTCCCGCCGTGCTCGTTGCTGTGGCCAGCGTGGGAAATGTTCTCGGCGCCGTGGTCAACTGGGCGGTGGGGCGTGGCATCGAGCGCTTTCGCGACCGGAAGTGGTTTCCGGTCAGCCCATCTTCGCTCGATCGGGCGATGGGGTGGTATCGTAAGTGGGGCCGCTGGAGCCTGCTGCTCTCCTGGGCGCCGCTCGGCGGGGATGCGCTGACCGTTGCCGCCGGAGTTCTCCGCGAGCCGCTCTGGAGCTTCGTCGTCCTGGTCACGATCGCCAAGACCGTGCGCTACATCGTGCTCGCCGCCGCAACGCTGGGTGTCATCGCATGATGGGCCTGTTGCAGGATCTCGTGGCCATGAAAGCGATCCGCCGCCCTTGACATGGCACCTGACCGGCGCGACAAGGCCGTCATGGGGATCGCGGTCTCCCCACGAGGCTCAGGCCCAAGAATCGCGTCCAGCAACCCGGCAACGGAGGACGCGCCATGCCATTTCCCACCACCATTTCCGTCGAGAAGCTCTACCGCCTGTTCGGAACGCCCGGCTGCCCCAGCCTGATAGATGTTCGGACCGACGAGGATTTTGCCGCTGAGCCGCGGCTTGTGCCCGGATCGACACGAAGGCCACACGATGCGGTTTCGGATTGGAGCGCGGCAATCTCTTCGACCTCCGCGATCGTCATTTGCCAGAAGGGCCGGAAACTCAGCGAGGGCGTCGCCGCCTGGCTGCGCTACCGGGGCATTCCGGCCGACGTCCTGGAAGGCGGCTTCGAGGCATGGTCGGGGACGGGATCCCCGACTGTCCCCGACGCGCTGATTCCGCCCCGCGACAAGGCAGGGCGTTCGGTGTGGGTGACACGGGCACGGCCCAAGATCGACCGCATCGCCTGTCCTTGGCTCATCCGCCGGTTCGTCGATCCGGGCGCGGTCTTCCTCTTCGTCGCGCCGCAGGAAGTCGAAGCCGTCGCCGACCGCTTCGGTGCAACACCCTTCGACGTCGAAAACGTCTTCTGGAGCCATCGCGGCGAACTCTGCGCGTTCGACGTGATGGTGGAGGAGTTCGGCCTGTCGACCGAACCGCTCCTTAGGCTGGCAAGGATCGTTCGGGCCGCCGACACGGCGCGTCTCGACCTCGAGCCGGAAGCGGCCGGACTGCTCGCCGCCTCGCTCGGGCTGTCGCGCATGTTCTCCGATGATCTCGCCCAGCTCGAAGCCGGGATGACGGTCTACGACGCCTTCTACCGGTGGGCGCGCGACGCGACTGGGGAGACGCACAACTGGCCCTCGGCCAAGGCGGGGACCAGGCCATGAGCACGACACTCGAACGCCTGACGGCCGACCGGGAAACCCCGAACCACGATCACGGCATCCCCTTCGGTGAGGCGGTGCGCGTCTGGGCGCGCGTCGCGGCGCTGTCGTTCGGTGGGCCCGCGGGCCAGATCGCCGTCATGCACCGCATCCTGGTCGAGGAGAAGCGCTGGATTGGCGAGCACCGGTTCCTGCATGCGCTGAACTACTGCATGCTGCTTCCCGGACCCGAAGCACAGCAGCTCGCCGTCTACATCGGCTGGCTGCTCCATCGCACGAAGGGCGGGCTCGTCGCCGGAACGCTGTTCATCCTGCCCGGCTTCCTGGCGATCCTGGCCCTCAGCTACGTCTACGTCCTCTTTGGCAATGTGCCGCTCGTCGAAGGCCTGTTCTTCGGGCTCAAGGCGGCGGTTCTGGCCATCGTGCTGCACGCGGTCCAGCGCATCGGAAAGCGCGCACTGGGCAACAACCTGATGCTGGCCACCGCGGCGGCCTCCTTCGTCCTGATATTCTTCCTCGGCGCGCCGTTCCCCGTCATCATCCTCGTTGCCGGTATCGTGGGCTATCTCGGAGGCCGCGCGGGGCTTTCGGCGTTCGGTGTCGGCGGCGGACACGGCGCAGGCGCAGGCGCGGCATACTCCGATGCCGGTTCAGCGCTGGGCGAGGGTGTTCCGGCTCATGCCAGGCCGAATGTCGGCTGGTCGCTTCGTGTTTCGGCGATCTTTCTCGCCCTATGGCTGGTCCCGGTCGCCGCAGTCGTCATCATTCTCGGCTGGGACCACGTCTTTTCCCGCATCGGCCTCTTTTTCAGCCAGATGGCGATCGTCACCTTCGGCGGCGCCTATGCGGTGCTGGCCTATGTCGCGCAGCAGGCAGTGGAAAATTATGGGTGGCTGCAGCCCGGCGAGATGCTGGACGGGCTCGGCATGGCCGAGACGACGCCGGGTCCGCTGATCATGGTCGTCCAGTTCGTCGGATTCCTCGGCGCCTATCGTGCGCCCGGAGCGCTCGATCCCATGCTGGCGGCCACGCTCGGAGCAGTCCTCACCACCTGGGTGACCTTCGTGCCCTGCTTCCTGTGGATATTCCTCGGCGCGCCCTTCATCGAACGGCTGCGCGGCAATGCAGCGCTCTCCGGCGCGCTGTCCGCGATCACCGCGGCGGTTGTCGGCGTGATCCTCAATCTTGCGATCTGGTTTGCGTTGCACGTTCTGTTTCATACCGTCGTCGAGAGAGACATCCTCGGCATGACGCTCGACGTTCCGGTTCTGGCGAGCGCCGACTGGGCGGCCATCGCGCTGACCGGTGCCGCGGCGCTCGCCATTTTCAGGTTCGCGGTATCGACAGGCTGGGTGCTTTCAGGGGCCGCATTGGCGGGACTGCTATACCGCTTGGTCTTCTGAAGCGTCGTAAGGCAAATCCACTTGCCAGCGTGCGGAGGCTGAACTTCCTTCGTCGCGCTACCGCTCCAGTCCTGTGCCGGGTCCGGCACACGCTTACCGGGGGCGGGATTTTCCCATCTCCAGCCGGCGCAGGCGATAGTCGAGCTGTGCGCGGGTGACGCCGAGAAGGCGCGCGGCTTCCGATACGTTGCCGCCTGAGGCGGCCAGCGCACGCTCGTAGCTGTCGCGCTCCACCTCGACGAAGCGGCGCGGCGGTTCAGGCGCCTCAGGGCCAGGGACGGCGACTCGCGTCGCTCGCGCCATGGCTCCGTCGAACGGCTTCGCGTCTAGCTTGCCGTCCATGTCGATTCTCACCGAGAAGGGCGGCAGCAGTTCCGATCCGCTGAAGAGGTGGATCATGTCGATCTGTCCGCCGTCATCCGCATAGACGACACCGCGCTCAATCAGGTTCTGCAGTTCGCGGATGTTGCCGGGGTAATCGTATTTAAGCAGGGCATCGGTTGCGCGCCGGGTGAATCCATTGAGTGCGCGTCCGTGCCGCTCACAATAGAGGCGCAGAAAATGAGCCATCAGCAGGGGGATGTCGTCGCGCCGCTCTCGCAATGGCGGAATAGCGATGGGAAAGACGCACAGCCGGAAATAGAGATCACTGCGGAAGCGCCCCGCCGCGACTTCGGCGGCGAGGTCGACGTTCGATGCTGCCACCACCCGCACGTCGACGGGGAAGGATCGCTGCCCGCCGACGCGCTCGATCGTCCGCTCCTGGAGCGCACGCAGCACCTTGCCCTGCGCCGAATAGGCGAGTGAAGAGATCTCGTCGAGGAAAAGCGTTCCGCCCGAGGCGCGCTCGAAGTAGCCCGGTCGCGATGCCGTCGCGCCCGTAAACGCGCCTTTCTCGACGCCGAACAGTTCGGATTCGACAAGATTCTCGGGAATTGCGGCGCAATTTATCGCCACGAAAGGCCCTTCGCTGCGCCGCCCCAGCGCATGGAGTTGCCGGGAGAAGAGCTCCTTCCCCACGCCGGACTCGCCGGTGAACAGTGCGGTGGCGTCGGTGGCCGCGACCTTCTCCAACAGGTGGCGGGTGCGCATGAATGCCGTCGAGACCCCGACTGCGACCGGATCGCCCCCGACAATTGCCGGCGACGGCCGCTCGGGTTCTGGCGTGGGCGCACGGCGTGCGGCGCGGCTGTGTTGTCCACCTTTCCACTCGAGCCCGAACCAGGCGCGTTCCGGTGCGTCCTTACCCCAGGCTTCGGCGTTCTGCCCGACAACCACGCAGCGCGATGCGCCCATCCCGGCGCATTCGACCTCGCGGAAGATCACCGGCTTGCCGAAGAGCTTCGTCGTGTAACCCGAGGGGTAACCGCACTGCAGCCAGCACACCGGTTCGCTCGCCACGCCGTAGCTGGCGATGTGCTCGGCGGCCTCCGACGAATCGTGCCAGTGGAACTCGCCGAAATAGGTGCCCTTTTCGCTGTCGAACTCGAAATGCTTGGTCGTCACCTTCACGAAACCTTCGAGCGTGTGCACGCGCGGACCCGCGGCGAAGGCGTGGGTGAGATCCTCCTGGGGAAAGCGCTTCTGGATCAGCTCGGCGTCGCGCGCTCCCTGCATGTAGCCAACGCGCATGAAGATGGCGCGCGCCTTTTCGATGCCGAAGGCGTCGATAATCTCGGCCCGGAGCCGTCCCAGGACCAGCGACTGCATCAGGACCATGCGCTGGTCGTTGAGCCAGATGCGCCCATCTCCGAGCGCGAAATGCAGCGCCTCGGCGAGGTCGGCGAAGGTCGGGGCCGCGCCGGTCTCAAGCTCGCTGCTGGCGCCTCGTGACAGGATGCGCGACGTTCGTTGCGACGCCTCGGCGAGCGAGATGCGCGCCCCTTTCCGTTCCATAGCACTCCTCCCACTTTCATCAAATGATGAATGCTCTCCCCTACTGTTCATTATGTCATGAAACATAACAATTGAAAGTCCTCTCGCTGCGGCGTGATCCGGCGAGACGATGCGGGGGGGGCCATTCGGTTGGCCCTTGATTCACTTCATTTTTTCCGGAGATGCGAGGTCGATCTTAGAAAGAACCGCCGAACTGGCACGCGACCTGCAATTGCCAATGACATGCCCGGCCAAAAACCGGGCGAGGGAGGATAACGGGTTTCGGGTTCGAAGGGCTTGCTGACGCCGGAAACGGCACGTCGGCGGCACCAGCGAAGCTCTGCCTGCAGGGTTTTGATCCTCCCGCGCCCGGAATTTGCGCCTGGTCGACCAAAACGACTGGAGGAGCAGCACAATGAACATCCACAGCTTCATCGATATCGGCCGCTGGCAGGGCAAGGCCTTCCTTGGGGGCTGGCGGGCAACCGAGGGCGGATTGCTCGAGATTGCCGATCCTGCGACCGACGCGGTCCTGGCTTCGGTCGGCCTTGCCGGTCCGGCCGACGTCGCCATTGCAGCAGCTGAGGCGCGCGCCGCGCAGACCGGATGGGCGGCGAAGCTACCGTCCGAGCGCGCCGCTATTCTCAACAAGGCGGCGGACATCCTCGAGCGCAACGCGGAGGAACTGATCGGCTGGATCATGCGCGAATCCGGATCGATCCAGCCTAAGGCCGGTATCGAGATCGAGCACAGCGCCGGCTTCCTGCGCCATGCCGCGGCGGCCGCCATCGAACCCAACGGCCTGATGCTGCCGTCGATGGACGCCGGACGGCGCAACCATGCCAAGCGGGTGCCGCACGGCGTCGTCGGCGTGATCTCTCCCTTCAACTTCCCCCTGGTGCTCTCGGTCCGCGCCATCGCCGCGGCGCTCGCCACCGGCAACACAGTCGTCCACAAGCCAGATCCGCGCACGTCGATCTCGGGCGGCATCATCATCGCGCGCTTCTTCGAGGAGGCCGGGCTGCCGGACGGCGTACTGCATATCCTGCCCGGCGGTGCCGCGGTGGGCGAGGCAATGTGCGCCGACCCCAACATCGCGATGATTTCCTTCACGGGGTCCGCCGCGGGCGGTTCCAAGGTCGGCGAGATTTCCGGCAAGCACCTCAAGAAGGTTCAGCTCGAGCTCGGCGGCAAGAATGCGCTCATCATCCTTGATGATGCAGACGTGGCGGTTGCCGCGTCGAACGCCGCGTGGGGCGCCTTCCTGCACCAGGGCCAGATCTGCATGTCGACCGGGCTGGTGCTCGCTCACGAGAGCATTGCGGATGAGATCGCCGCGCAGATCGCCGCCAAGGCCGCGCATCTCCCGGCCGGCGACCCGTCGACCGGCCAGGTCGCACTCGGCCCGATCATTTCCGACCAACAGGTCGTAAAAATTCAGGCGATCGTCGACGAGGCGGTGGAAAAGGGCGCCCGGCTTCTTGCCGGCGGAAAGCCCGCCGGCCGCTTCTACCCGGCGACCGTGCTTGCCGGCGTCAGGCCGGGCATGCGCGCCTTCGCGGAGGAGATTTTCGGTCCTGTCGCCTGCGTCGTCTCGTTCGCCGACGACGACGAGGCCGTGGAACTCGCCAACCTGTCCGACTACGGCCTGGCCGCCGGCGTTATCTCCGCTTCGGTCGGGCGCGCCCAAGCGGTCGGCGACCGACTGATGGTCGGCCATCTGCATATCAACGACCAGACCGTGAACGGCGGGCCCTACGCCCCATTTGGTGGGCGCGGCCGCTCTGGCAACGGCAGCCGGGTCTCCGGCCCGGCGATCTGGGAGGAGTTCACCCAGTGGGTCTGGGTTTCGGTCAAGGACCAGGCGACTCCCTATCCCTTCTGAGCTGCTGCCTTGATCCCTCGACCGGGCGTTCCCGAGCCGCCCGGCCCCTTTCCCGCCACGAAAACCATGGAATCCCATCGATGAACCTGTCCAACAAGACCATCGTCGTGACCGGCGCCTCCTCCGGTATCGGAGCAGAGGTCGTCCGTCTCGCACGCTTCCACGGAGCGAGGGTGATCGGCGTCGATCGCAACGATCCCCTTATCAGCCTCGACGGCTTCGTGAAGGCCGACCTGTCGCAGCCAGACGCCATCGACGCCGCCGTGCGCGAACTGCCGCAGCGCTTCGACGCGCTCGTCAATGCGGCCGGCGTACCCGGCACGGTCGACCGCGACATCGTCGCCCGTGTGAACTATCTCGGCCTGCGCCAGCTGACAGAGGCGGTGCTCGACCGGATGCCCTCGGGCGGCTCGATCGTCAACTTCGCCTCGATCCTCGGCGGCGAATGGCCGGCCCGCGTCGATGCGCACAAGCAACTCGCGGCCGCCGCGAATTTCGCGGCCGGACTCGACTGGCTGGGCGCCAACCCCGTCCCGCAGGAGACCTGCTACCAGTACTTCAAGGAAGCCCTGATCGTGTGGACCTTCCTGCGCTCACGCGAGCTCTTCATGAAGCGCGACCTGCGCATGAACTGCGTGGCGCCGGGTCCGGTCTTCACGCCCATCCTCGGCGACTTCGTCACCATGCTCGGCCAGGAACGCGTCGAGGCCGATGCCGGTCGCATGAAGCGGCCCGCCTTCGGCGACGAGATCGCGCCGGCCGTGCTGTTCCTCTGCTCCGACGCGGCGCGCTGGATCAACGGCGTCAACCTGCCGATCGATGGCGGCCTCGCTGCCACCTACGTCTGAGCGCCGGAAAGAGGAGCGAAACAATGTCCAAAGAACAACTCGACTTCATGCTTCAACTGAGCGCGCAGTTTCCGCCGCCTCAGGGCGGTCCAGACGACATGCGGGCGTGGTTTGAGGCGATCAACGAGCAGACGCCCATTGCCGACGGCTCGATGATAGAGCGGGTAACGAGCGGTCCGGCGGGCGGCGACCTTATCCGCCTCCCGGGCTGCGACGAGGGCCGGCTGATCATCTACTTCCACGGCGGCGGCTTCCTCTTCGGCTCGTCGCGCTCGCACCGGGCGGTCGCCTCGAACCTGGCGCGGGCGAGCGGCTGCGCCGTACTGGCCGCCGACTACCGCCTCGCGCCCGAGCATCCGGCGCCGACGGCGAATGACGACGCCTTCGCCGTGTATCGCTGGGCGCTCGACAAGGGTTATCCGGCCTCGCGAGTGGCACTCTGCGGCGATTCTGCCGGCGGCAATCTCGCCATCGGCGCCGCAATCCGCGCGCGCGACACCGGCCTGCCGGTTCCGGCCGCGCTGATGTTGATGTCGCCCGCGCTCGACCTCGCCGACGACCTCGAGTCGCATCGCGCTCCGTCCGGCGCTCCGCTCGTAACGGCTGCGCTCATGGAGCTCTTCAACTCCACCTATATCCAGGGTGGCGACCGCCGCGCACCTGCGATCAATCCGTTCTACGCCGACCTGTCGGGACTGCCGCCGACACTCGTCCATGTCGGCTCGTGGGAGCTCCTGCTCGACGATTCGAGGGAGGTTGTGGCCCGCATCTCCGACGCCGGCGGCCGCGCCGAGCTCAAGGTGTGGGAGGGCATGTGCCATTCCTGGCAGCTCTGGGCGCCCATGCTCGACGAAGGCATGGCTTCGATCGAGGAGGCCGGCGCCTTCCTGAGACACCACCTCACCTGACCTGTCAATTGCTCAACCTGGGAGGAGACCATATGAGCACCGGAATCGAGAACAGACTGCATCTGAACCGCCGTCGCTTCGTCACACTGGCCGGCGGCGCGGCGGCCGCATTGACCGTCCCCGCAGGCGTCCGCTCGGCCTTCGCGCAGGGCGACGACGTCATCCGCGTCGGCTTCGTATCGCCGCAATCCGGCCCGATCGGCATCTTCGGCGAAGGCGATCCCTATGTGCTGGATCTGGTTCGCAAGACGGTCGCAGAGGGCATCGAGGTCGGCGGGAAGCGCTACGGCGTGGAGTTCATCAGCAAGGACACGCAGTCCGATCCGGTCCGCGCCGCACAGATGGCCAAGGACCTGATCAATGGCGACAAGGTGGACCTGATGTTGTCGACCTCCACGCCGGAGACCGTCAATCCGGTCGCGGACGCCTGCGAGGCCGCCGGCGTGCCCTCGCTCTCCGCAACCTCGCCGTGGGAGGCGTTCTACTTCGGTCGCGGCGCCAAGCCGGGCGAGCCGACGCCCTTCAAATGGACCTACCACTTCTGCTTCGGCGTCGGCAATTTCGCGACGCTTTATGCCGACCAATGGAGCAAGGTCGAGACCAACCGCCGCGTCGGCGTGCTGTTGCCGAGCGATGCCGACGGCAATGCGATCCGCGGTTTGCTGTTGCCGCAACTTGAAAAAGCCGGTTTCACCATCGTCGACGCCGGTCCCTACGAAAACGGCAATGCCGACTTCTCGACTCAGATCAACCTGTTCAAGAGCGAAGGCTGCGAGATCTTCAACACCTTCCCGTTCCCGCCCGACTTTGCCGTTTTCTGGCGCCAGGCGGCGCAGAAGGGTTTCGCCCAGCAGGTCAAGATCTGCCAGATGGCGAAAGCCGGGCTGTTTGCACCCGAACTGGAAGCGCTCGGCTCGCTTGGCTACGGGCTTCACGCCGGCGCCTACTGGCATAAGGCCTATCCATTCAAGTCGTCTGCGACGGGTCTGTCCGGCCTTGAACTTGCCGACGGTTTCGAAGCCTGGAGCGGCAAGCAGTGGAATCAGCAGGTGGGAGCTACGGCGGCGCTGTTCGACGCCGCGCTTACTGCGCTCAAGTCGGCGGCGAATCCGAAGGACAAGCCTTCTATGGCTGCGGCGCTTTCGGGGCTGAAGGCCGACACCGCTTGCGGCGCGATCGACTTCACTGGCGGGCCGGTCCCCAACTGTACACCGATCGGCCTGGTCGGTGTGCAGTGGGTCAAGGCGAAGGAGGGATCTAAGCATCCGTTCGAGCTCGAGATCGTCTCGAATGCAGACCATCCCTCGGTTCCGCTCACGGCCGATATGACGGCCTACTCCGTCCAGGGCTGACGCGACATGCCGGTGGCGATTCTCGAGGGGACATCCCTGTCCAAGCGCTTCGGCGCCCTCCGGGTCCTGAGGTCGGTGAGCCTATCGGTCGCCGCCGGCGAAATCCTTGGCGTCGTGGGTCCCAACGGCGCCGGCAAGACGACCCTGTTTGGCGTGCTTGCCGGCGCGCTTCGACCGACCGAGGGACGGGTGCTGCTCAACGGCGACGACGTTACCGCGGCAAACGCGGCCCGGCGTTGCCGGCTCGGGATTGCGCGAACGCACCAGGTTCCTCGGCCATTCCTCGGCATGAGCGTCTTTGAGAACGTGCTTGCCGCCGCCGCCTTTGGCGGCGGGCTGGCCGGGCAAGCGGCTCAGGAGGGCGCGGCCGAGGCGCTGCACCGCAGCGGGCTCGTGGACTGCGCCAACCGGCCCGCGGCAAGCCTTGGCCTGCTCGACCGCAAGCGATTGGAACTCGCCCGCGCCTTGGCCACACGGCCGCGCGTGCTGCTTCTCGACGAGATCGGCGGGGGGCTGACCGAAGCCGAACTCGACGTGCTGGTTGGTCTTGTGCGCGATTTGAAGCAGGACGGAATGACCATCGTCTGGATCGAGCACATCCTGCACGCGCTCCTGCGTGCCATCGACAGGCTCGTTTGCATGGCCGAGGGCGGTGTCATCGCCGAGGGCGAGCCGCGCGCCGTCATGGCGGACGAGACGGTGATGCGCGCCTATCTCGGCGGTGTGGCATGAACCTGCTCGATGTCGAAAACCTCGTTGCCGGCCACGGGTTGCTCACGGCCGTGCGGGACTTCTCCTTCAGCGTCGCGGAGGGAACCGCGCTGGCCGTCATAGGCGCCAACGGTGCCGGCAAGACAACTCTGTTCCGGACAATATCGGGCGTTCATCGCGCGCAATCCGGCTGCGTCCGGCTGGCGGGTCGCGATCTCAGCGCGATGGCCGCCCCGAAACGGGTGGCGGCAGGCATCGCGATGGTCCCGGAGGGCCGGCGCCTGTTCGGCGACATGACGGTGCGGGAGAACCTTCAGGTCGCTGGCGAGCACGGCCGCAAGGGTCCATGGAACCTCGACCGCGTGATCGAGGCGCTGCCCGCGCTCGAGCCGGTCATGGACCGCCCGGCCGATGTGTTGTCGGGAGGACAGCGCCAGGCGGCGGCTATCGGCCGGGCGCTGATGTGCAATCCTCGCGTACTGCTTCTCGACGAGGTCTCGCTCGGCCTGTCTCCCGTCGCAGTCGACAGTCTCTACAGATCGCTGGCGCTGCTGCGCGATGCCGGAGCCACGATGGTATTTGTCGAGCAGGACCTCGATCGTGCACTGGCCTTCGCCGATCGTATCGTGTGCATGCTCGAAGGCCGCATCGCGCTCGAAGGCCGGCCGGAACGGCTCGATCGTTCGGCGATCACGGCCGCATATTTCGGCCTCGACGAGAGAGCAGGGGAGGGGGTCCATGCTTGACGCCATCGTCCAGGGCATCCTGCTGGGCGGCTACTACGCCATTCTTGCCGCCGGGCTGTCGTTGATGTTCGGCGTCGTCCGCTTCATCAATCTCGCCCATGGCGACCTTGCCATGCTGGGTGCCTATCTCGCGCTGTTTTGCGTCGAACGACTCGGACTGCCGGTCTGGCTGGCGGTCGCAGCGACCTTGCCGGCGATGGCGGCGCTCGGCTGGCTTCTGCAGGCAACCATCTTTGCGCGCACGCTCAAGGCGGGAATCCTGTTGCCTCTGCTGGCAACCTTCGGTCTCGGCGCCGTATTGCAGAACGGCATGTTTGGCCTGTTCGGCTCCGACACGAAGTCCCTCGGCAACCACATCGGCAGCCTTTCCTGGTCGAGCTGGCAGGTTCCCTTCGATATCAGCGTCGGCAAGCTGCCGATGTTCACCTTCGTCGTCGCGGTATTCGTTCTGGGCGCTCTCCACCTGCTCCTGGCACGGACGAAGGTCGGCCGAGCGATCCGCGCAACGTCGATCGATCCAGAGGCGGCGGAACTGGTGGGGATCGAGGCCGCGCGGGTCCACCGCGTGGCCGCCGCCATCGCCGTCGCGCTCGCCGCACTTGCGGGCGCGTTCCTCGCCATGCGTGCGTTGATCACCCCCTATGCCGGTCCCGCACAATTGATCTTCGCCTTCGAGGCCGTGGTGATCGGCGGCATCGGCTCGCTTTGGGGCACGCTCGTCGGCGGCATCGTCCTGGGAATCGCACAGAGCCTCGGGGCATGGCTGTCACCGCAGTTCTTTCAACTCGCCGGCCATGTGATCTTTCTCGCTGTCCTCGGTGCGCGGCTGTGGCGCACGCACGTCGCCGAACATGGAGGATGGCGAAATGTCGTCTCCGGAGTGAGGGCATGAACGAGAACGCCAGACCGATCTTCACCGTCGCACCGCGTCGCGCCTCGCCGGCGGGCTGGATAGCCATTGTCGCGGTCGCCATGCTGGCCGTCGTGCCGCTACTCTGCGGCGGCCCCGTCGTCGACAAGCTCACCACGCTCTGCGTCTATGTGCTGCTTGCGGTGATGTGGAACCTGCTCGCGGGCTATGCCGGCCTTGTTTCCGTCGGGCAGCAGGCGTTCTTCGGATTGGGCGGCTATTTCGCCTTGCGTCTGGTCGAGGCAGGCCTACCGCCCTATCCGGCGCTCGTGGCGGGTGCGTTCGCCTCTGCCGGAATTGCCGTTCCGATTTCATTGTTTCTACTGCGCCTGCGAAACGGTGAATTTGCGATCGCCATGTGGGTGACCGCCGAGGCCTTCCGGCTGTTGGTCATGTTCGATCCGCTGGTGCAAGGTGAAACGGGTACCTCTCTGCTTGCACTCAACGCCTACGAACCTGACCTGAGGCGCAACCTGACATACTGGGTGGCGCTCGCTTCCATGGCAGCTATGACCGCTGGCAGCTACTGGCTGCTATGTCGGCGCATTGGCTGGGCGGCACGTGCCATCCGCGATGACGAGGACGCTGCCGCCTCGATCGGCATAGAGACGATGCGCGTCAAGCGCGTCATCTTCATCGTAGCCGCGCTCGGCTGCGCACTGGCCGGCTGCATCTGGCTGGCGAGCGCCATAACGTTCCAGCCGCGCACCAATTTCGGCGTCCAGTGGACGGTATTCATGCTGTTCATGGTGCTGGTCGGCGGTTTGCGGTCTTTCGAGGGACCGATCATCGGGGCGCTGCTGTTCTTCGCGGTCCAGGAGATCTTTGGCGATTTCGGCGCGTGGTACCTGGCCGGGCTCGGCGCCGTGGCCGTCGCTTTCGCGCTTTATCTACCGGAAGGCATTTGGGGTGCGTTGCGGAGCCGGACGGGCATCGAACTGATGCCGACACAGGTGAAACACCCCTAACCCGGCCGAAATGGACCGATGCCGGCCGTATCCACAGTCGCGCACGGGCAATCAGGACGAGATCGAGGCGGTCGAGCGCGGATTCGATGGCAGCCTTGGGTCTTGCGGCAGTTCCGAAACGTCGGTGAACAGGACCGACGGCGCGACGATGGCCGCTTCCGTCATAGCGGCGCGCCTTCCGAAGCTGGGACTGGCGTAAAGACCCGGCTCGCCCTCAAGTCGGCGTCGCGAATCGTTGACAGGTCGTCGGCCGTGACTGGTCCGGACGAAGCCTCGAACAGCCGGTTCGCCTGGCGCAGCCGCGCGCGATCGAGGGCGTTGCGGATCGAACGGGCATTGGCGAAATGCGGCTGGGCGCGCCGCCGGGCGATGTAGTCCATCATCGCCCTTCGTGCGTCCGCGTCGAAGGCGTAGTTCTGCCGCGCCAGCATCGCCTCGGCGATGGTCAGCAGTTCGGCGTCCTCGTAGTCGGGGAAGTCGATGTGATGGGCGATGCGCGAGCGGAAGCCGGGGTTCGACTGGTAGAACCTGTCCATCCGGTCGGCGTAGCCGGCGAGAATCACGACCAGGTCGTCGCGCTGGTTTTCCATCACCTGGAGCAGGATCTCGATCGCCTCCTGTCCGTAGTCGCGCTCGTTGTCCGGCCGATAGAGATAGTAGGCCTCGTCGATGAAGAGCACGCCGCCCATCGCCTTCTTCAGGACCTCCTTCGTCTTCGGCGCGGTGTGGCCGATGTATTGACCGACAAGATCGTCGCGGGTCACCGAGACCAGGTGGCCCTTGCGGACATAGCCGAGCCGATGAAGAAGGCCGGCCATGCGCAGCGCCACCGTTGTCTTGCCGGTGCCGGGATTGCCGGTGAAACTCATATGCAGCGTCGGCGTCTCCGTCGACAAGCCGAGCTTCCGGCGCGCCCGTTCGACCAGCAGCAGGGCCGCCGTCTCGCGGATGCGCTTCTTGACCGGCTTGAGACCTGTCAGTTCGCGGTCGAGTTCGTCGAGGATCTCCGCGACGCCGGAATCGCGGAAGTCCGCCGCGAGGTCGACGGCCGGAAGGGCGTTGTCCGCCGTGGTATTCAGATCCGCCATGGCCTATCGCGCCGCGGTCCAGGAGTACGTCTGCGTCCGTCCGCGCACGTCGGTGCGCGTCATCTCCAGGCGCGGTCCGACCTTCGGCCGGTTGACGATGAAGGACATACGCACGGTCTCGAAGCCGCGTGTCGAGTCGAAGGCGTTGATGCGGATATAGGACTCGCCCACTGCCTTGCGGCATTCGGCGAGCTCCATCATCACGCCGGCGGCGTCCTTCAGGTCGAACATGGGATTGCCCCACATTTCCCAATAGGTGTTCCGCGGGTGGGGATCATCGGTATATTCCAGGCCGATCGCCCATCCGTTGCGCAGGCAATATTCGATCTGCGCCACGATCTGATCGTCGGTGAGGTCGGGCAGGAACGAGAAGCAGCCCTGGGTGATGCGCATGGTCGTGGCCTTTCCTAGATTGCGACGCTTGGCATCGGCGCGAAGTCCGATGTGTCGGTCGATTCATAGTTGAAGCTGATGTTGCCCCAGGTATCGAGCGCGGCCTCAAGGGGCTTGCACCACTTGGCCGCGGCCCGCAGGATTTCGGGGCCTTCGCTGGCAATGTCGCGGCCTTCGTTGCGGGCGAGGACCATCGCCTCCAGGGCGACACGGTTGGCGGAGGCGCCGGCCTGGATGCCCATCGGATGGCCAATCGTGCCGCCGCCGAACTGCAGCACCACGTCGTCGCCGAACAGGTCCAGCAGTTGGTGCATCTGGCCGGCATGGATGCCGCCCGACGCCACCGGCATGACCTTGCGGATGTCGGCCCAGTCCTGTTCGAAATAGATACCCCGCTGCAGGTCGACCTCGTTCTTCGTCGCCCGGCAGACGTTGTAGTAGCCCTGCACGGTCATCGGGTCGCCTTCCAGCTTGCCGACGGCCGTGCCGGCATGCAGGTGGTCGACGCCGGCCAGCCTCAGCCACTTGGCGATGACGCGGAACGAGATGCCGTGGTTCTTCTGGCGCGTGTAGGTGCCGTGGCCGGCGCGGTGCATGTGCAGGATCATGTCGTTCTGCCGGCACCATTCCGAGATCGACTGAATCGCGGTCCAGCCGATGATCAGATCCACCATGACGATGACCGAACCGAGTTCCTTCGCGAATTCGGCGCGCCGGTACATCTCTTCCATCGTGCCGGCGGTGATGTTGAGGTAGTGACCCTTGACCTCGCCTGTCTCAGTCGACGCCTTGTTCACGCCCTCCATGCAATAGAGGAAGCGGTCGCGCCAATGCATGAAGGCCTGCGAGTTGATGTTCTCGTCGTCCTTCATGAAATCGAGGCCGCCCTTTAAGCCCTCATAGACCACGCGGCCGTAGTTCTTGGCCGAGAGACCGAGCTTCGGCTTCGTGGTTGCGCCGAGCAACGGCCTTCCGAACTTGTCGAGGCGCTCGCGTTCGACGACGATTCCCGTCGGCGGGCCCTTGAAGGTTTTCACATAGGCGACGGGGAAACGCATGTCCTCAAGCCGCGCGGCCTTGAGCGGCTTGAAGGAGAAGACATTGCCGATGATCGAGGCGGTCAGGTTGGCGATCGAACCTTCCTCGAACAGGATCAGGTCGTAGGCGACGTAGCAGAAATACTGCCCGGGAGCGTTCGGCACAGGATCGACCCGGTAGGCTTTGGCGCGGTAGCTGTCGCAGGCGGTCAGCCGGTCGGTCCACACCACGGTCCAGGTCGCGGTCGAGCTCTCCCCGGCCACCGCGGCGGCCGCCTCGATCGCATCGACGCCGTCCTGCGGCGTGATGCGGAAAAGGGCGATGAGATCGGTTTCCTTGGGAACGTAGTCGCCATCCCAATAGCCCATCTGGGCATATTTCAGTACGCCGGCCCGATAGCGTTCCTTGCCCCTGATTTCCTTCGGTTCTGCGTTCATGGCGGCAATCCTCTCGTTTCGTATCACTCGGCGTCAGGCGGCCCGCGCAGCGGAAATCCTCGGGTCGAGAGCGCCCTTGGCATAGCGCTTCGCCATCTCGTCCATCGGGATCACTTTGATCCGCGACGCGTTGCCCGCTGTGCCGAAGGCTTCGAAGCGGGCGCGGCACAGGTCGCGCATCGCGTCCATCGCCGGCTTGAGGAATTTGCGCGGGTCGAACTCGGCCGGGCTGGTGCTTGCGACCTTGCGGAACTGGCCGGTCATGGCCATGCGGCAGTCCGTGTCGATGTTGACCTTGCGTACGCCGTGGCGGATGCCGCGCACGATCTCCTCGACGGGTACGCCGAAGGTCTGTGGCATCGCGCCGCCATGCGCATTGATGATGTCCTGCAGGTCCTGAGGGACGGAGGACGAGCCATGCATGACGAGATGCGTGTTGGGCAGCTTCGCGTGGATTGCCTCGATAACATGCATGGCGAGGATGTCGCCGTCCGGCTTGCGCGAAAACTTGTAGGCGCCGTGGCTGGTGCCGCAGGCGATCGCCAGCGCGTCGACCTTCGTCCGCATGACGAAATCGACCGCCTGGTCGGGATCGGTGAGCAACTGGTCGTGGCTGAGCGCGCCTTCGGCGCCGTGCCCGTCCTCCGCTTCGCCGTGTCCGCTCTCGAGCGATCCGAGGACGCCGAGTTCCCCTTCAACCGAGGCGCCAACGGCGTGGGCCATTTCGGCGACCGACGCAGTGACCTCGATATTGTATTCGTATGAGGCGGGGGTCTTGGCGTCGGCCATGAGCGAGCCGTCCATCATCACCGAGGTGAAGCCGTGGCGGATTGCGCTCAGGCAGGTCGCTGCGTTGTTGCCGTGGTCCTGATGAATGCAGAGCGGAACCTCAGGATAGATCTCGGTCAGCGCGTCCATCATCTTCGTCAGCATGATGTCGTTGGCGTAAGTGCGGGCGCCGCGTGACGCCTGGATAATGACCGGCGCGTCACAAGCCCTGGCGGCCTCCATGATGGCGAGGCCCTGTTCCATGTTGTTGATGTTGAAGGCGGGCACGCCGTAGCCGCGTTCTGCGGCGTGATCGAGGAGTTGCCGGAGTGTGATTTTAGCCATGGTCAGGAAGACTCCCGTTCGAGATGGTGTGGGATGAGAGGGGGCTCCGGCAGCAAGGCCTGGAGATTGGGGATCCAGTTTGCCGGCACCTGGGGCAGGGGGCCCGTGACGACGAAATAGTCGGCGAGCGCGCTGAGACGCAGCGCGAAGGAACGTGCCGCGCGCCGTGCGTCGCTGTTGAAGCGCAGGTTCTCCATCAGCGCGACTTCGCCGGGTGCGAGGGCGGCGAGCCCTGCCTCCGCTCCGATGCCGACGCTTTCGGCGATGAAATGGACGGGGCGGCCGACGGCGCGCGCCAATGGCTCGGCGAACGCGCGAAGGCTGAGTGCCGGGTTGAACTCGCCCACCGGATCGCCGCGGCCGGCAATCACGGCAACGCGGGCGCCGGCCTCAGTCAGTCGACGGACGGTCTCGGTCAAGGCGGGATCCATGCCGGACGAGAAGCTGGCGCGCACCAGGACCGTACGGCCGAAAAGCGGTTTGGCGGCGGTAATCTCATTCGTCATCACGTCCTCCGTGCGAGCGCGAGGGCTTGCGCGACGACACGCTCCGCGGTGATGCCGAAATGACGGTAGAGGTCGGATGCCGGCGCGCTGGCGCCGAAGCCTTCCATTCCGATGAAGACGCCAGTGTCGCCGATCCAGCGTTCCCAGCCGAGGCGCGCGGCAGCTTCTACCGCGACGCGCGGCGCGGTGCCCAACACGGCGCGCCGGTAGTCTTCCGTCTGCTGTTCGAACAGCTCCCAGCAGGGCATGGAGACGACGGCGGCCCTGAGGCCGTGCTGGCCGGCCAGCATGTCGGCCGCCCGCGCGGCGATCTCCACCTCCGAGCCGGTCGCCAGAAGCGTGATGTCGCGCGGCCCACTTGTCTCTCGCAGCACATAGGCGCCCCGGGCGGACAGCGGCGCGCTGCCATGGGAGGCGCGCAGCATCGGCAGCGCCTGGCGCGACAGGATCAGCGCGCTCGGGCCGGATGCGGAGAGGGCGCATTCCCAGCATTCGGCGGTCTCGACGATGTCGGCGGGCCGGAACACCCTGAAATTCGGCGTGGCGCGCAACATGGCCAGATGCTCGATCGGCTGGTGCGTCGGGCCGTCTTCGCCCAATCCGATCGAGTCGTGGGTGAAAACGTAGATGACGCGCTGGCTCATCAACGCGGACAAACGGATCGCGCCGCGCGCATAGTCGGCGAAGACGAGGAAGGTGCCGCCGTAAGGGATGAATCCACCATGCAGCGCGATCCCGTTCATGGCCGCGGCCATGCCATGTTCGCGTATGCCGTAGTGGATGTAGCGGCCCTTGAACCTGCCCGGTTCGACCGGTCCGAGCCCGGGCGTGATCGTCAGGTTGGAGTGGGTCAGATCGGCCGAGCCGCCGACGGTGAGGGGCGTCGTCTCGTTGATGACGCACAGCGCCATCTCCGACGCCTTCCGGGTTGCGACCTTTGTCGCCTTTTCCACGTGCTCCTTGCGGAACGCGGCGAGGCGACGCGAGAGCCGAGGGGTGAGCGCTCCTGAGAGCGCCGCCTCGAAGGCCTTGCGGCGCGGCGAGGCGGCGAGACGCTCGTCCCACTGGCGACGGTCGGCCGCGCCGCGCTCCGCGACCTTGCGCCATTCGGACGCGATATCCGCGGGTATCTCGAACGGTGGACTGGTCCAGCCAAGGTTTGCGCGCGCGGCGGCGATCTCCGCCTCGCCCAGCGGCGCACCATGGGTCTTCTCCGAGCCCTGCAGATTGGGCGCGCCTTTGCCGATAGTGGTGCGGCAAGCGATCAGCGAGGGCCGGTTCGAACGCCTCGCCACCTCGATCGCCGTTGCGACGGCCTCGCGGTCATGTCCGTCGACTGCCTGCGTGTGCCAGCCCGCGGCCTTGAAGCGCTTCCGCTGGTCCATGGAAGTCGAGAGCGAGGTCGCGCCGTCAATGGAAATGTGGTTGTCGTCCCAGAGCACGATCAGCCTGCCGAGCTTCAAATGCCCCGCAAGGTCGATCGCTTCATGACTGATCCCCTCCTGGAGACAGCCATCGCCGGCGATCACATAGGTGTGGTGATCGACGAGGCGCGCGCCGTAACGGGCGGCCATCATGCGCTCGGCCAGCGCCATCCCGACCGCGGTGGAGATTCCCTGGCCGAGCGGGCCGGTCGTCGTTTCGATGCCGAATGCATGGCCGTATTCGGGATGTCCGGCGGTGCTGCTGCCGAGTTGGCGAAAGCGCTTCAACTCCTCGATCGGCATGTCGGCATAGCCGAGCAGGTGGTGAATTGCGTAGAGCAGCATTGACCCGTGTCCCGCGGATAGGACGAAGCGGTCGCGGTCCGGCCATGCGGGAACGGAGGGATCGATGCGGATGAAGCGGTTGAAGAGCACGGTCGCCACGTCGGCCATGCCCATCGGCATGCCGGGATGACCGGAGTTCGCCTTCTGCACCGCGTCCATCGCCAGCGCGCGGATGGCGTCTGCCATCCTCGCCTCGATGGCGCGGGCGGGGGAGAGCGTTGTGGGCTGAATGTTCATCTCCGACCCCCTAGGTCAACCGCCGGCGGCGTTCGATGAGCTGAAGGATGAGCGGCGTCAGGATGAGCTGCATCGCGAGGTCGAGCTTGTTGCCCGGCACCACGATCGAGTTCGCCCGGCTCATGAACGAGTTGTTGATCATCGAAAGCAGGTAGGGGAAATCGATGCCGCGCGGATTGGCGAAGCGGATGACCAGCATCGATTCGTCCGGCGTCGGGATCCAGCGGGCAATGAACGGGTTCGACGTGTCGACGATCGGCACGCGCTGGAAATTGATGTTGGTCAGCGCGAACTGGGGCACGATGTGGCGGACGTAGTCCGGCATTCGCCGCAGGATGACGTCCATGACCGCTTCGGTCGAATAGCCCCGCGTCGAGCGGTCGCGGTGGATCTTCTGGATCCACTCGAGGTTGATGACCGGCACGACACCGATCTTGAGATCTGCATGCCTGGCGAGGTCCACCTTGTCGGTGACGGCGCAGCCGTGCAGGCCTTCGTAAAACAGGAGGTCGCTGGAATCGAAGTCCCGCCAGGGCGTGAACGTACCCGGAGCGCAGCCGTAGATCGCCGCCTCCTCGTCATCGTGGACGTAGGTGCGGGTGCGCCCTGTGCCCTTGCGGCCATACTCGGCGAAGACCTCGTCCAGGGTTTCCAGTTCGTTGGCGTCGGCGTTGAAATGGGTGAAGTTCGGATTGCCCTTGCGTTCCTCCTCCGCGACCTTCTCCTTCATCGCCGCGCGGTCGTAGCGGTGAAAGGCGTCACCCTCGATGAAGGCCGCCTCGACCTTCTCGCGCCGGAAGATCTGCTCGAAGATGCGCTTGACCGAAGTGGTTCCGGCGCCTGACGAGCCGGTGATCGAAATGATGGGGTGCTTGGCGGACACGTTCGTTCCTCACGCCCGGAAGAGGCCACGATTGCCGAACAGCGGCGAACGCTCGGCGATGACACTGGGCTCGGTGTGATAGCGGCCGATGCGCGCCACTTCCCGCGCCGCGCCGAACACGAGCGGTGTGCGCTGGTGCAACGAAGAGGGCGCCAGGTCGAGAATCGCGCTGATGCCGTCGGTTGCAGCACCGCCCGCCTGTTCGATGAGCATAGCGATCGGGTTAGCCTCGTAGATCAGGCGGAGCCGGCCGTTGGCGTAGCCTCGCCGGGAGTCGCCCGGATAGAGAAACACACCGCCGCGGATCAGAATCCGGTAGGCGTCGGCGACCATCGAGGCGATCCAGCGCATGTTGAAATCTTTTTCGCGCGGCCCGGCCGAGCCCTTGAGGCAATCGTCGACGTAGAGGCGCACGGCATCGTCCCAGTGGCGGTAGTTCGATGCGTTGATCGCGAATTCGTCGGTCTTTTCCGCAATCGACGGCCGCACCGCTTCGACGAAGGTTCCAAGGCGTGGCGAATGGACGAAGATGCGGGTTCCGGCGCCGAACGTGAGCGCGAGCGCGAGTTGTGGACCGTAGATGAAGAAGCCCGCCGCCAGCTGGTTTCTTCCTGGTTGCAGGAAGCTTTCCGCCGGCTCGCCTGCCCGGGCCGGCAGGATGGAGAAGATCGTTCCGATGGAAACGTTGGTGTCGATATTGGATGAGCCGTCTAGCGGGTCGATAGCGAGTGCGAGCTGCTGGGGGCCGTTGAGGTCGACGGCGCTGTCGATCTCCTCCGAGCAATAGTAGCGGACCCCCGCCTGCCGAGCGGCAGCGAGGAACGCCTCGTCCGCGCTGACATCGAGATGGCGCTGGAAGTCCCCATCTGCGTTGCGGCCACCTGCAGCCGCGCCCAGGGCGCTGGCGGAGGATTGCGCGATCAGCGAGCGGGTAGCCATCGCGGCCGTTGCGAGGAAACGAACCGTCTCCGAGACTGCAGCGCGATCAGGCGACTGCGAGTTCAGATAGGCGTCGAGCGTTGATGCGGACACCGGCTCCTCCTTCAGTTGGCGTCACGATCCGGGGTCACCCGACCACATCCGATTGAATAAGGAAAATTCAATGTATTTACTTACGGAATAAATTTTCCTAAGCATAAGAAATGAAGAACGTCACTCTCCGACAGCTCCGTGCGGTGGCGCGCATCGCCGTTGACGGGAAAATTGTCAGCGCGGCCAAGCAGTTGGGTCTGACTGCGCCGGCTGTGACGCTGCAGATCCAGGCGATCGAGGATGAACTGGGCATAGCCCTTTTCGACCGCCTCTCCGACGGGATGCGTCCGACTGCCGCAGGGCACGCCGCCATCGAGGCGGCGCGGGCGATCGAAGAGCAACTTCTCCTTCTGTCGGACCGGATCGGCGGGCTGAAGGGCCTGACCCGCGGTCATCTTCGCCTTGGCGTCGTGTCGACGGCGAAATACTTTGCGCCGAGGATCATTGCCGCTTTCGGGCGGGAACACCCTGGACTGGAGATCGACCTCAAAGTGGGCAACCGCGCCGAGATCATCCAGGCGCTCGACGCCCATGCCGTCGACATCGCCCTGATGGGACGGCCGCCCAAGGACGTGCCGGTGCGCGCGCAGGTGTTTGGCGACCACCCGCTGGTTATCGTCGCGCCTCCGGATCATCCGCTGGCGGGCAAGCGCGAAGTGTCGTGCGAGCGGATCGCGGCTGAGAAATTTCTCGTGCGCGAGCCGGGTTCTGGGACGCGCATCTCACTGGAGATCTTCTTCGCCCGCGTGTCAGCCAAGCTGGACAATATCGGTGTCGAGATGGGATCGAACGAAACCATCAAGCAGGCTGTCATGGCGGGGCTGGGCGTCGCGTTTATCTCGGCCCACACCATCGAAGCCGAGGTGCAGTCCGGGCGGCTGGTGATACTCGACGTGGAAGGCACACCGATCCGTCGGCAGTGGTTCGGCGTTGCGCGCGCCGATCGCAACGAAACGCCCGTGATGGCCGCGTTTTCGGCCTTCCTGGCGAAGAAGGGCGCGCAATTCCTGCCGGTCGCCGCCCCCCTATATCGCGATCTGCCCCTTCGCACGTAGACCTTATCTCGGTCCGGACAACATGTGGGTCCAGCGAGCCGCCAGCGCTATCCGGCGCGTTGATCTGCGGACGGGATTGGAGCGCCGTCTATAGGAATCGCGCTATTTTCTTGAACCGGCCGTAAGAAACCGGCGTGACCCGTAGTCGACTGATTCTGCGACGCTTTCGATGGTTTCGCACCAAGCGGTTACCTCAGGATCGGCTGAGACCGGAATGCCCGCGCTCATATTTCGTGCGCCCGGACACGATATCGGCGCCCATGCGGTGCGAGAGCCGCGTGGCGATGCGGCGGACGTTGGCGATGATCTGCTCGCGCCTCGCGTTGCTGACGTCATCGACCGGCAGGCTGACGGCAACGCCGGCGATGGGACGGTTGCGCGAATCGAGCACGGCGGCGCCATAGCAGACGATGCCCTCGGCGACTTGCTCGTCGTCTACCGAATAGCCGACCCGGCGGATCGCGTGCAGTTCGCCGATCAGCGCGTCGAGCGTGCGGACGCTCTTCGGCGTGCGCGGCGCGGGCAGGCCGTCGGCGTACAGCCGACGGACCTCGAAGTCACTCATGTGGCTGAGGAAGGATTTTCCCGTGGCGGTGAAGGCGGCGGGCAGACGCATCCCGGCACGGAACTCGATTAGCGAGTGGGAAACGGCGGAGTTTCGCGCCGCAATGTAGACGACCTCCGCACCCTCGAGCACCGTGAGCGTGATGGTCGCACCCGGTAGCTCGGTCTCCTTGTCCCAAATCGAGGCGAACTCGGCGGCGACGTCGGACTGCTCGGTGAAGGCGTTCGACCAGCGCATGACGTGCGGGCCGAGTTGGTAGCTCTGGTCCGGGCGACGGATGAGCAACTCGAGCTGGACGAGCGTGTTGCACAGCGTATGCGCCGAACTCTTGGCGATGCCGAGATGGCGGGCGATTTCGGTGAGCGTCGGATAGGTCCTGGATCGCGCGGCGAAATCGAGAATGCGCACCCCCCGCTCGAGGGCGGGGACGAGTTTCGACCGGTCCACCTCTCGTTCCATCGGGTTCCCTCGCGCGCCGCCGCGGTAACCTGCGCAAAGCGCCCTGCGACGGCACTCCACCTTGACAGGCGTCTAGCATGGCGATTAGCGTTCCGTCCAGTGAAATTAGTTCAGCTAATTGAACATTCCCATCCGACTTTGGCGTCCGCGGGACACCGGAAACGAATGGGCCGAAAGCCGTCGCGCCGAGAGGGCCGAGCGGCTACGGGCGGCAGGGAGAGGAAGACCAATGACGGCCCCCTTCACCTTCAACACGACCAAGAGCATTCAGTTCGGCAGCGGCGTGCTGGCGCGGCTCGGCGAGATCGTGCGCACCCAGATCGGTACGCGCGTCCTCGTCGTCACCGACCCGGGCATGATGTCGACTGGCATCGTCGAGCGCGCGCTCGGCATCCTCTCCGCGGCGGACGTCGAGGCGACGCTGTATGCCGAGGTCAAGGCCGATCCGCCGGAGGCCGTCATCCATGCCGCGACAGAAACGGCGCGGGGCGCCGGCGCGGAGGGCGTGATCGGGCTCGGCGGCGGCTCCTCGCTCGACGTCGCCAAGCTGGTGGCACTGCTGTCGCCCGGCCGCGAAGCGCTGAAGGACGTCTACGGCGTCGGCAAGGCGACGGGGCCGCGCCTGCCGCTGATCCTGGTGCCGACGACATCGGGAACCGGCTCGGAGGTGACGCCGATCTCGATCGTCACCACCGGCACGGCGGAGAAGATGGGCGTCGTCTCGCCGGTGCTGATCCCCGACGTCGCGCTGCTCGACCCCGAACTGACGCTCGGCCTGCCGCCGCATGTCACCGCCGCCACCGGCATCGACGCCATGGTTCACGCGATCGAGGCCTACGCCTCGGCCAGCGCCAACAACAACCCGATCTCGCGCACGCTGGCGCTTCAGGCGCTCCGCCTGATGGGCGGCGCCATCCTGACGGCCGTGCACGACGGCAGGAACGCCGAGGCGCGCGCGGACATGCTGCTCGGCTCGATGCTCGCCGGGCAGGCCTTCGCCAACTCGCCGGTCGCCGCCGTTCACGCGCTCGCCTATCCGCTGGGCGGGCACTACCACATCCCGCACGGGCTCTCGAACGCGCTGGTGCTGCCGCACGTGCTGCGCTTCAACGCGGTGACGGCGCCTGGCGCCTATGCCGAAATGGCGCCGCACGCCTTTCCCGAACTCGCTGCGCTGGAAGGCCAGGAGCGCGCCGCCGCCTTCGCCGAGCGGTTGGCGGCGCTATCGCGCGACTGCGGCCTGCCGCAAAGGCTCCGCGACATGAAGATCGAGGCCGACGCGCTGCCTATGCTGGCGCGCGACGCAATGAACCAGACTCGACTGCTCGTGAACAATCCACGCCCGGTGGCGGAGAGCGACGCGCTCGCCATCTACCAGGCGGCCTACTGATCCCGGACACCCAAAGGACACCATCATGACACTTGAACTCAAGGATCCGACCCTTCTCGAATCGCGCGCTTTCGTCGCCGGCAAATGGGAAACCGGCGCACGCCAGTTCGCAGTGAAGAACCCGGCGACCGGCGAGGAGATCGTAAAGGTCGCCGACATGGGCGTCGACGACATGCGCGGGGCGATCGACGCCGCCTATGCGGCGCAGAAGGCCTGGGCCCGGCGTACGGCCAAGGACCGCTGCGCGATACTCCTGCGCTGGCAGTCGCTGATGTTGGAGAACGCCGACGACCTGGCGAAGATCCTCACCGCCGAGATGGGCAAGCCGCTCGCCGAAGCGAAGGGCGAGATCGCCTACGGCGCGAGCTTCATCCAGTGGTTTGCGGAGGAAGCGCGGCGCGTCTATGGCGACGTCATCCCCGGCCACCAGGAAGACAAGCGCATCATCGTCCTCAAGCAGCCGATTGGCGTCGTCGGCTCGATTACGCCGTGGAACTTCCCCAACGCCATGATCGCCCGCAAGGTCGGGCCGGCGCTGGCCTCGGGCTGCGCCTTCGTCGGCCGACCGGCGGAGAAGACGCCGCTCTCGGCGCTGGCCATGGCCGCTCTCGCCGAGCGGGCAGGGGTGCCGGCGGGCGTGCTCTCGATCGTCACGGGGACCGACTCGAAAGGCCTTGGCCTCGAGCTCTGCACCAACCCCAAGGTGCGCAAGTTGACCTTCACCGGCTCGACGGAAGTCGGCCGCATCCTGATGCGCCAGTGCGCCCACGACATCAAGAAGCTGTCCCTGGAACTCGGCGGCAACGCGCCGTTCATCGTCTTCGACGACGCCGACCTCGACAAGGCGGTGGAGGGCGCCCTTATCGCGAAGTACCGCAATTCGGGCCAGACCTGCGTATGCGCCAACCGCATCTACGTCCAGCGCGGCGTGCTGGAGCAGTTCGCGGCGAAACTTGCTGCCGCGACCGCGGCGCTGCGCGTCGGCAACGGTGCGGAAGCCGGCGTCAACATCGGGCCGCTGATCGACGCGGCGGGCCTTGCCAAGGTCGAGGAGCATGTCTCCGACGCGCTTTCCAAGGGCGCCCGCGTGCTCACCGGCGGCGCGCGCTCCGACCTCGGCGGCACCTTTTACCAGCCGACCGTTCTCGCCGACGTGAAGCCCGGAATGAAGATCCTTTCCGAGGAGACTTTTGGCCCGGTGGCGCCGCTGATCGCTTTCGATACGGTCGACGACGCTATCGAGATGGCCAACGACACCGAGTTCGGGCTGGCTTCCTACTTCTACGCGCGGGACCTCAGCCGCGTCTGGAAGGTCTCGGAGGCGCTGGAATACGGAATGGTCGGCATCAACACCGGCCTGATCTCGACGGCCGAGGTTCCGTTCGGCGGCATCAAGTCGTCCGGCCTCGGCCGCGAGGGATCGAAGTACGGCATCGACGAC
Source organism: Rhizobiaceae bacterium (assembly GCA_905339215.1). GTDB lineage: Bacteria > Pseudomonadota > Alphaproteobacteria > Rhizobiales > Rhizobiaceae > DUSC01. Next base: position 27,416 of record CAJPFN010000135.1, read on the forward strand.
TATCTGGAGATCAAGTACCTGTGCATGAGCGTCGACGCCTGAAGTCGGCAAGCGGGGCGGCCTAGCCGCCCCGCCGACGTCACGCGCTGGCGCGGCGCGATTCTGCTGGTATCCAGCTGCGGGAGACGAGCTTTTCGGCGTCTTCGCCTACGACCGGCCGGCTGAAGACAAATCCCTGGCCGAGGTCGATGCCGGCCCTGGCAAGCGCCTTGGCCTGAGTGTCGGTCTCGACGCCCTCGGCTGTAACCACCAGGTCGAGGTGGCGGCAAAGATCGATGATCATGGAGACGATGCCCGAGCTGCTGCGGCTTTCGCCGAAGCCTGTGACGAGCGATCGATCGATCTTCAGTCTGGTTACCGGCAGCCGGCTCAGCATGGCGAGGGAGGAATAGCCGGTGCCGAAGTCGTCGATGGCGATAGTGACACCGAGGCGGCGCAGCGCCTCGAGCCGGTGAATGGCGAGTTGCGGATCCCTGATGATCACGCTTTCGGTAATCTCGATCTCGAGCCGCGACGGTTCGAGGCCGGTCTCGGCGAGGATGCGCGCGACGGTGGCGGGGAACGCCGGGTCGTCGAGCTGCATGGTCGAGACGTTCACGGCAACGAAGGGCGTCCGTCCGTCCGTTCCGCGCCAGCGTGCTGCGGCGGTGCAGGCCTGGCGGAGGATGAACTCGCCGATTCCCTTGATGTGGCCGAACTGCTCGGCCAGCGGGATGAATTCCGTCGGTGGGACCGCGCCTTCGACCGGCCTTGACCACCGCGCCAGGGCTTCGAAGCCGGCAGTGCGTCCTGTCCGGAGATCGATGAGCGGCTGGTAGACGACGCTGATTTCGCCCTTTTCAACCGCCATGCCGAGGTCGCGCAGGCGCTCCCCCCGCCTGCGGTGCTCGGCGTCGAGACCGCTGGTGAACCATGCGATCGATGTATCGGTCGCCGCGACAGCGGCGAGCAGGGCGTGCCCGCTCTTACGCAGCAGTTCGCCGGCATCGCGGCCATCCTGCGGAAAGAGGGCGCCGCCGGCAGCAACACGGAGACGGATCTCGCTGCCTTTGGCAGGAATCGGGACCTGGAAGACCTGGTCGAATGTCCTCGAAAGGATATCCACTGCTTCGCCGGAGGCGCGCGCAGGGGTGGCCAACGCGAACGTATCCCCGGCGATGCGTGCGGCGAGGATGCCGGCGGTTGCCGCGCTGCGCAGCCGATCGGCAACGGCCTGGGCGATCAGTTCCGCCTCGGCGCTGCCCGCTTCGCCGACGAACTGCTCGATGTCGCGAATCCTCACCTGCAGGATGGCGAAAGCTTGCGCGCCGTCGCGCTTTTCCAGCGTGACCGCAATGTCGTCGATCAGGGTGGCGGGCTTCGCCAGGCCGGTCGCCGGGTCGTAGCGGAGGAGCTGGCGGACGAGTTCCTCGGCCTCGGTCTGCGCGGTGATGTCGAAGGATACGCCGATCAGCCGGCGTGTCTTGCCGCCATCCTCGACGACAAGGCTGCCGCGGCTGTGGAACCAGCGATAGGCGCCGTCGTCGGCGCGCACGCGGTAGCGCACGTCATGGATATGCCGTCCGCCCGACGCGATGGCGAAATCGATGCTGGAATCGACTTGCGCGATATCGTCGGGGTGCGTGCGCGCGTGAAGCTCGGCCATGGACAACCGGTGTCCGGAGGGGAGCCCGAGAGGCGCGAGAAGGCCCGGAGAAACGTAGTCGATAGTCTCCTCGCCCTTGGCAAGGTCGATCGCCCAGACACCGCCGTCGGCGCTCGCCAGGGCAAGTTGCAGGCGCCGTTCGCTCTCGCGTGCCGTGCGATAGGCGGCAAGGATGTCCTTCCAGGCCCAGCGCAGCAGGCCGAAGATCAGCAGTGAAGAGACACTGATGAAGAACAAGCCCTTGTAGGTCTGGACCTGATGATAGGTCCGTTCGTCCCTGAACAGATCGGCCACGACCCGGTCGCTGAAGAGGATCCACAGCAGGCTACCGACCGCATAGATCCCCGCGACGAGCGCTGGAATGTAGCGGTAACTCGCGAGGATACTGTCGCCTTCTTCGGAGTTCATGCCATGCGTTCCTGCACGGTCCGGTGGTATGCTTCGCCGAATACCAGAAGAGGTTTAAGACAAGCTTTCGGTCGGCACCCGCACTGCCTGCGTGCGTCGCTTCGGCACGGTCGAGAGGCCGTCGGCGCCGGAGCGCGGCGCGAACCGGTCAGGCCGGCGCGCCCGTCGTCGGCAGGTAGGGTCCCCGGGCCGGCTGCACATCCGTGGCAGGGCTCAGCAGATGATCGTGGCGGACCAGGACGTCGGCAAGGGTGTAGCGGTCGAATGTCGAGACGAAGGCCGCCAGCGCCTCGTTGGCAATACCGGCGAGGCGGCAGGTGCGCGAGATCCGGCACCGGTTATCCGGCCCGAAGCACTCGACCAACTGGAAATCGGCTTCCGTCGCGCGAAGCACGGCACCAAGGTTGATCTCCTGCGGTGGGCGTCCGAGCGTGTAGCCGCCGAGGCGCCCGCGGACTCCTTTCAGGAAGCCCTGATGAGTGAGGATCATCACCACCTTCTTCAGGTGGGCGCGCGAAATCCCGTAGATGTCGGCGGTCTCTTCGATCGTGGCCAAGCGATCCGTGCTCGCCGCGAAGATCAGTGCCCGCAGCGCATAGTCGGAAAATTTCGTCAGTCTCACCGAAAGTATCCCCAAATTGTGCCCCTTCATGATCCTGTCACGGAGTCCCGTCGCTGATCCAGATCAAGGAAGGGAGGCCATCCTGCGGCGAAAGGTCCGGCGCGCCCCAAAAGGGACATTCTCTTTGACCCAAATCAAAGTTGTCAGTGAACTCTATATGCATGGTCCCGCCCATGAAT
>CAJPFN010000136.1 GCA_905339215.1 Rhizobiaceae bacterium
TCGCCTCGATCGCGCTGGGCTGGATCCTCTACGACCTGCTGTGCAAGTCGCCGCTCGGCGGCAACGACACGACGCTGATGCTGGTGCTCTACGCCATCCTGGTGGCGATGGCCTGGGGCTACACGCAGCTGTTCACCGGCCGGGCGGCCTTCCTGCATCTCGGCGCCTTCACCGCGACGATCATGTCGGCCAACGTGTTCATGGTGATCATCCCCAACCAGAAAATCGTGGTCGCCGACCTGATCGCCGGCCGCAAGCCCGACCCGAAATACGGCAAGATCGCCAAGACCCGGTCGCTGCACAACAACTACCTGACGCTGCCGGTCGTGTTCCTGATGCTCTCCAACCACTACCCGCTCGCGTTTGCGACCGAGTACAACTGGATCATCGCCTCGATCATCTTCATCATCGGCGTGCTGATCCGCCACTACTTCAACACGGTACACGCCAGGAAGGGCAATCCGACCTGGACCTGGCTCGCCGCGGCGGTGCTGTTCGTCGTCGTCATCTGGCTGTCGACCGTGCCGAAGGCGCTCACCGGCGAGCCGAAGGTGTCGGCGGCGGGAGGAGCCTTCATCGCTTCCAGCCACTTCCCCGCGGTGCGCGACACCGTGCTCGGCCGCTGCGCCATGTGCCACGCCGCCGAGCCGGGCTACGAGGGCATCTACCACGCGCCGAAGGACGTCGTGCTGGAGACCGACGAGGCGATCGCCGAGCACGCGCGGGAAATCTACCTGCAGGCCGGGCGCAGTCATGCCATGCCCCCCGGCAACGTCACCTTCGTCACGCCGGAGGAACGCGCCCTGATCGTCGCCTGGTACGAAGAGGCGCGCGCGCAATGACGCGGCTCCTGCTGCGCGGGCGCACGCTCACCTTCCTCAGGCGACCGGAGGGCGTCGATGACCTCTCGGCGCTGCGCTACGAAGAAGACGGCGGGCTGCTCCTCGACGGCGGGCGGATCGCCGCCGCCGGCAGCTATGACGAGGTGGAGGCCCGAGCCGACGCCGACGTCGAGATCATCGACCACCGGCCGAACCTGATCCTGCCGGGCCTGATCGATACCCACGCGCACATGCCGCAGATGCAGGTGATCGCCAGCTACGGCGCCGAACTGCTCGACTGGCTGAACAAGTACACCTTCCCGGAAGAGACGCGCTTTTCCGACCCGGACCACGCGCGACGCATCGCCGGCCTGTTCCTCGACGAGCTCATCCGCCAGGGGACGACCACGGTCGCCGCCTACTGCTCGGTGCACCGGGCCTCGGCCGAAGCCTTCTTCGCCGCGGCACATGCGCGCGACATGCTGACCGTCGCCGGCAAGGTGATGATGGACCGCAACGCGCCGGACGGGCTGCGCGACACGCCGCAATCGGCCTATGACGACACAAGCGCGCTGATCGCCGCATGGCACGGCAAGGGCCGCCAGCACTACGCGATCACGCCGCGCTTCGCCATCACCTCGACGCCGGAGCAGATGGAGGTGGCGGGTGAACTGATGCGCGAGCATCCCGGCCTGCACATGCAGACGCACCTTTCGGAAAACCACGCCGAGATCGCCTTCACGCTGGAGCTCTACCCTGAGGCGCGGGACTACACGGACGTCTACGAGCGCTACGGGCTGCTCGGCCGGCGCGCCCTGTTCGGCCACTGCATCCACCTTTCCGAGCGCGAGGCGGACGCGCTCGCCGAAAGCGGCTCGGTCGCCGTGTTCTGCCCGACGTCGAACATCTTCCTCGGCTCCGGCCTGTTCGACTACCAGCGCTACCGGCGGCGCGGCCGGCCGCTGCGCACGGGAATCGCGACCGACGTCGGCGGCGGCACCAACTATTCGATGCTGCGCACCATGGACGAGGGCTACAAGGTGATCGCGCTCTCCGGCGAAAAGCTCGACCCGCTCGGCTCGTTCTGGCAGGCGACGCGCGGCAATGCCGAGTCGCTTTCGCTTGCCGACCGCATCGGAACGCTGGAAGAAGGCAGCGACGCCGACCTCGTCGTGCTCGATTCCGGGGCGACGCCGGCGATGCGCATCCGCCGCGAGCGCATCGCCACCCTTGCCGAGGAGCTGTTCCTGCTGCAAACGCTGGGCGACGACCGCGCCGTGGTCGAGACCTACGTGTCGGGGCGGCCGGCGAAGAGCGTACTCGACGGGCTCGCCTCGGCGACGGTATAGACGTCGCGCCGCAGGCGGCTTCGCTGCGCCGCGACGGGGGAGGGACGAGATGAACCGGTTCGACGCGAAGGCCTTCCTCGCCTCGCTCTTTGACGCAGCCGTCGCCGCGGCCGATCCGCAGGTCACCATCAGGGACCACCTGCCGCCGCGGCCGAAGGGGCGCACGATCGTGGTCGGCGCCGGCAAGGGCGCGGCGCAGATGGCCGCGGCGTTCGAGAAGGCCTGGGACGGGCCGCTCGAAGGCACCGTGGTGACCCGGTACGGGTACGCGGCACCCTGCGATCGAATCGAAGTGATCGAGGCCGCGCATCCGGTGCCCGACCAGGCCGGGCTGGCCGCGGCGCGCCGGCTGATGGAGCGGGTTGCCGGCCTTTCCGCGGACGACCTCGTCGTGGCGCTGATCTGCGGAGGCGGCTCCGCGCTGTTGCCGGCGCCGGCGGGAAGCCTGACGCTCGACGACGAGATCGCGGTGAACCGCGCCCTGCTCGCCTCGGGCGCGCCGATCGCGGCGATGAACGCCGTGCGCAAGCACGTCTCGGCGATCAAGGGCGGCCGGCTCGCCGCCGCTGCATACCCGGCGCGCGTCGTCTCGCTGGTCGTCTCCGACATACCCGGCGACGACCCGGCGCTGGTGGCGTCCGGTCCGACCGTGCCCGACGCCACGACGCGCGAGGACGCGCTCGCCATCGTCGAGACGTATTCCATGAAGCTGCCGGCCGCCGTCATGGCGCATCTCGCCTCGCCGGCGGCCGAAGCGCCGCGGCCCGGCGATCCGCGCTTTTCCCGAAACACCGTCTCGGTCATTGCCTCGGCGGCGCTGTCGCTGGAGGCCGCGGCGGAGGCGGCGAAGGCGCGCGGCATCGCAGCGGTGATCCTCTCCGACTCCATCGAGGGCGAGGCGCGCGACGTCGGCTCCGTGCACGCCGCGATCGCCCGCGAGGTGGTGGCGAAAGACCGGCCGTTCGCGAAGCCGGTGGTGATGCTCTCGGGCGGCGAGACGACGGTGACCCTACGCGGCAAGGGTCGGGGCGGCCGCAACAGCGAGTTCCTGCTGTCATTTGCGCTCGGCGTCGACGGCGTGGCGGGCGTCGATGCGCTCGCGGCCGACACCGACGGCATCGACGGCTCGGAGGACAATGCCGGGGCTTTCGCCGACGGCACTTCGATTTCGCGCCTGCGGGGGGCGGGCGTCGACGCCAAGGCCGCGCTCGCCGGCAACGACGCGTTCACCGCCTTCGCCGCGACGGACGACCTGTTCTCGCCCGGACCTACGGGAACGAACGTCAACGATTTCAGGGCGATCCTCATAAGGTAGGAGCGCCCCGCCCTCTTCCTTCGAGGCTCGCTCCGCTCGCGCTGCGGGATGAGTGCGGGGGGACGGCGATGGGGGCGGGGTTCGCTTCGCCCGCACCTCGGGATCAGGGCAAGGCGTCGGCGATGAGGGTGCGGCTCGCTTCGCTCGCGCTCAAGGATGAGGGGGGCGCCGGCGCTCTTTTTTGCGGACAAGCGGGAACGTGCCCAGGAGGGCATGGCGGATTCGCGGATCAGAGGCGTTTCCTACGGATGACGGGTCGTCAGGGCGGGCGGGACGGGCGGCGCGCGGCGGGGCGGCGGACGATGAGCAGCAGCAGCGGCGGGAGCGGTGCTCCGCCGGCGCCGGTTGCCGCGACGGCGGGCGAGCCGGCAGGCCGGCCGCAGGACCAGTCGTCGAAGAACCCGGCGGAACCGTCGTCACCGATGTCTTCCGCGTCGGAGAACATGTCGAGCACGGCGGCGAGGATTCGCAGGCGCAGCGCGAGCAGGCCTGCGTCGGCGGCGCCGTAGTGCAGGCCGGCCGGTTCGTCGAGGCAGGCGAGGTCGGGGACGTTACAACCGGCGTCGATCGCCTCGGCGATCAGTGTCGCCGCCTCCCGGGCGACGGAGCGGCGCGCGATCGCTTCGGCGCGGAAAAGAATTGCCAGCACGATGAAGCGGACGGGGAAGGAGCGGGCGGCGGTGAGTTCGGCGAGCATCGCCAGGGCGAGCAGCGTCCGGGCGATGCCCTGAAGCGTTCCCCTGCCCTGCAACGCACCCGCCATGTCCGGTGCCTCCGTTAGCCGCGGCGATTCTACGGCGGGTCTTTTCTAGGAGGGAAAAATCGACGCGGGAAGAACGACAGGTGATTGATTTTGCGGGGAAATTTCTTCACGGCAGGGCGAAAGGGCGCGATTTTATCCCCGCATCTGGACTGCGCCCCTGGCGGTGGACCGGTGCCTCCGGGTGTCCGCTAACGTGGCGGTGGGCTCCGGGGGGGTCTGTTCCGGTTCGTCCAGGGGGGCAAAAGGACCCCCACGTGCGCCGCAATGCACACAACCGGAGGAGTGTTGATGCAGACGACCGGCGACCGATCTGAAGGCGGCCGCACAGGCGTCACCGGGTATAAGGATGGAGCGGGCCGAAAAATCGCCGGCGGAGCGCGAAGGTCGCGCCGCTCAATCTTAGTTTCGGAAGGCACGGCCAGGCGCCCCGCTTCCCGCCTCTTCGTCAATGGCCAGGGCCGAAAGGCAGCGTGGCGAGGCGAAGGTGTGTCCGGACGCGACTTCGGTTGTCGAGGCATGAGGCGACGGTGTCGCGGCCGGCCGCTCCCACCTCAGCTACCGTGCCCAAGCAGGGCGGTGACCCCGATCGCGGCGATGGCGACCAACGCCAGCTTCCAGAAGTCGCGGCGTTGCCTGAGCCCCGGCAGGCCGAGCGGCTTGATGATCTGGATCGCCATGATGGCGAGGATGACAAGCGAAAGCGCCTTGGACATCGCGCCATTGAGCAGGCAGCGGTGGCAATGTCAAAGTGCATCCGTGCGCCGGCCGGGTTAGGCCATAAGCCGCATGGACGAACGGGGGCACCGGGCCTAAAACGCCGACGGCACCGCGCGGAAGGGGAGGACGAGGACCATGACGAGCCGCTATCACCAGGTCTACGAGAGCTGGAAGCGCGATCCGGAAGGCTTCTGGGCCGAAGCCGCCTCGGCGATCGACTGGTTCAAGCGCTGGGACAAGGTGTTCGACGCCGATGCCGGCGTCTACGGCCGCTGGTTCGCCGGCGCCGAGTGCAATACCTGCCACAACGCCGTCGACCGCCATGTCGCCGGCGGCCGCGCCGACCAGACGGCGTTGATCCACGACAGCGCCATCACCGGCACCCAGCGCCGCTTCACCTACCGCGAGCTGAAGGACGAGGTGACAGCGCTCGCCGCCGTGCTCCAGGACCAGGGCGTCGCCAAGGGCGACCGCGTCATCATATATATGCCGATGGTCGCCGAGGCCGCCTTCGCCATGCTCGCCTGCGCGCGGCTCGGCGCCATCCATTCTGTCGTTTTCGGCGGATTCGCCGCCAAGGAACTGGCGACCCGCATCGACGATTCCACGCCGAAGCTGGTCGTCTCGGCCTCCTGCGGCCTCGAGCCCGGCCGCGTCGTCTCCTACAAGCCGCTGCTCGACGGCGCCATCGAGCTCGCCCGGCACAAGCCGGAGCGCTGCATCATCCTGCAGCGCCCGCAGCAGGGCTGCGACATGATCGCCGGCCGCGACGTCGACTATGCCGAGGCAGTCGCCGCGGCCAGGGCCGCCGGCCGCGACGTGCCCTGCGTGCCGGTCGCCGCGACCGACCCGCTCTACGTGCTCTATACGTCCGGCACCACTGGCCAGCCCAAGGGCGTCGTGCGCGACAATGGCGGGCACATGGTGGCTCTGCACTGGTCGATGGGCAACCAGTATGGCGTCAGGCCCGGCGAAGTATTCTGGGCGGCCTCCGACGTCGGCTGGGTCGTCGGCCATTCCTACATCGTCTACGCGCCGCTGCTCGCCGGCTGCACCACCATCCTGTTCGAAGGCAAGCCGGTCGGCACGCCCGATGCCGGCACGTTCTGGCGCGTGATCGCCGAGCACAAGGTGGCGGCGCTGTTCACGGCGCCGACCGCCTTCCGCGCCATCAAGAAGGAGGATCCGAAGGGCGAGTACGTGCGCAAGTACGACCTGTCGGGCTTTCGCACCCTGTTCCTCGCCGGAGAGCGCGCCGACCCCGAGACCATCAAGTGGGCCGAGGCTCAGCTCGGCGTGCCGGTCATCGACCACTGGTGGCAGACCGAGACCGGTTCGCCGATCTCCAACAACCCGATGGGCCTGGGCATGCTGCCGGTGAAGTACGGCTCGCCGGCCGTGCCGATGCCGGGCTACGACGTCCAGGTGCTCGACGACGCCGGCCATCCTGTCGCCGCGGGAACGCTCGGCAACGTCGTCGTCAAGCTTCCGCTGCCGCCCGGCTGCCTGCCCACCCTGTGGAACGCCGACCAGCGCTTCATCGATTCCTACCTGTCGGAGTTCCCCGGCTACTACAAGACCGCCGATGCCGGCTTCATCGACGCCGAAAACTATCTGTTCATCATGGCCCGCACCGACGACATCATCAACGTCGCCGGCCACCGCCTGTCGACGGGCGGCATGGAGGAGGTGATCGCCGAGCATCCCGACGTCGCCGAGTGCGCCGTAATCGGCATCCACGACGAGATGAAGGGCCAGGTGCCGTGCGGCTTCGTCGTGCTCAATTCCGGCGTAACTCGGGACATCGGCACGATCGAGCGCGAGATCGTAGCGCTGGTGCGCGAGCGCATCGGTCCCGTCGCGGCGCTCAAGCTCGTCGTCACCATCAAGCGCCTGCCGAAGACCCGCTCGGGCAAGATCCTGCGTGGCACCATGCAGAAGATCGCCGACAAGGAGGCCTGGGCGATGCCGGCCACCATCGACGATCCGGCGATCCTCGACGAGATCACCGCCGCCCTCAACGACCGCGGCATCGGCATTTGAACCCAGCGCGGCGGCCTGGCGCCGCCGCCTTCAACCCGCGTTCCGGGCCGCCGTCCGCACGTCCCGGACGGCGTCTCCTTGTCCTGACAGACTGCTGTCAGCAGGCCTGTGCGATGGTGCTTTCCTGACAGGAAGGAGAGCCGCCATGGACACATTCACCCCGCTTGAGATCGCCCGCCGCTACCTCGGCAAGATCAGGACGCTGCGCGACGACATCCGCACCGAACGACAGATCAGTGCCCTTCCGCCTTCGATCCGCAAGGACATCGGCTGGCCGGACGCGTTCGTTCGACGCGATGCCGCAGCGCGCAAGTAGAAAGCACTCCTGACAGAATGTTGTCAGGAGAACCGTGCCAAACTCGTGAAGGAAGGACATCTGCAATGACGACATTCATCCCCGAGAACGCCGCCGTGTGGTTCGAGATTCCCGTCGCCGACCAGGCGCGGGCGAAGGCATTCTACGCCGCCGTGCTCGGCAACGAACTGAAGGATGAGGACGGCGGGCCGAATCCCATGTCCGCCTTCCCGGCGGCGAGCGAGAAAGCGGTGAGCGGCCATCTCTATCCCGGCAAGCCCGCCGCCGCGGGCACCGGCATCACCATCCATCTCGCCGCGCCGGCGCCGCTCGAGACGGCGATGGAACGTGTCGCCGCCAATGGCGGAACGGTCGTGTCACCGATCGTGACTATCCCCGCCGGGCGTTTCGTCTATTGTCTCGACCCTGACGGCAACAGCTTCGGCCTGTTCAACTGACGGATCCAGCGAATGAGACGCGCCGACCGGCTCTTCCAGATCGTCCAGCACCTGCGCGGCGGGCGCCTCGTCACCGCGCAGAAGCTCGGCTCATGGCTGGAAGTGTCGGAGCGCACCATCTACCGCGACATCGCCGACCTGCAGTCGACCGGCGTACCGATCGATGGCGAGGCCGGCGTCGGCTACATGATGAGGGAAGGTTTCGACCTGCCGCCGCTGATGTTCACGCGCGACGAAATCGTGGCGCTGGTCGCCGGCGCCCGGATGGTCAGGGCCTTCGGCGGCGCGGCGATGGCAAGGGCCGCCGAGGAGGCGCTGGTCAAGATTGGCGCCGTGCTACCCGATTCGGAAAAGGACCGCATCGCCCGGACGGAGATCCACTCGCCGATGTGGGTGGTCTCGGACGCCGAGCGCGTCGCCATCGACCTGATTGAGCGCGCGGTCGAGCGCCGCGACGTGCTCACGCTCGACTATCGCGACGAGGCCGGTCGATCGAGCGCGCGCGACGTGCGCCCGCTCGGCCTGTGGTTCTGGGGCAAGGTGTGGACGCTGATCGCCTGGTGCGAGATGCGCGACGACTTCCGCGCCTTCCGCATAGACCGCATCGCCGAGGTGACGGCGGCCGGGCGGACCTTCAGGCCGGAGCGCGGCAAGCAGCTCACCGACTACTACCGGACCATCGAGCGGCACGAGGCGCCGACCGGCGACCGGACGTTCCGCCGATAGGGTCTTCGGCGACCGTGAGGACTTCGCGCCGGACGACGCGAAGCGCAGACGCGCTGCCGACTATTCCTCGTCGTCCTCGGTGCGCGCCTTCAGCGCCGACAGCTTGGCGAAGACCTTCGAGGCGTCGAGTTCCTCGTCCTCGCGCTTCGGCTTCGCCGCCTCCGGCGTCAGCCGCTCGGTGAGCGAGGCAGGCAGCAGCGTGTCGCCGACGGGTGCGGCCGGCTGCTTGCCGCTCGAGGCGCGCTGAACCTCGAGGTCGAGGTCGATCTGCGAACAGAGGCCCAGCGTCACCGGATCCATCGGTTGCAAGTTCGACGAGTTCCAGTGCTTGCGCTCGCGGATCTGCTCGATGGTCGACTTGGTCGTGCCGACGAGGCGCGAGATCTGCGCGTCCTTCAGTTCGGGATGGTTGCGCACAAGCCAGAGGATGGCGTTCGGCCGGTCCTGGCGCTTGGACAGCGGCGTATAGCGCGGCCCCTTGCGCTTCGATTCCGGAACGCGGACCTTCGGCTCGGACAGCTTCAGGCGATGGTTCGGATCCTTCTCGCCGCGGGCGATCTCCTCGCGCGTCAGCTGGCCGGTCATGATCGGGTCCATGCCCTTGATGCCCTGCGCCGATTCGCCGTCGGCGATGGCCTTCACCTCGAGCGGGTGAAGGGTGCAGAACTGGGCGATCTGGTCGAAGGACAGCGCGGTGTTGTCGACCAGCCAGACGGCGGTCGCCTTGGGCATGAGCAGCGTGTTGGCCATTGGATAAATCCTCTCGTTCGCCCGCGTCCCTGGCGCGGGCGGTGGATGGAACCACCAAGTTTGGGAAATCACGGCCCATATAGCCGTTCGGGCGCGGATGCGCAACGAAATTGGTCGGGCGGCGCGACCCCGGTTGTCGAACCGAAGAACCGCCCTCGCGGCGAGGCCGCGCGCAACCGCCTCAGGCGAACGAGGCGATGCGCTTCGCCGTCTCCGGGTCGAGGAAGCCGCGCACGGTCGCCGCCGTCTCGGCAGCCATCGCCGCCTCGAGGCCGGCGCCGTGGCGCCGGGCGAAGATGCGCTTGAGATCCCTGACCGGCCCGACCGGAAGCGCGGCGATGCGCCTTGCCAGCTCCGTGGCCCGCGGCAGCAGGTCGGCGTCGGCGACGACCTCGCGGAGCAGGCCCCATTCCATCGCCTGGCGGGCGTCGAACTTCTCGCCGAACAGGATCATGTCGCGCGCCCGCTGCAGTCCGACCAGCCGTGGCAGGATCTCGGTGACGCCGCCGGTGACGAACAGGCCCCAAGAGACTTCGGGAAAGAAGAAGCGGGTGCCTTCGGCGGCGACGGCGAAGTCGCAGTTGATCACCCATTCGAGCCCGCCGCCGACCGCCCAGCCGCGGATGGCGCCGACCACCGGCGTGTCGCCGAGCACCAATGCGCGGGTAACGTCCTGGATGCGTTCGACGTAGGCGGTGGTGCCGTCGTCGTCGGTCGCTTGCGAGGAGAACTCCTTCAAGTCGTCGCCGGAGCAGAAGGCGCGGCCCTCGCCGGTGAGCACGATCGCGCGCACGGCCGCGTCGCGGTCGGCCTCGGTGAGCGCGGCGACGAGGTCGTCGAGCAGGTCCGGCACGATGGCGTTGAGCCGCGCCGGGCGGTTCAGCGATATCTGCCGCACCCCGTCGCCGAGGTCGGTGCAGATGACGGTTCCGGCCATGTCAGTTCCTCCTGATCACCCTGCGGGTCTTGCCTTCGGTGCGCGGCAGCGCGGCGAACGGCAGCAGCGAGACGCGCGCGGAAATGCCGATGTCGCGCTTGATCCGGGCTTCGACCTCCGCCGCAAGTCCTTCTTCCGCAACGGTTTTTTCCGCGACCTCGATCTCGACGGGGAGCACGTCGTAGGGCCCCGGTCCGTCGAGCACGATGCGGTATTCGCCCGACAGCGCGGCGAACTGGCCGAGCACCGCGGCGACCTGGGTCGGGAAGGCGTTGATGCCGCGCACCACCACCATGTCGTCGCTGCGGCCCACGACGCGGAAGCGCGGCGCGGTGCGCCCGCAGGCGGCCCGGCCGGTTCCGGTGATGACGACGATGTCGCCGGTGCGGAAGCGCACCAGCGGCTGGCACTCGCGGCTCATATGGGTGAGGACGAGCTCGCCGCGCGTTCCCTCCCGCCACGGGAGTACGGCAGCGGTCATTGGATCGATGAGCTCCGGATGAAGGATATCGAGGGCGACGAAATGCAGATCGCTGTCGACCTCGCTCTGGCCGGCGAAATTGCAGAAGACGTCGGTGACGCCGTAATTGGCGTTGCGCACGGCAAAGCCCCACGTCGCCTCCAGCCGGCGGCGGAACTCGGGATTGTCGAGGCCGGCCTCGCCGCCGAACAGGCCGAGTCTGAGACCGAGGTCGCGGGGTCTAAGTCCCGGAAAATGCTCGGCAATCGTGCGCTCGAGCACGGCCGGGTAGGAGGGCGTGCAGGAGATCGCGGTGATGCCGAGTTCCTGGATGGTGCGGATCAGCAACCGGGTATCGCCGACGCCGAACGGGATGACCGCCGCACCGGTCGCCTCGAGTGTCGTATGGTCGGTGTAGCCGCCCATCCAGAGGCGGTAATTCAGGCAGTGGACGACGCGGTGGCCGGGCCCCAGGCCGCTCGCCGCCTGTGCGCGCCCTCCAACCACTGCCGTTTCGTGGGCGTCGCGCCAGGAAAGCGCCAGATTCATTGCGGTTCCGGTCGTTCCGGAGGTGCGGTGGATGCGCGCCACGGTGGTTGGATCGGCGGCGAGGTAATCGCCGAACGGTGGATGGGTCCGCTGGCTTTCGCGCAGCATCTCCTTGTCGGTCAGGGGTAGGTCGGCGAAGCCTTCCAGCGACAGCGGCGGCCGCACGGCGCCCCAGGCGCGGCGATGCAGGGGCGAACGCGCCGCCACGTAATCGCGCTGCGTCTCCCACAGGTGCTGGCGGTGCGCGGCGAGCTCTCCGAGATCGGCGAAGTCGGCGCGGTCGATCAGCATGGGCCGTATCCGAACTGAAAATGATATCATAGTCATTTTCATTTTCCTTCGACCGTGTCAATATGGGGCCGTCAGGAGGCGGGACTGCCAACTCGGGCCAACGAAAAGCACCTTCCCCCTCTCCGGTTCGCTGCGCTCGCCACCTCTCCACCCTTTCCGGATGGAGAGGACGGGCGTCCGGCCTAGCGTCCGTCCTCTCCACCCGCGAAGGTGGGAGAGAGGCGGCGAGCGAAGCGACGCGGAGACGGGGGCTGCAATGTCGTCGACGCGGGGTCGACGCCCTGCGTTAGGAGGGCGGGGGGTATCGAGAGGTCGCTGTCCGACCGGGTGCGGAGAAGCGTTGCGGCCGGGCGGGCACCCCCTCCACCATGCTGCGCATGGACCCCCTTCCCCCGTAGAACGGGGGGGACCCGGCGCTGCGGCCGTCCAGGAGGAAAACGATGGTAGCGACAGGAGCGGTCGCAACGCTGGCGGAGGCGGACGGATACGCGGCCGTGCTGCTTTCCGCGGCGGGCGAAGAGGGCCTGCGCAAGACCGAGCGGACGCGGCTGAAGCTGCTCGCCGCGATTGCGGCGGCGCTGAACGCGGGAACGCCGCGCGGCGCGCTGAAGGTGGCCGACGTCACCCGCGCCGCCGGCCTCGCCCACGGCACGTTCTACCGATACTTCGACGACCTGCCGGCCGCGACCGAAGCGCTGGTCGAAAGTTTTGCCGGGCATGTGCGCGACAGGCTCGCCGGGGCGCGCCAGGGCGAGACCGGCTCGCGCGAGCGGGTCCGGGGCACGACGCTCGCCTATGCGCGGCTGTTTCGCGAAAACGCACCGCTGATGCGCTGCCTGATCGGGTTGGACGGCGCGGAATCGGCCTTCGCCCGCTCCTACCGGGAACTGAACCGGGCCTGGTACGGACGCATGGCCGCCGCGATCGCCCGCCGGCGCGCGCGGCAGGCGGGCGGTGCGGTAGCCGATCCGCAAGCACTGCTGCCGGCGGCCTACGCGCTCGGCGGCATGATCGACGAGTTCCTCACCCAGGTCTACCTGCGCCGCGACCCGGCGCTGGCGCATCTCGCCGCCGACGAGGAGGGAATCGCCGACCTGCTCACCGATCTCTGGTGGCGGGGCGTCTACGGGACGGTGGCGGAGGGGTAGGCCGCCCCGTCCGAGGGGTACCCCCACCCCTGACCCCTCCCCTCAAGGGGGAGGGGAACTTGGCGCGCGGCAGCTCCCCCTCCCCCTTGAGGGGAGGGGTCAGGGGTGGGGGTATTGCAGGAAAAACACGTCGCAATTTCCCTATGCGATCGTCCTGCGTTCATGGCGGAAGGCGCGCGAAATCCTGCCTTGCCCCCCGACCGCGATCCGCTCTCCCGCCTACGCCACGTCGAGGACGATCTTGCCGACGTGCTCGCCTTCCTCCATGCGCTCGTGAGCCCGCCAGGCCTCCTTCAGCGGGAAGATCATGTCCATGACCGGGGCGACCTTGCGGTCGGCGAGCAGCGGCCAGACATTGGCTTCGAGAGCGGCGGCGATGGCGCCCTTGAAGGCGACCGTGCGCGGCCTGAGCGTCGAGCCGGTATGCGTCAGGCGCTTGACCATCAGCCTGGAAAAATCGGCGCTGGCGACGGCGCCACGCTGCGTGGCGATCTGGACG